>JAJPJJ010000128.1 GCA_021324295.1 Bacillota bacterium
GCGGACACCCATGGTTGCCAGATTTCGGAAGGAGAACAGACTACAGGTGGCGTACTGATGCGCCGGGTGTTGCTTGCTCGAATTTCAACTAACCCTGGGACACCCTCGGCACGCCGACCGGCAACGGCGAGAGCGAGGCGACGATATCGCGGCCGGTGAGGACCGCCACCACGCCGCGGCCGGTCCGCGCCGCCGCGGTGTCGAGGTGCACGATCCGGGCGTGGGCGTGTGGGCTCCGGAGGAGGGCGGCGTGGTGGATGTGGGGAAGGGGCGCCAGGTCCTCGATGAACTGCCCGCGGCCGCGGAGTAGCCTCGGATCTTCGACCCGCTTGAGGGGCCGGCCCACCCAGCGGGGCGCCGCGCGGGTCTCCGTCATCCGCGGCCTCACCGGCCGGTGAAGCGCGGCGCCCGCCTCTCCAGGAAGGCCCGCACCCCCTCGCGGTAGTCCTCGGTCCCGCACAGGTACGTGTACGCGCGGCGTTCGAGATCGATCGACGCGTCCAGGGACGCATCCAGCCCGCGGTTGATCGTCTCCTTGAGCACCCGGAACGACAGGGGGGAGAACCCGCGCAACTCCCGGGCGAGCCCGTAGACCGTCGGCAGCAGCTCCGGCGGCTCGACCACCTGCGAGACGAGCCCCCACCGCTCCGCGACCTCCGCGCCGATCCTGCGCCCGCTGAGCACCAGGGCCTTCGTGCGGCTGATCCCGAGCGAGCGCAGGACACGCTGCGTCCCGCCACTGCCCGGCATCATCCCCAGGCGGACCTCGGGGAGGCCGAACTCGGCCCGCGTCGTCGCGACGCGGAAGTCGCACGCCAGCGCCAGCTCGAGCCCCGCGCCGAGGCAGTACCCGTCGATCGCCGCGATGACCGCGCCGGGGAAGCGTTCGGGCGCGCCCAGGCTCTCCCCCCACGCCACGAGCTCGTGGGGGGCCAGCCGCAAGAACTCCTCCACGTCTCCGCCGGCGCTGAACGCCCGTTCCCCGGCCCCGCGGACGACGACGACGCGGACGGTCGGATCCTCCGCCCACGCCGCGAACAGCGATGCGACCTGGCGACGCATGCGCACCGTCAAGGTGTTCAACTTCTCCGGACGGTCGATGATCAGCTCGACGAGGCCGTCCTCGGGCCGCTCCACGCGCATGTGCTGCAGGTCCACCGGTCGCCTCCTCGTACGGCAGGATGGGAGCCGCACCGGCGCGCCGCCGGGCGTGTTCCGATCTGCGAATGGCGTTCCGCCATGCTCGGTGTTCGGCGGCGCGGCCTCCGGGGTCCTGCTCGCCGTGGGCCGGCGCCCGCGGCGTGCCGGCCGCCCCTGTGGGCTCCGCCCCGCAGCGGGCGTGCGCGCACGCCCGCGCAGGCCACGCGCTCGCTCGTCCGCGGAGACGGCCGGGGGCACCTTGCCGGTCCTCGATCTCGCTCCCTTCCCGCTACCCGGCCATCGCGCCTTGGAGGTGCGCGAGCACTTCCCGCCGGACGCGGTCCTGGGCCACCGGGTCGGCGCGGACGGGCGCCGCCACCCGGACCTCGGCGACGACCCGGGCCGGCCGACCAAACACCAGGATGCGGTCGGCGACCTCCACCGCCTCGGCCACGCTGTGGGTCACGAGCAGGCAGGTGGTGCCGAGCGGCCGCGCCAGCGACAGGAAGTCCGCGCGCACGCCCGCCGCGGTGACCTCGTCGAGGTGGCTGAACGCCTCGTCCAGGAGCAGCAGCTGCGGGTCGAGCGCGAACGCCCGCGCCAGGCTGACGCGCTGCCGCATCCCACCGGACAGCTCGTGCGGCAGCTTCGACGCGGCGGCGGTCAGGCCGAGGCGCTCCAGCCACGCCTGCGCGCGTCGACGCCGTTCCTCCGCGGGGACGCCGAGGATCTCGAGGCCCAACGCGGCGTTTTCGAGGGCCGTCCGCCACGGCAGGAGCCGGTCGGTCTGGAAGACAGGGGCGATCTTGCCCCGGAGCAACCCGAAGTCCCTCGCCGGATCGTGCCCCAGCACCCTGATCTCTCCGCGGTCGGGGACGATCGCGCCCATGACCATCCGCAGCGCCGTGGACTTTCCGGCCCCGGTCACGCCGACGCACGCCGCGATCTCGCCCGGCCGGAGCGCGAACGTGAGGCCCGCGACCGCGACGGCGCCGCCCCACGCCCGCCAGACGTCGTGCAACACGACGGCATCCGGCTCGGGACGGGGCTCCCGGTCCTGTCGCCGCCGGGGCGTCGGCGCGTGCTCGACCGGGGTCATCGCAGCGCCTGCTCCGGCCGCCAGCGGAGCAGCCGACGATCGAGGCGCTCGACCGCGGCCTGCAGGACGAAGTTGATCACGACGAGGACCGCGGTCCACGCGAACACCGCGTCGATCCGGAACTGCGACTGGGCGGCGTTGAGCCGCGCCCCGATGCCGATCGCCGTCCCGATCAGCTCGGCGAAGATCGTGATGCGTATGGCATACCCCAGCACGGACCTGGTGGTCATAATGATGTAGGGGACGGTGTGCGGCAGCAGCAGGATCCGGATCGCCTGCGTGCGGGTGGGCCGGAATGCCTCGACCGCCTCGACCAGGTCCGCGGGGACCCCGCGGATCCCCTCGTAGACGTTGAGCGCGTAGAACGGCAGCGAGATCACCACGACCACGAAGAAGACGCGGACTTCCGCCGAGCCGAACCAGAGGATCGCGAACAGGATCCAGTTGAGCGCGGGGACCGCCATCATGATGTTGAGCAGCGGACGGGCGTAGCGGGCCACCGCCGGCACCGCTCCCATCGCCACGCCGAGCAGCGACCCGAGCGCAAACGCCGCCGCGACGCCCTCGGTCAGGCGCAGGAGCGTGGCGGCGATGTCGCGGGCGTCGGACACCAGGACCTCCCGGGCCGCCTGCGCGATCGCCGGCACGTCGGGAAGGATGTACTTGGGCACCACGAGGCTGCCGAGCTGGAGGGTCGCGAGGAGGGCCGCGACCACGAGGAGGGTCTCCCGCCAGCCGCGGAGGGTCCCCAGCACGCTTCCCGCCGGCAGGCGCACGCCGCCCGAGGCGACGCGGGCCCGCGCGGGACCCGAGGCGGCGGCGTCGGACGCGCCCGCGCCGCGGTTAGAGGCGGGCGAAGAACGCATCGGGCACCGCGGCCGGGACGACGTTCAGGTCGCGGAGTATCTGGAGCTCGTCGAGGATCGCCCGGTGGACGATCGCATCGGTTACGGGCTGGACGGTGAACGCGACGCGTCGCGACCGCAGCCCGTCGAGGAACGTTTGCGCCGGCAGGTTCAGGCGCTGGCTCACGATCCCCGCTGCGGCCTCGGGAGCCGACTCCATGAACTCCGCCGCATCCCGATACGCCGCGACGATCCGGCGGAGGAGCGTCGGATCGCGGCGGACGGTCTCGCGCTGCGCGGCCAGCACGACCTGGTAGAGGTCGCGGCCGGTGCGGGCGCGGTAGTCGATGCGCGTGTCCAGCAGGACGCGCAGCGAGGGGGCTTTGATGAGGGCGGCGCTCACCGCGGGCTCCCACGAGAGGGCGGCGTCGGCGCGCCCGGCCAGCACGAACGTGACGCTCGCCGCGGGGTTGGGGACGCTGATCACCTTGGCCTCGCGCTCGATGTCGAACCCGTAGTACTTGAGCAGGAGGCCCCGCAGGAACGCGTACCGCCCGGAGGTGATCGGCGCCGCGATCGTCCGGCCGCGCAGCGCGCCGACCGTCGTGATCGACGGGTCACGCACAAGCACGGAGGCGCCCATGCCCACGAGCGTCGAGACGAGCTGGATCGGGGCGCCGCGCAGGAAGCGGATCGCGTAGCTCTCGACGATCCCGCCCTCCACGTCGAACTGGCCCTTGAGGAAATCGGCGTAGTAGGCGTCGAGCGACTCGTACGGTGGGGAGACCTTGAAACGGAATCCGTGTGCCTGATCGAGGTGCCGGGCGTCGGCGACCACCTGGATCACACTGGTGATCCCCGAGGCCAAAATGGGCACCCGGACCTGGGGGAGGGGTTGCGCCCACGTCGGCGCGTGCGCTGCCGGGATCAACGCCGCGCACAGGACCAGCATGCAGACAGGTCGCATCGCTCACCTCCGCCGGACCGCCCGCCACGGCGCGTCCGCCGCGGCCACCCCTCCATGATAGCAGCGGATCGCGAGGAGCGCACAGGCGGCCAAGCGCGTGGGCGTGGCGCAGGTCCCGGCCGGCCCCCGCGCATGGGGCACGGTGCCGTCGCAGGACGCGGCGTCGCCGTGTGCCGGGCTGTTCCGGATGGGCCGTCTCGCCGCCGTATCGACGCGGGCGTGGCGCCTGTCGAGTGGAGCGACCGGGCCCGCCGCGGGAGATTCCATAGCGGGTTCCCGTCCCCGGGCGGGTCCGCACCGGGGGCACGCGCCGGGCGCCCGGCGCGGGTGCGGCTCGTGGAACGATCGCGGCGGCGGATCCGTAACAGGGCCGGGGGGGCAGCGCGCGGGTGTGTGCGGCGCGGCTGCGCGCGTCAGGGGATGGCGAGGCACGGGAGGCGGTCCGGGTGACCCCGGGCCCGACTCGAAGGGGGAGAGGAGATGGCGACAGGACGCCCTCCGGGGCCTGAGCGATGAGCCGGCGAGTGCCGGCGCTGCTGCTGGCGGTCGCACTGCTGACCCCGGCCGCCGCGGGGGGAGCGCTCCCGCCCCCGGGTGTCCCCGCCTCGCTGCGCGTCGAGGTCACGGGGAGCCCGGCCCCGGTCGAGACGCTCGTCGGCGGCCTCGTGGCGGCGGCGCGTGCGCGGCTGCCCGGCGCGCAACGGGCCAGGGTCGCGCTCGCGGCCGTGTGGCCTCCGCTGAGCGCCCTCCCGCCCGCCTCCCGCGTCGACGCCGGTGCCACCTTCGAACTCTGGGGACCCGACGACGCGCCACCCCTGGGATACGCCCTGCCCGTGACGATCACGAACGTCGCGCTGCCGTGGACGGACGCGCAGGCCCTGCTGGTGAGCAACGACCCGGAGACCGTCACGGGGAGCGGCACGCTGTACCGCGTCGCGATCGCCGCCGCCCCCGTGCGGCTGGTGTACCACCACCAGAACGGGGATCCCCGACGACCGCTGCGCCTCGCCGCGACGCTGGAGAATCCGACCGCGGCGCCAGCCGTGGTGTGGGCCACCGTCGGCAGCGGGGGACCGTCGGGCGACGAGCTCGGGGCCGGCCACGACGCGGCACGCGCGTTCCTCGTGCAGTACGCGCACCGCGCGCGGTTCCGGCTGGACATCCCGGCCGGCGGCCGCGCGGATCTGGCGAGCTACGACCTGCCCCCGCACGCGATCGCCAGCGGGGTGGTCCAGCTCACGCCCGTCGAGGGCACGGACCTCGACCTCGTGCTCACGGCGCGGCGGTTCGGGGAGCCGGCGTCGGTCGGGGTGGATGTCGCGTCCGCCCCTGAGGACCGCGTCCACCAGCGCGGGGTCTTCGGGGCCCCGGAGGTCTACCGTGCGCTTTCCTACGCGGTCGACGGCCCGGACGCGTTCATGGTGCTCGGGGACCCGGGCGACGCGCTGCGGCCGGCGGGCGAGTCGGGGACCCCGCTCCGCGGTAACTACGGGGTGGTCTACACGTTCGACGTGCGCTTGGAGAACGCAACCGCCCACCCCGCCGCACCGGCGCTCGTGCTCCACGCCGAGGGCGGGCCGGTCCGCGGCACGTTCCTCGTGGACGGCGCGCCCGTCGAGGTCCCGCCGGTCCTCCCCAACCGGCCGCGCGTGCTCGCCACCGTGGATCTCCCGCCGCACACGAGGCGCGCGCTGCGGATCGTGACCATGCCCGAGAGCGGATCGAGCTATCCGGCGCTGCTCACGCTCGGGCCGGCGTGAGGCGCGCACGGCCGCCTCGCCCGGGCATCTCCCACCGGCCCCGTGACGCGCCGGCTCGGTTCGCCCCCGGGGGGCGGTCGCATCCGCGCACGGCCCGCGCACCGCGCGGGCCCCGCCGCGCTCGCCCCTGCGCCGAGGGAGTGGCGCATCCTCAGGACGCACCGCACCCCCTCGCGGGTCCAGGCCTGGCTTCGCCGGCTCGCCCGCAACTGGGAGCGGCGGGGCGGGCGCTCCGGTCCTTCCGCGGCGTCGTCCGGTACGGCCGGGCCAACGGCCTCGAGGCGCCGCTGCCGCCGCCGCCCTGGAGCGGCACGGCTGTCCCCGCTGGTGCTGGAACCCGCTCTCCCAGGGCGGGAGGGACCCGCCCCCGCGTGGGGCGTCGTGTCAAAGTATTGCACTTGACTCGCCTCTCCGTGTATACGTGTAGTAGGAGCGTCCGGCGGGCGCGATCGGCCGTGCCGGGCCGCCGGGCGGACGCCGCCTAGGGCCCGTGCACCGCGATGCCTCGGCGCGTTGCGGCCGGCGTCAGGGTCCCTCGCGGGCGATCCCGGAGGCGGACGGATGTGCACGGGCTCCCCGGGGACGATCCCCCGGTCGGAGGCATCACAGCGAGCAGCACCGGCCTCCCCGCGGCCGCGCCGACCGGTCATGCGCGATGAGTGAGGATCGGCCCGAGCGCTTCTTCAAGGTCATGCTCCGGGCGGGCCGTCTCCACCTAGTCGACATCCCCGACTGGGAGCCGTGGGACCCCGCGCGCCTCGTCTATCGCTCGGACACCGAGGTGGCGTGGATCATGCGTATCGACCGGGGTGTCCGGGCGGCCCGCACCCGCCAGGAGCTCGACGACGCGCTCGCCGCGTCCCGGCAATCCGGCCGCGCGCTCGTCCTCTACGTGCACGAGAGCCTGACGCGTGAGGTCGCGGTCCGGTGGCAGCACGCGCGCCGGGAGGTCGAGACGGAGGTCGCGGCGGACCGGGCGCGCGAGATGCCCGCGTAGGGGCCCTCCCGCCGCGGCGCGGGGGCGCGCGCCCGATTCTGCCGCCGCCCGCGCCCGCTCCGTCGAGGGATCGACCGGACGGCCGCCCCCGCCGACGTCCCGGGGCGGGCCCGTCGTCCAGCACGCCGGTTCGGCACACACTCTGGCGGGGTCACACACGCTGGCAGGGAAGGAGGCGGGAGATGACGTTCACACAGGTGGGGGTCGTGGGCTGCGGCCTCATGGGGTCCGGGATCGCGGAGGTCTGCGCGCGGGCCGGGTTCCCGGTGGTCGTGCGTGAGGTGTCCGGCGAGATCCTCCAGCAGGGGCTGGCGCGGATCGATCGGTCGATGGCGCGGGCGGTCGAGCGGGGCAAGCTGAGCGCGGACGACCGGGATGCCGCCCGCGCCCGCATCCGGGGCACGACCGACCTGAGCGACCTCCGTTCCTCGGACCTCGTCCTCGAGGCGATCGTCGAAAACATGGACGCGAAGAAGCAGCTGTTCGCGGAGCTGGACCGGCTCTGCCCGCCGGACACGGTGTTCGCGAGCAACACGAGCTCGCTCAGCATCACCGAGATGGCGTCCGTGACCCGCCGGCCCGAGCGGTTCCTGGGCCTCCACTTCTTCAACCCCGTGCCGGTGATGAAGCCGGTCGAGATGGTGCGCGGCCTGCGCACCTCGGAGGAGACGCTGGCCCGCGGCCGGGCGTTCTGCGAGCGACTCGGCAAGACGGTGGTCGCGTGCAAGGACTACCCCGGGTTCATCGTCAACCTGCTGCTCGTCCCGTACCTCCTCGATGCGGTCCGGGCCCTGGAGATGGGGGTGGCCAGCAAGGAGGACATCGATACCGCGGTGCAGCTCGGCCTCAACCACCCGATGGGTCCGCTGACCCTGCTGGACTTCGTCGGGATCGATACGACGTACTACATCGCCGAGGCGATGTTTCAGGAGCTCAAGGACAGCCGCTACGCGGCGCCGCCGCTCATGCGGAAGATGGTCCTCGCCGGCCACCACGGGCGGAAGACCGGCAAGGGCTTCTACGAGTACCCGCGACCCTGAGGCCTCCGCCGATCGCGTCGCGGCGTGACCGCTGCGCCTTGCCAGCGTGGCCGGATCGTTCGCGTGACAGGATCGCCTCGCGCCCGGCACGAATAGCCGCCGAGGGTGGTCCTATCGTGGAGTTCGAGCTCGGCGAGGAGCACCGCCTCGTCCAGGCCACCGTTCGGGAGTGGGCGACCTCGCGCCTCCTCCCGATCGCGGCCGAGATGGACCGCACCGGGCGCTACCCGCCCGAGCTCATCCGCGAGCTGGGGGACCTCCGTCTCACCGGCGTGTTCATCCCCGAGGCGTACGGCGGCGGCGGGATGGACACGATCTCCTACTGCATCGTGATCGAGGAGATCGCGCGCGCGGAAGCGGCGCTGGCCGCCGTCCTCTCCGTGCAGAACTCGCTCGACTGCTACCCGATCTTCGCATTCGGCACCGAGGCCCAGAGGCGCAGGTACCTGCCCGAGCTGGCCCGCGGCCGCAAGATCGGCTGCTACTGCCTCACCGAGCCGACGTCCGGCTCGGACGCAGCGTCGCTGCGCACGACCGCGCGCGACGACGGCGATCACTGGGTGCTCGACGGGACCAAGATCTTCGTGACGAACGGCGTGGAGGCCGAGATCCTCATCGTGTACGCGCGCACGGAGCCCGGGGAGACCGGGAGCCGGGGGATCAGCGCGTTCATCGCGGAGAAAGGGGACCCCGGCCTCTCCGTCGGCAAGATCGAGCGCAAGCTCGGGATCCACGCCAGCAGCACGTGCGAGATCGTGCTGGACGAATGCCGGCTGCCCAAGGACCGGCTGCTCGGCGAGCGCGACCGGGGTTTCCACATCGCGATGGCGACCCTCGACGGGGGACGGATCGGGATCGCCGCCCAGGCGCTCGGCATCGCGCGCGCCGCGATGGAGGACGCGATCGGGTACGCCCGGGAGCGGCGGCAGTTCGGCCGGCCGATCGCGGAGTTCCAGGCCACCCAGTGGAAGATCGCGGACATGGCAACCCGGATCCAGGCCGGCCGGCTGCTCACCTATCGGGCCGCGTGGATGCGTGATCAAGGACGCCGCCACACGCGGGAGGCCTCGATGGCGAAGCTGTTCGCGTCGGAGACCGCGATGTGGGCGGCGACCCAGGCGGTGCAGATCTACGGCGGCTACGGGTACATCCAGGACTACCCGGTGGAGCGTCACTTCCGCGATGCCAAGATCACGGAGATCTACGAGGGGACGTCCGAGATTCAGCGGATGGTGATCGCCCGCCATGTGCTGGGAGCATCCTGACCCCCGTCCCCCGGCCACCGGATTGCCACAGCGGAGCGCCGTCGCGCGAGTCGCCCGAGCGTTGCGTCCCGGATACGTGAGGTGCTGTCGACGATGCACGTCGTCGTGTGCGTGAAGCAGGTGCCGGATACCGAGGCTCCGATTCGGATCCGGCCGGACGGTCAAGGGGTCGACGAGAGCGGCCTCACCTTCGTCATGAACTACTACGACGAGCACGCCGTGGAGGAGGCGATCCGGATCAAGGAGCGCGCGGGCGGCACCGTGACGCTGATCGCAGCCGGGCCGGCCCGCGCCGCCGAGGCCCTGCGCGCCGGGCTCGCCATGGGCGCGGATCAGGCGATCCACATCCAGGATCCGGCGCTCGACGGCCTCGACCACCTGGCGCTCGCCCGGGTGCTGACCGCCGCGATCGCCTCGGTGCCGTACGACCTGGTACTCTGCGGCAAGCTGGCGACCGACGACAACGCGGCCGTCATCGGACCGGCGCTGGCGGAGTTCCTCGACCTCCCGCAGGCGACGGCGGTCACCCGCCTCGAGCTGGGGGACGGGACGGCGACCGCGCACCGGGAGGTGGAGGGCGGGGTCGAGGTGCTGGAGATCAGCCTCCCCGCGGTCGTGACCGTCGAGCGGAACATCAACGAGCCCAGGTATCCCTCGCTGCCGGGCATCATGCGGGCGAAGCGGACCCCGATCACGGTGAAGACGATCGCAGATCTCGGGGTGGACCTGGGCGGGAGCGGGGCGGCGCGCGTCAGGCTGCTCGGCCTGGCCCCGCCGCCGGCACGGCCGCCCGGGCGGATGCTCGAGGGCGAGCCCGCGGAGGTCGTGCGGGAGCTCGTCCGGCTGCTGCGCGAGGAGGCGAGGGTCCTATGAGGCGTCCGTCCCGCGGCGCCGCGCGCCGATCTGGCCGCGCGCAAGCGCCGCGCGGCGGGGCCCCGCGGGTTCGGGCCGGCGGGGGGAGCGCCCCGCGATGAGCCGGGAGGTCTGGATCCTCGCCGAGCACGCGGGGGGGCGCCCGCGCAAGATCACGTACGAGCTGCTGGGCAAGGCCCGCGCGCTCGCGGAGGCGCTCGGCAGCCGGGTCACCGCGGTCGCCCTCGGGTCCGGCGTGGGCGCGCTGGCCGCCGACCTCGGCGCCCACGGCGCCGATCGCGTCCTCCTCGGCGACGCGCCGGCGCTCGGCCAGTACACGGCCGACGCGTACACCGCGGCGCTCGCGCCGCTGGTCGCGGCGGAGCGGCCGTTTCTCCTCCTGATCGGGAGCACCGCCTCCGGCCGCGATCTCGCGCCACGCCTCGCGGCGCGCCTCGGCGCCGGCATCGTGACCGATTGCGCCGCGGTCGACCTCGACGGCGAGGACGTGGTGGCGACGCGGCCCGTGATGACCCGCAAGGCGCTCGCGCGCGTGGCGTTCCAGGCGGATGTCCTCCGGATCGCGGTCGTGCTGCCCCACATCTTCCCGCCCGCGGCCGAGGACCGCGCGCGGTCCTACGAAACGGTGCCGGTGCCGGTCCCGGTGGAGCGGGGCGCGGCGCGCGCGCGCGTCGTCGACGTGACGCCGGTGGCGCGCGAGAGCGTGCCCCTGACCGAGGCGGACATCATCGTCTCCGGCGGCCGGGGGCTGCGCGGGCCGGAGAACTTCGCGCTGCTGCACCGGCTCGCGGACGCGCTGGGGGCGGCCGTGGGGTCGAGCCGGCCCCCGGTGGATTCCGGCTGGGTGCCGCACGACTACGAGATCGGGCAGACCGGCAAGACGGTGAACCCGCAGCTCTACATCGCCTGCGGCATCTCGGGCGCGCCGCAGCACCTGGCGGGGATGTCGGGCGCGCGCTGCATCGTCGCGATCAACCGCGATCCCCAGGCCCCGATCTTCCAGGTCGCGACCTACGGGATCGCGGGCGACCTGTTCCAGATCCTGCCCCTTCTGACCGAGGAGGTGCGCAGGCTCAAGGCCGCGCAGCAGGGGTAGCCCGGCGGCGCCCCACGAGGGCGGCGGCCGGCGGAGGGACGCGATGGACCGGTCGGACGAGCATCGATACGCGGCCGCACGGGAGCGGTGGGAAGCCACCACGCTGCGCGAGACGCTGGCCCGCCAGCCGGAGCGCGCGCCGCGCTTCAGCACGATCTCGGACCTGGAGGTGGACCGCCTGTACGGCCCCGAGGTCCTCGCGTCGCGCGACCCGCTCCGCGACCTGGGCTTCCCCGGCGAATACCCGTACACGCGGGGCATCCACGCCACGATGTACCGGGGCCGGCTGTGGACGATGCGGATGTTCGCCGGATTCGGCACCGCCGAGGACACGAACGCACGGTTCCGCTACCTGCTGGAGCAGGGGCAGACCGGGCTCTCCGTCGCGTTCGACATGCCGACCCTCATGGGGTACGACTCCGACCACCCGCGCGCGCTCGGCGAGGTCGGCCGGGAAGGGGTCGCGATCGACACGGTCGAGGACATGGACATCCTCTTCCGCGGGATCCCGCTCGACCGGGTCACAACCTCGATGACGATCAACGCGCCCGCGAACATCCTGCTCGCGATGTACGTGGCGGTGGCCCAGTCGCGGGGCGTCGACCCGCGCGCGCTCGGCGGGACGATCCAGAACGACATGCTCAAGGAGTTCATCGCGCAGAAGGAGTGGATCGTGCCCCCGCGGCCGAGCATCCGGCTCATCCAGGACATCCTCGTCTACTGCACCCGCGAGGTGCCGCGGTGGAACACGATCAGCATCAGCGGCTACCACATCCGGGAGGCCGGGGCGACGGCGGCGCAGGAGCTGGCGTTCACGCTCGCGGACGGCATCGCGTACGTCGAGGCGGGGCGTGAGGCCGGGTTGGAGGTGGACGCGTTCGCGCCGCGGCTTTCGTTCTTCTTCGACATCCACAGCGACTTCTTCGAGGAGGTCGCCAAGCTGCGCGCGGCCCGCCGGATGTGGGCGCGGATCATGCGGGAGCGGTTCGGCGCGCAGGACCCGCGGTCGTGGATGCTGCGCACGCACGCGCAGACCGCGGGCGTGAGCCTCACCGCGCAGCAGCCCCTCAACAACATCGCCCGCACCGCGATCCAGGCGCTGGCGGCCGTGCTCGGCGGGGTCCAGTCGCTCCACACCAACTCGATGGACGAGACCTACGCGCTCCCGACCGAGGAAGCCGTGACCGTCGCGCTGCGGACGCAGCAGATCATCGCCCACGAGACCGGCGTCGCCAGCACGGTCGATCCTCTCGGCGGCTCGTACTTCCTCGAGGCCCTCACCGACCGGATCGAGGCCGAGGCGTCCGCCTATATCCGAAAGATCGACGAGATGGGCGGGATGCTCGCGGCGATCGAGCGCGGGTATCCGATGCGCGAGATCGCCGAGGCCAGCTACCGCTACCAGCAGCAGCTCGAGCGCAAGGAGAAGATCGTCGTCGGTGTCAACGAGTTCGCGCAGCCGGAGGCGGTGCCGATCCCCGTGCTGCGCGTGGATCCGGATGTGGAGCGCCGGCAGGTCGAGCGGCTCCGCCGCGTGCGGGCGGCGCGCGATCAGGCCGCGGCCCGCCGCGCGCTGGATGCGCTCCGCCGGGTGACCGAGCAGGGCGGGAACACGATGTACGCGATCGTGGACGCCGTGCGCGCGCGGGTGACCATGGGCGAGATCTGCGACGTGTTCCGCGCGGTGTACGGCGAGTACCGGGAGCAGGCGATCCTCTAGGGTCGCGCGGCCGCGGTCCGGGGATTCCGCGGACCGGCGCCGGCAAGGCGTTCGGGGCGGCGTGTCGCCCTCCACGGTCGAGCCTCTCCCGGGGAGGCCGATCGCGTCGTCCTCCCAGAACAGCTCGGGCATCGTCTCGCGTCGCTCCTCCGCGAGGACCGGGTCGACTTCCCGCACGCGCGCCGCCGTGGGGAGGAGTGCACGTGCCGCAGCGGGAATCCCGGTCCGGTATGCGCTGCGCGGGGCTGGGGCGCGTATCGGGGGAGTCGTGGCGCACGCCGGGACTCCCGCCATCGCGGTCTCGCGAGGGGCGCCAGGTGGCGGAGAGCGCTGAGAGGCGCAACGTCCTTGTCCTTGCGATCTGCCAGGCGCTGTATCTCGCGTCCGCGTCCGTCAGCGTTGCGCTCAGCGGGCTCGTCGGCTCGATGCTGGCGCCGAGCAAGGCGCTGTCTACGCTCCCGTATTCCCTGAGCGTCGTGGCGACGGCCAGCTCGACGGTCCCCTTGTCCTTGCTCATGGGACGTCTGGGCCGGCGCGTCGGATTCGCCCTCGGGGCGCTCCTCGGCGCAGCCGGCGCGGCGATCGCGTGCGCCGCGATCTTCACCCGCGACTTCCCGGCCTTCTGTGCGGGCAACGCCCTCACGGGCGTCTTCCAGGCGTCCGCCCAGTACTACCGCTTCGCCGCCGCCGACGCGGCCGACGCGAGGTTCAGGAGCCGGGCCGTCTCCTGGGTCCTCACCGGTGGCGTTGTCGCCGCCGTGCTCGGCCCGAGCCTCGCGAGCGCCACCAAAGATCTGTTCATGCCGGCTCGGTTCGCCGGGTCGTTCCTCGCGATGGCGGCTGTGGCGCTGGCGACGATTCCGCTGTTGATGGTCCTCCGGGTGCCCGCCCCGCGCGCGGTGCGCGATCCCGCGGGCGGCCGTCCGCTCGCGGCTATCGCGCGGCAGCCCGGCTTCACGACGGCGATCGCGAATTGCGTGATCGGCTATACCACGATGATCTTCATCATGACCGCGACGCCGCTTGCGGCGGTTGCCCACCACCATTCGAGCGATCGTGCCATCGGGATCATCCGGCTCCACCTGATCGGCATGTTCCTGCCGTCGTTCTTCACCGGCGGCTTGATCGCGCGGTACGGGGTGGCGTGGGTCATGCTTGCCGGGGCGACGATGTCCCTCCTCGCCGCCGTCGTCTCGATCGCGGGAGCGACGCTCGTCCATTTCTGGCTGGCGCTGCCCCTGCTCGGCGCTGGCTGGAACTTCATGTACGTCGGGGGTACCACGTTGCTGACGGCGGTCTACCGGCCGGAGGAGCGCGCGAAGGTCCAGGCCACGAACGAGTTCGTGACCTTCGGCCTGGTCGCGCTGGCTTCGCTGTCCTCGGGAGGCGTCTTCGCTCGCTTCGGGTGGCAGGCCGTCAACTACGCGGTGCTGCCGCTCCTCGTGCTCGCCGCGTCGACAACGGTGTGGTACGTGGCGGCGCAGCGAAGGCCAGCCCCGGTCCAGCCCGACGGCCTGTAGGGACCCCGGCGGCCGCCGCCTCCTCACGCCGCGCCGATCCGGAAGACGCGCGCCGCGGTGTCGTGCGCGATCTGTCGCCGGTCCTCCGCGGAGACGCCCGCGCGCTCCAGCGTGGCGCTCGGGTCGGGGTCTCCCATGTCGAACGGCGCGTCCGTCCCGAGCAGCACGCGGTCCGCGCCCACGAGGCCGACGAGGTACCGCAGCGCCTCCGCGGAGTGGACCACGGTGTCGTAGTGGAACGCCCGCAGGTACGTGCGCGGCGGGCGTCGCGGGCCCCGGCACTCCGCCCGCACCGCGTGGCCCCGGTCGAGCCGGCCGAACTGGTAGGGCCAGTAGCCCCCGCCGTGCGCGAGGATCAGCACGAGATCGGGATGGCGGTCGAGCACGCCCCCGAAGACGAGGGAGGCCGCGGCGAGCGTCGTATCCAGCGGGTTGGCCACGAGGTTGTGGAGGTAGTACCGTCCGAACCGGGGCGAGGGAATCGTGGAGGCGGGGTGGAGGAACACCGGCGCGCGCGCCGCCTGCGCGGCGACCCAGAACGGCTCCAGCCGCGGATCCGACAGGTCGCGGCCCTGGACGTTCGTCCCGATCTCGACGCCGAGGAACCCGTGGCCGAGCGCCCACTCCAGCTCCGCGGCGGCGGCCCGGCCGTCCTGCAGCGGCACGGTCGCAAGCGCCCGGCGGGGGGGCATCCCGGCGTTGAGCAGCCGCGCCCACCCCGCCCCGCGCACCGGATCCAGGTCGTACCCGAGCAGGTCCACCCACGGCGAGACGATCTGCACGTCGCACCCAGGAGGAGGGTCGGGCGCGTACAGCGCCGGGGCCAGCGGCCGGCTCACGTGGCCCGGCGCGAACTCCACGCGGCCGTCCTCCCGCAGCCGGACGCCGAGCCGGGCGCCGTCCGCGGCGATCCGGGCGGGGAGGTCGGGCGGCACCTGGTGGGCGTGGGCGTCGATCATCGCGTCACCTCGCTCGGCCGAGGGCAATGGCGCGTCTCGCCGCTCCGAGTATAGCATGCGCCGGGCGCGGCGCCGGCGTCTTGTCCCGCCACAGGCTGCGTGGGATAATACCTGCTGTGAGCGAGCCCACGCTGCGGATCCTCATCGCCAAGCCGGGCCTCGACGGCCACGATCGCGGGGCGAAGATCGTCGCGCGCGCGCTGCGCGACGCGGGGTTCGAGGTGATCTACACGGGGCTCCACCAGACGCCGGAGATGATCGTCGCCGCGGCGATCCAGGAAGACGTGGATGCGATCGGCCTGAGCATCCTCTCGGGGGCGCACAACGCGCTTCTGCCGCGCGTGATCGAGCTGCTCCGAGCGCAGGGCGCGGGCGATGTCAAGGTGTTCTGCGGCGGGATCATCCCGGACGAGGACATCGCGGGGCTCAAGGCCGCGGGGATCGCGGCCGTCTTCACACCGGGCGCGTCGCTCCAGCAGATCGTGACGTGGGTCCGGGACAACGTCAAGCCGCGCGGGGTCGCCGCATGAGGGTCCTGATCCGCCACCAGAGGCGAGAGGTCGAGGTGGCCGGCCGCCGGCGCGTGCGCGAGGTGCTGCAGGAGCTCGGGATCAACCCCGAGTCGGTGCTCGTCATCCGCGGGTCCCAGCTCCTGACGCACGACGCGCAGGTCGGCGACGACGAGACGATCGAGCTCCGGCCGGTGGTCTCCGGGGGGCACGCCTGATGCGCTGCCGGAAGTGCCACGGCACCGCCACGGTCGAGATCCGCCGACACCACACGGCGTTCTGCAGCGAGCACTTCCTCGAGTTCTTCGAGCGCCAAGTCGCGCGGGCGATCGAGGAGGAGCGAATGCTCACCCATCGGGACCGCGTCCTCGTCGCCGTCTCCGGCGGCAAGGACAGCCTGGCGCTGTGGGATGTCCTCCGGCGGCTGGGGTACGACGCGACCGGCATGTACATCAACCTGGGGATCGGCGAGTACTCGCGGGAGTCCCAGCGCAAGACGGTGGCGTACGCGGAGGCGCACGGGGCCGAGCTGCTGATCGTCGACATCCCGGGGCAGTACGGGATGAGCGTGGAGGAGTTCGCCCGCGCGACGGGGCGGGTGAGCTGCTCGGCGTGCGGCCTGAGCAAGCGCTACCTCTTCAACCGCGTGGCCCTCGAGCATGGGTTCGGCGTGGTCGCCACGGGCCACAACCTCGACGACGAGGCGGCGGTGCTCCTCGGGAACCTGCTGCACTGGCAGACGGAGTACCTGGCCCGGCAGGCGCCGGTGCTGCGCAGCGCGCACCCCCACCAGGTCACGAAGGTCAAGCCGTTCTACCGGATCGCGGAGCGGGAGACCGCCGCCTACGCGATCGTCCGCGGCATCGACTACATCGTGGACGAGTGCCCCAACAGCGTGGGCGCGCGCAGCCTCCTCTACAAGGAAGCCCTGAACCTGCTCGAGCAGGCGGCTCCCGGGACGAAGCAGAGCCTGTACTGGGGGTTCCTGGAGCGCGGCCGGCCGCTGGTGCGCGCCCAGGACGGCGCCACGCTGCGCGACTGCGTGCACTGCGGCCAGCCGACGACCGGCGAGGTCTGCGCGTTCTGCAGGATGACGGAGCGCGCCGCGGAGCGGATGCGCGTGCGGCGGATGCGCACGCCCGCCTCCCCGCCGGTCTCGCCCGAACCCGCCCCGGGCGTCCCGGCCGCCGCGGGCGCGGCGCCTCCTGACCGCTGAGGACGCGGTGCCCGCACGGTCCGGGGCCCTGCGCGAGGGCGAGCCCGTCCTCCTCCTCGACCGTCGCCGGCGGCGCTACCTGATCGTGCTGCGCCCCGGAGGGGCGAGCGACCTCCGCGGCGGCAAGGTCCTCCACGACGACCTCCTCGGCCAGGAAGAGGGGAGGGTCGTGCGGTCGAGCCGCGGAGAGCGGCTGCTCGTCGTGCGGCCGACGCTGGCGGAGTTCGTGCTCGAGATGCCGCGCGGGGCCCAGGTGATCTACCCCAAGGACCTGGGGGCGATCCTGATCGCCGCGGACATCTTCCCCGGGGCGCGGGTGCTGGAGGCCGGCACCGGATCGGGAGCGCTGACGATGGCCGTCCTCCGGGCGGTGGGACCGTCCGGTCGCGTCGTGAGCTACGAGGTGCGGGAGGAGTTCGCCCGGATCGCGGAGCGGAACATCCGCCGGTTCCTCGGCGACACCGATGCGCTCGTGCTCCGCCGCCACGATATCTACGATGGCGTGCGCCCGGAGGACGTCCCGCTCGACCGGGTGCTCCTGGACGTCCCGGAGCCGTGGCGCGTCGTGCCGCACGCCGCGGCCGCGCTACCCCCGGGAGGGATCGTCCTCGCGTACCTCCCGACGGTGCCGCAGGCGGTCCAGACGGTGGAGACGCTGCGGACCTCGGGGGCGTTTGCGCTCATCGAGACGACCGAGGTCCTGATGCGCCCCTGGAACGTCGAGGGCCGCAGCGTGCGCCCGGCGCACCGGATGGTCGCCCACACCGGCTTCCTCGTAAGCGCCCGGCGCGTGCAGCCGCAGGCGGTTGAGCTGCCCGCCCCGGCCGCCGAGGACGCCGCGGAGACCGAGGGCGACCCGGATGCCCCCACGGCCTAGATAGAGATAGAGACGGACGGACCGGCCCCCGCGCTCGCAGCGTCGAAGGTTCAGCTCCAAGACCGTGCGTCGCCGTCGCGACCCGTGTCAGGGGCCCGGGCCCCCATCGGCCGGGGCAGCGCGCTTCGCCGCCGCCGCTTGCCCCGGTCACGGTACCGGTTACGCGCGCTCGACCGCGAGGCTCACGGCTTCCCCGCCACCGAGGCACACCGCCGCGATCCCCCGGCGCGCCCCGCGCTCCTGCATCGCATACAGCAGCGTCACGAGGATCCGCGCGCCGCTCGCGCCGATCGGGTGGCCGAGCGCCACCGCGCCGCCGTGCACGTTCACCCGCTCGAGGTCGAGCCCCAGCTTTCGCGTGACCGCGAGCACGACGGACGCGTACGCCTCGTTGATCTCGTAGAGATCGACGCTGTCCCTGGACCAGCCCACCTTTCGGAGGAGTTTCTCGATCGCGGCCGCCGGGGCGATCGTGAACCACTCGGGGGCGGTCGCCGAGACAGCCTGGCCCACGACCCGCGCCAGCGGCGGCGCCTCGAGCCGCGCCGCCGCCTCCGCGGAGGCCAGCACGACGGCCGCTGCCCCGTCGCTGATCGAGGACGCGTTTGCGACCGTCACCGTGCCGCCCCGCTCGAACACCGGCGGCAACGACGCGAGCTTGCCCGGCACGAAGCGCCGGGGCTCCTCGTCCTCGGCGACCCGGCGGGGCGGCGCCTGGCCGTCCGGCACCTCGACCGGCGTGATCTCGAGCGCGAAGTGACCCGAGTCCATCGCCGCGAGCGCCCGGGTGTAGGAGCGGCGGGCGAACTCGTCCTGGTCCTCGCGGCTGATCCGGTACTCCCGGGCCAGCAGCTCGGCGCACGAGCCCATGTGGATGTCGTTGTAGACATCCCACAGGCCGTCCTTGATCATCGAGTCCACGAGCGTCCCGTGCCCGAGGCGATACCCGATGCGGGCGCGCTCGAGGAGGTACGGGGAGGCGCTCATGTTCTCCATGCCGCCCGCGACGACGATCTCGGCGTCCCCGGCCTGGATCGCTTGGGCCCCGAGCATCGCCGCCTTGAGCCCGCTTCCGCACATCTTGTTGATCGTCGTCGCGGGCGCCGTGTGCGGGAGCCCGGCAGCGAGGGCCGCCTGGCGGGCCGGCGCCTGGCCCACCCCCGCGGTCAGGATGATCCCCATGTAGACCTCGTCGACCTGCTCGGGCGCGACCCGACCGCGCCGCAGCGCGTCCGCGATCGCGGCGGCCCCCAGGCGGGGCGCGGGGACCGTCGACAGACCGCCCTGGAACTTCCCGATGGGGGTCCGCGCGGCGCCGACGATGAGGACCTCGCGCATCGGTGATCGCCTCCCACCCGTGGCTCGAGCGTGGCCGCTCTACTCGTACCTTACCACGAATTTGACAGGGTGGGGGGCCCGTGTTATCGTGGGGGGCGGCACCGGCCTGGACGCGTCCGGGCCGGTCGCGTTGTTACGGCGCGGCGGCGGCGCCGCGGCGCGGGAGGCGGGGAGTGGACGGCGAGCCGGTCATCGAGGAGCGGCAGCGGGTCCTCCTGGGCGAGGTCCAGGGCGGGCGGCTCGTGATCGGGGGCGTTCCCGCCGCCGACCTCGCGCGGCAGTTCGGCACCCCGCTGTACGTGATGGACGAGCGGCGGATCCGGGACAACTGCCGCGCCTACACCGCGGCGCTGCGCGCGGCGTTCCCCCGGGCGCAGGCGGTCTTCGCGAGCAAGGCGCTGTGTTGCCTGGCGACGTGCCGGCTCGCGCACGAGGAGGGGCTCCTGATCGACGTGGTGTCGGCGGGCGAGATCCACACGGCGCTGCGGGCCGGCGTCCCGGCTGACCGGCTCCTCCTGCACGGGAGCAACAAGACGCCCGATGAGCTCGAGCTGGCGCTCCGGAGCGGCGTCGGCCGGATCGTCGTGGACAACTTCTACGATCTCGAGCTGCTGGAGGCCCTCACCGCACGCACGGGGGCGGTGGCCGACGTCCTGCTGCGGCTGACACCCGGCATCGAGCCCCACACACACCGCGCGATCCGCACCGGCGGCGTCGACAGCAAGTTCGGCTTCGGGATGGTCGATGGGGCCGCCCGGGAGGCCGTGGCCCGGACCCTCGACGTCCCGCGGCTGCGTCTGCGGGGGATTCACTGCCACATCGGCTCGCAGGTCATGGACCTCGAGCCGTTCGTGCTGGCGGCCGAGGCGATGATGGAGTTCGCCGCGTGGATGGCGCGCGCGCAGCGCGTGACGGTGGAGGAGCTGGACCTCGGCGGCGGGCTCGGGATCCGATACCTCCCCGCGGACGAGCCTCCCTCGGTGGAAGCGTACGTGAGCGCGCTGGCCCGCGTCGTGCGCACGCGCGCCGGCGAGCACGGGCTGCCGCTGCCCACGGTGATGGTCGAGCCCGGCCGGTCGATCGTCGGCGACGCCGGGGTCACGCTGTACACCGTGGGCGCGGTGAAGGCCATCCCCGGGATCCGGGCCTACGCCTCGGTGGACGGCGGGATGTACGAGAACCCGCGGCCGGCGCTGTACAACGCGCGGTACCAGGCGGTCCTGGCCGAGCGTCTCCTCGAGCCCGCGACCGCGACCGTCACGATCGCCGGGCGGTGCTGCGAGTCCGGGGACGTCCTCGTCTGGGACGCGCGGGTGCCGGAGCCCCGGCCGGGCGACCTGCTCGCGGTGTTCAGCACCGGCGCTTACACGTATTCGATGGCCAGCAACTACAACCGGTACCCGCGGCCGCCGATCGTCTTCGTGAGGGACGGGCGCGCGCGCGTCGTCGTGGCCCGCGAGACGATCGACGACCTCCTCGCCCGGGATATCCCTCCGGCCTGATCGCGCGGGGCCGGCCGGCGGCCGCGACCTGCGATGCTGTCCCTCACCCCGCTATCGATCGCGCTCACGCTCGCGGCCGTGCTGGTCGCGACGACGTGCCACGAGTTCGCCCACGCGTTCGTCGCCGACCGCCTCGGGGATCCGACCCCCCGCGCCCTCGGCCGGCTGAGCCTCAACCCCGTGGTCCACCTGGATCTATGGGGCACGCTGTTCTTCGTGCTCTTCGGGTTCGGCTGGGCGCGGCCGGTTCCGATCAACCCGCAGAACTTTCCGGAGCCGCGGCAGGGGATGCTGCAGGTCGCGCTCGCGGGGCCGCTGGCCAACGTGACGGTGGCGTTCCTGCTCGGCCTGCTGATGAAGGCCGAGGGCCGCCCCCCGTCCCCCCTGGGGGAGCTGGTCTCGCTCGTGATCTGGATCAACGTGATTCTGGCCGTCTTCAACCTGATCCCGATTCCGCCTCTCGATGGCTCCCGCATCGTCGAGAGCCTGCTGCCCCGCGCGCACGCGTTCGCCTTCTCGCGCCTCCAGCCGTACGGGACCGTCCTGCTGCTCGTCCTGCTCTACACCGGCACGGTCGGGCGCGTGATGCTGCCGGCCGCCCGCTGGCTCTACCTGCTGAGCACCGGCGGGATGCCGTAACCCCGCTGGCCGTCTCATCCGGACGAGCGCGCACGGGATTCGAGCAGGAACGCGGCGCGCGGTGGAGAATAGGGCGCCGTATCCTGGGACAAGGCCGCAGACGCACTAGCATTCGGACACCCAGTCGACGCAGCGAACGGGGGACGACCAGTGGCCTACCACGTCCAGTGCGAGGCATTTGAGGGTCCTCTGGATCTGCTCATCAGCCTCGCGTATCGCGGCCAGATCGACCTGCAGAGCCTGCCGCTCCGCCGTTTTGCCGAGGACTACCTCGAGCGGGCCCGCGCGGCGCTGGACCTCGAGGAGGCGACCGAGGTCCTCGTCCAGCTCGCGGTCCTCAGCGACCTGAAGGCCCGGACGCTCGTGCCGAAGGCGCCGCCGGCCGAGACGCCGCCGCCGGCCGAGGAGGCGGCCACGGACCTGCGCGATCGCCTGGGGGCTCAGATGGCCGAGTACCTCCAGTTCCGGGAGGCGGCCCAGGCGTTGCGCGCGCTCGAGGAGGCGCAGAGCCGCATCTTCGCCAGGCCGCCCGACGCGGTCGAGGTCGGCGACGAGGTGCTGCTCGACGGCGTCACGCTCGAGGACCTGTTCACGGCGTTCAGCAGGGTGCTGGAGCGGGCCCGGGAGGCGCCGCGGGAGATCGCCGGCGAGCAGTTTACGGTCGGCGAGAAGATGGACGCGGTCCTCGGCGCGCTGCGCGCCGGCGGCGCCCTCGCGTTCGGCAGGCTGTTCCGCGACGGCGCGAGCCGTCTGGAGATCATCGTCACGTTCCTCGCGATCCTGGAGCTGATCAAGCAGCGGCGCATCCGCGCGCGGCAGGCCGAGGCGTTCGGCGAGATCGAGCTGCGCGCGGTGGACGCGCCATGAGCGGCGCGCCCGGGATGCCCGCGCCCGGGGCAAACGGGCACCGGTCGGACCTGGCCGCCGCAACGGTGGCCGCCGCCCGGGCGGACCTGCCCGCCCCTGCCGCGGTCGAGACGGGGGCGAGCCCGGAGATCCGCAACGCGGTCGAGTGCCTGCTGCTCGCCCGCGGCGGCCCGGTGCGGCCGGCGGAGCTGCGGAAGGTGCTCGAGGTCGGCGAGGACGAGATCCGCGCGACCCTCGCGGCGCTCCAGGTGGAGTACGCCGGCCGGGGCCTGCAGATCCGGGAGGTGGCCGGGGGATACCAACTCTGTACGCGGCCCGAGTACGGTCGGTACGTGCAGCGCCTCCTCCGGCTCAGCGAGGCGGACCCGCTCTCGCGGGCGACCCTGGAGGTCCTGGCGATCGTCGCGTACCGGCAGCCGATAACGCGCGCCGAGATCGACGCGGTGCGCGGCGTGCAGTCGGCGCACCACCTCGCGAAGCTGCAGGACCGGCGGCTGATCCGGGAGGTCGGGAGGCGCCCCGGACCCGGACGCCCGATCCTGTACGGGACCACCGAGGGCTTCCTGCGGTACTTTGGGCTCAAGGATCTCGGCGCGCTGCCGCCGTTGGGAGAGCATGATCGACCGACGATGCTTCCAGTCCCCGCACGCTAGGAGCATGTCCCCGCAGCGCCCCGGGGGAGAGCCCCTGGCTCCGGAGGGACCAGCGGGGCCGCGCGCGGATCGCAGCGCAGCGCGCCGGGGCCGCACGCCCGCGTCCGGCAGCCGTGGCGCCTCGTCGCGTCGCCCGCGCCTGCGTTCGGATCACGGGCGCCGATCGGCGGGGGCGCGCCGCGCCGCCCTCGGCCGCCTGGCGTGGGCGTCGGTGATCCTGCTGCTCGCCTGCGCGCCGGCCGGCGCGTCCGGCGCGCGGGGGATCGCGCCGGCGCGGGGGGCGTCCGTGTCGTCCCGGCGCCCCGCGTCGCCGCTGCCGGGCCGCGGTTCGATGGTCCTGCGCCGCGGCGGGGGCGCGCCGGCGTCGGCCGGGGAGGCGACCGACGCCTCCGCCCGGCGCGCGCCCGTACGGGTCACGGCGACCGCCGCGGTGCTGATGGACGCCCGCTCCGGCCAGGTCCTCTACAGCCGCAACCCTCACCTCGTCTGGCCACCGGCCAGCACCACGAAGATCCTGACCGCGCTCGTCGCGTTGGAGGCCGCGCCGCTTGAGATGCCGATCAGGATCAGCGCCGACGTCGCGCGGTTCCGGGACGGATCGGTCGTCGGGCTGCCGGAGGGGGCGCGGATCCCGCTCCACGACCTGCTGTACGGGCTCATGCTGCAGTCGGGCAACGATGCCGCGCTCGCGATCGCGGAAGGGGTCTCCGGCACGGTGCCGGCGTTCGTCGCCAGGATGAACGCGGAGGCGCGCCGCCTGGGCGCCACGCACACCCACTTCACCTCGCCGCACGGGCTCTACGACGCGGACCACTACACCACCGCGTACGACCTGGCGCTCATCGCGCGCGCCGCGATGCGCAATCCGACCTTCCGTGAGATCGTCCGGACGCGCCGGTGGGTGTTTGCGACGCCCGGCGGCCCGTCGCGGGTCCTGTGGAACCACAACCGTCTGCTGGCCTGGTACCCCGGGGCGGACGGGGTCAAGACCGGGTACGTGCACCAGTCCGGCCAGACCCTCGTCGCGTCCGCCACGCGAGACGGGTGGCGGCTGATCGCGGTGCTGCTCCGCAGCCGGGATCTCTGGGGCGACGCGTCCCGCCTCCTCACCTACGGGTTCGCGCGTTACCGCCCGGTGGAACTCGCGCGGACGGGCGAGGAACTGGCCGCGGTGGCGCTCCCGGGCGCGGACGGGATCGTGCTGGGAGTGGTCCCGGAGGACGTCTACGGCGCGCTGGCGCCGGGGGAAACCGCCGAGCGGCGCGTCCGCTTGCGGCCGGACCTGGAGCTGCCCGTGCGCCGGGGCGAGCCGATCGGCGAGGTCGCGTTCTACGCATCGGGCCGCCTCGTGGGATCCGCGCCGATCGTCGCCGCCCGGGCAGTCAGCGCGCCGAGCGGGCTCGCGCGCGTGCTGGAGTGGGTGGGGCGGATGATCACGCGCGCCTCCGGCGCTCTGGTGCTGTAGTCCCATGCCCCGGGCGCCTTGTGAGCGGGCCCGCGCCCCCATCGGGCCGGGGCCGCGCGCCAGAGTTCCAAGGCCGCGTGGCCTCGTGTCGATACCCGTGGGTGCATTCGCGTCCCCTCGGCGAATTCGTGCCGGGGTCCCCGGCAAATCGCACCAGCTCGGCGATTTGCCGGGCCGGGCACGGTGGACCAGGCGCCATGGGTGACGCGGCGTGGTGGCTTCGGAGCTTGCTCTTCGTGCCCGGGAGCCAGCCGGCGATGATCGCGAAGGCGCGCGCGCTCGGCGCTGATGCGGTCATC
Organism: Bacillota bacterium; assembly: GCA_021324295.1. Taxonomy (GTDB): domain Bacteria; phylum Sysuimicrobiota; class Sysuimicrobiia; order Sysuimicrobiales; family Segetimicrobiaceae; genus JAJPJJ01. The sequence goes on from JAJPJJ010000128.1 coordinate 24,647, forward strand.
CTCGACCTCGAAGACGGTGTCGCGCCCGGCGATAAGGAACGCGCCCGGCGCGCGGTCGCGGACGCGCTGGACGAGGGGTTCCCCGACGCGCTGGTCGTCCTGCTGCGTCCAAACGGCCTCCACAGCGGCCTCCTCGACCTGGACCTGTCCGGCGCGTTCCGCCCCCGCGTGGACGGGATCTGCCTGCCCAAGTGCGAGGCGCCGGCGGCGGTCCAGGCGCTCGATGCCCGCCTGCGCATCTTGGAGGATCGCTGGGCGCTGCCGCGCGGGCGGGTGCGGGTGCTCCCGATGATCGAGAGCGCGCGGGGTGTGCTGCAGGCCCCCGCGATCGCCCGCGCCTCGCCGCGGGTCTGCGGTGTGGGGTTCGGCGCGGAGGACTTCACGGCGGACGCGGGCATCCCGCGCACACGCGAAGGCGGGGAGCTGGCCTGGGCGAGGACCGCGGTGAGCCTCGCCGCGCACGCGGCCGGCGTCCCGGCGGTCGACGGGGTGTTCGCGGACTTCCACGACGAGGCCGGCCTGCGGGCGGACGCGGCGGAGGCGCGTCGGCTCGGCTACACCGGCAAGATGGTGATCCACCCCGCGCAGATCGCGCCGGTCCACGCGGCGCTGGCCCCGAGCGCTGAGGAGGTCGAGCGCGCGCGCCGGGTGGTGGCGGCGTTCGAGGAGGCGTGCGCCGGCGGCTCCGGCATCGCGGTGCTGGACGGCGCGATGGTGGACCGGCCGGTGTTCCTCCGCGCGCAGCGGACGCTCGCGCTCGCGCGCCGCGCGCAGGGGGCGCGGGGCGGGAGCTGATGCAGCGGCGGCTGTACCGCTCGCGCACCGACTACTGGATCGCGGGCGTCTGCGGCGGGCTCGGCAGGTACTTCGAGGTCGACAGCAACCCCATCCGCCTTGCGTTCGTGCTGCTGGCCGCGTGGAACGGCCTCGGGGTGGTCCTGTACCTCATCGCCGTCCTGATCGTGCCCGAGGAGCCGCTGCCGGCGCCGGCCGCCGCGCCGGCGCCGCCGCCGCAGGAGGCGCCGGACGAGACGCGCCGCCTGCGGATGCTGGGATGGCTGCTCGTGGCCGGCGGCGTGTACCTGCTGCTGCGCAACCTGCGGCTGTTCCTGCCGGTCGTCCAGGACCAGGTGTTCCCGCTCATCCTCATCCTGGGCGGCCTCGTGCTCCTGCTGCTGCGCCCCCCCGGACGGCACGGGTAAGTCGCCACCCCGGGCCGCCCGGCCCGTACTCCGGCCGCGTCCGCGGGGCGATCGGATGCCCCGAGAAGCGGCGGCACCACAGGAGGCCCAGCCTGCGCACGATGACGCCCCGGCGCACCACGGTCACCGGCGGCTCCGCGTCCACGGACCGGCATCCCGCGCTCAGGTCGACTTCCGGGGGGTACCGCCCGTCCTGGATGAACAGCGCATCCCGGCCGCGCAGCCGGTCCCAGCGCGTCCACAGCGCGTACTGGTCCTCGCCGGTGATCGTGGTGGACGTGTAGCGGCCACCCGTCGCGAAGTCGAACTGGGCCGTCACCTGATACCGGTCGGTCGCGACGAAGAAAGGGCCGCGCGCGTGCCGGCGGGCGACCGCGACGATCTGCTGCGCCGCCTGCGGCCAGCCGTAGTAGTCGATCGTCGGGTCGAGGCGCGGCGGCAGGACGAGGGGAGCGAGCACGGGCAACGCGTGGATCAGCGCGGTCGTGAGCGCGCTCGTCCCGAGCACCGCCGCCGCCGCGCCGCGCCACCAAAGCGGCCGCGCCGCCCACGGCCGCGCGGTGGCGAGGCCGGCGAGCGCGATCGTCGCGGTGATGTACCCGGGCGCCGGCCAGTGTCCCTTGACGTGCCCCAGGAGGCTCGCGGCGAACATCCCGGCGATCAGGGGAACGGATGTCGCGGCGAGGAACGCCCACCGGTCGGCGTCCGCGCACAGCCGCTCCTCCTGCGGCGGATCGGCGGCCGGCGCCGCGGCTTCCGGCAGCGGGGGATGCCCGTTGAGCAGCGGGGCGAGGCCGAGGCGGGATGCGGCGCCGGCCGCCCAGAGGAGCACGGGGAACATCAGCGGCGCCAGGTAGGCGAACTCCAGCAGGACGAATTCTGGCGCGTTGCCGCGCCGCGACCACGTCGGCCGGCCCAGGATCGTAAACGAGAACGACGTCCACGCGTGGGTCGCGTTCCACCAGACGACGGGGGCGAACAGCGCGCCGGCCAGCAGCAGGGCGAGGTACGGCTCGGGACGCCGCAGCCACGGCCGCTGGCGCGGCGAGAGGAGCAGCCAGAGCGCCAGCGACGGCGGCAGCACGGCGGCGGTGTACTTGCTGTCCATGCCCAGCCCCAGCCACACGCCGGCACGCAGCCAAGCGCCCCCGGCCGGCGATCCCGGGCCGTCCCCCGGTCCCGCCCGTCCGGCGCGCCAGGCCCACAGCAGCACGAGGACCCAGCACAGACCGAGCGGCGCATCCGGCGCCACGAACAGCGCGCCCGCGGAGAAGACCGGGATGACGTTGAACAGGACGACGGACCAGGCGGCGCCGGCCTTGGACCCCAGGACCTCGTGCGCCAGCACCCACACCCCGAGGGAGGTCGCCCACGACAACAGCACCGCGATGCTGCGCACGGCGAAGGGCGTGTTGCCGAGCGCGTGTGTGGCGGCCCAGACGAGGAACGCGATCGCCGGCGGGTGGTCCACGTAGCCCGCCGCGAGATGGCGGGACCAATCCCAGTAGAACGTCTCGTCGTCGCCGAGGGGGATCCACGCCGCGATCACCAGGCGGAGGGCCGTGAGGACGGTGAGCCCCACGAGCACGGGTCGGGGAACGCGCGGCATGTCCCGACCATGGTACCCGGCCGGATCCCGCACAGTCAACGAAGGCCCTGTAGGAGCGCCCTGGGCCTGCCCCGAATTCGAGATGCCGTGGCGCAGCGGCGCGACGCGGTCGCGATCGCAATCGACGGTCCGATGGGATCGGGAAAGAGCACGGTGGCGCGCGAAGTGGCGCGCCGGCTCAACTTCCGCTACGTCGACACCGGGGCGATGTACCGGGCGGTCGCCGCCGCCGCGCTCCGGCGCGGCCTCTCCCTCGACGACGCCGAGGCGCTCGCCGCCCTCGCGCGCCGGGTGCAGGTCGCCCCGGCCTCCGGCGAGGAAGGGACCTCGCGCGTGCTCGTCGACGGCGAGGACCTCAGCGGCGAGCTGCGCAGCGTCGAGGTCAACCGGGTCGTCTCCAGGGTCGCGCGCCTCCCGGCTGTCCGCGCAGCGCTCGGCGCGATCCAGCGCGCGCTCGGCGCGCCGGGCGGCGTGGTGATGGAGGGGCGCGACATCGGCTCGGTCATCCTGCCGGATGCGGAGGTCAAGGTGTACCTGACGGCCTCCCCGGAGGCGCGGGCCCGGCGGCGGCAGGCCGAGCTCGCCGCGGCCGGTCAGGTCGTCTCCCTCGAGGACGTCCGCCGCATCGAGGCGGAGGACGACCGGGCCGCCCTGACGCGCGAGGCGGCGCCGCTGCGGGTCGCGCCCGGCGCGGTCGTGATCGACAGCACGCACGCCCCGGTCGGCGAGGTCGTGGAGCGGATCCTCGCGCTCGTGCGCCGCGCCCGTGGTCTATAGCCTGTCCCGGATCATCGTCCGGGCGCTCCTCCGGCTCCTGTACGGGTTCCAGGTGGAGGGCGCCTCCCACGAGCCCCCCTCGGGGCCTCTGGTCATCGTCAGCAACCACCTGAGCGATCTCGACCCGCTCGTCGTGGGCGCTTCCCTGCGCCGCCGCGTCGCCTTCATGGCGAAGGACGAGCTGTTCCGGATCCCGCTCCTGCGCTGGTGGATCACCGCGTGCGGCGCGTTTCCGGTCCGGCGGGGCGAGCCGGACCGCCAGGCCCTGCGGAGGTCGCTGGCGATCCTCTCGAAGGGGGGCGCGCTCGTTATGTTCCCGGAGGGGACGCGCGGCCGGGACCGGACGCTGCGCCCTCCTGAGCCCGGCGCGGCGATGCTGGCGCTGCGCACCGGCGCCACGATCCTGCCGGTGGCCGTGCTCGGGACCGACGAGGTCCTGCCGCGCGGCGCGCGCCGCCTGCGGCGCGCCCGGATCCGGACCAGGATCGGCCCGCCGATCCAAGTCCGCGCCTCCGCGCCCGACGGGGACCGCGGGGGCCGCGCGCGGCGGGAGGAGGTCGCCTCCCTCGGCCGCCGGTACATGGCCGAGATCGCCCGCCTGCTCGCGTAGCGGCCTGCGCCGCCCGGCCCCGTCGCGCTCGGCGCCGTCCCGACGAGGAGAGCGGCCGCCCGGCGGCGAACCCGCCTACGCCTACGGACGTACGTCGAGAGGGGGTGGTCGTCCGCGCGGGGACCGCCCCCGAGGGATCCTCGAC
>JAJPJJ010000081.1 GCA_021324295.1 Bacillota bacterium
GCGGGTACCGATGGAGGGCTGACCCAAGGGTCTACCAGCTATCGTGCATCGCTCGTTCTAAAGAAGGGGGTTGACAGGCGCTTTCATGGAGGGCGCTGGCCGTAGAACCGCATCGTCGGTACGCCGCGCCGGAGAAGCAGCGGCTTTTGGACACCGTTCACCAGGCACACGTCCTCGGCGACGCCCCTGTGAGGAGCGTGCTGAAGCAGTTGGACTTCTCGCCCGCAACCTACTACAGATGGACGGCACGTGCAGAGGCGGGTCGCTTGAGAGATGACCACACGCCGGGCGTCCGTAGTCGCATTCTGCCAACGCCCGAGGAGTACGCGGCGGTGTGCGAGTTCGCCCGCGCGCATCCGCTCATGGGCTATAAGCGCCTGACCTGGGCCATGGTCGATCAAGATATCGCGTACCTGCGGCCAGGCCAAGTTTATCAAGTGCTCCAGAAGGCCGACCTGCTCCGGCGCCGCCCACCGCTTGCGCCTGAGCCGCTGCGGCGGCCGGTGCCACCCGATCGGCCCGACCAAGTGTGGCACGTCGATCTGATGTACCTTTACATCCGGCCACGCTGGTACTACCTCGTGGACATCCTGGACGGATACAGCCGGTATCTCGTGCATTGGAAGTTGAACATGACGATGCAGGCCGATCTCGTCATGCTGGCCGTGCAAGAAGCGTTCGACACGCTTCCGAGCCGTCGTCCTGGCGAACCGCAACTCGTCCACGATTGGGGCAGCCAGTTTATCAGCCGCGAATGGCGGACGTTCGTCACGCTCGCCGGCGCCGGCGATGTCCGGACGCGGGTTGCGCATCCAGAGTCGAATGGCCGTCTCGAGCGTCTCCACCGCACCCATCGGGAAGAGGGGTTGATCGGCGAAGAGCTCACCTGCTACTCGCAGGGCACCACGGCCCTGACGCGCTGGCAAGACTACTACAATCATCGCCGACCGCATTCCGCATTGCGCTACCTACGGCCGATCGACTACTATCGCGGCGATCCAGAAACCCGGTTGGCCGAGCGGCGAGAGAAGTTGCAGCACGCCCTGGCGGCGCGCCAGGAGTATTGGAAGGTTCAGGGAGATCAGACGACCGAGGCCGCGGGAGGGTAGGAAACCCTCACCCAATTAAGAGCCCGGTTTGTCTCACTTTGAAACAGGCAGGACAAGGTAGAGGCTCAGAAACTCCGTGGCGTTGCCCGGCCCGCCTCCGGTGAGCAGAAAGACGTGATCGAAGACTCTGAAGCTGTCGCTCAAGCGCAGCACCCCCACGACCATCAATAGCCGCTTAAGATAGATCAACTCCACATATCGGAATAAATGCCATGAGGGTGCACCATCCAGCGATGCAGCCTCGACGATGTCCTTTGGAACGGCCTGCAAACCGGAGAAGAGGATCAGGAAAACCAGGGGCGTCTGCCGCCAGACGTCCGCGACGACGACTGATACCATTGCCCAGCGCGGATTGAAGAGCCACGGGATGGACGCGGAGATGACATGTGCCTTCAGCAGCGCTGCATCGATGAGACCGTAGCGGGGGATGAAGAGTAGCCGGAAGATCACCCCTGCCACTACCGACGGTGTGGCGATCGGGATGATGAACAGCAGGTAGATAACAGCGCGGAGGAATCCGCTTCTGACCGTCCGGTGAACTGCCACCGAAAAAACCGTCCCTAGGAGGACTTCACTCCCGACGGTGAGCGACACATACACTGACGTAGCATTGAGCGATGCCCGAAACTCGTGATCGCTGAGCACCCGGGTGAGGTTATAGAGCCCCGAGAAGCGTTCTGCCGGATAACGGAATGAGCTGAGGTAGATGGCAAACCCCAGGGAGTACAGAGAGAAGAACAGCATGGGGATGCTGGCCACGACCAGCAACACCGCCGGAAGAATCCCGTGGGCTGGCCGCGGAGCGGAGTATACGGACCGTGGGATGCCGCGTGCTCGCACTAACGCCACATTTGGAAGAAGGTCTCGACTCGGGGCGAAATGGGAGGAACGGGCAAGACGCTGGTGCTGCCGAGATAGCTCTTGCTCGTCCCATCCCACCTGCGTCGCTTTCGTCCAGGCCTTCTACACGATCGGCGCATGGAGTGCTTGCTTGTCGAAGGAATACGCATCTGCTATTTGTAGTAACCAACCTCCCTAAGGTGGGATCGGATCTCATCGGCGGAGGTCTGAAGCGCCTGATCAACGGACTCAAGCCCGGAAACCATGGCGCTGATATGCGTTCCAACCATTTGCATGATTGCGAAGAACTCGGGCGTGCGAGGCCACCACGTTGCGCCAGGAGAATCGAGTGATCCTGCCATGGCCTTCAGATAGGGGAACCGCTTGTTCAAGCCTGGGTCGAGCATAGCTATCCGATTGACCGGGACTCCGCCGGCCCTTGTATACGTGGCCTGGATCCTTTCACTGGTCAGCCACTCGACAAAGCGTAGAGCGGTCTCCTTGTGCTGAGAGAATTCAGGTATTCCCAGCATCCAATTCCCCAGGAGCGGCGCACTGGCGCCGGTGCCTCGAGGAGGCGCCTCATAGGCCATCTTGCCGTTGACCTTCGAGATCTGCGGGTTCTCGATGAAACCGGTCACCTCAGCCGGCCATGTCAGGCCCTGCGCAGCACGTCCGGTTGCCAAGTCTCTTGCGCGGTCAGCCGCATCGTACGCTTCTGTCCCTGGTGGGGACAACTTCTTCAACTCCATGAAGAGGTTCGCGGCCTGGCGTGCTGCGGGCGAATCGATAGCAGGCTGCCACTTGTCGTTCACCAACGAGCCTCCGAAGGATGCGAGGACCGACATGAAGTCCGTGAGGGCAAACGGCTTCTTCCCGCGAATGACAAACCCGTACAGATCCTTGGATGGGTTGGTCAGACGGCGCGCGTTGGCAAGCACGTCGTTCCATGTCCGAGGAGGAGTGGGAATCAGGTCCTTCCGGTACGCGAAAAATTGCACGTTGCCGACAAAGCTCACCGCGTAAAGACGGGAAGTCCCTGCAGCACCCGGCGGGACGGGGCCCATGGGTGGCGGCCACATACCCATCTCGTACAGGATCTTCGGGATGCTCTGGCTCCGACGGTAGCCCAATGCGCTGTCCAGTTCGGCGAGCTCGCGTGTACTGGCGAGCTTAGGAAGCCACGGATTGTTGATCATGAGCATATCGAAGCTGGTTTCTCGCGTCTGCAATGCGCTGACTTCCTTTTGGTAGAGAGTGGCGAAGGGGAACTCGATGAGATCAACGTGGATCCCGGTCTCTTTCTCCCACAGCGGAGCTACAGCTTTGAGGCCGTTGATCTCAGGACCGGCAACGACGGCAATTGCGATCGTCGGCCGGGGTGAGGAGATTGCCGAAACGGGACTGCCAGCCGCTGTGAAGAGGACTGCGGCTATAAGCATGCTGGCTAGCACGATGTGCATCGTGCAACCCTCCTTTGTTGGGACTTTAGCGTCGCAACCGTGTAATGAGGGTCTGCCTTTCCTTCCCGAGAGGATGCGCCGCCTCCGCGCGGCGGGACTCCCGAGGGCGCGCCAGAACTTGTCGGATGACGACACAAGCGGCCCCAATGAGAGGGGCATCGTAGCCGAGGGTGGATGGAGCGATCGCTACACACCGCCGAAAGCGCGCGAAGAGTCCCACACCAAGCGTTTCGTTTATGGACGGCAGGAGATACGGGGCCAGGATCGCGAACGCTCGCCCCAGTACGATGAGTGAAGGGTTGAACGCCGAAATGAGGTTTCCGATCCCGACCCCCAGGTAACGGCCCACTTGGTCAAGCGCCTTCTGCGATCGGTCAGGGGCCGCCCGAACGTGGTCGATTACCGCCTCGAGGATAGCTTCCTCAAGGACCTCCGTAGCGTGGACTGGCCGTGCCTGCCGGCTCATGACCCCAAGTGTTCTTGCCATTGCGGGCAGACTGACAAGTGTTTCCCAACAACCCTTCGCGCCGCATGAGCAGACGGGGCCATGTGGATCTACAACCATGTGACCAACGATCCCCGCGAATCCCTGGCTTCCTCTGAAGACATTCCCGTCAAGGACGACCGCCCCGCCGAGACCCCATCCGCCCGACAGATAAAGAAAATTGTTTGCACCGCGCGCGGCGCCGAGCAGCCATTCGCCCATGGCTGCCGCCTTCGCCTCATTCTCGACATAGACCGGTGCGTCCGAGAGCCGGTGTAGTTCACGGGCTACCGAAAAGTCCTGTAGTCCGATGTGCGGTGCAGCTAGGAGGGTGTTGGTCGAAAGATCAACGACACCTGGTACGGACACGCCGATTCCAAGGACACGTTTTCTAGCATTCTTGACGTGCAGGAGCGCTTGACGCATGAGGTTCTGCAGTGGCCGCGACAGCTTTGTGTGGTCCTCGGAATGGCCCAGAGGGAGCCGCCAGCGAGTTTCGATGCGTCCCGAGAAGTCCGTAAGCGCGACGTGAACTTGATGGGAATCGATATGAATACCGATTGCGGTCCCGGCTTGCCCGTTGAGGCTGTAGAGAACTGCGGGGCGCCCCCGGCTAGGGGCCACCATTCCCCTGGGCGCGATCAGGTCGTTGGACTCGAGCTCCTGAACGAGGCTACTCACCGTGGCTTTATTCAGGCCGACTAGCCGGGAAAGCTGGGCGCGGCTTACCGAACCATGATGCTGGATAATCGAGAGAATGGCGACGAGGTTAGCCTCGCGCACTCCGGATGCATCCCCCGAACTTCTGGGGTACGCTTCACTGTGCGCCGGCGCCCTGGGCCCAGTCATGGTCCTCTAAGGATATTTAGTTTGGCCGATAAACTTTATCTTGCATCATTCGGCACGGCTTGTCAATCGGTTGTTGGCCGCTATGTTCACTAGCGTGCTGCGGACTAGCGATCCGCAGCCCAGAGCCGCGGTGTTCTGTCGGACGCCGGAGATCGAGCGCGAGATCCGTCATACCCTTGGGAGGCCACAATGCCATCCAGCCCAGCCCACATCCGGTTCACAGTTGCCCAGGTCGCCCATCCCACCGACCTCGCTTTGGACGCCTGCAACCTGTCCTGCCTGGCGCACGACTTCCCGCCGATCATGGAGGCCGTGTGGGACGACGTTCGCGCCCAGGGCGGCGGGACGCCCAGGCCAACAAGCACCCGCTCGCTATCCTGTGGCTCCAGACAATGGCCGAGCTAGCTCGCGGGCCTCTACAGCGACGGCGCGAACTTCGACGCCATCCACCAAGCGTTCGCTCGGGCAACAACCTAGTTGACTCACCTTTTCATGAGGACGCGGGCGATGAGACCCGGGACCGAACCGGGCTATTCACCTCAGGCATTGTCGCCACTCGGGACAAGCACCGTATCGTGCTGTTCTTCACCGAACGCCGGCCCGCAGCGCATCCTCCAAGCTCTTCCTTCGCCGAACACGTTTTCGCGAAATCGCGAGATCTCCGGACTCGGTTGGTGGTGGCACACGTCCGCCGATAAGCCTCGACAAGGATCGACCCGGACCTTCTCGTGCGTGACGCTCGCATCTACGTCGTGGTGCTCGACCGGCTGCTCAACGCGCCGATCCTGCCGCTGGACGTCCGGCTCGCGGTCGGGGCCGCCACTTCGACCTGAGCCCCGCCCTGGCCCGTGTCGAGAAGCTACGCCAAGAGCTTGAGAGGTTGTACGACCGCGTGCAGCGGTCACCGCAGACCCGTGGCGCCGTGGCTGCCCTGAACGAGGGGCTGATCCGCCTGACCCGGATTCTGACCCCGCTCAACTACACGCGGTCCGGCCGCTTCGACCACGATCCGGCGGTCGGTCTCGGGCCGTTCCCGTTGCTCGCGCCCGCTGCCGAGCTCGCCCGTCTGGAGCCGGGCAGCCCCGCGTATCACCAGACCCTCACCGCGCTGGTCCGGTGCCGGAACGCCGTGGGCATGGCGCTGCGGGAAGCCCTCGAGGTTGTCCGGGCGGCGATCGGCGCCGCCGACACGACCGTGGCGGCCGCACATTGACGGCGGGCCGGCACGAGCCGACGCGGGCCACTAAGCGGGTGCCTTCCGCGGCCGGCGTGCACCGCCCCGCGCTGCGGGAGGCCGGCGGTGTGGGCGCCTCACGGAGTCAGGAGAGGGCACGCAAGGACCCCGGGACGAGCGCGCGGATCTCGTCGCGGTAGCGGTCCGTCGCCGGTCTCGCTCGTCCCCACCCGTGTCGAGCCGCCGCGTGGCGAGGCGTCGGGCTCACTCCTGCTCCGCGACGCGCACGATCGCGGAGATCAGGCCTCCGCCGACCGGCCCCTGGTGGTACCCCCAACCCGCGGACACGTACACGGCCGGATCGCCAACCACGGACGCGATGACCGCGTTCAGCACCGCGCGAGCGGGTCGGGTGTTGAGGTCCGAGTCCGTCAGCAACGTGGTGCGGCGGCCCCGGACCCGCCCGTCCAGCGGAACCGTGCCCTTGGCGAAGATCGCCCGCACGCGCCGGAGCTGCTCGGGATCAGGGCAGCACGCGAATCGCAGTCCGGCATCGCGCAGCGCGGCCCGCACCCCGTCGGCGTCGATGAGGTCCCGGAGCATGCTGTGGCCCGCGTGGTAGGGGCTGGCCCAGCCCTGCGCGTTCCCCAGCACGACGATCTCGCAGTGCATCAGTTCCACGCCGGCCGAGCTCGAGGCGTAGCGCGAGAAGAGGTCTTCGCGAGTGCAGATATCGGCCTCCCGGATCTCGTCCCGCGGGAGTTCCCCGAGCCCGATGGCCACCCCTAGGGCGCTGGCTCCATTGGAGAACCCGAGCGAGGCCAGGGTGTTGGCCGTCTTGACCGGCCGGCCGCGCTCCCGGGCTGCGTTGATCCGCTCCGAGGTGAGAAGCGGGCACTTTACCTGCACGTATTTCACGTCGTCGCGGCCGGCGATGCCGGCGCTGGCCGTCGCCTCCCGGACGGCCGCAGCGACCGCGTCCACCTGCGCCAGCGTCCCAATTTCCTCGGGCAGGAGGTCCCGTGTGAAGCCGATCCCGATCGCAAGACGCTTTTCGCCGGGGTCCCGTCCGCTCGTCACGCGGCGGCGCGCCAGGACCACGGCGTGTGGGGTCATCACCCCTTCGCATCCTCCTGAGCCGACCAGGGCCACGCGGCCACGGATGTCTTCGATTGAGCGGCCCATGGCGTCGGCCAGGCATCGGGCGAAGGACTCCACCGCGTATTGCCGGGTGAAGTCGTTGACCCGGCCATTCCCCTCCGTCTTGGCGATGATGGCAACCACCTCATCCGGGCGAAGGCTGCCGCCCTCGAAGAGCGCGCGCAGCGGTGCGACGTCATCGGGTGCCGCCATGGGGAATGTGTACACGTGTGCGGCCAACATCGGCGATCACCCCCTCGGCGCCGCGGCCTGATCGCGCTGGAAGCCTGCGGCCCGTGAGGCACCGGCCGAGCCCGGGATCTGCTCGGGATCGCTCACCGCAGCTCGCTCCTGGAGGTCTCCTTCACCGCCAGCAGGTAGGTGAGAAAGGAGACGATGCCGGAGGCGATCAGGTAGTACGTGAACGACAGGGTGTTCTTGGTCGTCGACACGAGATACGTCGCGATGAACGGCGCCGTGCCGCCGAACGCCGCGACGGTGAGGTTGTACGGCACCGAGATCGACGTGTAGCGCACACGGGTCGGGAACATCTCGGCGTACGCGGCCACGGCGGCGCCGGAGAACAGCGCCTGGATGAAGACCCCCATGATCTGGGCCACGAGGATCACCCCGGCGTTTCGCGACCCCATCCAGAGGAACAGCGGGTACGGGAGGAGGATCGCCGCTGCCCCGTGCGCCAGCAGGATCGGTCGCCGGCCGATGCGGTCGGACAGGATCCCCAGGAACGGCACCATGATCAGGAAGAGGACCAGCCCGAGGGTGTTGATGCTGGAGGCCAGGCGGAGCGGCAGCTTGAGCACGGTGGAGACGTAGGTGGGGAAGTACGCGAGAAACACATAGTAGGCGACGGTGCCGCTGAGCGTGAACCCGATCACGACCAGCAGGTCCCGCCAGTGCTTCCCGAACGCCTCCGCGACAGGGGCGGCCGCGACCTGCCCCGCCTGCTCGAGCTCGCGGAACTTGGGCGTCTCTTCGACGGCCAGCCGCAGGTAGAACCCGATCGCTGCCATCACGAGACCCGAGAAGAACGGGATCCGCCAGCCCCACGCGGCCAGCGACGCCGGCGACATGACGGATGTGAGCAGGGTGGCGATCGCCGAGCCGAGCAGGAAGCCACCGCCCACGCTCACCTGCTGCCAGCTTCCGATGTAGCCGCGCCGGTCCGACGGCGCGTATTCCACGAGGAACGCGGCCGCTCCGGCCCACTCGCCGCCGGCCGAGAGGCCCTGGAGGAGGCGCAACACCACGAGCAACACCGGGGCGAGGAGGCCGACCTGGGCGTACGTCGGGAGCACCCCGACGAGGAAGGTCGCGACGCCCATGAGGATGACCGTGGCCGCGAGCGCGTTGCGCCGTCCGACCCTGTCGCCGTAGTGGCCGAAGATGAGCCCGCCGACCGGGCGCATGAAGAATCCGACCCCGAACACGGCAAAACTCAGCAACAGCGAGCGATAGGGCACCGTCGACGGGAAGAAGTTCTGGCCGAGGGACGAGGCGAAGTAGGCGTACACCGCGAAGTCGTACCACTCGACCACCGTGCCGACCACGCCGGCGGCGATCGGGACCCGCGCGGCCTGCTCCGCCGCGTAGGCGGCACGTGCATCAGCCGATCCGCTCGCCATCCCCATCCCCTCCCGCCTTATGCCTGGGGCGTTGTCGGAGCACGCGCGTGCCCTCCCCCGCGTCCCGCACGACGCGCCGCGCAGCGCCCCGGCCTGGTTCTCAACGCGCCTCCGTGCTCCCGTACGCGGGTCCAGCTTTCCGGCCTCCGGTGCCGGGAGCGTTCGTCCCTCCCGCGTGCGACCCCTCCTCGCCCGGCCGTGGCGGGGCCGCCCGCGGCGGCCGTCGGGCTGCCTTGTGAGCTGGAGGGGCGCGGAGGCGGCGGCAGGAAGACAGGACCTCGGCGGCACGGACCCTTGGGGCGATCGGCAGGAGGTGGTGCGATGTCGATCGAGCGGGTACACCGGTACATCGACGACCATCGGGGGGACGCGCTAGAGGCGCTCAAGGAGCTGGTTCGCCAGCCGAGCATCAGCGCCCAGGACGTCGGCGTCAAGGAGTGCGCCCGCCACCTGGCCGACCTGCTCCGGCACCACGGCATCGCCGCCGAGGTGCTCCCGACGGCCACGCAGCCCGTGGTCTACGGCGAGCTGCGGCGCGACCCGGCGGCGTACACGCTCCTCTGCTACGGGCACTACGACGTGCAGCCGCCGGAGCCGCTCGAGCTGTGGGAGACGCCGCCGTTCGAGCCGGCCGTCCGCGACGGGAGGCTGTACGGCCGGGGGACCGCAGACAACAAAGGACAACTCCTCGCCCACGTGCTGGCCGCCCACGCGTGGTTGGAAGCCGCCGGGGCGCCGCCGGTCAACCTGAAGTTCGTCTTCGAAGGCGAGGAAGAATCCGGCTCGCCGAGCCTCGCACCCTTTGTCCGGACGCACCGGGCGCGGCTGGCGGCCGACCTCGTGTACGTGTCCGACGGCGGCCTGCACCCGTCCGGCGCCCCCGTCATCGCCCTGGGCAACCGCGGCGTCCTGGGGATCACGCTGGTCGCGCGCGGCGCGGACCGCGACAACCACTCGGGCAACAAAGGGGGCGTGGCCCCCAATCCTGTGTGGATGCTCGTGCACCTGCTGTCGACGATGGTGGATCCCGGCGGCCGCATCTTGATCGAGGGCTTCTACGACCACGTCCGGCCCCTCGGGGCCGCGGAAGAGCGCCTGCTCGCGGCGATGGACTACGATCCCCGTGCCTTTGCCGCGACGATGGGCCTCGAGACGCTCCCCATGGACGGGATCACGTACTGGCGGCGCATCATGCTGGAGCCGTACGTCAACATCAACGGGTTCCTGAGCGGGTACGTGGGGCCGGGGGCGAAGACGATCATCCCCTCCACCGCGGAGTGTAGGATCGACATCCGGCTCGTGGCCGATCAGACCACGGGCGACATTCTCCAGAAGATGCGGCGGCACGTGGCGCAGGTGGAGCCCCGGGTCCAGGTCCTCGAGCGGGGCTTTGGGGCGATGGAGCCGAGCCGGACCTCACCGGATCACCCGGCCGTCGGTGTCGTGGCGCGGGCGATCGAGGCCTGTCGCGGGGTCAGGCCCTCCATCATCCTCTGCATGGGCGGGAGCCTGCCGAACGCCGTCTGGCCGACCGTTCTTGGCGTCGACCACATCGGCGTACCGTACGCCAACGCCGACGAGAATAACCACGCCCCCAACGAGAACCTCAGCCTGGAGCGCTTCTACGACGGCATCCACGTGAGCGCGCAGGTGTTCCAGGCCCTCGGGGACGCGGCCGCCCGCAGGACGCTGCCCCGGCGATGAGTCGACCTGCGGGGAGCACCTCATGCCGCACGGGGTGGGCGCTCCCCTCGGCATCGCGGGCGTTACCTTCGTGCCGCTCGGTGAGGGCGGAGGAGGCGCTGGCGTCGTGGCGAAAGCGCTCGATCGGGATCGGAAGGAGGGGGTGAGCGAGTTGCGACGGCAGACTCTACACCCCGGGCAGCACAGTCATTGAAGTGCGCGGCAGCGACAAGCACCTCGGCAGGCACCACCTCCTCGAGGGCGTGTCCCTGTCGTTGCTTCCGGTGGTCATGGGATCACTCCTCTCTCGCGGAAGACCGCATCCACTGCGCTCCAAAAGTCGGCGAGGAGGGACGCCGCGTCCCGATATTCAGCGCGAGCAGTTTGCCGTCCGCCCGCGCGACGGCGTAGGACTGTTTCTGCTTCCCGTCGGGGAGGGTGTTGATGGACATCAGGCAGCGCGGAAATCTGGACCAGCTGGTGTAAGTTGATTGTCCTTGACGAAGTGAAGGTCAGGGAGTTTTGCCGGCGGCACAACGTACGGCACCATGGGACGTCAGCGCGTGATCGAGCGTGCCGCCCACGAGCAGTTCAGCCAGGCGGGGATGTACGACGGCGGCCCGCTCGTCCCCAGGGGCCGGGCGGCGCTTCACGCCCGCGGCTGCGCCTGCATCGCCGACAGGCGGCGACGGGCCGTTCCGAGGAGGGTCGCGGGATCGCCGCCATCCGCAGGCCACGTCGCGATCCCCCACGCTCCCCGCAGCGACACCTCACGCACGGATCGGGGTAGCACAACGGTGATCGTGCGCAGGCGGGCGAGAATGGCCTCCGCCTCCTCACGCGTCGCGTCGGGGAACAGCAGCACGAGCTCGGCCGCGCCGAAGGCGGCGACGAGATCGTAGCCACGGATGTGACGTGCCACGTGCCGGGCCACGGTGGGGAGCAGATCCGGAACCGTGGCCTGGCTGTGCGCGGTCGCCCGGTCCGTGCCTGCGTCGATCGCGAGCAGAGCCACGCTGAGATGGCGTCGTGTGCGCAGGCTGCGGGCGATCTCCTCCCGCACCCGGCTCTGGAACTCCTCCTGGTCCAGGATCCGGCGGGCGGCGCGATCGTCGGGTCGTCCAGGCATGATCCGCCTATTGTTGTACCCGCGGGATGTGCCCGGCAGGACCTGCACGGAGTGCGGCGGCCACCCCCTGCCGCCCCGGCGGGCCGCGCAACGCTCCGACCCGGTCGGCCCTCACGCACCGGTGGGTACCGGAAGGAGACAGCGGGTCCGATGCCGCCCGGCCGACGAACCCTCTCACAGGATGTCACCGCTGCCGGGTGCGTGCGTCTCCCGCGCCGCCTGTCTGCTGCCGCACGATGGGCATCCCGGCAACGGCATGGGGTCGCAGATCCGGGTGTGCGCCCGGGAGATCGACCGTCGCTGCTTCGTCATCTTCATCAGTTGGTTGCCGGACATTCATAGCCTCTTCAAAACAATTCCCTACGCTGCTGCTTGACAGCTCTTTACCCGCGGAGCGCGAAATAGCCGCGGTCCGGGAGGTCCCGCTCATGTCGTCGAGAGAGGTAGGGTGGTCACGCAGCGTCCTAACGCCCGAGGGAAGAGCAGGCCCTGCCACGCAGCGCCCCGTGCTCGCCGCGACGCTGCATACGGCCGAGGAGCAGCTGCGATCCGTGTGGGAGAGGGTCGAGCAGCTGGAGCGCCTGCGGCGAAGGCTTGAGCGACAGCGAGCTGCCGAGCGTCCGGCAGCCTCATCGTCGAGCCCGGCACGCCGGAGCATGGGCGCAACCCGGTGTGCCTCCCCGAGAGGCGGGCGAATCCGGCATTGCGATCGCCCGCCTGCAGCCGGTCCGCCGGCGTCCCGCTTGCTGACGCGACCAGAGCTCCGCAGCCCGTCGGCGCCTCCCGCGTGCTGAGAAGAAACATCGTGGATGGCCGCCACCCCGCGCACCGGGTGGCCAGGCACCGGAGCCCCTCCTGGAGAAGGCCGAGGGCTACTTCCTGGGGCCGACGAGGCGTGTCACACCTGCTCCTGGGAGTGCCTGCGATCCCGAGGGCGCACGGCGCCGTGCCGACTCCACAGCCCTGCTTCGCGGTCGTCGTGGCTGCAGGGCAGGGTGAGGCCGGGATGGAAGCCAGAGCGGGGGGACAGATCGTGCTCGGGAGGAGGAGCCTATGGTACGCGCAGCGGCCATGGTCGCCGCCGCGATGATCTTGTTCGCGCCGTACCGCCCCGTCGCCGCGCAGCAGAATCCGGCGCCGCCGGCGGCGTCACAGCCGGCCACGGCTCAAGACGTTGCGGCCCTCCGGCAGACGCTCGAGCGGCTCCGGACGGAGATCGCGCAGCTGAACCGCCGGGTTACCGCGATCGAGGAGGAGCTCAACGCGATCAAATCCAGGTAGGAGCCGCGCCCGCTCGTTCGTGAGCCCCGCCCGAGGGCCGTGGGCCGACGCGAGAAGCCTGCTGTGCGTGCTGGCCGGGCGCCCAGGCCGGATCGCGGCTACGGGTAGATCCAGACCGCCTCCCGCGCGAGCATCCGGGGGAACCGCGCCCGACGGTCGAGCGACTCCCGCTCGTCGCGCGCGTACACCAGGACGTCGGCTGGGACCGGCAGCCCGGTGACATCCCACTCGACCGCGCGGCGTTCGAAGGGCACATCCGAGTGCCCGACAACGATGATCAGGTCCAGATCGCTTCCCACGCCCCAATCGCCCCGCGCGTAGGATCCGAAGTAGCCGATCGCACGACGTCGCCCCGCTGCCTGGCGGCCCGGCCGGCCCAGTCCCGCGCCGCGGCATCGACGGTGCGCGCGTCAGGCCCTTTGAACACGGATGAACTCAAGGATCTCACGGGCATAGCGCACTGCCTCCTCGCTGTGGAGCGGTCCGTAGTGCTCGAACGGCGCCCCCTGTGGGTGGCTGTTGGGGTACCTGGGGGGATGTAGAAGTTGTCGAGCACCCGCCCCTTCTCGATCAAGTCGTCGCGGGGGTGCACGGTCTCCGGGAGGTCCTGGAGGAGCACCGCCACCACGTGCCCCCAGGCCTCCTGCCCGAGCCGGAGGTGGAGGGCCCGCACCGCCTTCTCGGCCGCCTGCTGCGCCGCGAAGCACGCCCGCTCGTGGCGCCCGGCCCGTCGGGAGTCCTCGGCCTGCGCCAGATCGCGTTCGGCCCGCCTGAACCAGTCCGCGGCCCGATTGGGCATGCGCGCCACCCCTGGCGATCCTACGCCAGCCGTTCTATGGCGTACAGGACCGAGGGCTGTTGATGCGCACGACGCGGCGAACCCTCATGGCAGCGAGCCGTGTGACGCCGGTATACACGACGTCACGTCGTGGGGGGAGAGAGGGCGTCCGGAGGCGGCGGCCGGGAGCAACCAGACCGCTCCCGGGGAGCGGCCCGTGTCCCCCAGCGGCAGGCCGCGGTACCGTCTCGGCCCCGCTGTGACGGCCGGCGGCCGTCACAGCGGGTTGACATCGCGGTCGAAGGAGCTCCACGCTACTCGTCCTGAAATAAGGTTCATCCGGCATTTTCGGGAATCCCTGAAAACGCGTCCATGATCTTGAGAAAGAAATACCCATCGTCCCGGTAGCCGTAGGCCATGCGCTTGAGGACC
>JAJPJJ010000078.1 GCA_021324295.1 Bacillota bacterium
CCGGATCCGGGAAGGGGAGCGGCTGGTGTTCGCGCCCGGGGTCCTCGAGGGGATCGCCGGGCCGCGCACCGCCTCCGGCGCGCGGACGATCACCCTCGAGCACGAGGGCGACCTGCGGCGGATCCTCGAGCGGGTGGGGGAGATGCCGGTCCCGCCCTACATCGCGCGCCGGCTCGACGATCCCACAGAGTACCAGACGGTGTACGCGGAGCGCGACGGAGCCGTCGCCGCGCCGACCGCGGGGCTGCACTTTACGGAGGCGCTGCTCGAGGCGGTGCGCCGGCGCGGCGCGCGCATCGCGGTGATCACGCTGCACGTCGGCCCCGGCACGTTCCGGGCGGTGACGGCAGACGACGTCGCCGCCCACCGGATGGACGCCGAGGTCTACGAGGTGCGCGAGGAGGCCGCGCACGCGATCAACGAGGCGCGCTCGCGCGGGGGGCGGATCGTGGCGGTCGGGACGACCGTTGTCCGCACGCTCGAGTCGGTCGCGGGCGCCGACGGGCGTGTGCGCCCGGGCAGCGGGTGGACCGATTTGTTCATCGCGCCGGGGTTTCGGTTCCGCGCCACCGACGCGCTGGTGACCAACTTCCACCTGCCGCGGACGACGCTGCTGATGCTCGTGAGCGCGTTCGCCGGCCGCGAGCGCGTCCTGGCCGCCTACGAGACCGCGGTCCGGGAGGGGTATCGGTTCTACAGCTTTGGGGACGCGATGCTGATCGTCTAGAGCAGCGCAGCAGACGCCCCGTCGCAGCTACGACGGGGCAGGGGGGCTGGCTTCGCCAGCCCCCCTGCCCTCTGTCCCCGGGCGAATGCGGTGATGCGCTAACGCGGCGCGAGGCGGGTCCAGCCGCGCGTCTCCGGCGCCCACCGATCCAGCGGCCGGCCGAGGTAGTCCTTGCCGTCGACCTGGTACCCGGCCTCCTGGAGCCGCCGGCGAGCCTCCGCGTAGTACCGATAGTCGAGCTGCCAGACGCCGCGCAGCGGGTTGCGGTAGAGGCCGAGCCCGCCGAGCAGGCGGCGGATGTTCTGGTCCTCGGTGCTCTCGCAGCGGAGCTCGACGCTCTGGGTGACCGTGCCGAACGCCTCGATCTTCGGGTTCTGGGGCGGCGCCACCGGCTGGCCGCCGGGGTTGTCGGAGGTGGCCCAGGCGCGCGGCGCGGCGGAGGGCGCCGGCCGCGGCGGCGCGGCCCCGGCACCGGCCGCCGCCCGCTGGGCCTTGAGCGCCTCGGCTTTGGCCTTGGCGGCCGCGATCTTCTCCTCCCGGCTCATCTCGCCCGCGGAAGGCTGGGGCTTCGGCGCCTCCCCGGGGGTGGCGGGCTTTTCGTCGGCCATCGTCGACCTCCTGATGTAAGCTGACTGGCCCGGGCCCCTATCGGACCGAGGCAGCGCGCGTCAGCGCCACGACCGGTTGCCGTCGTCGCGATACTCGTGTTACGGGCACCGCGCCACCTGCATTCTACTGAACGGCCCGCGACACCTCAAGCCGCGGGCGTGGATCGCCGGCGCTCCGCCCCCGCGGCGTCGCGTGTGCTATATTCGACCGGGATGTTCCGCTTCGAGCTCGTCCACGTCGACCGGCACACCGGCGCGCGCGCGGGCCTGCTGCACACGCCGCACGGCACCGTCGAGACGCCCGCGTTCATGCCGGTCGGCACACACGGGGCCGTCCGCGCGCTCACGCCCGAGGAGGTGCGCGCAGCGGGCGCGCAGATCGTCCTGGCGAACACGTTCCACCTGCTGCTCCGGCCGGGCCCGGAGCTGATCATGCGGTGCGGCGGCCTGCACCGGTTCATGCACTGGGACGGCCCGATCCTGACCGACAGCGGAGGGTATCAACTCTTCAGCCTCGCCCACCTGCGCAGCGTGAGCGACGAGGGGGTGCTGTTCCGCTCCCCGATCGAGGGGCGCGAGATCTACCTGACGCCCGAGCGCGTCACGGAGGCGCAGGAGCAGCTCGGCGCGGATCTCATCATGCCGCTCGACGTCTGCCTGGGGTTCCCGTCTGATCGAGACACCGCGGCGGACGCGCTGCGCCGGACCGCGCTCTGGGCGCGGCGCGCCCGGGCCGCGCACCGGCGGGTGGAGCAGGCGCTGTTCGGGATCGTCCAGGGCGGGTTCGAGCCCGACCTGCGGCGGCGCGCGGCCGACGAGATGGTGGAGCTCGACTTTCCCGGGTACGCGATCGGCGGCCTGTCCGTGGGCGAGCCGCGGGCGACGACCTACGACCTCTTGGCGGTCGTGACCGATCGCCTGCCCGCCGACCGGCCGCGGTACCTGATGGGCGTCGGCGTCCCGCCGGGCGTGATCGAAGGGACGCGGCGCGGCGTGGACATGTTCGACTGCGTGCTGCCGACGCGGGCGGGGCGGACCGGGATCGCGCTCACCGCGTCCGGCCGGATCAACCTGCGGCAGGCGGTCCACGCGCACGCCCTCTCGCCGGTCGAGGAGGGTTGCCCGTGCCCGGCGTGCCGCGGGTACACGCGCGCGTACCTGCGGCACCTGTTCAAGGCCGGGGAGATGCTGGGTCCCCGGCTCGTGAGCCTGCACAACCTCACCTTCATGGCGCGGCTCCAGGCGCAGATGCGCGCGGCGATCTGCGAGGACCGGTTCGAGCCGTGGAGCCGCGAGGTGCTGGACCGGTACGCGACGCCGTGGTGACGTGGAGGCGGCCCGGCAGGGGAGGGGCCACCCGGACCCCGAAGAACGGTGCTGACCGACGCGCGGCGGGCAGCGTGGGCGTGAGCGGCGCGGGCGCTGCGCCGGATCACGAGACCCGCGCTGACCGTGGAGGGTCCTGGTGACCGCCGAACAAGCAGCGCCGCTGCTCCTGTGGATCGCGATCTTCGTCGTCTTCTATTTCGTCCTCATCCGGCCGCAACAGGTGCAGCAGCGGCGATACCGGGAGATGCTCCGGCGCCTCAAGAAAGGCGACCGCGTGCTCACCCGAGGGGGGCTGTATGGCGTGATCGTGGAGATCAAGGACAACCAGATCATGCTGGAGCTGGCGCAGAACGTGCGCGTGCGGGCCGACCGGACCGCGGTGCAGGCGGTGGTGAACCGGCCCGCCGCCGGCAGCTGACGTTCCGCTGCCGGCGGCGGGCGGCGGTGGGAGAGGAGGGCGGGGATCATGGCTGAGCCACGCGGCGGACCCGCG
This sequence comes from Bacillota bacterium, assembly GCA_021324295.1. Taxonomy (GTDB): domain Bacteria; phylum Sysuimicrobiota; class Sysuimicrobiia; order Sysuimicrobiales; family Segetimicrobiaceae; genus JAJPJJ01. The sequence continues at coordinate 3,158 of JAJPJJ010000078.1, forward strand.
ACGTCTCCTCTGCCCGGCCGGGCGCTCACGCTCGACGAGATCAAGCGCGACCGCGAGGTGGAGGCGTACGTCGCCAAGGCCGACGAGTACACCGGCGCGATCGGGTACACGGAGCACGGGTTCCGGCACGCGAACCTCGTCGCGAGCATCGCCGGGAACGTGTTGCGGCGCCTGGGCCGGCCGGAGAGGGCGGTGCAGCTCGCCGCGATCGCGGCGTACCTGCACGACATCGGCAACCTAGTCGGGCGCGTGAACCACGAGCACACCGGGGCGCTGCTGGCCAGCCGGATCCTCACCCGGCTCGGCATGGATCCCCTTGAGATGGCCGTGGTGATGGGCGCGATCGGCAACCACGAGGAGGACACCGGCGACCCGGTGGGCGAGGTGTGCGCGGCGCTGATCATCTCGGACAAGTCGGACGTGCACCGCACGCGCGTTCGCAACCCGGACCCGACCACGTTCGACGCGCACGACCGGGTCAACTTCGCGGTGCAGCACTCGTTCCTCCGCGTGGACGAGCAGGCGCACACCATCACGCTGGAGTTGACGATCGACACGGCGATCTCCCAGGTGATGGAATACTTCGAGATCTTCCTGCCCCGGATGGTGATGTGCCGCCGCGCGGCGAAGGTGCTCGGGTGCGAGTTCAAGCTTCAGATCAACGGCACGAAGTTGCTATAGGACCAGGGGAGCGCCCACCGGACCGGGTCTCCCCGACGCAGAGGTCCGGCACAGTCCCAATCTTGTGGCGAGGGGGGAACGGTATGGCTACGTGGCAGTACCGATGCCGATCGTGCGGCGGGGTCCACGAGCTGTCCGTGCGGCCGGCGGGAGCGATGCTCCTGCGCTGCACCGTGACCCGAGACTGGACCTGGCACGACGAGTCCGCGTTCATGAGCGCGAGCGGCGGACCGGCCGGGGGTCCCGGGGGCGGGACCGCCGGCCGGCGCCGGGCGGCGGCCAAGGCGGTCCAGCGGCGGCCGCGCGGCCGGGCGGCGTCGAAGAAATCGCCTGTGCGCGGCGCCGCGTCCCGCAAGGGCAGCGCCCGGAAGACAGTGGCGCGCCGTCGCGCCCGCTCCGGATCGGGTCGTCGATAGGCGCGGGGCGGCAGGATTCCGAATGTTCGCCTAGAATTTCATAGATTTGTGGTAGGGTCAATGGTCGCCGGGAGAGCAGAGGGGCAGTGGCTGTCCCTCGGGGAGGCTGCGCGGCTGCTCGGGGTGGACGCCACGACCCTCCGCGGCTGGGCCGATGCCGGCAAGGTCCGCGTGTTCCGGACCCCGGGCGGACACCGGAGGTTTGCGGCCGCCGACCTCTGGGCGCTGCTCGGCGGGGTGCCGCCCGCGTCCGGCGGTCCCGGCGACGCTGGGGCCCGTGCGTCTCCTCGCGAGTGGATCGCGTCCCGGCCCTGGTACGCGCGGGTGGGCGAGGACGCCCTCGGCCGAGCCCGCATCCGGTGCACGCAGCTCATGCAGGTCCTGACCGCGTACCTCGGGGAGGCCGCGGACCGGGGCCGGTGCCTGGCCGAAGGCCGCAGGATCGGCGGCGAGCTCGGCCACGACGTGGCGGGGTGGGGGCTGACGCCGGCGCAGTCTACCGAGGTGTTCCTGCACTTCAAGAAGATGGTGACGGACACGCTCGCATCACCTCCCCTCGGTGCCTCCGGCCAGGTCCGCACGATGCGCGACGCCGACGCGTTCCTGGGCGAGGTGCTCCAGGCGATGATGGAGGCCTACGAGCAGGGGCGCCCGCGTTGACCCACCGCGCGCGCCGCTTCGCGCCGCGCCGTGCGCCGGGGAGCGGCAGACCGACTCAAGGAATCCCCGCGGATCTCCTCTTCGAGAGAGAGCGAGGCGCCGCGAATCGCCATGAACGTTGACCGTTGCGACTACGTCGCCGTGGGCGTGAGCCATCACACCGCGCCGGTGGGGCTGCGGGAGCGGTTCGCCGTCGCGTCCTCCCGGATGCCCGAGGTCCTCGCCGCGGCCCGCGCGCGGGCGGGCGGCGAGGCGATGCTGCTCAGCACGTGCAACCGGGTCGAGTGGTACCTCGCCGCCCCGCACCCGGAGGAGGCGGCGGCGTCGGCCTCGGCGTTCTTCCTCGCGGAAGGCGACGCCTCCAGCCGCGCGGCGGTGCGGGTGCGGTACGGGGCGGACGCGGTGCGCCACCTCTTCCGGGTGACGAGCGGGCTCGATTCGATGCTGATCGGCGAGGCGCAGATCCTGGGGCAGGTGCGCGCCGCGTTCGCGGCGGCCCGGGCCGCCGGAACGGCTGGGACGCACCTCGACGCGCTGCTCCGGGCCGCGCTCGAGGCCGGCCGACGGGTCCGCCGGGAGTCCGGGATCGGTCGGGCGGCGGACTCCGTGCCGCGCGCGGCGGTGACGCACGCCCGCCGGGTGCTCGGCGCGCTGGCCGGCCGGCGCGTGCTCGTGATCGGCGCGGGTCAGATGGCCGAAGCGATCGTGCGGGCGCTCGCCCGCGCCGGCTGCGACCACGTCGTGATCGCAAACCGGACCCCCGAGGCGGCGCGGCTGCTGGCCGCGGAGGCGGGCGGCGCGGTCGGATGCTTCGACCGGCTCGAGGACGAGGTGCGCCGCGCCGATATCGTGATCGCGAGCGCGGCGTCGCCCCGCGTCATCCTGGGCGCAGACCAGATCGCGGCCGCGATCGGTGGCCGCCGGTCACCCCTGCTCGTCGTCGACATCGCGGTGCCGCGCAACGTCGATCCCCGGAGCCGCGAGCTGGCCGGGGTGCACCTCTACGATATCGACGACCTGCAAGGCGCCGGCTCGGCGCTCAGCGGGTCCCCGCTCGCCGAGAGGGCGGAGCGCCTCGTCGAGGCGGAGGTGGCGGCGTTCCTGCGCGCCCGCGCCGCCCGGAGCGCGGCGGGTGCGATCGCCGCGGCGTGCGCCGAGGCCGAGGCGATCGTCGAACAGGAGTGGGCGCGGGCCCGCTCGCGGCTGGCGCTCGGACCCGCGGAGGAGGACGTCGTGCGCGCGGTGCTGCGGCGCGTCGCGCGCAAGATCCTGCACCGGCCGATCTCGCTGCTGGCCGACGCGGCGGGGCGTGCGGCCCCCGCCGCCGAGCGGGCCGGGCGCGCGGGCGGTCCATGACCCGCCCGCCCCTGCGCCTCGGGTCGAGAGGGAGCCGCCTGAGCCTGCGTCAGGCCGAGACGGTCCGGGAATCGCTCCGCAGGATCGCGCCGGACCTCGACGTCCAGATCGTCGTCGTGCACACGGCGGGCGACCGGGCGCCCGACGTCCCGCTCGAGCGGCTCGAGGGCGTCGGATTCTTCGCCAAGGAGCTGGAGGCGGCGCTGCTCGATGGGCGGTGCGACGTCGCCGTGCACAGCGCCAAGGACCTTCCCACCGCGATCCACCCGGACCTCTGCCTGGCCGCGATCCCCCCGCGGGCCGATCCGCGGGATGTCCTCGTGGCGCGCGGAGGCCTGCGCCTGGCGTGCCTGCCGCCGGGCGCGCGGATCGCGACGAGCAGCCTCCGCCGCAGCGCGCAGCTCCGCCACCACCGTCCCGACGTGGTCACGGTCCCCGTCCGTGGGAACATCGACACCCGGCTCGGCAAGCTGGAGCGCGGCGGGTTCGACGCGCTATGCCTCGCCGGCGCCGGCCTGCTCCGCATGGGGTGGGAGGACCGCGTGACGGAGTGGCTGTCGCCGGAGGTCCTGCTGCCGGCGCCGGCCCAGGGGGCCCTGGCGGTGGAGGCGCGCCGGGCGGACCACGACCTCGTCGCCCTGCTCCGCTCGCTGGACGACGCCGCCACGCGGGAGGCGGTGACCGCGGAGCGCGCGTTCCTCGCCCGCCTCGGCAGCGGCTGCCGCGCCCCGGCGGCCGCGCTCGCCACGGTCGCGGGAGGCCGCGTGATGCTCGAAGGCCTCGTGGCCCGGGAGGACGGCAGCGTCGTGGTCCGCCACCGCGGCGGTGGGCCGGTCGGCGGCGCCGCCTGGCTCGGCATGGCCCTGGCCGACGCGCTCGTGGCGCGGGCCCGCCACCTGCTCGAGGATCCCGCCGGGGGCGAGGCCGGATCCCACCCCGGCGATCGCCGCTCCCCGGCGCCCGAGGGCCCGCGGGGCTGGCAGGCCGCGCGCCCGCCGGCGCTCCCCGCGCTGCGGCCGGAGGCGTCGTGACGGCCGAGGACCCGCGGCCCCTCGCGGGATGCCGGATCGTCGTGACGCGCGCCCGCGCGCAGGCCGGGGATCTGCGCCGCCTCCTGGAGGCCGAAGGCGCCGAGGTGATCGAGTTTCCGGTGATCCGGGTGAGCCCGCCCGCGGACTTCGGGCCGGCCGACCGGGCGATCCGGCGCCTCGGCGCGTACGAGTGGATCGTCTTCACCAGCCGGAACGGCGTCGCGGCGTTCCTGGACCGCGTGCATGCGGTCGCGGGGGACGCGGCCGCCGGGCCGCTCGGCCTGGCTCGCATCGCCGCGATCGGCCCGGGGACGGCGGAGGCGCTGGCCGCGCGCGGGCTCGCGGTGGCGTTGGCCCCGTCCGAGTTTCGGGCGGAGGCGCTCGTGGCCGCGTTCGCGGGCGAGGATCTGCGCGGCCGGCGCGTGCTAGTCCCCCGCGCCGCGGACGCGCGTAGCGTGCTCCCCGACGGCCTGCGCGCGCTCGGCGCCAGCGTGGACGTCGTGCCCGTGTATCGCACGGAGCCCGAACAGGGCCCGCCCCCCGAGGTGCGGCGCCTGCTCGAGCGGGGAGAGGTGGACGCGGTGACGTTCACGAGTTCGTCGACGGTGCGCCACTTCGTCGCGCTGCTCGGCCCCACCGCCCGGCCGGCGCTCCGCCGGGTGCTCGTCGCGTGCATCGGCCCAGTGACCGCCGGGACCGTGCGCGAGCAGGGTCTGCACCCGGGCGCGGTGGCGGAGACCTACACGATCCCGGGACTGGTCGCCGCGCTGCGCGCGGCGCTCCCGGAGCGCCGCGCGCAGCGGACGTGGGGCCGGCGGCCGTCGGGTCGAGGCGAGGAGGCAACAGGATGAGGACGAGGGGCGAGGTACGATCCGCCGCGCTCGGAGGGCCGGCCGCGGGCGAAGGCGCGGGGGTGTCCTCCTTTCCCCGGCGCCGGATGCGGCGCCTGCGCCGCACCGACCGGCTGCGCGAGATGGTGCGCGAGACCACGCTCGCGCCCTCCCACCTCGCCGCGCCGCTGTTCGTGAAGGAAGGCCTCGCGCGGCCCGTCCCCCTGGACGTCCTGCCCGGCCAGCATCAGCACACGCTCGGCAGCCTCGTCGACGAGTGCAGCCGCCTCGCGGAGCTCGGGGTGCCGGCCGTGATGTTCTTCGGCATCCCCGCCCGCAAGGACCAGGCCGGGTCGGCCGCCTGGGACCCCGAGGGCATCGTGCAGCAGGCGCTGCGGGTGGTGCGGGCGGAGGTGGGCGACCGGCTCGCGCTGATCGCGGACCTCTGCCTCTGCGAGTACACCGCGCACGGTCACTGCGGCGTGCTGCGGGGCGAAGCGGTGGACAACGACGCGACGCTGGAGGCGTATCGGCGGATCGCGGTGTCGTACGCGCAGGCCGGCGCGGACCTGGTGGCCCCCTCCGGGATGATGGACGGCCAGGTGGCCGCGATCCGGGAGGCGCTCGACGAGGGCGGCTTCCACGACGTGGCGATCCTGGCGTATGCGGCGAAGTACGCGTCCGCGTTCTTCGAGCCGTTCCGGCACGCCGCGGAGTCGGCGCCGCGCTTCGGCGACCGACGCGGCTACCAGATGGATCCGGGGAACACCGACGAGGCGCTGCGCGAGGTGCAGCTCGATATCGCGGAGGGCGCGGACATCGTGATGGTCAAGCCCGCGCTCCCGTACCTCGACGTGCTCGCGCGTGTCAAGGCCACGTTCGGCGTGCCGACCGCCGCCTATCACGTGAGCGGGGAGTACGCGATGCTGCGCGCGGCGGCCGCGCGCGGGTGGCTCGACGAGGAGCGGGCGATGCTGGAGGTGCTCCTGGCGATCCGCCGCGCGGGCGCGGATCTCGTCTTCACGTACTTCGCGGGAGAGGCGGCCGCGCGGCTCCGCCGCGGCTAGCCCGCGCCGAGGCGGTTCCGTGAGCCTGTCGCCGGGCAGCTCCGAGGCGCTGTACGCGGAGGCGTGCCGGCTGATGCCGGGCGGGGTCAGCAGCCCGGTCCGCGCCTACCGCGCGGTCGGCGGCACCCCGCCGTTTCTGGTGCGCGGGGCGGGCGCGCAGGTCTGGGACGTCGACGGCCGCGCGTACCTCGACTACGTCGGCTCGTGGGGCCCGCTGATCGCGGGCCACGCGCACCCGGCGGTCGTGCGCGGGGTCACGGAGACCGCCGCGCGCGGCAGCAGCTTCGGGGCGCCCACGCCGCTCGAGGTCGCGCTCGCGCGCACGATCGTCGCCAGCGTCCCTTCGATCGAGATGGTCCGCCTCGTCAGCTCCGGCACCGAAGCGGCGATGAGCGCGCTGCGCGTGGCGCGGGCGGCGACCGGACGGCGCGCGATCGTGAAGTTCGACGGGTGCTACCACGGGCACGCCGATGCGCTGCTCGTGCGGGCGGGATCCGGGGTGATGACGCTCGATGTCGCGGCCCGCAGCGGCGGGCCGTGGGCCTCAGGCGTGCCGGCGAGCGCCGGCGTCCCGCCCGAGGTCGCAACGCTCACGTTCACGCTGCCCTTCAACGACCTGGACGCGGCGGAGGGGCTCTTCCGCCAGCGGGGGGAGGAGATCGCGGCGGTGATCGTCGAGCCGATCCCCGGCAACATGGGCGTCGTGCTGCCGCGCCCCGGTTTCCTTGAGGGGATCTGCGGGCTGTGCGAGCGCGCGGGCGCGCTCGTGATCTTCGACGAGGTGATCACGGGGTTCCGGGTCGCGCGCGGGGGCGCGCAGGCGCTCTACGGGATCCGGCCCCAGCTCACGTGCCTCGGCAAGGTGATCGGCGGCGGCTTTCCCGTCGGAGCGTACGGCGGCCGGCGCGACCTGATGGGTCAGGTGGCCCCGCTCGGGCCCGTCTACCAGGCCGGGACGCTCTCCGGCAACCCGGTCGCGATGCGCGCCGGCCTGGAGACGCTTGCGCTCCTCGACGACGCGGCGTACCGCCGGCTCGACGAGCTCGGAGGGGCGCTTGCGGATGGCCTGCGGGACGCGGCGCGCCGGGCCGGGACGGCCCTGGTCGTCAACCGCGCGGGCTCGATGCTCACGCCGTTCTTCACGGCGGAGCCCGTCGTGGACGCGGAGAGCGCGCGGCGGGCCGATGTGGCGCGCTACGCGCGGTTCTTCCACGCGCTGCGCGAGCGGGGGATCCTGGTGCCGCCGTCGCAGTTCGAGGCGTGGTTCGTCTCGCTCGCGCACACCGAGGAGGATCTGCGCCGCACCTGCGACGCGGCGGCGGCCGCCCTCGCGGCGTGAGCGGCGGGCATACAGGGGCGCCTGCGGACGTTCTCCCGAGGAGTGGCTCGCCGAGAGGCGCGCCGGGCCGGAAGGAGACGCGCATGCGGGCGGTCGTCGTGATGCCGCTCTACAACGAGGAGGAGACGCTCGCGCAGGTGGTGGAGGAGGTGCAGCGCCACACCGATGCGCGCATCGTGGTCGTCAACGATGGATCCACCGACCGGTCCGCCGCGATCTTGCGGGATCTCCGCGGGATCGACGTGATCACGCACCCCCAGAACGAGGGGTACGGGCAGTCGCTGATCGATGGCTTCCGCTACGCGGTGGACGGCGGGTTCGATGTGGCCGTCACGATCGATTGCGACCTGCAGCACGAGCCGCGCCTCATCCCGCGATTCCTGCGGGAGATCCCGCGGTGGGACATCGTCTCGGGCAGCCGCTACCACCCGGATGCGCCTGGGGTCCAGGACCCGGCGCCCCCGGACCGGCAGCGGATCAACGCGGAGATCACCCGGATCGTCAACGCGCTGACCGGGTACCACCTGACCGACGCGTGGTGCGGGTTCAAGGCGTACCAGGTCTCCGGGCTCGCCCGGATGCGGCTGACCGAGCGCAGCTACGGGCTGCCCCTGCAGGTGTGGCTCCAGGCGGCGCGGCTCGGGCTGAGCGTCACCGAGGTGCCGGTCCCCCGCATCTACAAGAACCCGGGCCGCCGGTTCTGGGGAGGGCTGGACGACCCGGAGGCACGGCGCACGTACTACCTCTCGGTCATCGACCGCGAGGCGAGCCGCTGGCGGAACCTCGCCGTCTCCCATCCGCACGATGGCTGAGGAGCGCACGGTCCTGGTGATCGGAGCCCACCCCGACGACGTGGAGATCGGGATGGGCGGCGCGATCGTCCGGCTCGTGCAGCAGGGCCACCGGGTCGCGATCCTGGACCTCACGAACGGCGAGCCGACGCCGATGGGCTCGCCCGAGCGCCGACGGGAGGAGGGCGAGGCCGCGGCGCGGATCCTGGGCGTCGCGCGCCGCATCACGCTGCCGCTGCCCAATCGCTACCTCGAGGACACCGTGGAGAACCGGGTGGCGGTCGCGGAGGTGATCCGCGAGGTCCGGCCGGATCTGCTGTTCGTCCCGTACTGGGTGGACGCGCACCCGGACCACGTCGCCGCGTCCCACCTCGCCGAGGCCGCCCGGTTCTACGCCAAGCTGACCAAGACCGAGATGCGAGGCGAGCCCCACTATCCGGCCCGGATCCTGCACTTCTTCTGTACGCACTACCGGCTGCACGTCGAGCCGTCGTTCGTGCTCGACGTGAGCGAGCAGATGGAGCGCAAGATCGAGGCGGTGGCCTGCTACCGCTCCCAGTTCAACGAGACGCGCGGCAACCTCGGGATCCTGGACACGATCCGGACGGTCGGCCAGTACTGGGGCTCGCGCATCCGGCGTCCCTACGGGGAGCCGTTCGCCAGCCGGGAGGCGATCGGGCTCCGCGGCATCGGGGAGCTGGTGTGAGCGCATCCGGCGGGAGCGCCCGATGAGGTGTGAGTCGCCGCCGCGGGAGGCGGCGTACACGGTCCCGGAGCGCTCCGGGGAGGTCCTGATCGTCCCTCCCCCCGCGTGCATCCCCGACCTCCTGGCGGCCGCCCGACGCGAGACGTGGGAGGACGCCGACGTGCTCGGCACGCCGCTCGCCGCGTTCCGGCGGCGCGCGCGGCAGCGTGCGCTCGCGCTCGCGGCGCGGTACACCGGCGCGGAGCCGCCGTCCCCCGACCGCCCGCTCATCGTGATGGGCCACCAGCCGGTGTTCTTCCACCCGGGCGTGTGGGTCAAGTACTTCCTCCTCACGCGCCTCTGCGCCGCGCACGGCGCGACGGGCCTCCACCTCATCGTCGATACGGACGCGCCCGGCCCCGTGGGCGCCGACGTGCCCACCGGCCGCACGCGGCTCGACCGCGTCCGGGAGACCCTGCTCGATCTCCCGGAAGACGTGCCGCTCGAGGCCGCGTCGCTCCCGGCGCCCGAGGCCTGGGCGGCGTGGACCGACCGGCTGCGGGACCACCTCGCGTCCCTATCGTCGCCCGGCCCCGCGCGCTGCCTCGAGGCGTTCGCCTCCGGGGAGCCGGTCGCGCGGCGGGGAGCGCGCACGCTCGGGGAGTTCCTCGGCCGCCTGCGCCGTGCCTACGAGGCGCGCGCCGGCGCCCCCCGCTACCTCGAGCTGCCGGTGTCGGCGCTCGCCGACACCCCGGAGTTCCGGGAGTTCGCCCTCCACCTCCTCCGGTCACCGGACGAGACGCTGCGCGTGTACAACGCGAGCCTGGAGGCGTACCGGCGGGCGCACCGGGTCCGCTCGGCGGCGAACCCGTTTCCCAACCTCTCCCAGGGCTGCGGTCGCATCGAGGCGCCGTTCTGGGTCCTGCGCGGCGCCCGACGGACCGAGCTGTTCGTGGCGCGCGAGGATGACCGGCTCGTCCTCGCGTCTCAGGCCGAACCGCTCGCGACCGTCCCGGCCGGAGCGGCGGGCGCCGGGGCGCTCGCCCAGGCGGGCGTGTCGCTGCGCCCGAAGGCGATGGCGCTCACCCTGTTTGCCCGCCTGTGCCTGGGCGACCTCTTCATCCACGGCGTGGGGGGCGGGCGGTACGATCGGGTGACCGACGCGATCTCCGAGGGGGTGTTCGGGTGTCGACCGGCGCCGTACCTGGTCACGACCGCCACCCTGCACCTCGCGCTGCCCGAGGAGGCCCGCGCGGCCGGCGAGCGGCCCGCGCTCGAGCAGCGACTCATGGAATTGCGCCACAACCCCGACCGGCACCTCACCGACCTCTCCGAGGCACAGCGGCGCCTCGTCGGCGAGAAGTGGGCGCTCATCCGGGAGCTCGACGGGATGCGGCCCGGGCCGGCACGCCGCGCGGCCGCGCGGCGGATCCGCGAGATCAACCGTGAGCTCGCCGCGCCGCTCGCGCCGGAGATCGCGCGCATCGAGACCACCCTGGCGGCTCTCCGGGGTCAGAAGGACGTGGAGGACGTCGTCCGGTACCGCGAGTATCCGTTCTTCCTGTTCGACCCGCCCGCGGTCGCCGCGCTCGCCGCCGCGCCGGGGGACGGCACCGCGCCGCGTGGCGGCTGACGCCCCCGGTGGACAGAGGGCGCAGCCGGACGCCGGGAGGCCCGATGGACCGCTGGCCCGTCCCCACGGGCGCCCACGATCCCGACGGCGAGGGCGGGGCGCGAGGGGCCTCCGTCGTCGCCGAAGACGTCTGGCGGGCGTTCGGCCGGGCGCGCGTGCTCCGCGGTGCCCGCCTGGAGGCGCCCCCGGGGTCCGGGATCGCGATCCTGGGCCCCAACGGCGCCGGCAAGTCGACGCTGCTCCGCGTGCTCGCCGCCCTGCTGCGTCCACAGCGCGGGCGGGTGTGGATCTGCGGAGACGACCCGTGGACCGTTCCCGCCGCGCGCCGCAACGTCGGCTTCGTCGGCCACGAGCCGATGCTGTACGGAGGGCTGAGCGTGGCCGAGAACCTGCGGCTGTTTGCCTCCCTGTACGGCCTGCCGGACGCCCGCGCCCGCGTCGAGGCGGTATGCGACCTGCTCGGGATCGGGCGCCGGCACGAGCCGGTCCGCAGGCTCTCGCGCGGGATGCAGCAGCGCGCGGCGCTCGCCCGGGCGCTCGTGCATCGGCCCCGCGTGCTGCTCCTCGATGAGGCGCTCACCGGGCTCGATCCCGAGGCGGCGCAGCGCCTGGCGGGCTTCCTGGCCGAGTTCCGCGCCGGGGGCGGCGCGGTCGTCATGGCGACCCACAGCGCGGCCGAGGCCGTCCGCGTCGCGGACCGCGCGCACGTGCTGGCCGGCGGGCGCCTGGGCGAGGCGCAGCCGCTTGCCGGGATGGACGCGGACGCGGTGCAGGCATGGTACGGGTGGACCGTCGCCGCGGGACCGGGCGCCGTGACACCCGCGTCCCGCGCGGGCGGGGCGGCCGATCGGGGGCCCGGGCGATGAATCCGATCATCGCCCTCGTCTGGAAGGACCTCTCGATCGAGCTGCGCACCCGCGAGCTCGTGACCTCGATGAGCCTCGTCGCGTTCCTGTCCCTGGTCATCCTTGGCCTCGCCGCCCGTTCGACGCCGCCCGCGGCGTCCGGCATCACGCCGGCCGCGCTGTGGGTCACGGTGGCGTTCGCCGCGACGCTCGGGCTGGCGCGCGCGCACGCCCTCGACCACGAGCGCGAGGCCCTCCAGGGACTCCTCCTCACGCCCGTCAGCCGCAGCGCGCTGTTCGTGGCGAAGTGGGCGAGCAACCTCATCCTCGTCCTGGTGCTCGAGGCCGCGGTGCTCCTCGCCTCCACAGCGCTCATCGACCCGGGGATCGGCCGGCGCGCGTCGGTGCTGGCGCTGCCCCTCGCGCTGGGCGCGGTCGGGTTCACCGCGACGGGCACCCTCCTCGGGGCGATGACGGTGACGACCCGCCTGCGCGAGGTGCTGCTGCCGATCCTGCTGCTGCCGCTCGCGCTGCCGGTCATCATCGTCTCGGTCGCGGCGATCGCCCGCGCCCTCGAAGGCGCGGGCGTCGCGGCCCTCGCCGGTCCGCTCAAGATGCTGGCCGCCTACGACGTCGTGTTTGCCGCGCTCGGCGTGTGGCTGTTCGCGCACGTGGTGGAGGAGTAGGCGAAGGCGCGTGTAACGAACCCGCGGCGCGCCCGCCGGCGCAGCCGGGCCGCGCAGACGATCGGGCGAGATCCGCCGGCGCCGGGATCAGGGGTGGGGTCGTGAGCCCGCCGGCGCGCTTCGTTGAAAGCACCGGGGGGGTTTGTTATCATCGTCGTGACTTCATGTGCCTCGCGCACCAGGAGCGTGAACGTGCGCCGATCTCCGGATGGCCCCCTGGCCGGGGCGCTCCTTGTCGCCATGCTCCTCGCCCTGTACGGCGCGTTCGTCTACGCGCAGACCGAGCGCGTCATGGGCGACATCCAGCGCATCTTCTACGTGCACCTGCCGCTCGCGTGGGTCGGGTTCGTCGCGTTTGGGCACGCGGCGTGGGGAGGGATCCGCTACCTCGCGACGGGACGGCGCGAGTGGGACGTGGTGAGCGCGTCCGCCGCCGAGATCGGGGTCCTCTTCGCGACGCTCGTGATCGTGACCGGGTCCCTGTGGGCGCGTCCCGTGTGGGGGACGTGGTGGACGTGGGATCCGCAGCTCGTGACCTACCTCATCCTCTGGTTCATCTACGTGGGCTACCTCGTCCTGCGGGCCGCGGCGGGCGACGACGCCCGACAGGCGCGGTTCGCGGCGGTGTTTGCGATCGCGGGCTTCGTGGACGTGCCGCTGGTGTGGCTGTCGGCGCGCTACCTGCGCGCCCTGTCCCCGGTGATCTTCACCTCGCACAGCATCGGGCTCGCGCCCTCGATGGCATGGGCCCTACTGGCCGGCCTCGTCGCCTGGAGCCTCGTGTACGTCGCGCTGGTGAGGACCCGGATCCGGCTCGGGCTGCTCGAGGTCCGGGTGCAGGCGCTGGAGGACGCGGCCGCGTAGAGCGATGACGTACCTGTTCTGGGCGTTCGCGCTCGTCTGGCTCGGGTTGTTCGCGTACCTGTACTCGCTGCTGCGCCGCAGCCAGGCGCTCGAGCGGCAGGTCTCGGAGCTCCTCGAGCGCTCCGGCGCCGTCCACGCGCCCGGCGGCACGCCGCCGGGGGAGGCTCCTGCCGGCCCGGCGGTGACGATCTCGAGGACCACCGGGGCCGGTGGATGAGCGCCGTACACCCCGGGCGGGTCGGGCAGCGCCGGCACACGCTTGTCTTCGTCTGCGGGGCGGCCGCGATCGTCGTCGCGCTCGCGTATCTCGTCTACGGCGGCATCCAGCAGGGGGCCACGTACTGGGTGACCGTGGGCGAGCTCGAGCAGCGCGCGGGAGCGCTGCCGGCGCGCGTCCGGCTCGGCGGGACGGTGGCGCCGGGGTCGGTGCGCTGGGACGCATCCCACCGGCACCTCCGCTTCGCGGTCACCGACGGCGTGCACACGCTCCCGGTGGCGTATGCCGGCGTGGTCCCGGACATCTTCAGCGAGGGGCGCCAGGTCGTCGTCGAGGGGACGCTGGGGCGGGACGGGACGTTCGATGCCACGACGCTCCTCGCGAAGTGCCCGACGAAGTACACGCCGGCCGATCCGGCCTCCTCGCGGTGATCTCGAACCCTCCGTCGCTCCGTCAGCCCCACGGGAGGGCGGGCGGCGGCGTGGCCGGAGACGGTGGGCATGGCTGACCTGGGTCGGTTCGCGCTGCTGGCGGCGCTTGCGCTTGCGCTGTACGCGCTCGTGGCGGGCATGCTTGCGGGACGGACGCGGCGCGCGGAGATCGCCGCGAGCGCCGGGCGCGCGCTGGGGGCGGCCGCGGCGCTGGAAGGCGTGGCCGCCGCGGTGCTGCTGGTCGCGCTCGGCACGCGGGACTACACCCTGCGCTACGTCGCCGCCCACGTGAGCAACGCGCAGCCGCTCCTCTACGATCTGACGGCGTTCTGGGGCGGCATGGAGGGCTCGTTGCTCCTGTGGGCGCTCGTCCTCAGCGGCTACACGCTCGCGGCGCTGCGGACGGTGCGCCGCCAGCGGCCGGCGCTCGTACCGGGGGTCGCGGCGGTGTGTGCGGGCACCTCCAGCTTCTTCCTGCTGCTGCTCACCACCGTGGCCTCCCCGTTTGCGACGTCCCCGTTCCCCCCCTCCGATGGCCGCGGGATGAACCCTCTGCTCCTCAACCCCTGGATGGCGATCCACCCGCCGACGCTGTATCTGGGCTACGTGGGGCTCACGGTGCCGTTCGCCATCGTCTGCGCCGCGCTCGCCAGTGGCGGGCACGACGACGCCGGCGTCCTCGTCGCGCGCCGGTGGCTGCTGTGGGCGTGGTACTGCCTCAGCATGGGCCTCTGGTTCGGCGCGAAGTGGTCCTACGTCGTGCTGGGGTGGGGCGGGTACTGGGCGTGGGATCCGGTGGAGAACGCGGCCCTCATGCCGTGGCTCGTCGCGACGGCGTTCATCCACTCCGTGATGATCCAGGAGCGCCGCGAGATGCTGACGCGGTGGAACGTCGTGCTGGTGATCCTCGCCTTTGGCCTCTCGATCTTCGGGACGTTTCTCACGCGCAGCGGCGTGCTCAGCAGCATCCACTCCTTTACCCAGTCGCCGCTCGGCGCCTACTTCCTTACGTTCCTCGCGCTGGCGCTGCTCGTCGGGTTCGGCCTCGCCGCCTGGCGCTGGGACCGGCTCCGCAGCCGCCACGAGCTGGACGCGGCGCTCTCGCGCGAGAGCGCGTTCGTCCTCAACAACGTCCTCTTCCTCGCCGCCGCGTTCGCGGTCTTCCTGGGCACCGTGTTCCCGGTGGTCTCCGAGGCCCTGGGGGGACGGGCGATCAACGTGGGGCCGCCGTTCTTCGACCATGTGGTCGTCCCGCTCGCCCTCGGGATCCTGCTGCTCATGGGCGTGGGGCCGCTCCTCGCCTGGCGGCGCGCCTCCCTCGACCACCTGCACCGGCAGTTTCTCGCGCCGGGCGCCGCGGGCGTGCTGGCGGGGGCGGGCCTGCTGGGCGCGGGCGTACGGCCGGCGGGCGCGGCGCTGGCGTTTGCGCTCTGTGCGTTCGTCGCGGCGACCATCGCGCTGGAGTTCGCCCGCGGCGTCCGGGTACGGCGGGCGCACCGGGGCGAGAGCGCGGTGTGGGCGCTCGGGGCGCTCGTGCTGCGCAACCGCCGGCGGTACGGCGGGGACATCGTCCACCTCGGCATGCTGCTGCTCGCCTGCGGGATCATCGGGTCGTCGGCGTTCGCGACCCAGCGCCTCGCGACGCTCGCGCCCGGGCAGGACGCGGCGATCGGCGAGTACCGGGTGCGGTTCGATGGCCTCGCGCAGGAGACCCGGGGCGGCGCGCTGTCGATCATCGGGCGCCTGCGCGTGTTCGCGGGCACCCGCGACCTCGGCGCCTTCGAGGCCCGCCGCAACCTGTTCCTCCGGAGCCAGGACGCGACGACCGACGTGGCGCTGCGCAGCACGCCGCGGGACGACCTGTACGTGATCCTCGCCGGGTGGACCGCCGACGGCCGCGCCACGCTGCGCCTGCTCGTGAACCCGATGATGATGTGGATCTGGGCCGGAGGCCTCGTGCTCACCGCGGGCGCCGTGATCGCGATGCTGCCCGAGCGTCGGGCGGCGCCCCAGGTCGCGGTGCCCGCGCCCGGGGTCAGCGCTGGCGGCGCCTGGAGCCCGGGCGGGCTGTGAGCGCGGCCCTCATGGTCGTCCTGGCCGCGGCCGCCGCGCTGTGGGTCCTGGCGCCGCTGCGCCGGCCCGCTGTGGCCGCGGAGGAGGAGACCGAGCGCGAGGGTCTCCTGCGGGAGCGCGACAGCATCTCCCGCTCGCTGCGTGACCTCGAGCTCGACCGGGCCACCGGCAAGCTGAGCGACGCGGACTACGCGGTGCTCGCCGCGCGGTACCGGGCCCGGGCGCTCGCGGTGCTGCGCCGGCTCGATGCCCGCTAGCGCCGCGTCGCGCACCGTCGGGGAGGAACGCGGCCGGTGTGAGCCCTCGGACGCCGGAGAGCATGCGCCAGTCCGCCCCACGGACCGGCTCCGATGCTGGGAGGGCCCGGGCCCCGAGATCGCACGTATCACGACGTCGGGAGACGGCGATGGAGGCGAAGCGTCGCGCGCTGGGCCGCTCGGACCCCGGGCCTCTGGATCGGGGCCGCGGCCGTAGCCTGCCCCGCGCCACGGGCGCGGCCGCCCTGCTCGGCCTCGCCCTCGCGGCCGGCCTCGCCGCGCGCCCCGCCCCGGCCCACGCGCTCGGCCGCCCCGCCCCAAGCGCCCGGGGGGAGATCGCCGGCCGCGTGATCGACCGCACGGCTCCCGCCCACGCGCTGCCGGGACGCGTGGTGCGGCTCGAGATCGTCGAGCGCGGCTCGTCCGCGGAGCGGCGCGCCGTGACCGATGCGCGGGGCCGGTTCGCATTCACCGGGCTCCCCGTCGGAGGAATCCGCGTCTTCCTGCTCGCGACGGAGTACCGGGGCGTCCCGTACGAGAGCGGCCAAATCGTGCTCACCCCGGAGGCGCCGGCGCGCTCCGTGGACCTCACGGTGTACGAGCCCGCTCCCGATCGCTCGGCTGCGCGCCTGGCGCTCGTCTTCGGCGTGATCGACGTCGCGCGCGGGGGCATCCGCGTGAGCACCATCCAGCGGTACGAGAACGCGACGGACCGGGCGGTTCCCGCGGGCGAGCGGGATCCGCTCACCGTCCCGCTGCCGCGCGGGGCCGAGGCGGTGAGCCCGCTGGCCGGCTGGCGGGATCCGCGCGTCGCGGACGGCCGCATCACGGATGTGCTCCCGCTGCTGCCCGGGGTCACCCAGGTGGCGTACGCCTACGCCCTCGAGGCCCGCGCGGCGGCCCGCGTGCCCTGGCGGTTGCCGGACGGCGCCGGCGACGTGGAGGTGCTCGTCGCGGATGCGGGGGTCCGTGTGGCCGGAGACGGCCTGCGCTTCGTGGGCACCGTGACCGAGGCGGGGCACCGCTACCAGCGGTGGTCCGGCGGCCCCGTGCCGCGCGGCGGCGAGGTGAGCCTGCGCCTCGAGGGCGTGCCGGCCGGGCAGGACGCGTGGCCCGCCGCGGTGGCTGGCGGCCTCGCGATCGTGCTCGGCGGCGGCCTGGCGCACGCGCTGCGAACGCGCCGCGCCCGCTCCTAGTGGATGGCGCGACTGCCGACGGGGGACGCGGCGGTCCCCCTCTCGGCGCCGGCCGGATCGCGGCACCGGAGCGCCGATCCAGCCGGGCGGCGCGCGGCAAAGGGAGGAGAGCCGGTCGACGCCGTGGAAGGAGAAACCCCCGTGCGCTTCGCCCCGGTGAAGGAGAGATCCCGCATGCTGCGACGATGCACCCGGCCTGCCGTTCCCCCGCGCGGGGGCGCGGAGGCGGCGGCGAGGTGCCGGCACGCGTCCGCATCGCCGGTCGCGCCGGCGCGGGCGCGCGCGGCGCTCGCGTGCGTGCTCGTGCTCGCCGCGGCCCTGGCCACGGCCGGGTGCCAGCCCAGCGTGAGCGTCACCGGGGCGCTGGTGGACCGGCGCCTGCCGCCGCCGCAGCAGGTGGAGATCCAGCTCGTCACGGACGAAGACAACCGCCCGATCACCCCGGACGCGATCAAGGGCAAGCAGGTCTTCGACGCCAACTGCGCGGTCTGCCACGGCACGACCGGGCGGGGGAACGGGCCGATGGCGCCCACGCTCGTCGCGCCGCAGAAGGACGTGCTGACGGTGTTCATGGCGCTGTTTGGGATCCAGATCCACGAGCCTCCGCTGCCGAGCCATCCGGCCGATTTCCACAACCGCGACCTGGAGAACGTCATCTCGCCCGCGGAGATGTACCAGACCGTCACCGAGGGCCGCCCCCACACCGCGATGCCGGCCTTCGGGCCGCAGGCGTCGTTCGGCGCGAACAAGGCCCAGACGCTCACCAACGCGGATCGGTGGGACGCGAACGCCTACGAGCTGTCCCTGCGCGCCACCCCGCAGAGCCTCAGCGCCGCCAAGGCGCTGTACAACCAGCAGTGCGCGGTCTGCCACGGGGTGAACGGCGACGGCAAGGGGCCCCGGGGCCCGGAGATGGCGGCGCGCGTGTGGTCGTGGTCGCGCGGCGAGGGGCCGGGCATCTTCACCGATATCAACTACATCGTGCAGCGAAACCCGAGCGAGCTCATGAACGCGATCCTGGACGGGCACGGCCTGATGCCGGGGTACCGCGGCAAGCTCTCGCCGGAGCAGCTCAACGGGCTTGTCGACTACATCTACACGTTCTTCTACAAGCACCCCCCGATCCGGTAGCACGAGGGCCCGCGGGCACGTGGGCGGGCGGTGTGGCGCAGGCCGCCGGCCGGGGCGTGGGATCGGGGGTGCGCCGGGCCCCGGGCGCGTGTGGGCGCGACGAGGCGGCGTAGTACAATGAAAGCACACGCGGGCGGACCGAAGTGATGCGGGAGGGGTTCAAGGGATGACGTTCGACCGGCGGAGGCTGCTGCAGGCGCTCACCGCGATCCCCGTGGTCGGGGGGGTCATCGCCATTCTCTCGCCGCTGTTCCGGTACCTCAAGCCCAACGACAAGCCGTGGCAGATCTTCACCGTCGCCCCGGACGCCCCCGCGGGGGGGGCGCAGATCGTCGGGACGACGCGATCGCTCGCGAAGCCGTGGGACTATTTCTACTTCACGTACGTGCAGAAGTTCGTCCAGTACGACCCGACCGGGTTCAAGGCGTCCAACATCCCGGGGGTCGCGATCCGGCTGCCCAGGAAGGTGAGGTTCGCCAACTCGCAGGGGTTCGTCGGCTATCGGGGCGAGACCGACATCGTGCTCTTCCAGCGAATCTGTCCCCACCTGGGCTGCATCTTCAACTACGAGCCCGACTGGCACAACGTCACCGCGGGGTACGGCGGGTTCACGCCGCCGGCGTTCGAGCGGCACGCCCTCATGGCGTGCCCGTGCCACTTCAGCATCTACGATCCGGAGTACCCGGCCGACCCCGGCAACGTGATCTCCGGGCCCGCGCCCCGGGGCGCACGGTACTTCGAGTTCCACATCGACGGCGAGAACATCGTCGTGACCGGGGCCGAGCTCGGCGGGATCGCCCGCATCGAGCCGGCGGACGCCGCCCCGCCGGCGCGTGGCGGCGAGCACACACGCGCGCCATCCTGAGCGTCACCGGACGCGGAGGGCCGGAGGGAGAGCCGTGGAGGCCGTGCTGAGCAACCTCAAGGAGTGGCTCCGGGACCGCAAGGAGCACCTGGACCTCTTCGACGAGACGAAGACCGCCAGACAGGACAACCCCCTCTACATCGTGGGGGGGCTGGTCTGGTTGTCGTGGATGATCGTGATCGTCTCGGGCGTGATCCTGATGCTGTGGTACATCCCGACGACGACCGCCGCGTACCGCTCGATCGAGCACATCACCCTGGACATCCCGTTCGGCTGGCTGGTGCGCGGGATGCACAAGTACGGCGCGGACATGCTGATCACGTGCATCACCCTGCGCATCTACCGGATGTACTTCGCCGGGGAGTACAAGAAGCCGGGCGAGCTGTCGTGGATGATCCTCTTCGCCTCGCTCGTCCTCGCGATGATCTCCGGGATCACCGGGTACCTGCTGATCTGGAACCAGCGGGCGTTCTGGGCGGCGAAGGTCGTGCTCACGGTGCCGACGTACTACGACGAGATCCCCGTGCTCGGCAACCTCGGCCTCGGCCGGGCGATCGCGTTCATCTTCCTCGGCGGCCCGGCGGTCGGCCAGGCCGCGATCACGCGGTTCTACGCGATCCACTTCGGGATCTCCGCGGTGTTCGCGATCCTCGCGGAGATCTTCTTCTACCGGACACGGCGCCGCCGCCTCAACCTCTCGCCGCTCGCCATCGGGCTCGTGCTGGGCTTCCTGGCGTTCGTGAGCTTCGACCGCCTGACGGAGATGGGGCGGTGGGCCAACCCGAACCGCACGCCGCTGCCGATCCTCTCGGACTGGTACTTTCTCGCGCTCTACCAGCTCGTGAAGTACATGCCGCCGCTGTGGGCCGGCATCGCCCCGGCCCTGCTGATCGGCTACGGGATGCTCGTCCCGTTCATGGACCGGACCCGGGAGACCCGGCCGCTCGAGCGGCCGTTCTTCTTCGTCGTGGGGCTGCTCGCCCTCTTCTACTTCATCGTGTTCACCGCGCTCATCATGCTGAACATCGCCGTGATCAGCCGCGACCCGCCGATCATCCTGGGGGTGACGTTCGTCGTGCTGGCGCTCGCGTTCGTCTGGGAGATCGCCCACCGGCGCCGCAAGGCCCAGCGGGCGGCGCAGCCTGCCCCGCGGGCGGTGCCCGCCCGGCCGGCCCCGGCGCCGCGGCCGGCGCAGGCCGGGTGAGCCGATGCGGCGAAAGGCGCTCTTCTACGTGCTGCTGGCCGCCGCGACGGTGTCGCTCAGCCAGCTCCTCGCCGCGTGGCGGGCGTGGCGCGCCGCGGCGACGCTCGAGGGCGGCGCAACCGTCGCGGCGTACGCGCTGGCCGTCCTGGCGGCGCTGCTCTGGCTGGGGTTCATCCTGTACGAGGTGGACCGGGCGGCCGGCCGCGTCCGCCACCGGGTGGCGCTCTACGAGTGGGTGCTGACGGTGCGCCGCCCGCCGGAGCGGCGCACGGGGACGGCGGGGCGCGGCGGGGGCGAGTGGACGTGGCGCGATGAGGCGCGGGAGGCGGGGCAGCGGCATGGGTGACCGCGCGGCGGCGTACGGGGCGGGGATCGTGCTCCTCGCGCTCCTCAGCCTCCTCTGCGTCATCGGGATCGTCTGGGGGGAGCTGACCGGCCACCGCCTCGTCACCGGGGCGCTCGTCGGCGTGGTGTTGCTCGCCTACTCCTTTGTCCTGCTGTTCCTGCGCAAGGGAGGGTTCACGGGTGTATAAGCGGCTGCTGCGCCGGCTCCTCGGCTGGACGCTCGCGCTCGACGTGTGGGTCAACCGCGTCTATCCGGCCGACTTCAACCCCCTGTACTACACCGGCGGGCTGTCCAACCTGTTCCTCACGATCCTCGTGCTCTCGGGGATCTTCCTGTTCTTCTACTACGTGCCGTCGTTCAACGACGCGTACACGTCGGTCCAGTTCATCACGGCCGAGGTGCCGTACGGCCAGATCATTCGCGGGATCCACCGCTATGCGGCGGACGGCTTCATCATCGCAATCCTGCTCCACTTCTTCCGGAACTGGTTCACGGAGCGGTTCCGCTTCTCCCGCGACGAGCCGTGGATCAGCGGGATGATGCTCCTGGTGTTCGCGGGGTTCATCGGCGTGACCGGGTACGTGCTGGTGTGGGACCAGCGCAGCGCGCTGCTGGTGGCGATGACCGGCAACTCGCTGGCGTCGATCCCGCTGGTCGGCGGCTGGCTGCGCTCCGCGCTGTTCGGCGGGACCGGGCTCACCAACCTGCTGCTGCCCCGGATGCTGTACCTGCACATCGGCCCGGCGGTCTTCCTCTACATCCTGCTGTGGTGGCACTACGTGCGCATCCGCCACCCCAAGGTCTGGCCGCCCGCCGTCTGGACCCTCTTCGCGCTCGGGATCGTCATGCTCTTGGCCGGCGTGCTGCCGGTGACCAGCCAGCCGCCGGCGTCGGCGCTCTCCACGCCGGGCCGCCTGGCGGTGGATTGGTTCTTCCTGCTGCCGTACGTGGGTCTCAAGTACCTGCCGCCGCTCGGGCTGATCCTCGTCGGCGCGGTCATCGTCGCGTACGGGCTGTACATTCCCTATCAGCTCCCGGAGACGGAGACGGAGCTCGGGATCCGGGACTCGGGGGTCGCGCAGGTCATCGACGCCAACTGCACCGGCTGCGAGCTGTGCTACTACGACTGCCCCTACGATGCCATCGTGATGGTGCCGAGTCCACATCCCGGCGTCACGAAGGCCGCACAGGCGCGCAAGCTCCTGGCTGTGGTCCTCGAGTCACGCTGCGTCGAGTGCGGCATCTGCATCGGGGCGTGCCCGTTCGAGGCGCTCGAGCTGCCGCGCTACCTCGAGCGGGACATCCACGAGAAGGTGTTGAGCGCATGCCGAAGCGAGACGTGAGGCGGGGGGAGGCGCGATGACCGCGGACGCGCGGCGGCCCAGGATCGTCGGGTTCCTCTGCGACTACGCGGTGAGCCGCGAGGGGATCGTCCGCGAGGACGGCACGATGCGGGATCTCCCCAACGTGACGCTGATCCAGGTGCCGTGCTCGGGGTTCGTCCGGCCCGCGTGGCTCGAGTTCGCCCTGCGGAACGGCGCGGAGGGCGCGTTCGTCTGCGGGTGCCCGCTGGGAGACTGCTTCAACCGCCTGGGCAATAACCTGATTGGGGACCGGGTGGCGCAGATGCGGCGCCGGCTCGAGCGGCAGAAGATCCACCCCGATCGCGTGGCGACGATCTACCACGGCCTCCACGAGCAGGCCGAGTTCGTGGCCGCGGTCCGCGCGTTCAGCGAGCGCGTCGCGGCCCTGCCCGGCCCTGTCGTGCCCGCGCCGAGGACGGCGGCGGCGCGGCCGCCCGCGAGCCCCACCCGGTCGCCGGGGACCGGCGTGACGGGCGGCGCGCCCGGCCCGGCCGCCGGCCCGGGCGCGCCGCCGGGCGAACAGGAGGGAGGATGATGGCAGAGCACCCACCGTCTGCGACGCCGGCTCCGGCATCTCGCGGAGCCGAGGGAGCGGCGCCCGGCCCGGCCGCCACCGTGGTGTACTGGCGGTACCTGATCTTCTGGCTGCTGTTCTTCGGGCTCCTCTATTTCATCTCGCTGTACGGCATCGTCGCAGAGGCGTAGCGGTCGGTCCCGGCGAGACCGGACCATCGCCATGGACCTCGACCTCATCTACGCTCCGGTGCGCGACGACCTCGCCGCGCTGGAGCGGTTCCTGCGCGAGGAGCTCTCCTCCGACGACCCCTTCATCGGCGAGCTCGTCACCCATGTCCTGACGACGCAGGGCAAGATGATCCGCCCGGCGCTCGTCTGCCTGAGCGCGCTCGCGTGCGGCGGCCGGGAGGCGGCGCGGCGCACGGCCCGGGGCTCCGGGCAGGGCGACGAGGCATCCGCGCGGCTGGGGATCGCGGGCGCCGTGGAGCTCATCCACATCGCATCGCTGATCCACGACGACGTCATCGACGCCGCCGACGTCCGCCGCGGGCACGCGTCCGTGAACGCGGTGTGGGGCAACCAGGTGGCGGTCCTCCTGGGCGACTACCTCTTCAGCAAGGCATTTCACATCCTGGCCCGCCTGCGCCAGCACGAGATCAGCGCGGCGGTGGCCTGGGCGACGGTCCGCATGAGCCAGGCCGAGATCAAGCAGATCAAGTACGGGAACACCCCGCACACGAGCGAGACGATCTACTTCGATATCATCGAGGGCAAGACGGCGCAGCTCATGAGCGCGGCCTGCCGGTGCGGGGCCCTTACCGCGGGCGCACCGGAGGAGGACGCGGCGGCGCTGTCGAGATTCGGGCTGGAGTGGGGCATGGCGTTTCAGATCACCGACGACGCCCTCGATCTCACGGCCACCGCCGATCACCTGGGCAAGCCGATCGGCAGCGACATCCAGACCGGCAAAGTGACGCTGCCGATCATCCACGCCCTCGTGCACTCCCCGGAGGAGGATCGACGGCGGCTCGAGGAGATCCTGGTGCGCGCCGACGGGGACCACGCCGGCTGCGTCGAGGACGTGCAGGAGATCCTCGCGCGCTGCGGCGCGATCGACCACGCGCTCGAGGTGGCGCGCTCGCGCGCCCGGAGCGCGGCCGCGGCGCTCGCCGCGCTCCGGCGCTCGCCGGCCCGCGAGAGCCTGCTGGCGCTCGTGGAGTTCGTCACCGCGCGCCAGCGGTAGCCGACCCGCCGGACCGACCCCGGCGCCGCGCATTCAGGAACAGGGGCCCGACCGCGGGAGGTGGCCCGGCACCGACGCGGCCCGCGCCGGGTCCCACGGGGGCCCGGGCCATCCAGTCGCGTCCTCGGCCTTCTACCGGGCGTCCGATCGCGCGTGACCGGAACGCCGCGCCCCCCGGCGTCGCTCCTCACACGGGGACCGGTGCGGCGCCCGTCCCGGGACCCCGGCGGCGCCCCGCGTCGCGAGGCCGCGGGTCGGCGGGATGGTGTATAATCAGGCCGGAGGTGTGCCATGGGACCAAAGTTTTGGGAGCTGATCATCGTCCTCGCGATCATCATCCTGCTGTTCGGTCCGAGCCGGCTGGCGGGGCTCGGCGGGGCTATCGGCAAGGCGATGCGCGAGTTTCGCGAGGCGACGAAGCCCGAGGAGCCCAAGCCAGCCGCGCCGTCGGAGAAGGGCACCGCTGAGAAGAGTTGAGGGAAACGCCGTCGCGCGTGGGAGTAGCAGCCGGTGTGCTCCGCCTGAGGACGAGCGGTAGCCGGGGGGCGGCGACGCGCCGCCCCCCGCTTCGTTTGATCACAGGGATCGCGGCGAGAGGGTATCGCGACGACGCGAAGACGGCTCCGGAGCCGAGACGTGTCGTACCGGCCCGCCGGGGGACCCGGGCCCGTGACCCGGGTATCGCGGCGTGGCCGCACGGCTTGGGAGCTGAAGCGGCCTGTCTGCGTGCGTTGGGGGCCCGGGCCTGTGACCCGAGGTATCGTGACGTGGGCAAGCGGCCTTGGACTTGAAGCGAGCTGCCTCCGCGCGCTGGGGGCCCGGGCCTGTGACCCGGGTATCGTGACGTGGGCAAGCGGCCTTGGACTTGAAACGAGCTGCCTCCGTGCGCTGGGGGCCCGGGCCTGTGACCCGAGGCATCGTGACGTGGGCAAGCGGCCTTGGACTTGAAGCGAGCTGCCTCCGTGCGCTGGGGGCCCGGGCCTGTAAGTCGCGGGAGGGGAGCGGTGGCCAGGGAGGCCAAGCGGGCGCGAGAGCCGTGGTGGGTGCTCATCGTCATCGTCGTCGCTGGAGCGATGCTGGGCAGCGTCTTCGCCGATGCGGTCGGCGACTTCACCTATCTGGCGCCGCTCGCTCGCTCGGTGGCCTTCGGCATCAATCCGCCGATCACGCTGGACCTGCACGTGCTCACCCTCACGCTCGGGTTCACCGTGCGGTTGAACCTTTCTATCGTCCTTGGTATAATGGCCGCGATTTACCTGTTCCGCGTGCTGTAGCGATGGGCGCACGCGGCCAGGCGTCGAGGGGGTGGGGTGGCGCGCCCGCAGAGCCGCGCCGGCCTCGCCCCATTGCTGTCCATGAGCGGTGTCGCGGCGAGGCGGCAGCGGAGTTGACGCGGCCTGCCCCGGGTGCGTTGGGGACCCGGGCCTGTAACACGGGCCTCGCGACGCCGGGAGACGGCAGTGGAAGCGACGTGTCGTGGTCCGGCCGCTGGGGGCCCGGGCCTGTGAGCCGGGTATCGCGGCGTGGGCGCACGGCTTTGGAATTGAAGCGGCCTGCCTCCGTGCGCTGGGGGCCCGGGCCTTTAGCCTTAGGTCCAGATTTCGATATAGCTACACCCGCCGGCGTGGCCGCCGGTTCGAAGTGAGCAACGGCCGATCGGGGGCAGCCCTGACGCAGGTCCCCAACCCAGTCCGGCGACAACGGATGAAGGATCTGCCCGAGGAGATCCGCCCGCGCGAGCGCCTCCTCCGGCAGGGTGCGGCCGCGCTCAGCAGCGCGGAGCTGGTCGCCGTGCTGCTGCGGACGGGCTCGCCCACCCGCAGCGCGCTCGAGGTCGCGACCGAGCTGCTCAGCCGCCACGGCAGCCTGGACCGGCTCGCGGCCGCGACAGCGCGCGAGCTCTCCGAGACCCCGGGCATCGGCCCGGTCAAGGCGCTGCACCTGCTCGCGGCGTTCGAGCTCGGCCGACGCCTGCGGAGCCTGCCGCCCCGGCAGCGCCCGGCGGTACACCGGCCCAGCGACGCGGCGGGGCTCGTGATGGACGCGCTGCGGTTCTGCGAGACCGAGCGCTTCTGGGTGCTGCTGCTCAACACGCGTCACGAGGTGCTCGACCGCATCGAGCTGGCCCACGGCGGCCTGGCGAGCTCCCCGGTCCACCCGCGCGAGGTGTTCCGGGCGGCGGTCCGGGCGGGCGCGGCGGCGGTGATCCTCGTCCACAACCATCCGTCGGGAGATCCCACGCCGAGCCGCGCGGACTTGGCGACGACCACGCGGCTCTGCCGCGCTGCCCGTATCATGGGGATCCCGGTCCTGGACCACTTGATCGTGGGCGACGGGCGGTACGTGAGCCTCCGGGAGCGCGGCGTGCCGTTCGATCCCGTGTCATCCTAGCCGGGTTCCGGGGGCACAAGGGGAGAGGCGCCCGCGCCGCGGCGCAGCTGGGAGGCCAGAAGGAGGAAAGGATGCTCTTCGACGGACTGCTCGGACGGTTCACCCGGGATATGGGGGTGGACCTCGGGACCGCGAACACGCTGGTCTACGTGCGCCGCGAGGGCATCGTCCTCCGGGAGCCCTCGGTCGTCGCGCGGCGCGTCGACGGCGGCGAGGTGCTCGCGGTCGGCGACGAGGCCAAGAAGATGATCGGCCGCACGCCGGGGGACATCGTGGCGACACGGCCGCTGCGGGACGGGGTGATCGCGGATTTCGACACGACGGCCTCGATGCTCTCGTACTTCATCCGCCGCGGTTTGCGCGGCCGGAGCCTGATGCGGCCCCGCGTCATCGTCGGGATCCCGAGCGGCGTGACGGAGGTCGAGAAGAGGGCGGTGATCGACGCGACGCTGCAGGCCGGCGCCCGGGAAGCCTACCTGATCGAGGAGCCGATGGCGGCGGCGATCGGCGCCGGCCTGCCGGTCTCCGAGCCCGTCGGTAGCATGGTCGTCGACGTCGGCGGCGGCACGACCGAGGTCGCCGTGATCGCGCTCGGCGGCATCGTGACCGCCCGCAGCATCCGCGTGGCCGGCGACGAGATGGACGAGGCGATCATCCAGTACGCGCGCAAGGCGTACAACTTGCTGATCGGCGAGCGGACGGCCGAGGACATCAAGATCCGGATCGGCTCCGCCTATCCTCAGAAGGAGGAGCAGACGATCGAGGTGCGGGGCCGGGACCTCGTCTCCGGCCTGCCCCGTACGGTGCGGATGACCGGCACGGAGATCCGGGAGGCGATGGCCGAGCCGATCGCCGCGATCGTGGAGGCTGTGAAGATGACGCTCGAACGCACCCCGCCCGAGCTGGCCGCCGACATCGTGGACCGCGGCATCATCATGGCCGGCGGCGGATCGCTCCTCCGCGGCCTGGACCGCCTGCTCGGGGAGGAAACCGGCATGCCGGTGATGCTGACGGACGATCCGCTGAGCAGCGTCGTGCTCGGGACCGGCAAGGCGCTCGAAGAAATCGAGACCCTCAAGAAGGTCCTCGTCACCAGCAAGAAGATGTAGAGTGGCGTGTCGCCATCGTCCACCGCCCGCCGCCGGCGCTTCGTCCTGCTCGTGCTCCTCGGCGTCCTGGCCCTCGGCGTGCTCACCGGGCAGGTCCGGACCCCGGACGACCGGCGGATCGGGTGGCTCGGCGCGGCGCTCGAGACGGTGCTGACCCCGGGCGCGGCCGTGCTGGCTCGTGCGAGCGGCGCGATCGAGCAGAGCTGGGCGTTCCTGCAGGAGATCGGCCGCCTGCGGACCGAGAACGCCAGGCTGCGGGCCGAGAACGCGCGCCTCCGCGAGGAGAACGCGCGCCTGGGGGCCGCCGCGCAGGAGAGCGGCCGGCTGCGCGCCCTGCTCGGCTTCAAGGAGCAGCAGCCGTACCGCACCGTGGCCGCCCGGGTGGTCGGGCGGGATCCGAGCCACTGGTTCAGCACGATCCTCGTGGACCGCGGGAGCGCGGATGGCATCGCCCGGAACGACCCCGTGGTGACGAGCGACGGCCTCGTCGGCCACGTCATCGAGACCGGAGGGGCATGGTCCCGGGTGCTGTTGATCCTGGATCCCCGGAGCGCGGTCGGGGTGCTCGTGGAGCGCTCCCGTGAAGCCGGGGTCGCCGGAGGGCAGGGCGGGGCGGCTCTTCGGGTCACGTATCTCTCGCGGGACGCGGAGGTCCATCCCGGCGACCGGGTGATCACCTCCGGCCTGGGCCAGATCTATCCCCCGGGCCTGGTCGTCGGCACGATCACCGGCGTGACGCGGGCCGCAGGCGGCCTGTTCCAGGAGGCCACGCTGCGTCCGGCCGCCGACTTGGACCACCTGGAAGATGTCCTCGTCATCATCCGCGGGCCCCGGGGCCTGCTGCCACGATGATCCGCTACGCCTTCTACTTCCTCGCGGCGTGCGTCGCGGTCATCCTGGAGGTCACGTGGCTGGAGCGCCTGAGCGTGGGCGCTCCCGTCGATCCGCTGCTCGTGCTGGTCATCGTCGTCGGGCTCCTGCACGGGGCCGAGGAAGGGGCGCTCGTGGGCGCGGGCTGCGGGCTCCTGCAGGACGTGATGACCGGGGTGCCGCTCGGCCTGGGGATGCTCGGGGGCCTCGGCGTCGGGTTCTGCGCCGGGCTCGCCGAGCGCAGCATCTATCTCGAGAACGTGTGGCTGCCCCCGCTGGCGGCCGTGACGCTGACGCTTCTCTGGCACGCGTTGTGGGTGGGGGCGGCGGCCCTCGTCGGATGGGTCCACGCGTCCGTGTTCGAGGTGGCCCGCACGGCGGCGCTCGGCGCGTGCTATAATGGAAGCATCGCGGTACCAATTTTTCACGGCCTCCGCCGCCTCGATGGAGCGCTCGTGCGCCTGTACGAGCGGCCCCGGTCATGAGGATCGCGGCTGCCCGGGGCGCGTGTGCGCGGGGCGCCTGATGCCAGACGCCGCCTGGGATGGATCGGGAGCTGTTTGAGCGCCGGCTCGCCGTCCTGCGGGCGCTGATCGCTGGCCTTCTGGCGATCCTCGCCCTGCGCCTCTGGCAGGTGCAGATCGTTCAAGGCGACTACTTCCTGCGCCTCTCGCAGGAGAATGGCCTTCGGGTCACCAGCATCGCGGCCCCGCGCGGCCTGATCGTCGACCGGCGGGGCCGGCCCATCGTCGCCAACCGCCCGGCGTTCACGGTCGCCGTCCTGCCGATGGAGATGCGGCATCCCCGCGAGGAGGTGCCGCTCCTCGCCCGTCTCCTCGCACTCGACCCGCAGGACGTCACGCGTCGCCTGGCCGCCTCGCGGGATCGACCCTTCGAGCCCGTGCGCCTGCGCCGGGACGTGCCCAAGGAAGTCGTGGCGGCGGTCGAGGAGAGCCGCATGGACCTCCCCGGCGTCCTCGTCGAGATCGAGCCGGTCCGCCAGTACATCTATCGGGACCTGGCGGCCCACCTCCTCGGGTACCTCGGCGAGATCAGCGACGCGGAGCTGCGGTCGCTCCGCGCCCAGGGCTATGGGCCCGGCGAGCTGATCGGGAAGGACGGCATCGAGCGCGCGTACGACCGGTACCTGCGGGGGCGCAACGGGCAGATCCAGGTCGAGGTCGACGCCCAGGGCCGGCCGTTCCGCACGCTCGGAACCGTGCCGGCGGTGCCCGGCGACACGGTGGTGCTCGGGTTGGACCTGGACGTGCAGCGGGCCGCCGAGGCCGCGCTCGGCGACCGCGCGGGCGCGGTCGTCGCGATGGATCCCGCCAACGGCGCGATCGTTGCGATGGTCAGCCACCCCGCGTTCGATCCCGACCTCTTCTCGGCCGGGATCACGCGGGCGGCCTGGAGCAGCCTGCTCCGCGACCCGCGCCAGCCGCTCATCGACCGCGCGATCCAGGGGGGGTATCCGACGGGGTCGGTCTTCAAGATCGTGACGGCGTCGGCGGCGCTCGACCTGGGGCTGGTCAACCCCGACACGCGGTTCTACTGCCCGGGGTTCTACAACCTGGGCGGCCACATCTTTCACGACCACGAGGCCCACGGGCATCTCAACTTCCTCGATGCGATCGCCCAGTCGTGCAACGTCGTCTTCTGGACGGTCTCCCGGCCGGTGGGGCCGGAGCACCTCGCCGCGTACGCGCGGATGTTCGGGCTCGGGCAGCGGACCGGGATCGACCTGCCGCAGGAGAGCCGCGGGGTGGTCCCCGATCCCGGGTGGAAGCGGCGCGTGTACCGGCAGCCGTGGTACGCCGGCGACACCCTGAACACCGCGGTGGGCCAGGGCTACGTGCTCGCGACGCCGCTCCAGGTGGCGCGCATGCTCGCCGCCGTCGCCAACGGGGGCGAGCTCGTGACGCCGCACGTCGTCACCGAGGTCCGCTCTCCGGAGGGCCAGGTCGTGGCGCGCATCGCGCCGCCGTCCGCGGGCCGCGTGCGCGTGAGCGCGCAGACGATGGCCGTGCTGCAGGCCGGGCTGGCCGCGGTCGTCACGCGGGGCACCGCGTCCTCGATCCAGATCCCCGGCCTCGCGGTGGCCGGCAAGACGGGGACCGCAGAGAACCCCCACGGCAAGCCGCACGCGTGGTTCGCGGGGTACGCGCCGGCCGACGCGCCCCGGCTCGTCGTGGTGGCGATCGTGGAGAACGCGGGGTTCGGGGCGGAGTTTGCCGCGCCGATCGTGCGGCGGGTGGTGGAGGCCGCGTTCGGTATCCCCGCGGCCCCCTCGGGGGACCGCCGGTGACCACCGGGGCCGCCGCCGGGAGTCCCCCGCGCCCGCGGGCGCGGCGCCTCCTGCGCAACCTGGACCCGTTGCTGATCGGGACGACCCTGGCCCTCGTCGCGTTCGGGCTGGTGATGGTCTACAGCACCACGCGCGGGGGCCCGCATCCGTTCATCTTTCTCCGCAGCCAGCTCGTGCACCTGGTCGTCGGTGTGCTGGTCGGCGTCGTGATCCTGGCCGTGGACTACCGGTCGCTCGCCGCCGGCGCGCGCGGGCTGTACGTGCTCAACCTCGTCCTGCTCGCGGCCGTGCTCGTGCTGGGCCGCAGCAGCCTCGGGGCGCAGCGCTGGATCTCGCTGGGGCCGCTCGGGCAGTTCCAGCCCTCCGAGTTCGCCAAGCTCGCGATCGTGATCACGCTCGCCAAGCACATGGCCGACCGTCCCGGTCCGTACGAGTCCCTCGTGGATCTCCTGCCGTTCCTGGCGCACATCGCGCTGCCGATGGTGCTCATCTTCCGGCAGCCGGACCTCGGCACGGCCCTCGTCTACGGGGCGATCCTGCTCGGGATGCTGTACGCCGGGGGCGCGCGGCGGCGGGACCTGGCGACGCTGGCGGCGGGCGCCGCGCTCCTCTCCCCGCTCGCCTGGCACGTGCTGAAGGAGTACCAGCGGCGCCGCCTCCTGGTGTTCCTGGACCCCTCGCTCGATCCCCTCGGGTCCGGGTACGGGATCATCCAGTCCAAGATCGCGGTCGGCAGCGGCATGCTGTGGGGCAAGGGGCTGTTCGCAGGGACCCAGAACGTGCTGCAGTTCGTCCCGGAGCACCACACGGACTTCATCTTCTCCGTGGTCGGGGAAGAGCTGGGGTTCATCGGGGCGTTGGTCCTCCTGGGGCTGTTCTTCACGTGGCTGGCCCGTGGCCTGCGGATCGCCGTGGTGGCGCGCGACCGGTTCGGGGCACTGGCCGCCGTGGGGATCGTGTCGATGGTAGCGTTCCACGTCGTCGTGAACATCGGGATGACGGTGGGGATCATGCCGATCACCGGCATCCCCCTGCCGTTCATCAGCTACGGCGGCAGCGCGCTCATGACGATGCTGTGGGCCACGGCGCTGCTGCTGAACATCGGCATGCGGCACCAGAAGATCCTGTTCTAGGGCGTCTCCCGCTCGGTTCTCGCGCCACCCGAGACGAGCACCAGCGGCACGGCCCCGCGCCGCGGGGCCGACGAGAGGGGCCGGGTCCGCGTCGCCGCGGCGCGGCCGGCAAAGGAGTTGCGTTGGAATGGCCAAGGAGATCCTGGTCAACGTCGAGCAGTTCGAGGTGCGCGTCGCGGTCGTCGAGGACGGCGTGCTCACCGGCATCCTGATCGAGCGGCAGGAGCCCCTCGCCGGGAACGTCTACAAGGGCCGCGTCGCGAGCGTGCTCCCGGGCATGGAGGCGGCGTTCGTCGACATCGGCCTCGAGCGCAACGCGTTCCTCCACGTCGCGGACGTCCGCGCGTACCGCGTGGGCGGCGACGAGCCGGAGGACCAGATCGGCCGCGGCCCGATCGCCGAGCGCCTGCGGGTCGGTCAGGAGATCCTCGTCCAGGTCACCAAGGAGCCGCGCGGCACGAAGGGCGCGCGCGTCACGACGTACCTCGCGCTCCCCGCGCACTACCTCGTGCTGATGCCGACGGTGACCGGCGTGGGCGTCAGCCGGCGTATCGAGAGCGAGCAGGAGCGCAAGCGCCTGCGCGCGATCGCCGAGCGGCTGCGGCCCGACGGCATGGGCCTCATCGTCCGCACCGCGGCCGAGGGGGTCGAGGAGGCGGATCTTGCGGACGACGTGCGGTTCCTGCGGCAGCTGTGGACGCGGGTGGCCGAGCGCGCCCGCGCGGGGCGGGCGCCGGCGCTGCTGTACCAGGACCTCGGCCTCATCCGCCGCGTCGTCCGCGATCTGTTCACCGGCGAGGTGGATCGGTTCATCATCGACTCGCCGCGCGAGTACGAGCGCGTGCGGGACCTCGTGGGGTCGTTCGCGCCGGAGCTGCGTGATCGGATCCGGCTGCACGAGGGCGCCGAGCCGATCTTCGACGCGCACGGGGTCGAGCGCGAGGTCGAACGCGCCCTGCACCGCAAAGTCTGGCTGCGCAGCGGCGGCTACGCGGTGTTCGACCGGACGGAGGCGGCGACGGTGATCGACGTCAACACCGGCAAGTACGTGGGCAAGACCGATCTTGCGAGCACGATCCTCAAGACCAACCTCGAAGCCGCGCAGGAGATCGCCCGCCAGATCCGCCTGCGCGACATCGGCGGCATCATCCTGATCGACTTCATCGATATGGAGCAGGAGCGCCACCGCCGGCGCGTCATGGCCGCGCTGCAGGAGGCCGTGCGGGCCGACCGCGCGAAGACGCACGTGATCGACCTCACCGCGCTCGGCCTCGTGGAGATCACCCGCAAGCGCGTCTACCAGGACCTCGAGGAGCTGATGCGCATCCCGTGCCCGTACTGCGAGGGGCGCGGCCGGGTGCTCTCGCCGCGCAGCGTCGCGGTCCGGGTGCGCCGCGAGCTGCGCCGGCTCGCGGCGACGTCCCGGGCGCGGTGCTTGCTGGCCGAGGTGCACCCGGAGGTGGCCGCGCTGCTCGACCAGGACCGGGAGTGGCGCGAGGAGCTGGCCGGGCGATCCGGCAAGGCGATCGTGATCAAGCCGGAGCCGGGCATCTACCTGGACCGCGTGAGCATCATCCAGGCGGAGTCGCCGGCGGCCGCGGAGCAGGAGCTCGCCCAGGGGCGCCGGAACGGGCAGCGGGAGCGGGCGTTCTGGCTCGACCCCGCTCGCGGGGAGGCGCTCGACATCCCGGAGGACGAGGCGCTCGAGCCGCCGGCTCCACCGGCGCGGCCGCGTCCGGAGAGAGGTGGCCTCCTCCGGCGCGCGTGGGCGTGGCTGCGTGGCCGCTCGTCGGCGGCCGCGCCGGGAGGGAGCCCGGTCCGCGAGACGCCGCCGCTGCCGCGGCGCCGGACCGCCGGGACGGGCGGGGAGCCGGCGGGGCGCGAGGAGGCCGCGCGGTCTGCGCCGTCCGCGCGCCGTTGACACCCCCCGGGGCCCGTGCTACGATTTCGTCGGCCCACGCGGGGCGGATCCGCCCCGCGTGGGCCGCGCACGGCAGGTCGCGAGTGCGACTCGTGGGGTGGCGCGGATGTACGCGGTGATCGAGACCGGCGGCAAGCAGGTCCGCGTGGAGCCGGGGCAGGTGGTGGAGGTGGACCGCCTGCGCGCCGACCCGGGCGCGGAGGTGACGCTCGGGCGCGTGCTCCTGTTCGTCGACGGTGAGCGCGTCGTCTGCGGCGCCCCCGAGGTGACCGGGGCGTGCGTCACGGCCACGGTGCTCGCCAACGGGCGGGCGCGCAAGATCCTGGTCGGTAGGTTCCGCCCGAAGAAGCGCTACCGCCGGCGCGCGGGCCACCGTCAGCCGGTGAGCCGGGTCCGGGTGGAACGCATCGACCTGGGACAGGAGAGCGACCATGGCGCATAAGAAGGGCGGCAGCAGCTCCCGGAACGGGCGCGATAGCAGCGCGCAGCGCCTCGGGATCAAGCGGTTTGCCGGGCACGTGGTCTCGGCGGGCAGCGTGCTGGTCCGGCAGCGGGGCACCCGTTACACGCCGGGCGAGAACGTGGGGCTCGGCCGGGACGACACGCTGTTTGCGCTGGTATCGGGCGTGGTCCGGTTCGAGCGGCGGGGCCGCGACGGCCGGCAGATCTCCGTGTACCCCGAATCGTAGGCGGCGGGAGGCGGGCCCCGGGCGGCGTGCCCGGGGCCCTTTTGCGTCTGTGGATCGCGCGGCTGGGGCCGCGCCGGGTCTCAACGGGGCGATGTTCATCGACAGGGCGCGGGTCTTCGTGAAGGCCGGGGACGGCGGGCGGGGCGCGGTCGCGTTCCGCCGCGAGAAGTTCGTGCCCAAGGGCGGGCCGTCCGGCGGGGACGGCGGGCGCGGCGGGAGCGTGCTGCTTGCGGCCGATCCCAGCGTCAACACGCTGCTCGGGTTCCGCTACCGGCGCCTCTTCCGCGCGGGCCGTGGTCGGCACGGCGAAGGCGCCGGCCGGGCCGGCCGCGCCGGCCAGGACCTCGTGATCCCGGTGCCGGTCGGGACGACCGTGTACGACGACGCGACCGGCGAGCAGATCGCCGACCTCGTGCGGCCGCGCGAGCAGGTCGTGGTGGCGCGCGGCGGCCGGGGCGGCCGCGGGAACGCGCACTTCGCGACGCCCACGCATCGGGCGCCGCGCGAGGCCGAGCCCGGGGAGCCGGGGGAAGAGCGGTGGCTCCGCCTCGAGCTGCGGCTGCTGGCGGACGTCGGCCTCATCGGCCTCCCGAACGCCGGGAAGTCGTTGCTGCTCTCGCGGATCTCGGCGGCGCGCCCCAAGGTGGCCGACTACCCGTTTACGACCACGGAGCCGGTGCTCGGCGTCGTGGCGCTGCCCGACGCGCCGGGGCTCGTGGTGGCGGACATCCCCGGGCTGATCGAGGGGGCGCACCGCGGGGCGGGGTTGGGGCACGAGTTCCTCCGGCACATCGAGCGGACGCGAGCGCTCGTGCACGTGGTCGACCTGAGCGGTGCCGACCCGGTCGGCGCCGTGGCGGTCGTCGAGCGTGAGCTGGAGCTCCACGCTCCGCAGCTCCGCGAGCGGCCGACGGTGGTCGCCGGCAACAAGATCGACCTGCCGGAGGCGCGCGCGCGGTGGGAGGGCTTCGCGGCCGCCCTCCGGGCCCAGGGCCGGACCGTGCTCCCGCTCTCGGCCGCGACGGGGGAGGGCGTGCCGACCCTGCTCGTCGAGGTCCGCAAGCTCGCCGCGGTCGCGCCGAGCTGACGGGCGGCGTCTTCCGCTGGGCCGCGCGCCGGACGCGCCCCTCCGCACCCGGCGTCGCGCGGTGGCGGGCGGCCGGCGGGACGGGTGGGGCTGCGGAGGAGACAGCGCGCGGAGGAGAGAAGCCGGAGCCCAGGATCGCGCGGCGTCTGTGGGTTTCCGCGCGCCCCACGGGGGTAATAATGCGTTGAGCCGGATCGGCATCATGGGCGGGACGTTCGATCCCATCCACTACGGCCACCTGATGACCGCCGGCGAGGCCCGGTGGCGGTTCGGCCTCAGCCGGGTAATCTTCGTGCCCAACCGCCACCCGCCGCACAAGGAACCGCGCGATGTATCGGATCCCGAGCACCGGTACCTGATGACGTTCCTGGCGACCGTCACCAATCCGCACTTCACGGTATCCCGGATCGAGATCGATCGGCCGGGGCCGTCGTACACGATCGATACGATCGCGGAGCTGCGCCGGCGGCGGCCGGACGTGGAGCTCTACTACATCACGGGCGCGGACGCGCTCGAGCAGATCCTGCGCGGCGAGTGGCGGGAGACCGCGCAGCTGCTCGGGCTCTGCCGGTTCATCGGCGCGAGCCGCCCCGGCTATCACCTGGATCCCGAGCGGTGGTCCCTGGAGAACCGTGAGCTGCGCGCCTACCTTGAGAACGTCCATACGATGGAGATCCCGGCGATGGCCATCAGTAGCACGGATATCCGGAGCCGCGTCCGCGACGGCCGGCCGATCACGTACTTGGTGCCCGAGGCGGTGGAGGGATACATCGTCAAGCACCGTCTGTACACGCCCACGCCGGCGGCACCGCGGGAGGGACAGTGGTAGTGGAGTCCAGGCACAAGGCGCTGCTGGCGGCGGAGGCCGCCGAGGCCAAGCTGGCCGACCGGGTCGTGGTCCTCGATCTCCAGGAGCACACCCCGGTGACCGATTTCTTCGTGATCGCGAGCGGCACCAACCGGGTCCAGATCAAGGCGATCACCGAAGGCGTGGAAGAGGCGCTGGGAGCCGCGGGCGAGCGGCCCGCGCATACCGAGGGCCGGGACGACGGCCGCTGGGTGCTCCTCGACTTCGGGGACGTCGTGGTGCACATCTTTGCCCCCCGGGAGCGCGAGTATTACAACCTGGAGCGGTTGTGGGGCGATGCGCCGCTCCTCGAACGGTAGCGACGGCGCATCCCTACCGCGCCGGCGCCACGGGGCCAGTAGACCGGAGCCCCGCTGTCGGTTATAATAGCTGGCGTGCCGCGGATCGCGGCCGGGTGCGGGGCTGTAGCTCAGCGGGAGAGCGCCTCTTTGGCGTAGAGGAGGTCGAGGGTTCAATT
The DNA here is from genome assembly GCA_021324295.1 of Bacillota bacterium. GTDB lineage: Bacteria > Sysuimicrobiota > Sysuimicrobiia > Sysuimicrobiales > Segetimicrobiaceae > JAJPJJ01. Next base: position 39,718 of record JAJPJJ010000078.1, read on the forward strand.
CCCTCCAGCTCCACCAGATTTATCAAGGGCTAGCGCGAGATCGCTCATTCGCCGGAACCCCCTGGAAGTACTAGCAAAGTACTAGCAGTCCCCAGGACCCTGTCGGGCGGTGGGTCAACCGCCCCACGACCGTACGGGCGTGGAGCGCCTTGTGGTACGACCTCACGACCCCCGGTCTCCCAGTAGGAGACATGATTCGGGTCAAGCTCACGCTTCCGCTGTTCCTGCTCGTGCTGCTCGGCGTTGTGAGTCTCCGACGTTGGAAGACCGCGGTGCCGCCGCTCATCGCGTTGGGCGGGGTGCCCATCGTGATGGCCGCGGCGTTGGGCGTGATGGGAGTGCCGGTCTTCGTGAGCCGCGCGCTCATCCCTGTGTCGATCGCCGTCTGCGTACTCTTGGCGGCAGGACTTCTCAGCCTGCCGACAACGCCGCGCCTTGTGCTGGGTGCCGCGGCGATGGCGCTGATCGTCACGGCCGTGGTCGGGCAGTTGCGCGGGCAGTCCGAGGACTGGCGTGCAGTGGCCCGCTATCTTCAGCCACGCGTGGCCGCAGGCGAGATGGTCGTGGCGCCCACGGACTTTCTCGCGGACGCCCTTCGCTACTACTGGGGATCCACGACGCCAGTCCGTGCCTGGGAGACCATCGGTGCGGACGAGGTGACGCGATCGGCCGGCGTCTGGGTCGTGGAGAAGTCCTTGCTCGTGTTGCAACGGGAGACCTACCCGCGGGTCCTATGCCACGCGTTTGGCGACCCAGAGATTACCGCGGTCGGACCCGTCCTTGTCTTACACTACGGGACGCGAATGAGGGCAGGGAAATGCACGCCTACGGGGAGGTGACCGGTCTCCAGTGCATGGACGATCCGGTCCCCCACCATCTCCGACAGCGAGGGCCAGGCCGGCCTCCCAAGGGGCGCATCCGAGTGCCGGTCCGTAGCGTGGATGCGCGCGGCCGTCCCTCCTGCATGATCGCCTTGCCCCACCGGCAGCACCCCGCGTCGACCGGACATTGTAAGCGGTTTACAGACCCCGGCGTCTGGCCGCAGGCCTGACGCTGGTTCGGCGGGCCCACGCAGCGCGGCGGCCCCGGTGCGCACGCGCTCCGGCGCGCGAGGGACGGGCCGGTGTGGAGACGGGTCCGGTGCCGAGCACGAGCGGTTCGGTTGGCAGGGAGTTTTCAACGGCCCCTATGGGGAGGTTTCACCCGACCTTGACAAGGATGCACGGGTGGTCACCGCGCACGGCGGACCGCCTTCAGCGATCGACCCTCCCGTCTGGCTGAAGAAAGCACGGATGCCGCGGCAGAGCGTGCTGGTATCAATGACGTATCGACGGCGCCTACGGCGCCGGGATCGTGACAACCGCCTCGTGGATCCTCGCCTGCCGTCTGCGGGCGCGGACGCTCTCGATCGCCGCGTCAATCTGCTCGTCCGAGATACGCTTAGCCTGCATCTCTTTGCTGAGTGCGTCTATGGCCTTGCTGAACATCGTTCTCCAGTCCTCCTTCGGGCGACCTCGCTGGACACGCGCGAGTTCGTCCTTGGCTGCAGCTGCCGTAGCCAGGCACGACCGCAGAAGCCGAGTGTCAAACACCAGCTCTGGCCACATACACGTGGCATGGCGGTCGCCTCGAGGCGCGAAGTGGACCCTTAGGCGCTCTGGCCGCTGGCCCAGGAGTCGTGGATACTCGGGCCGCAGCCGCTCGACCACTTTGGTGGCGGTCTCTTGCCGCATCCCGAGTTTCTTGCACGAGTGCGCAAAGAAGACATCGCAGAGCGACCACGTATCGAGCAGGCGACCACCGGCCGAAATCGGTGCCGCCGCGCGTGATACTATGGTCAATAGCAGCATGGGTGCGCCGTCCCACCGCGGGATTCCGCTCACCTGTGCCGGGCTGCGCGGCGGAAGAAGAGGGGCCGGAGTCGACGGAGGTGTGCGCGCGTGGAGGGATGATGGGCCCCGGCATGATGGGCGGGGGCGGGATGATGGGCGGCGGGGCGGGGCCCGAGGCGAACGCCCCCGGTTCCTTCCGCCCAGATCTCTGAGGCCCAGGCCCGCCGGAACGCCGATCAATTCCTGGCGGGGTACCTTCCCGGCACGACGGCTGGCGACATGGACGTCTTCTACGGGTACTACCACTTCGATGTGATGCGGGGCGGCCGGCAGGTAGGCATGCTCAGCGTCAACGCCGCGACCGGGCAGGTGTGGTATCACACGTGGCATGGTGAGTTCATCGAAAAGCGCGAGATGGCGCGCCCGTAGCCTGCGCTCCGGCGTATTGGCGAGCATGGCTGCCTCCGCGGATCCTCCGCCGGCGGTGCATCCGTCTGACCGGGCATCTGCGCGCGCCCGGCGGCCCTCGCCGATCATCCTCTTCGCTGCTCTCATCATCGGCGTGGGACTCGCGAAGCGTGAGGCGTGGCGCGCGGCGGCCTCGGCGTCGCTCGCCGGCCGGACTCGAATCCCGTAGAGTACGGGGGGGTGCCGATGATGCCGTACGGGCCGTACGGACCCGGGCCGTGGGGCTGGGGCTGGATGGTCGGAGGCTGGATCATCATGCTCGTGTTTTGGGGGCTCGTCATCGTGGGCATTGTGGTGCTGATTCGGGCGCTCGCGGGCCGCGGCCCCGCGGGCGCGACGCATCCGGACAGCGCGATGGAAATGCTCAGGCGCCGCTACGCCGCCGGAGACATCACGAAGGAGCAATTTGAAGAGATGAAGCGCACGCTCGGGTAGGTTCCGCCGCGGCGCGTATCGATGGCTCGCGTCCTGTTTGTCTGTCTCCATAGCGCCGGCCGCTCTCAGATGAGCCGGGCGTTCTTCGAGCAGGTCGCCACGGGCCGGCACGAGGCGCGGTCGGCGGGAACGATGCCGGCGGACCGCGTGCACCCCGCAGTCGTCGAGGCCATGCGGGAGGTGGGGATCGACCTGTCGTCCCGGATCCCCCAGAATCTTACCGACGAGTTGGCCGCGTGGGCCGATATCGTGGTGACGATGGGGTGCGGGGACCGGTGCCCGTACATCCCGGGCAAGCAGTATGTCGACTGGGATCTCCCCGATCCACACGGGATGCCGCTTTCAGAGGTCCGCCGGATCCGGGATGAGATCCAGCGGCGAGTGCGGGGGCTGGTGCACGAGCTGGACCGCAGCGGGGAGCCGCGTCGAACCGGAGGACCGGGAACGCGGTGACACGGCGTGCCGCGTTGCGTCAGCGCGTCGGCGGCCCCGGGGCGGCCGGGGGCTGCGCCGGGGGCAGGCGGGACCGCCGCCGCTGCTGGCCCTCTTCGACCGCATCGCCGTGCCGCTGCCTCTGCGTCGATCGTCTTGATGCTGATCGGCGCGGCGCCTGCCGGGCGGCGAGCCGTGGCCGCGGTGACCTTCGGAAGCAATCATCTGGTGGCGGACGTGCTCGTCCCGGCGTCCGCGCCCGAGGGCGGCCGCACTCGTAGGAGGGGGATATCTTCCGGTCCTCCTCGGCCACCTGGCGACCGGGAAGGCCACGCGGGCCCGCCGCACGGGCCGGTCGCCCGTCTAACCGGTCACGCGTCTCTCTTCGGATCGCGGCGGGCGCCTCGTGTGCTGTCTTGGGCCCTTGACCTTCCGGTCACTGGAAGGTGTACCGTTATGGGGACGGGCGCAGGAGGAGACCATGCTGATCGGCGAGTTGGCCCGAAGGACCGGCGTCAACCCCAAGACGATCCGCTACTACGAAGAGGTCGGCGTCTTGCCCCCCGCGCGCCGCGCGCCATCGCGATACCGGCAGTACGGCGACGAGGATGTGGAGCGGCTTGAGTTCATCCGGAACGCGAAAGCGCTGGGCGTCACGCTGGAGGAGATCAAGGAGGTGCTGGCGTTCCGGGACCGCGGCGTGGCCCCGTGCCCGTATGTCTTGCGGCTTCTGGATGCCAAGGTGAAGGAGATTCAGGGCCGGATCCGCGGACTGCGGATGCTGGCCAGGGATCTCAGACGCCTCCAGCGCGCCGCGGCCAAGGTCCCCGCGAAGGAGCTCGCCGCGCGGGCCCGATTCTGCCACATCCTCGAGAACAGACGGCTCGTCGCCACTGCGGGCGCATCCCGGCATTGAATCGCATGAGCGGGCCCCTGCGCGCCGGGCAGGACGCGCCGGGAGTCCCGGCGTCCGGGATCGAGCACGGCGCGTGCGGGGAGCCGGCGGATCGCGGCCTGGATGTGCTCGTCGCCGCTGCCGGCCGTGGCCCGGCGTTTTAACGCCCGGGCTGTGTTCTGGTGGCGAGCCGCGAGCAACCGCTTGACGTTCCAGCCGCTGGAAGGCGTAGGGTGATGACGCCGCCAGCACGAAGGCCGCGGCACCCAAGGAGCGCGTCATGAGCGCATCATCCGCTACGCTCGACCGCCTGTGGAGCGAGGAGCCCTCCAGCCGCCCGGGCCGGAAGCAGATCCGCGCGCGGATCGGAGGACTCCACTGCTCGCTGTGCACCGGCACGATCGAGAAGGCGCTCGGCCGCCTGCCGGGGGTCGACCGCGTAGCCGTCAGCCTGACCCATGAGCAGGCGCTTGTGGAGTACGATCCCGCGCTGGTCCGCCCGGAGCAACTGCTTGGGACACTGCGCGATATCGGGTACACGATCCACGACCCCCGCAAGGTCCGCCGGTTCGAGGAAGAGGAGCACGACCTGGTGCGCGAGGGCCGGCGGTTCGTCGCCGCCGCCGGGCTCAGCCTGGCCGCGATCGCGCTGATTGCGAACCCGACAGGGATCTGGACGGCCGCGCTTCCCGCGGGCATCGTGCTCAGCCTGGCGGCGCTCGCGTTTCTTGCTCTGCGCGCCATCGGCCTGTGGAGAGCGGTCGCCGGCGCCGCCGGCCTGGGTGTCATGGCGGCTGGGCTGTTTGCGCTGCGGCGGCTGAGCCTCGGCGGTGAGACGGCCCCATGGATCGTGGGCGGGCTCGCCGGTGCCCTCGTCTTCGGCGTCGGCGGGCACATCCTGTACATGGCCGTCCAGGCGGTCCGGCGCGGCATCCTCAATCAGCATGTGCTGCTCGAGCTCGGCGCCGCGGCCGGCATCGCGGGCGGCGTCATCGGGCTCGCGCTGCGGCCCCCCGGGTACCCGACGGCGTCGTTCTTCGCCGTCGCGGTGATGGTGGGCACCTACCATCTCTTCTCGGAGTGGCTCTCGCTGGTCGTCAAGACGCGGAGCTCGCAGGCGGTCAAGCGGCTGCTCGACCTCCAGCCGGACACGGCCCGGGTGGTCCGGGGGGGCGAGGCGCGCGAGGTCCCGCTGGCAGCGGTGGCGATCGGCGACCTGGTGCGAATCCGGCCGGGCGAGCGCGTGCCCGTCGATGGGGACGTCGTGGACGGATATTCCGCGGTCGACCAATCGCTCGTGACCGGCGAGCCGGTACCCGTCGACAAGCGGGCCGGTGACCGGGTCGTCGACGGCTCGATCAACGGCACCGGCACGCTCCTCGTCCGCGTGACGGCGGTGGGCGAGGAGAGCTTCCTCCAGCGGGTCGCCCGCCAGGTCGAGGACGCGCGCGCCCTCAAGCCGGGCGTCCTGCACCTCGTCGACCGCGTCCTGCGAGTCTACACGCCAACCGTACTGGCGGTCGCCGCCCTGGCGCTGGTCGGCTGGCTCGTCGGCCCGCTGCTCGTGGGGGGCCATGCCGACCTCGGCCGCGCGATCTTCGCAGCGCTCAGCGTGCTGGTGATGGGCTATCCCTGCGCCATCGGCATCTCGGCTCCCCTGTCGATCGTGCGCGGGGCCGGCGAGGCGGCCGATCGCGGCATCCTGATGCGCACGGGCGAGGCGTTCCAGGCCTGCCGCCTCGTCACGCACGTCGTGCTCGACAAGACCGGCACGCTCACCGAGGGGAAGCCCGTGGTCCGCGCAGTTGTCGCGTCGGGTCCCGACGAGGACGAGCTGCTGGCCCTTGCCGCGGCGGCCGAGGCCGCGTCAGAGCACCCCCTGGCGCGGGCCGTCGTGACAGAGGCTGTCCGCCGTCGCCTCGAGCTGCCGGGCGTCGAAGCGTTCGAGGCGGTCCCGGGCCAGGGGGTGGCCGGCCGTATCGCGGGGCACGACGTCCTCGTGGGCAGCCCGAGATTCGTCCACGAGCGGGGCATCGATCTTGCCCCGCTGGCCACCCGCATCGCCGGGCTCGAGGAGGCTGGCCACACGGTCGTCGTCGTCGGACGCGGCGGGCGGCCTCTCGGCCTGGTCGCGCTCGGCGACCGGCTCAAGGCCGATGCGGCCGACACGGTGGCGGCGCTCCGGCGGGCCGGGCTGCGGGCGGTTCTCGTCACGGGGGACAACGAGCGGGCGGCCCGGCGGATCGCCCGCGAGGCCGGGATCGACGAGGCCTACGCCGCGGTTCTCCCCGGCGGGAAAGCCGAGATCGTGCGCAGCCTCCAGCGGGAAGGCGCCCGGGTCGCGATGGTCGGCGACGGCATCAACGACGCGCCGGCCCTCATGCAGGCGGATGTCGGCATCGCGATGGGCACCGGCACCGACATCGCGATCGAGTCGGCGGACGTCATCGTCCTCGGCCAGGGTCTCGGCCTGATCCTGCTCGCCCGGGAGATCAGCCGCCGGAGCTACCGGAAGATGCTGCAGAACGTCGCGCTGGCGTTCGGCTTCAACGGCATCGGCATCCCGATCGCGGCGACCGGCCTCATCGATCCCGTCTGGGCGATGGCCGCGATGGCGACGAGCGTCACCGCGATCTTCCTCAACTCGCTGTGGGGGCGGCCGGAGCTGTTCATCGACGCCGTGCTCAGCGTGGGCCGTCCGCCGGTCGCGGCCGAATCGGGGACAGCATGACTTGAGGGCGTGGCGCGTCAGGCGCGAGGGATCAGGTTACAGACGACGCGGCGGTCGAACCTCGCAAGACCACGAATCCCGTCCGGCGGCAGCGCCGAGGGGTTCGCACCCGCCGGGGGGGCAGGCACGCGCCCGCGCCTGTGCCGGGCGGAGGTGGCGTCGTGGTACCTTCCCAGTCCCCGTCCCGGCGCCGACCGGGGCATGGGGCCGCCGGGAGCCGTCTAAGATCCGCCCATCGTGGGTATGGGCCTGTTGGAGGGGCGACCCGATGCCTGACGCCGGCGGCCGACCGCATCAGGAGAGACGGGACACGAGCCCAGCCGGCCTCGCGCGGCGCGCACGGTTCGAAGCATCCCTCGCCCTGCTGCGCTCGCTCGGGCTGTCGCCGCGCGCCGTCGAGCACTACCGGCAGCGTGCACGGGAAACGCATAGGCTACCCCACGAGCTGGTGCGCGACGTCGCGGAGGCGGCCGCCCGGCCTCGTGGCAGGGCCGCCCCGCGCTCGGCCCGTTCGCGGCACCGGGCGGCCCGCGCATCCCCCTCCACCCCCGCACCTGCACTCGCAGATATGGCCGCGCTGCGCGCGTTGCTCACGCTCAAGGGCGTGTGACCGATCGGGAGCCGCTGCGCCGGGGCGGCCCCCGGGCCGCGCGCCCGAGCGGACCCCGCCCCGGCACAGCGCACAGCGTCCGGTGCCGGCCGCCGTGAGCGGTCCGCGAGGGATTCGCACCTTCGGCGGCCTGGGGAAAAATGGACCGGAGGCGAGCGCGCCCACACAGGACGCTCGTCGCGAGGTGTACGCGCTGCCGTCCCTCACCGTGACCCTGACGACCGATCCGGCCGTGCTGCGACTCGCGCGGAAGCTCCTGGCGGACTTCGTCCGTATCGTGGGCGGGTCCCACGCGGAAGCCCTGGACGTCGAGGTGGCCGTGGGGGAGATCTTCGCCAACGCGTATTACCACGCCTATGGCCAGCGGGCCGGCCCGCTCCGCGTCGAGATCTCCTACGCTCCGCCACGGCTCCAGCTGCTCATCCAGGACCACGGCGCGCCCCTCGTGGACCGGCCGACGATCCCCGCGGCCCCGCCGGCGGGCGGGACCGGGTTGGGCCTCTACATGGTCGGCCGGCTCATGGACGAGGCCGAGGTGATCCACCCCTCTCGGGCCAGCCGCGGCACCGCGGTGCGCATGGTCAAGCGCCTCAGGGCCGCGGACTCGCCGACGCGCGGGGCACCGGGCTGACGTGCCCGCGCACGGCTGCGTGGGGCCGGTCCGCGCTCGCTCGAATCCGCTCGCGACGACGCCGCGGGCGTAGTACCGCCGCAGCAGGGAGCACAGGAGGACCACCGGCAGGCTGCTTGCGACCACGGCGGCCAGCAGGCGATCCCGGTACGCCGCGCACTCCGTGACGTACCGGGTCAGCGCCCGGTGCGCGTGCGTGAGGCACGTCCGTGTCGTGACGTCCAGCGGGAGCATCGTGATAGGCCGGCCAGCTGTGAGCACGATGCGGGCGGCCTCGGGCTCGCAGCGCGCGTTCAGCTCGGCGGCCGGGGCCGGCGTGCCCGGCCCGTGCACCGCGTCGCCCATCCAGCCGATCGGCCCGACCGTGGCGCAAATCGCGGCTCCACGCGGATCGCGGTCGCGAGGTCGGTCGGTGGCCCGACACGGCTCCGCGCGTCGGCGGGTGGGCCCCGCGGCCCGAGGGCCGCGGGGCCGCCTCGGACCGGCGAAGGTCCGCGGCGCGAGGCGCAGCGGTCCGCCGCCGGTGTAGAATAGGGGTGTACCCGCGGAGCGCTCACGATGCGGATGATCCTGTACACGGGCAAGGGAGGCGTCGGCAAGACCACGATCGCCGCGGCCACCGCGCTCGCCGCCGCGGCTCGCGGCCACCGCACGCTCGTCGTCAGCACCGACGCCGCCCACAGCCTCAGCGACTCGTTCGACACCCCGATCGGGCACGACGTCCGCCGGATCGGCACGAATCTCTGGGGCCAGGAGATCGACGCCCTCCACCAGCTCGAGACGTACTGGGGCGTGCTGCGGCGGTACATCGCCTCGGTGATGCGCGCGCATGGTCTGGACGACGTCGTCGCCGAGGAACTGGCCAACCTGCCGGGGATGGAAGAGATCGCGAGCCTGATGCAGCTCACCGCGCTGGCGCGGGACGGCCGCTTCGAGGTGATCGTCGTCGACTGCGCCCCGACCGGGGAGACGATGCAACTGCTGAGCTTCCCGGAGATGGCGCGGTGGTGGCTCGAGAAGCTGTTCCCGATCCAGCGGGCGGTGGTGCGCGTCACGAGGCCGGTGGTACAGCGGTTCGTGGAGATCCCGCTGCCGACGGACGACGTCTTCGAGGCCGTGAAGGACCTGATCCTGAACGTGAACGAGATGCGGAACCTGCTGGCCGACCCCGCGGCGACGTCGATCCGCCTCGTGCTCAACCTCGAGAAGATGGTGATCCGGGAGGCCCAGCGCGCCTACACCTACTTCAGCCTGTTCGGCTACAGCACGGACGCCGTGATCGTCAACCGCGTCCTGCCCCAAGACGCGGACGGCCGCTTCCTGCGGCCGTGGGTCGAGGCGCAGCGGCGCTACCGCGCGATGGTCGAGGAAGCCTTCGCGCCGCTCCCGATCCTCGAGCTTCCGCTCGCCGAGCACGAGGTCGTGGGTCGCGCCGCCCTCGCACAGGCGGCCCGCGTGCTGTACGGGGACCGGGATCCCGCATCACGGCTCTACACCGATGCGCCGCAGCGGATCCAGCGCCGCGACGGCCGCTACGTGCTGTCGCTCGCCGCCCCGTTCGTCCGGAAGGGCGCGGTGGCGGTCTCCCAGAGGGGCTCAGATCTCGTGGTGCGCGTCGGCGACTACAAGCGGAACCTGGCGCTTCCCCGCACGCTCGCCGCGCTCGTGGCCACGAGCGCGCGCCTGGAGGACGACCGGCTCCTCATCACGTTCGCGAAGGAGGCGAGGCCCGATGGCTAAGAGGCAGGTCCGGTCGACGCGGCGGCGCGCCCGGGCAGCGCGCCGGGCCCCCATCGCGTCGGCGGCGCGGCCGGCGCGTGTCGCGCGGGCGCTCGGCGATCTCGTGCCGCCCGCGGCGCGCGCGCACCTCCGCCGGGCGGGGCGCGAGGTGGCGCTGGCGGTCCGCCACATCCTCGACCACGCGATCGCGCGCGCCCAAACGGCCGTGCGCGGCCGCGGCCGAGGCCTCCGCCGGGTCCGGGTCGAGTAGCCGGTCGTGGACCGCTCGCGCACGAGCGGCGAAGTCGCACAGACGGATCGGCCGCGGGGGGCCCCGCGCGTCCGGTCGAGGAACGGCGTCCCACCCCAACGCATCGCGGGGGAACGGCGATGCGTCGGGGCCCCGGGAGGGCGCGGAGCGCGGGCCCGCCGCGTCCCCTCGCCGAAAATCGCGCGACGCGAGGCTAGTTGGGCGTAAGCGTCGCCTCGAACCCCGCGCCGCGCAGGTGCTGGGCCAGGCGCTCCGCGGTCGCCTGGTCGAGGTAGCCTCCCACCCACACCCGGTACGGCGGTCCGTCCACCACCGTCGCGGCGTAGCCCATCGACGTCAGCCGCAGCGCGAGCGCCACCGCGTCCTGCCGCGCTGGAAACGCCGCGACCTGGACGTGGAAGCGCGGCACCGGCGGGGGCGAGGCCTCGCCCCCGGCGCCGGCGGCACCGGCGGGGGTGACCGGGATCGCCATGTCGCCACGCCCCGGCGCGGGTTCCGTGCCGGGGGCGGGGGGCTCGGCGCTCCCCGCGGGCTGGCGCCCGGGCGCCGTGGCGTGGTCGGGCGGTGGCGCCGACGGCTCGGACCCGGAGGGGGGAGATGCGGGAGCACCGGCCTGCGGCGCATCCGGAGGCGGGGGCGAATCCTCCGGCGCGGATGTCGCGTGCGCGCCGGGCGGGGCATGCGTCTCGGGGGCCGCCGGCGCGGGGGGCGGCGGCACCGGGGGCTGCTTGGGGCCGGGCGTGTGCGGTGCCGGGATCGGCGCCCGCGCACCGGACGCTTGCCGGCGCGCGGGCGCCTCGCCGGACGGCGCCGAGAGGGCCGGCCGGCGCGGGCCGGCGGATGGCGCGGGCAGCGGTGCCGCAAGCGGCGGAGCGTTCGAAACGCCCGGGGGCGCTGGCCACGGCCGCCGGAACGCCGTCTGCCCGATCGCGAATCCCGCCGCGAGCGCAGCGCCGAACAGCGCTACGAAGATGATCCCGCTCACTCGTCTCATCGCCGGTCCTCGGGGAGCGCCGCTCCGCGGGCGTCCCTCCTCCACATCCTATAATAAATCATCCCCTCGGCCGCAGGCCGCGCCCCGGACCCCGTCCGCCGCGGCCCCGGTCGCCTGCGGCCGGGCGAGGCCGCCTCCACGCGACCCGGCGGTCGAGGCCCGCGCCGGCGGCACAGGCCGCCCCGCCGCCAGACAGGTTTGTTACAATATCCGACGATCATCGGGACGGCAGGCACGGACGCTTCGGTCCCACGGTAGCGCATCAGGCTCTGATTCCACATCACACGTGAGGAGGCGGCTCGTGAGATACGTCGCGGCGGGGATCCTGGTGATGGTGTGTGCGCTCGCGCTCGGCGCCCCTCGGCCCGCCGGCGCAGCGATGGCCGGCGCCGGGGAGATCAAGGTCGAGCTCCGGACGGCGATCTTCCACTCGAGCGAGCTGGCGCAGAAGGCCACGGCGGCGACCGCGGTGCAGCTCCACCTGCAGCACACGATCAACTGCCTCGAGGGCCCGCAGGGCATGCACTTCAAGGCCGCCGCCGGGAACCCGTGCCAGGGGCAGGGCAACGGCATCGTCCCCGACCTCACGGCCGCCGCGGCCCGCGGCGTCCCCGGCGCGCGCGCCGCGCTCCAGGATGCGAACATCGCGTTGACCCTCGCGCTGCGGGCGCAGAGCATGGCGGACGTCAACGAGGCGCAGCCCTGGACCAAGGTCGTCGCCGAGTACCTCCAGAAGGCCTCCGACGCGCTGAGCGGCTGAGCGCCCCGGAGCGTGCTCCGGGCCACGGGGTGGGACGCGCTGCGGCGACGGGGTGACCGGGCCGGATGCTGATCCACCCCCTCGTCGTCCATTTCCCGATTGCGCTGTGGCTCACGAGCACGTTCTTCGATGTCGTGGGGTGGCGGCGCAAGGATCCGGCGGCCCGACAGTCGGCGTACTGGCTCGTGGGCCTGGGCCTCGTGGCCGCCGCGGCGAGCATCGCCCTGGGGTGGGTCGACCTCCTGGCCGTCGAGCGCCAAGGCGTCGGCACCGGGCTCCTCATCCGCCACCGCACCCACAGCCTCCTCGCCTACGCCGCGACCGCCGTCTACCTCGGGAACTTCGTGTGGCGGTGGCGGTCGGGCAACCGCCCCGCCCCCGGGCTGCTCGCCGTCTCCGTGGCCGGCTCGCTTCTCATCGCGGCCGCCGCGTTCCTCGGCGGCGCCATGCGCGACGTGATGTAGGGCCTGGAGGGCTGCTCTCCCGCGAGCGCGAATACGCCGGTGCGGCGCCGGCACCGGAAGAGGCGGGCGCGGGGCCTGCCCGTCGCCGGCCGGCGCCCGAGCACGGTCCGCTCCCGCGCGCCAGGATGGTACGTGTGGGTCGGCACGACATCGGGCGCGGAGTCCGTCCGCTCCCGCGCGCCAGGATGGTACACTAGACCCGTATGAGCGAGCCGTACGATCCCAAAGCCATCGAAGCCCGCTGGCAGCGCCGGTGGGAGGCCGACGGGCTGTACCGGGTCGCGCCCGACCCGTCCCGGCCGAAGTTCTACTTCCTGACGATGTACCCGTACCCGAGCGGCGACCTGCACATCGGCCACTGGTACGCGATGGCCCCCTCGGACTGCAAGGCCCGGTACCTCCGCATGCGCGGCTACGACGTGCTGTTCCCGATCGGCTTCGATGCGTTCGGGCTGCCCGCCGAGAACGCCGCGATCCAGCACGGGATCCACCCGTACAAGTGGACGATGGCCAACATCGAGCGGATGCGCGGGCAGCTCCGGTCGATGGGCGCGATGTTCGACTGGTCCCGCGAGGTGGTGACCTGCCGGCCCGAGTACTACAAGTGGAACCAGTGGTTCTTCCTCAAGTTCTACGACGCCGGGCTGGCGTACCGCGCGATGGCGGCGGTCGACTGGTGCCCCCGCTGCAACACGACGCTGGCGCGCGAGCAGGTCGTCGGCGCGGAGCGGGTCTGCGAGCGGTGCGGGACGCCGGTGATCAAGAAGGACCTGGAGCAGTGGTTCTTCCGGATCACCAAGTACGCGGAGGAGCTGCTGGATTTCAGCAAGATGGACTGGCCGGAGCGGGTCGCCACGCTCCAGCGCAACTGGATCGGCCGCAGCGAGGGCACCGAGGTCGTCTACACGACCGAGCAGGGCGACCCGATCACGGTGTTCACGACGCGGCCGGACACCCTCTTTGGCGCGACGTTCCTCGTGCTCGCGCCGGAGCACCCGCTGGTCGAGAAGCTCACCACCCCCGAGCGCCGCGCCGAGGTCGCCGCCTACGTGCAGCGCGCGCGGCGGCAGACGGAGATCGAGCGGCTCGCGGAGGACCGCGAGAAGACGGGCGTGTTCATCGGGGCGTACGCGCGCCACCCCCTCACGGGGGCGCGGATCCCGATCTACATCGGCGACTACGTCCTGCTCACGTACGGCACGGGGGCGATCCACGCGGTGCCGGCGCACGACACCCGGGACTACGCGTTCGCGAAGCGGTACAAGCTGCCGATCCCCGTCGTGATCGCGCCGCCCGATTGGGACGGGAAACCGCTCCCCGAGGCCTACATCGGGGAAGGGGTGATGGTCAACTCGGGCCCGTTCGACGGCACGCCGAGCGCAGAGGGGCGCCGCCGCGTCACCGAGGCGCTCGAGCGGGCCGGGCGGGGGCGTCCGGCCGTCACCTACCGCCTGCGCGACTGGCTGATCAGCCGCCAGCGGTACTGGGGCACGCCGATCCCGATCGTCTACTGCCCGCGCTGCGGGACGGTGCCGGTCCCCTACGAGCATCTGCCGGTGCTGCTGCCGGAGGACGCGGAGTTCCTCCCGACCGGGGAATCGCCGCTCAGGCACCACGAGGGCTTCCGCCGGACGACGTGCCCGCGGTGCGGGGCGCCGGCCGAGCGCGAGACGGACACGATGGATACGTTCGTGGACTCCTCCTGGTACCAATACCGGTACCTGAGCCCGCACGACCCGGACCGCCCGTTCGATCCCGAGGCGGGCCGCCGCTGGCTGCCCGTGGACCAGTACACGGGGGGGGTCGAGCACGCGGTCATGCACCTGCTCTACACGCGGTTCTTCACCAAGGTGATGCGCGACCTGGGGCTCGTGGCCTTCGACGAGCCGATGGTGCGGCTGTTCAACCAGGGCATCATCCTGGGGCCGGACGGGAACCGGATGAGCAAGTCCCGCGGCAACGTCGTGAACCCCGACGACTACGTCGGGACGATGGGCGCGGACGTGGTCCGGGCGTATCTGATGTTCCTGGGCCCCTGGGACAGCGGCGGGCCGTGGAACCCGCAGGGGATCGAGGGGATCCACCGCTTCCTCCACCGGGTGTGGCACCTCGTGCTCGACACGGCGCCGGGTGACGAGACGCCGCCGGAGGCGGGGTCGCCGCTCGCCTCCGCGGTGCGCCGGACGGTCCACCGGACGCTGCGGCGCGTCACGGACGATCTGGAGAGCTTCCGCTTCAATACCGCGCTCGCCGCGCTCATGGAGTGCACGAATGCCCTCGCGCGGCTGCGCGACGAGGGGGCCTCGCGCACCGCGGAGTGGGCGCCGGCCCTGCGCACGCTCGTGCTGATGCTGGCGCCGTTTACGCCGCACCTCGCCGAGGAGCTGTGGGCGCGGCTCGGCCAGCCGTACAGCGTGCACCGGCAGCCGTGGCCGGAGGTGGACCCCGACGCCGTGCGGGAGGAGACGATCACGCTCGTCCTCCAGGTCAACGGCCGCGTCCGCGACCGGGTCACGGTCCCGGCCGATCTGCCGGCCGCCCAGGCCCGCGACGTGGCGCTGGCGAGCGAGAAGGTCCGGAGGTTCATCGACGGGAAGGCGGTCGAGGACGTGATCGTCGTCCCCGGGAAGCTCGTGAATGTGGTCGTGCGTTAGCGCCGCCGCGCGACGCGGCTGAACCGGTGGCAGATCCGAGGCGCGCGCGGCGCGAACTTTTCGCCGGCCCTGCGCGTTTACCAGGCAAGATGGGCAGGCCGGCCGCGGTGATACCCATGGCGCGACCCGACGCCATGCAGGCCGCCTCGTACACGCCCGAGGAGCTGGCGCGCTACGAGGCCATCGTGCAGCGGTACGCCCGCCACGTCTACAACATCGCCTACCGGATGGCCGGGAACGAAGCGGACGCGCGGGACCTGTCCCAGGAGGCGTTCCTGCGCGTCTACCGGGCGCTCCGGCGCGTGGAGCCGGGCGCGCCGCTCGAGAGCTGGCTGTACCGGATCGTCAGCAACCTGTACATCGACCTGCTGCGCAAGCGGCCCCGCCACCGGGTCGAGTCGCTCGATGTGCCGCTGGAGACGGCCCGCGGCGAGCTCGCCCGCGAGCTGCCGGACGCGGCGGCCAACCCGGAGGCGATCTTCGAGCGCGAGCAGATCGACAGCACGATTCAACGGGCGTTGGGCGCGTTGAGCGAGGAGCTGCGCATGGTGGCCGTGCTGAGCGACATCGAGGGGTTCTCCTACGAGGAGATCGCAACGATCCTGCACGTTCCGCTGGGCACCGTGAAGTCGCGCCTGCACCGCGCGCGGCAGATCCTCCAGGAGCGGCTGCGGCCGTACGTGGAGGCCCGGCGGCGGGGGTGGGAGCCGTGAGGCTGAATCACCATCGAGCCGGACACCTGCTCTCCGCCTACCTCGACGGGGAGCTGTCCCCCCAGGACGCGGCGGGCGTTCAGGAGCATCTCCTGGACTGCGCCGCCTGCCGGGAGGCCTACGAGCGTCTCCGGACGACGAAGGCCCTGCTGGGCGAACTTCCGCCCGCCGAGCCCCCGGCCGAGTTTTGGGCCGCGCTGCGCGCGCCGCAGGCGCCCCCGCGACGCCGTACCGCCGGCCGCGCCCCGGCCGCCCCCGACGTCTCGATCTGGCGGGGGCTGACGATCGTCCGGCGCCCCGCGTGGGCGCTCGCCGCGATCCTGCTGGTGGTGGCGCTCGCGGCCACCCCGCTCATCAAGGGCACGGTGGACCGGCTCCACGCGACCGAGATCGGCGTCGACCTGTACGTGCGCGAGCACGCGATCCAGATGGGCACGGGGCCGCTCGCGGACCGGGCCTACCTCGGATTGGTCGCCACGGACGCCGACCTGGTGCTCGTCGGCGAGACCCCGCGGGCGGGGGCGGCCGGGCCGTGAGGCGCCTCGTGCCGGCCCGCGCCCTCGCCGCCGCCGCCGCGGCCGTGCTCCTCGGGGCGACCGCGGATCTCGCCGCGCCGGCGCCGCCGGCGCCCCCGATCGATGCGACCCGCGTGGTCGAGATGGCGCTCGAAGCGCCCCGGCTGATCGACTACGAGGGCACCAAGGTGATCACCGCCCTGCGGGGCGGCCGCACGGAGACCGTGACGGTCGCGGAGTCGCACAAGCGGCCCAACATGATGCGGCTGGAGTACCTCTCCCCGGAGGACGTCGCGGGGCGCCTCGTCGTGGACAACGGGACGATCGCGTGGCACTACGAGCCGCGCCTCAACATGGCGTTCGAGGACCAGACCGTCCAGCAGCGGCTGCTCGGCCATGACCTCACGCTGCTCCGCCGCAACTACCTCCTCACCCTGCTCGGGACCGATGAGGTGATCGGCCGGCAGGCCTACGTGATCGCGCTCGTGCCGAGGGGCGCCGGCGTGCGCCGGCAGCTCTGGGTCGACCGCGCCACCGGGACCGTGCTGCGCAGCGAGGACCGCGACCCCTCCCGCGGCGTCATCCTCACCGCGTACTTCTCGCGGGTGAGTTTCAGCCTGAACCTGCCGGAAGCCCTCTTCCGGTTCCGGATGCCCGCCGGGGCCCGCGTCTTCCCGATGCGCACCATCGAGGGCGACTCGATGAGCCCGGCCGCGCTCGCGAAGCGGGTGGGCTTTCCGGTGCTGATCCCCACGGTGCTGCCCGAGGGGTACACCTTCCGCGGCGGGGCGGTGAGCCGCTTCGGCAGCCTTACGTCCGTGTACCTGCGCTACAGCGACGGCGGGAACCTGATCTCGTTCTTCGAGGCGCCGGCCGGATCGATCGGCTGGCCGGCGTTCGGGCAGCCGGTGCGGGTCGGCGCCTCCACCGGCCGGTTCATCGATCTCGGATACTTCCGCGTGCTGATCTGGGAGCAGCATGGGCTGCGCGTGACCGCCGTCGGGACCGCCCCCACCGAGACGCTGCTCGCGGTGGCGGGCCAGATCGACACCGCGCGCGAGCAGGCGCTGGTGCGCGACGTCGCGCACCGCGTGGAGAGCGATCCGGCCACGGTCCGGCAGCTCCGCGGCGAGGGCCTCACGTTCCCCGAGATCGCGCGAACGCTCGTGCTCGCCCACCAGCTCGGGACCGACCTGGGGACCACCGTGCAATTCGTGCGGGGCACGCTGGCGCTCCGCGAGGTCGCGCAGCGCCTGGGGATGCGCCCCGAGGCGCTGCGGCAGACCGTGCGCGAGGCGGTCCGGCGCGCGTCGGCGATCTCGCCGGTCGTGCCCCCCTCGGGCGGGGGGAGGCCGCCCGCGCCGCTCCCACACCCCTAGCAGGATGCTGAAAAACTGCCTGGGAAAGCAGGTGTTTGCGCGGTCATATAGAAGGATACTCCGAAGCGTTCCCATTCCACTCGTCCCACCCCTTCGGAGGGTC
>JAJPJJ010000100.1 GCA_021324295.1 Bacillota bacterium
ATCCGGTACCGCACCCGCAGGTGCCGCTCCTGCGGCTCGATGTGGATGTCGCTCGCCCGCTGCCGCACCGCCTTCGAGATGATCAGGGACACCAGCCGGACGATCGGTGCCTCCTCGACCATCCGCATCAGGTTGTCGAGCGACACCTCCCGCTCCTCGAGCGGCGGCACCGCGATCTCCTGGATGGCCTTTTCCACGGACCGATCGAGCGCCTGGTACCGGTTCACCGCCACGGCGAAATCATCGGCGGGCGTGATCACGACGTCGACCTCGCGGCCGCTCAGCCGGCGGATGTCGTCGATCGCCACCACATCGAGCGGATCGACCAGCGCGACCGTCATCCGGGAGTCCGAGAGCGAGAGGGGAATGATCCCGTGGCGCCGCGCGACGTGCTCGGGGATCGCCTGCAGGATGCTCTCGTCGAGATTCAACCGCGTCAAGCGGACCAGCGGGAGGCCCAATTGCTCGCTGAGGGCCTCCGCGATCCGGACCGTCGGCACGCCCATGCCGCAGAGGGTCTCCCCGAGGCGCTTGCCGTTCGCCCGCTGCGCCGCGAGCGCCTCGGCGAGCTGCTCGCGCGTGATGGCGCCCAGCGCGACCAGGATCTCGCCAAGCGGGTGCCTGTTGCGACGGCCGTTGCGATCGGGCCCGTTCATGCGGTGCGCCCCGAAGGGCGCCCACCTCCTGCCCGCCCTGTCTCGATCTCAGCGCGGCGGCGCGGCGCGCCGCCGCGCAACACAGAAACCGGCCGCAACCGCTTCGGCCGGTTTCGCCATTCACTCCACGCGGTCCAGGCGACCAGCTACGGACCGCGCATCATCGTCGCCTCGCTGTCGACGCGCTCGGCTCGACGCGACCGCCGGCACGGGCGACGTCCGGCGGGTCGCCGCGGCGGTCTCGCATCGCTAACGGGCCCGCTTCGCCCTTCGCCGGCCGGAGTCCTCCCTCGACCGGCTCATCTCGTGCACGGTCTCCGGCGCTCAGGGGCTTGCACCGAGACGAATCGGCCGGGGGCCCCCAGCGCCCCAGGCCGCGGAGCGGCGTCCCACCCCAACGGATCGGGGGAGCACGGCGATGCGTCGGGGGCCCGCAGGAGCGCACAGGGCAGCCCGCCGCGGCCCCTCGCCGAAGCCGCGCGACGCTGCGCTACGGTCTCCTCTTCATGGCATAGAGACGGGCGTCGGCGGCGCCGACGAGCGCCTCGGCCGTCTTGCCATCGAGGGGCCAGGAGGCGATCCCCCACGAGAGGGTGAGCGGTCTATCCTGCGGGCCGATGGGCACGGTCACCGTCCGAAACCGCCGCACGATCTTCTCCGCCTTCTCTCGGGGGGTCTCGGGAAACAGCAGGATGAACTCGTCTCCTCCGTAGCGGGCGACGAGGTCATAGCCTCGCGTGTTCCGCCGCAGGGTCTGCGCGACGCGCACGAGCACAGCGTCGCCCGTCACATGCCCGTACTTGTCGTTGACCATCTTGAATCCGTCGAGGTCGACGAGGCCGATGCTGAAGGGGTGCCCGGTGCGGTGGCTCCGGGACAGCTCGGCCTCCAACCTCTCCAGAAAGAACCGGCGATTCGCCACCGCGGTGAGCGCGTCCGTGGCTGCCATCTCACGCAGCCGTTCGTGGAGGACCGCGACCTCGAGCGCCCGCGCCAGATGGGTGGCGACGACGGCGAAGAGCTCACGGTCCTCGTCCGTGAACGCGCCCACGGCCTCGCGGTGGGCGCTGAGCGCCCCGATGACCTCGGTCCGTCCCACCAGCGGCACGTAGAGGGCGCTGCCGGGGTGGTCGTCGCGTGCGCCGGCCCGGGGGTCCTCGCGCGCATCGGGCACATACAGCGGGACCCCCACCTCGATGGCCGCCCAGTGGAGCCCCTGGCCTCGCGGGAGGACTTCCCCCCGCAGGCCGGCGCGGAACCCCGTCGCGCCCACGATGCACAAGACGTCGGGGTTCCCAGGGTCGATGAGCGCGATGGCGCAGGAATCAAACCCCGCGATCACGCGCAAGGACGCCAGCGCGCGGGTGACCAAGTCGCGGAGGTCCAGCACCGCGGTGAACTCGCTCCCGAGGCGGGCCAGGAACGCCAGCGCTCTATCCGGGCGCTGCCCGGCTGTCATCGGACGAATCGCATGGCCGTCACGGTGGTCAGCGTCGGAGTCGGCGACGAGCGTGCCGCCTGTCCCGCCGGGGCCTCCCCGGAAGACGCGTACGCGCGCTATCATCCACCCATTACCCATGCCCAGCGGTGGGATGGGTTAGCGCACACGCTGGAGGCGCGCTCCCCGGCGGCGCGCGGTCTATGATTCGGGCGCGCGGGGCATCTGATACACCGATGCACTCCGTGCCCGGCGGAGGCGCGCTGCATGGCGATGCCGACCTCAAACGAGCGTAGCGACCCGCCACAGGCGCTGGGCGAGGGGCACCACCACAACGGCCACGAGGGCGGACCCGCGGCGCATGCCCTGGTGCACAAGTGGACGCCGCTCGTGCGGAAGGTGGCCCTCCGGCACATGCGCCCGGGCATCGCTTTTGAGGACCTCGTGCAGACCGGGATGGTCGGCCTGCTCAAGGCGGCGCGCTCTTTCGACCCCGCGCGCGGGGTGCGGTTCCAGACCTACGCCTTCCGCTTCATCGTGGGGGAGATCCGGCACTACTACCGCGACACCGCCGAGACCATGCGCGTTCCGCGCTGGGTGCAGAAGCTGTACAGCGAGTACACGGCCGCGGTCGGCCAGCTCCAGGACAAGCTGGGGCGCGCGCCGACGCCCTCGGAGATCGCCGACCGCATGAACATCACGGAGGCAGGTGTGCGCGAGATCATCGAGGCTCACCATCGGAGCCGGGTGGTCTCGCTCGCCGATGCGTCGCGATCCCTGGCGCTCCGCCGCGAGCTCATCGCCCACCAGCGGTACGAGACGTTCAAGCTGCCGGTGGAAGATCGGATCGTGCTGCTCGACGCGCTCGAGCGCCTCAGCGAGGTGCAGCGGAAGGTCGTGTACTACCTGTTCTTCATGGACCTGACGCAGACCGCGGCCGCGCGGCGGCTGGGGATCTCGCAGAAACACGTCTCCCGGCTGTTGGCGGCCGCGCTGAAGCAGCTCCGAAGCGTCCTGCGGGTCTAGGGCCGGGCCTCCCCCGTGCGGCACGGCGGGCGGGAGCCGCCCCGGCGTTCTATGCGGGCGGCGCCATCGGGGCGGCGGTGTCCTGGGCGCGCTCGGATGCGGCCCGGCGCGGGCGCAGCTCGCCGACCATTTGCCGGTAGACGGCCTCGTAGGCGTCCGCCATCCGCTCCACGGAGAAGCGCGCCGCCACGTGCGCCCGGCACGCCCGCCGGTCCAGCCGCGGGACCTCCGCCACCGCC
>JAJPJJ010000071.1 GCA_021324295.1 Bacillota bacterium
ATCCGGTACCGCACCCGCAGGTGCCGCTCCTGCGGCTCGATGTGGATGTCGCTCGCCCGCTGCCGCACCGCCTTCGAGATGATCAGGGACACCAGCCGGACGATCGGCGCCTCCTCGACCATCCGCATCAGGTTGTCGAGCGACACCTCCCGCTCCTCGACGGCCGTCACGGCGACGTCGCGGATCGCCTCCTCCACCGACTCGTCGAGGGCGGGGTACTGGTTGATGGCGACGTTGAAGTCGTCCGCCGGGGTGATGACCACGTTGACCTCGCGGCCGGTGCGCCGGCGGATGTCGTCGACCGCGAGCACGTCCAGCGGATCCACCAGCGCGACGGTGATCCGGGAGTCGGTGAGCGAGATCGGGATGGCCTGGTGGCGGCGGGCGACCTGCTCCGGGATCGCCTGGAGCACGGCCTCGTCCAGGGTCAGGCGCGACAGGCGGACGAGCGGCAGCCCGAGCTGCTCGCTCAGCGCCTCCGCGATCTTGTCGCTCGTGATGCCCATCATGCGGAGGTTCTCGCCGAGGCGCTTCTTGTTGAGCCGCTGCGCCGCGAGCGCCTCGGCGAGCTGCTCGCGCGTGATGACCCCGCGGGCGACCAGGATCTCGCCCAGCTGCGGCCGCCCCCGGCGGGGCGCGCCCTCGTGGTCCGCGGTGCGCATCTGCACGGATACCGCTCCTTCCGGGACCCCGTTAGGTTCCACGGGGGTCCCGGCCGGTCCTCCGGCGCGCTCCGGCACCTGACCCCGATCCGCCATCCCGGTGTGCTTCATGGCCATCGCCCGTCATCACCTCGTAGAGGGCCCCCCGGCGCCGCGACCCGGTGCCGATCACGCCGCCTCCGCCCCGTCGACGAACACCACGCGCAGCATCTCCTCGATCGTCGTGACGCCCTCCAGCACCTTCCGGATCCCCTCCTGCCGGAGCGTCCGCATCCCCTCGCGCTGAGCCGCCTCGCGCAGCCCGTCCATCGAGGCTCCGCCCACGACGAGCGCGCGGAGGGCGTCCGACATCACCATCAGCTCGTACACCCCGGTGCGGCCCCGGTACCCGGTCCCCCGGCAGAAGTCGCACCCGCGGCCCCGGTAGAAGCGCACGTCGCGCCCGGCCAGGCCCAGCCGGCGCAGCGCCTCCGGCGGGGGCGTGTACGCCTCCTTGCACCGCGGGTCGATGACCCGGACGAGGCGCTGGGCGAGCACGCCCACGAGGGAGGCGGAGATGAGGAACGGCTCCACCCCCATGTCCACGAGGCGCGTCACCGCCCCCGGCGCGTCGTTCGTGTGGATCGTGCTGAGCACGAGGTGGCCGGTCATCGAGGCCTGGATCGCGATCTCCGCGGTCTCGCGGTCCCGGATCTCCCCCACGAGCACGACGTCGGGGTCCTGGCGGAGGATGCTCCGGAGCGTCCGGGCGAACGTGAGCCCGGTCTTGGGGTTCACCTGGACCTGGTTCACGCGCGGCATCTGGTACTCGACCGGGTCCTCGATCGTGACGATGTTCCGCTCCGGGGTGTTGATGCGCGCCAGCGACGCGTACAGCGTCGTCGTCTTGCCGCTCCCGGTGGGGCCCGTGACCAGGATCATCCCGTACGGCTTGGTGATGAGGCCCTCCCACGCGCCGAGCTGCGCCGCGCCGAAGCCCAGGTGCTCGAGCGTCACGCGCGTGCTCGACTGGTCGAGGATGCGGATCACGACCTTCTCCCCGAGCACCGTGGGCAGCGTGCTGACGCGCAGGTCGTAGGCCCGGCCCTCCACCCGCAGGTGGATGTGCCCGTCCTGCGGGAGCCGCCGCTCCGCGATGTCCATGTTGGCGAGGATCTTCACGCGCGAGATGAGGGCCGCCTGGACCCCGCGCGGCGGGGCCATGATATCGTGCAGGATCCCGTCGATCCGGAAGCGCACCTTCACCTCGCGGCGCTGGGGCTCGATGTGGATGTCGCTCGCCCCCGCGGCGATCGCCTGGGTGAGCAGCTGGTTGACGACCCGGACGATCGGCGCCTCGTCCACCATCGTGCGCAGCCGCTCGATGGTGACCTCCTCGGCCCGCGCGGGATCCTCGGCGATCTCCGGGTCCGCGCCCTGCGCCTGCCGGAGCGCCTCCTCCATGTCGGCCACGCCGCCGTAGATCTCGGCGTGCACGTGGGCGATGTCGCTCGTGCTGGCGACCGCGATCTCGACCTCGAGGCCCGTCAGCAGCCGCACGTCGTCGATCGCCACGATGTTGGCGGGATCGGCCATCGCGAGCACGAGCCGGCCGTGCTTCCGCGCGATCGCCACGACGCCGTGGCGCTGCGCCACGTACGCCGGGATGAGCCGGACCACCTCGGGGTCCACCTCGTGCGAGGAGAGATCGAGATAGGGGCGCCGCCACTGCTGCGCCAGCGCCTGGGCGAGCTGGCGCTCGCTCAGCACGCCCATCGTGATCAGGATCTCCCCGAGGCGCTGCCCGCTCTGCCGCTGGATCTCCAGCGCCTCGGTGAGCTGGTCGGGCGTCACCCACCCCTGCGAGGCCACGATCTCGCCGAGGAGGTCCACGCGCGTGCGCCCCGCCGCCGGGGCGCCGCCGGCCGCGGGGGCGCTGCGCGGCTCCGGGGCGGCCCGGCGGTCCTCCGCCGCCCCGCGGTCCTCGCGCGGGGCGGGCCTGGCGTGGCGGTCGAGAGCCTGCTCCGTCTGGTCGTTCGGCGTCGCGTCCACGCCTATAAAGTCCGCCGCCGGCGGGCCCTGTGGCACCGCGGGAGGCGCGGGCGGGGCCACCGCGCCATCCGGCCGCACCGCCGGGCGCGGCGCGTGCGCCAGGCGCGCCTTGACCTGCGCCGCGCTGTGGACGTGCCCCGCCTTGGCGTACGCGTCGCGCAGCTCCTGGAGGATCTCGGCGTCGTCCGGCGCGAGCTCGCTCGCGCGCTCGAGGGCCCGGATCGCCTCGTCCCACGACCGCTGGGCCACCATGCGCGAGGCGAGCGTGCTCAGCACCACCACCGCGGGGCGCGGGTCCGCCTCCGCGGCGTAGATGTCCGCGAGCGCGCGATAGGCCCAGGGATCGTCGGGCGCCAGCTCGATCACCTTCTTGAAGCACACGACCGCCTCGTCCGTGCGGCCCCGCGCGCGCAGCTGCTCGCCGGTGTGGAACCACACCGCGACGTCCAGGCCCGCGTCGCGCTCGGTCGCGCCGAGCGCCTCCCGGTACGCGGCGAGCTGGCCCGCGACGCGCGCGAGGACCGGGGACCCGCCCGGCGCCTGCGCGGCCTGCGCGGACTCTACCGGCGCCACGCGCCCCTCCCCGGGCCCCGCTGCCCCGCTACAGGCACTGCGCGACGGCCTCCAGCGCCTTCTTGGCCTCCACCCGGAGCCTGCCGAGGTTGCACAGGCGGTTGCCCATGACGACGAGCACCGCATCGCCGTTGACCCCGGACACCGCGACCGGCCCGATCTCGAACTCCATCAGCAGCGAGTGCGGAGCCCCGAGCGACATGTCCTTGCCGAGGGACTCGGACCCGACGAGCACGCTGCTCGCGATCGCCCCCAGCGCCTCCAGGTCCGCGCCCTCCGCGGTCAGCCCCTCGATCAGGAACCCGTCCCGGCCCACGACGAGCGCGGCCACCACGCCGGGCGTCTTGCACAGATCTCCGAGCACCTCTTTGAGCGATGCTGGCATCGTCCCCCTCCTCCCGGTTCTACACCGCCGCGCCTTCCATGAGGCCGGCGATCTTCGGCAGGTACCGCCGCAACTCCATCCGCGCCCGTCCCAGATTGCCCTTCGGGCCGAGGAACACCGCGACGCAGTGCTCGCCCCCGGCCACCGCGACGAGGACGCTGAACTTGTCGCAGCTCATCAGGTAGTGGTCCAGCGTGGCGCCGCCGCCCTTGCGGCAGATGTACAGGAAGAGCTTGGCCGCGGTCACGACGTCCTGGTTGACCGCCTCCGCCGGAAACCCGATGTCGAGCGTCACGAGGTCGGTCGTGACGCCGTCCATCCCCACGAGCGAGACGGCCAGCAGCCCCTCGATGCCGGAGGCCATCTGCTCCAGCAGCGCCCGGGCCTTCATGGCCTCAGGCGCCGCCCCGGCGCGCCCACCGCTTCTCGCGCCGCTCGAGCGACCCGATCGCCTGGGGCCAGCGGCCGCCAGGCGCGGGCTCGAGGTCCCGGCGCTCGTGCCGCGCGGCCGGATCGCCGCCCGGGCCGCCGGCGGGCGGGGCCGCCGGCGGCGGCTCGTCGGCGCCCTCGAGCTCCTCGGGGTGCGCGACGAGCCAGGACTTGACCCCCTGGAGGCTCATCCCGTCCTCCTCCACGAGCCGGCGGATGCAGCGGATGAGGCGGAGGTCCCGCGCGGAATACAGGCGGTGGCCGCCCTTGGTGCGCGCCGGTTGCAGGAGCTGGTACTCCGTCTCCCAGCTCCGGAGCCGCCGCGCGTCTACCCCGGTGAGCGACGCCACGGTACGGATCGGATACACCGGCAGGTCGTCTACGGGCCCCACGGTCCCTCCCTCGTCTCGCATGACGTGTGTCGCGCGGCGCTAACCCAGCGCCGCCGTCTCGAGGATCGTGCGCAGCCGCTTGAGCGACGCGGCCAGGACGCGAGACACGTGCCGCTGGGAGACGCCCAGCCGCTGCGCCGTCTCGCTCTGGCTCAGATCCAGGAAGAACAGGTGGTACACCACCTTGCGCTGCAGGGCGGCGAGCCGGTCGATCGCCTCCAGCAGCACGACGCGGTCCTCCACCGGCAGCTTGAATGCCTCGTAGCGCTGGTGCGCGATGAGCTCGCGCCGCAGCTCGACCGATCCCGACGGGTCGGACAGCGAGGCCACGCGCCCCTGGTGGTACGCGCGCGTGATCTCGAGGACGCCCTCCTCGGTGATGTTCATCGCCCGCGCGATCTCCGCGAGCGTCGGCGTCCCCCCCAGCTCCTGCTGCAGGCGCTCGGTGGTGGCGCGCAGCTCACCGTGGAGCTTCCGGAGCCACCGCGGCGTCCGCATCGGCTCCGCGCCGTCGCGCAGGTAGTGCCGGATCTCTCCGGCGACGAAGTGCGTCGCGTACGTCTCGAACGCGACGCCGTGATCCGGATCGAACCGCTTCACCGCCTTGAGCAGCCCGACCGCCCCGGTCTGCACCAGGTCGTCCAGCGACACCCCGGCCCGCACGTAGCGCCGCGCGATCTTGGCGACGAGCGACAGGTGCGCGCACACGAGCATGTCCTGCAGGCGCGGGTCCCGCGTCGTGCGATACTCCACGAAGACGGCGCGCAGCGCCGCCCGGCCGTCCTCCGAGCCCCGCGATCGCGATCCCGCTCCGTCCTCCGCCTGCTCCCCCCTCACGTGTCCCCCCCCATTCGTGCGCCCGCCGCGCCTGCCCACCCCGCGCCGGGCGCGATCGCCCCCGTGCTCACCGTCGCCGCTCCATGCCCGAGGCCACCATCGCGCCGGCGGGCACCGCCGCCGGCGGGATCGGGCCGGCCGCCGCCCCCGCGGCGGCCCGGAACGCGTCCTTGTCCACCGCCCGGACGTAGGCGTCGCTGCTCGTGATGAGGTTCCGCCGCACGAGGTCCCGCAGGCACTGGTCCAGGCTCAGCATGCCGTCCTTGCTGCCGGTCTGGATGATCGACGGGATCTGGAACGTCTTGCCTTCGCGGATCAGGTTGCGGACGGCCGGCGTGGCCACCAGGATCTCGACGGCGGCCACCCGCCCCTGCCCGTCGGCGCGCGGGATCAGCGTCTGCGCCACCACCCCGAGCAGGCTCTCCGAGAGCTGCACGCGGATCTGGTCCTGCTGGTGCGAGGGAAAGACGTCGACGATGCGGTTGATCGTCTGCGCCGCGCTGTTCGTGTGCAGCGTGGCGAGCACCAGGTGCCCGGTCTCCGCGGCGGTGATGGCCATCGCGATCGTCTCCAGGTCCCGCATCTCGCCGACGAGGATCACGTCGGGGTCTTCCCGCAGCGCGCTGCGCAGCGCGGTGGCGAACGACCGCGTGTGCGGGCCGACCTCCCGCTGGTTGACGATGCAGCCCTTGTGCTGGTGCACGAACTCGATCGGGTCCTCGATCGTGATGATGTGGTCGTTGCGCTCCCTGTTGATCAGGTCCACCATCGCGGCGAGCGTGGTGGACTTCCCGGACCCCGTGGGCCCGGTCACGAGGATCAGCCCCCGATCGCGCATCGCCAGGTCCTTGAGGATGGGCGGCATCCCCAGCTCGTCGAGGTTCTTGATCTGCGTCGGAATGAGCCGCATCACCGCACCGTCCCCGAGCCGCTGGACGAAGACGTTGACCCGGAACCGGCCCACGTCGGCCAGCTCGAGCGCGAAGTCCAGGTCGTGCGTCTCCTCGAACCGCGCCTTCTGGTCGTCGGTGAGCACGTTGTAGAGCATCTCGTGGATCGAGCCCCGCGACAACGGGGGGTAGTCGAGGCGCGTGAGCTTGCCGTGGATGCGCAGCATCGGCGGCACGCCCACCGCCAGGTGGAGGTCGGAGGCGCCGCGCTCCTTGGTGAGGATGAGCAGCTCCGCGATGTCGACGCTACCGCCGCTCATCGCCGCCTCGCGCCGCGCGGCAGCGGTGCGGCGGCCGGGCGGGCGTGCCCCAGGTGTCCTGCGGTCCCAACGTCCCGCATCGCGTACCCCTCGCTGATGGTGTGGCTGCGTCGAACGGCGCCGGGGTGCCGCGACCGGGGGGACTCGGGTGGTCGTGCCAACGAAGAGACCCTCCGCGCGTGCGGGAGGGTCTCGACTGTCCACCGCTCCGGCAGCCCGGCGAACTTGCCAGCGTCGCTGGCCTGTCCCGTGGCTTTGCGTCCCCGGATCTCTCCGGGTTTGCCCCTACGGATTGGCCATGTACTTTTCGCGAACCGTGCCCATATCTATAGCATGCCGAGGCCAAGCTGTCAAGAGCATCACGCCAGGGCTCACCCAAACTTCCCGCATCTCTCCCCAAATCCAGCGCGCGCGGTGCCCAGGATCGCCGGCGGCGTTGCAGCGTCGCGCGCCCTACTGCGGCATCCGCCAGATCTGGTTCGCGCGCCCCGGGCGGAAGACGAACACCGCGTCGACCGTCGCGTAGGCCTTCGTGGCCGGATCGTACGCGAGCTGGAACGCCACGCCCGTCGCATCGTAGACGAGGAGCCGCGGGCGCCCCGGCGCTTGGATCGTCGCGGACGGCGCCCCGTAGGCCGCCGTCACCTGCGCCTCGGTGGAGCCGACACCGGCGTGCTCGGGCGTCGCGTACCCGCGCGCGCGGATCCCGAGCGCCGCGACGACGTTGTCCTCCGGCCGGGACAGCGCGACCACCGGCGGCGTGTCCCACGCCCGCTGCTCCAGGGACCGCTGCACGAGCGGGTCGGGGGCGCTCGGGTTGGTCAGCGGGACGCCGAGCCGGAACAACAGGTCGGCCACGGTCATGTCGAGCGTCCACTCGCCGACCGCGTACCCCGGCACGACGATCGTGGACGGAGATGGGGACTGCGCCCCGGCCGGCGCGGCGAGGCCGGCCGGACCGATCGCGCAGAGCGCAAGCAGCACGAGCCCGCAGAGCCGGAGCGATCGCGTCGTTGCATGCATCGATGCAGCCCTCCCGTTTCAGAGTGACGCTGGCGTACCGTTCCAGGTGGTGCGCGGTGTGCTCGACTCGTGAGTCTATCGCATCGTCTGCTGCTGGGCAAGCATCGCATCGATCTGCTGCGCGAGGTCGCGCGCACCGGCCGGGCCGAGAAACCCTCCGACGGCCGGCGGCGCGTGCACGCGGCCGTCCGCGCCGATGAAGTACGTCGTCGGCAGGCCCGTGATCCGGTACGCCCGGCCCACCGCGCCGGTCTCGTCCCGGCCGACCGCGTAGGTCATGCCGTGGGTGCGGCGGAACGCCCGCGCGTCCGCGAGCGC
The DNA here is from genome assembly GCA_021324295.1 of Bacillota bacterium. Taxonomy (GTDB): domain Bacteria; phylum Sysuimicrobiota; class Sysuimicrobiia; order Sysuimicrobiales; family Segetimicrobiaceae; genus JAJPJJ01. Next base: position 7,861 of record JAJPJJ010000071.1, read on the forward strand.
ATCGCTCTGCACATCGATGCCGACGACGACGACACCCCGGACCCGGTAGCGCGTCCACGCGGCCTCGAGGACCCCGGACTCGGCGCGGCACGGCGGGCACCACGACGCCCAGAAGTTCAGCACGACCGGGTGGCCCCGCAGCGCCGCGAGCCGCACGCGGCCGTCCCCCTCGAGCGCCGGCACGTCGACGGGCGGCGCGATCTCCCCGGGCGCCGGCCCGACCCGCGCGGGGGAGGCCTCGGGCTCGCTCACCACCTGCGTGCGGGCGGTCCCGAGCACGCTGCGGACCGCCTGGGCGGCCAGCCCGAGCGCCACGACCGCGAGCAGCGCCGCGAGCGCCATCACCCCGCGCCGCGGCCGCCCCGGCGCGCCGACCGTGGCCCGCGCCGCGGGCTCGATCGCGGACGGGCTCGGGGGCAGGTCCTGGGCGCGGGGGGGGAGCATCTAGCCCTCCTCGAGGAACCCGCCGGGATGCGGCCGCGGGAGAGCCACGACCATGCCGGTGAGCCGCGCGAAGTTGTCCCGCTCCACCTCGCGGAGCAGGCGGTCCAGGTCGTCCTCGAGGCGCGCGCTGCTGAGCACGGTCACCGGGACCGCGGCGTCGCCCGCGGGGATCTCGACGTCGGAAGTGTCGGCCACGTAGACGCCGCGCACGGCGGCGCCGCGGATCGCGCCGCGCGCGTCGCGGAGGCCCTCGAGGAAGGCGCGGGGGTCCCCGGCCCCTGGGGCCGGGTCCGCCAGGCGAAACACGAGCACCGTGTCGTGATAGCAGGCGGCCCCGTCCGCGCGGCCGCCGGGCGCGCGCTGGTCGAGGACGAACGCCTCGCAGCCGCGGCGCCGCAGGGCGGCCTCCACCGTCCGGCGGATCCACCGCGTGCTCGAGACGAACTCGTCGCCGGCCTCGCTCAGGCTGTAGAGGACGTCCTGCAGCTCGTCCCGCAGCGGGCTGCGGCAGTGCGGGCAGCGCAGGGCCACGCGCATCGCCTGCTGGACGTCCGCCGCGTCCTGGCCCACGCCGACGACCTGCCCGGTCTGCCGGCAGACGAGCACGAAGCTCTTCTCGACGAGGCCGTCCGCGGCGAGCGACTCCAGCGTGTCGGGCTCGGCGGGGACCCGGCTCTCCGCGAGCGTGGCCTCGAGCCGGGACCGCAGCACGGCGGGCCGGTCCAGCACCGGGGGCGCGCCGCGGAGCACGCGCAGCACCTGGGCCGCGAGCACCGGCCGCGACGACCCGGCGGGCCCGAGGCCGTCCCCGCGGTGTTCGAGGCCGAGGGCGCGCAGCCACTCCGTGCGGAACCGCGTGGCGCTGTGGCGGCCGTTGTCGTTTACGATGCAGCGGGCCAGGCCGCCGCTCACCAGGCCCCGCGTATCGATCGCGACCTTGGCCGCGGTGCCGGTGCGGTGCGCGTCCTCCAAGGAGCGCCCGATCGCCACCACGGCGACGATCGGGCCGCCGTCCGCGGCGCGCTCGCCGACGAGGATCCGCGCGGACGGGCTGGCGGGCGGGATGAGCACGTCCACCGTCCGCGCGCCCGGGGCGGCGTCCGCGGGCGGCCGCAGGCCGCCGGGGAGGTACCGCCGCACGAGCGCCGCGTAGTCCTCACCCAAGCTCTGGTACCCGCTCTGGACGAGCGCGGACGCGACGCGCCGCCCCGGCGGCGCCTCCCCCGGTGGCAGCTCGAGCTCCACGTACTCGAAGTCCATCGCCACTCTCCCCCCGGCGCCGTCGCCGCCCCCGCGTGCGGGGCGGGATCCCGGCTGCGCGCCGCGCTACGGGCCTTGCAGGGTCACCGCGCGGATCTGCGGGGTCCCCAGCTGCGCTGTGGCGGGGACCAGCACGGTGGACGGCCGCTCCGGGGTCACCTGCGCGACCTGCTGCCCCCCGGTGTACGGCACCTCGACGCTCACGTCGCGGATCCACGCGCGCGGAATCGGCCCCGCGTCGGCGATCGAGACGAGGACCTGGACCATGGGCCCGGTGTTCGACGGCCCGCCCAGGGCGGCCGTCACGCGGATGTGCGCGCGCGCGAGCGCGGCGTACGCGTCCGCCGCGATGGTCCGGGTGACCTCCGCGGCGCGGGCGCCGGGCGCCGCCGCGGCGAGCGTGTAGCGCACCACGACGCTGCGCGCGAGCGTCATCTGCAGCGTAAACGGCGCGGCGGCGCCCGGCGCCACCGGCTGCCGGATCGCGATCTCGGAGACCGTCTCGAGGCCTCCGGCGTCGCGGAAGCGGGCGGTCACCGTCACCGGGGCCAGCGGCGAGGCCCCGCCGTTGACCGCGCGGCCGGTCACGCGCAGCACCGCCGGGCCGGGGTCGATCACCTCCTGGACCCCCTCGACCCGGAGCAGCGGTCCCGCGGCGGGTTTGGCGGCACCGCCGCCCGGCGGCGCCTGCGGTCCCGGGGCCGGCGGCGGTCCGGGCGGTGGGAGCGCCGGCGCGCCCGGGGCCTCGCGCCCCGGCTGCGGGCTCAGCGCGATCGGGCGCTCGACGAACACCTCCACCGCCGTTCCCGCGCGAAAGACGAACCCCAGGCCCTGGAAGGGAAAGACGACCCGGACCTCGTTACCCGCCTCGGTCCAGCTGCTGTTCGGGTCGCCGACGAGGCGCGTGACCTCGGCCAGCGGCGTGCCGACCCCCGCGCCGTGGCTCGTCCGGAACCGGGTACTCGTCGTGCTGATCACGCTCGCCGCGCCCGCGTCGAGCGTCACGGTGAGCCCCCACCGGGGAAACGCGAGGCGCGCCCCGCGCGCCACGCCCGCGCCCCCGAGCGCCTGGGCGAGCTGCGCGGGCGACATGCCGAGCCTGGCGGGACCGATCCCCTCCCCCGGCGCGATGACGGCCGGGGCCGCCCGTGCGGGCAGCGCCGCCAGCGCGGCCAGGCCGATGAGCATCGCGATCCGGAGCCGTCGAGCCGCGAGATTGCCCACGCGCGTTCCCCCCGCTCTGAGCTTAGTGTATATGCCCAGCTCCCGCGGGACCCAGACTCCGGCGGGCGTCGAGGTAGGCCTGCAGGATGAGCGATGCGGCCACGCGGTCGCGCACCGCGCGGCGGCGCGCCCGGCGCACGCCGGCCCCGACGAGCGCCCGCTCGGCGGCGGCGGTGGACAGCCGCTCGTCCCACAGCTCCACCGGCACCGCGACCGCCCGGCGCAGCGCGCGCGCGAACGCCTCGGCGTGCCGCGCGGCCGGCCCCGAGCCGCCGCGCATCTCCCGGGGCCATCCGACGACGACCGTCCCCACCGCGTGCGCGCGGCACAGGGCGGCGATCTCCTCCACGTCGCGGGGGAGCGAGCGGTGCGGCAGCGTCAGCAGCGGGGAGGCGAGCGTCCCGCCGGGATCGCTGAGCGCGACGCCGATCCGGCGCGTGCCCAGGTCCACCGCGAGGACGCGGCTCACCGCGGTCCCTTGCGCGCGCCCGCGAGCGCCTCCCGCAGGATCGCCGGGAGCGCGGCCAGGGCCTCGTCGAGCCGCGCCGGGTCCCCTCCCCCTCCCTGCGCCAGCGCGGCGCGGCCTCCGCCCCGCGTCCCGAGCCGGCGGTTGAGCGCCTGCAGGACCGCGCCGGCGTCGGCCCCGCGCTCCACGGCGCCGAGGCCGGCCATCACGACGATCTCGAGGCGGTCCGGGTGCCGGCCCGCCGCCACGACGACGCCGGCGGGCAGCCGGTGTTTGATCCGGTCCCCGAGCGCGCGCAGCGCGGCCGGGTCCGCGTCGGGGACCGCGACCCCGACCACCGCGATCCCGTCCACCTCCGGCGCGGAGCGCGCCAGCGCCTCGATGTCGAGCGCGGCCGCCCCGGCGCGGGCGCGCGCGAGGTCCCGCTCCAGCGCGCGCAGGCGCTCCGCGAGCTCGCGCGCCCGCGCCGGCACCTCGTCCGCCGGCACGCGCAGCGCATCGGCGGCGGCGCGCAGGCGCGCGTCCGCCTCGCGGGCGCGCGCCTGCGCCGCGCGCCCGGTCACCGCCTCGACCCGCCGCACGCCGGCCGCGACCGAGCCCTCCGCGGTCAGGAGGAACAGCCCGATCTCGGCGGTCGACCGCACGTGCGTCCCGCCGCACAGCTCGCGGCTGTAGTCGTCGATCCCAACGACGCGCACCACCTCGCCGTACTTCTCGCCGAACAGCGCCATCGCGCCGCTCGCCACCGCCTCGCGGTACGGCATCACGGTGGCCACCACGGGCAGCGCGGCCAGGATCTGCTCGTTCACGCGGCGCTCGATGCGCGCGCGCTCCTCCGCCCCCAGCGCCCGCGGGTGCACGAAGTCGAAGCGGAGCCGGTCCGGCGCGACGAGCGAGCCCCGCTGCACGGCGTGCTCGCCGAGCACCTCCCGGAGCGCCCGGTGCAGCAGGTGCGTCGCGGTGTGGTTCCGCATGATGTCCCGCCGGCGCGGCGCGTCCACCGCGAGGCGCACCGGATCGCCCTCGCGGATCGTCCCCTCCGTCACGCGGCCGCGGTGCACCCACACCTCCGCGAGCGGGCGCTGGGTGTCGGCGACCGCGACCACGCCCGCCGGCGCGCGGATCTCGCCCGCGTCGCCGACCTGGCCGCCCGCCTCCGCGTAGAACGGCGTCCGGTCGCAGACGACCTCCACCTCCGCCCCGGCGCCGGCGCTCGCGACGCGCGCGCCGCCCACGAGCAGCGCGAGGATGCGCCCGTCCGCGGCGAGCTCGTCGTACCCGACGAACGTCGTCACGGCGCCCGCGTCGCGCAGCGCCGCGTAGGCGGCGCGCTCCGCGACGTCGAACTGGAAGGCGAGCGCCCCCCGGGACCGCTCCCGCTGCCGGGCCATCTCGTCGGCGAAGCCGGCGTCGTCGATCGCCAGCCCGTGCTCGCGCGCGACGTCGCGCGTGAGGTCCGGCGGGAACCCGTAGGTGTCGTAGAGGCGGAAGACCTCCGCCCCCGGGAGCACCCGGCCGCCGGCGGCGCGGACCGAGGCGAGGCGGTCCTCGAGGCGCGCGAGCCCGGCCTCCAGCGTCTGGCCGAAGCGGTCCTCCTCCGCGTCGAGCACCTGCTGGATCAGGCCGCGCTGCGCGCGCAGCTCCGGATAGGCGTCGCCCATCACCTCCGTCACCGCGTCCGCGAGCGGCCCGAGCAGACGGCCCTCGCCGGGAGCGGCGCCGGGCCGGGCGCGCAGGCCGCCCCGCGCGCGGTGGGCGAACCGCATCGCCCGCCGCATGATCATCCGCAGCACGTAGCCCCGGCCCTCGTTGCTGGGGACCACCCCGTCGGCGACGAGGAACGCCATCGCCCGGCCGTGGTCCGCGAGCACGCGGTAGGCGACGATGTGCGCCGCGCGCTCCGCCGCCGTGTGGCCCAGGAGCGCCTGCACCCGGTCCAGGATCGGCAGGAAGAGGTCGGTGTCGTACGTGCTCGCGGCCCCCTGGACGACCTGGACGATCCGCTCGAGCCCCATGCCGGTGTCCACGCCCGGACGGGGCAGGGGCGTCCGCGTCCCGTCGGGGGCCTGGTTGTACTGCATGAAGACGAGGTTCCAGATCTCGAGCCACCGGTTGCACCCGACGTCGAGCGCCACGCTGCAGTCCGGGCGGCCGCACGTGCACGCCGCCGCGCCCCAGTCGTAGTGCAGCTCGCTCGTCGGCCCGCACGGGCCGACGTCGCCCATCATCCAGAAGTTGGTCGCCTCCCCCATGCGGAGGACGCGCTCCGGCGGCACGCCGAGCGCGGCCCACGCCGCCTCCGCCTCCTCGTCGCCCGCCAGCACCGTGAAGACGAGGCGGTCCGGGGGGAGGCGGAGCACCTCGGTCGCATACTCCCACGCGAACCGCACCGCGTCGCGCTTGAAGTAGTCGCCGAAGCTGAAGTTGCCGAGCATCTCGAAGAACGTGTGGTGGCGGGGCGAGGGGCCGACCTGCTCGAGGTCGTTGTGCTTGCCGCTCACGCGCATGCACTTCTGGGCGGTGGTCGCGCGCCGGTAGGGCCGCTGCTCCAGCCCGAGGAAGACGTCCTTGAACTGCACCATCCCGGCGTTCGTGAAGAGGAGCGTGGGGTCCCCCGCGGGGACGAGGGAGGCGCTCGGCACCCGCGTGTGCCCGCGCTCCGCGAAGTAGCGGAGGAACGCCTCGCGGACCTCGGCGGCGCGCATCACACCGCATCCGCCTCCCGGAGGGAGCCGAGCTGCGCCGCGGCGGCGGCGACGGCGCCGTCGAGGCCGTCCACCGCGCGGTCGACGAGCGCGGGCGGGATCACGAGCGGCGGCTCGATGCGGATGACCTCGGGCCGGTTCAGCGTGTAGAACGTGATCACCCCGCGGTGGCCGGCCTCCGCCGAGACCAGCAGCGCGTAGTCCGGGTGGGCGAACTCCACGCCGATCATGAGGCCGCAGCCGCGCACGGCGCGCACCACCCGCGGGTGACGCTGCTGCACCTCCCGCAACCCGCGCAGCATGCGCGCCCCCTGCTCGACGGCGCGCTCCGGCAGCCGCTCCTCCGTCAGCACCTCGAGCGTCGCGAGCGCCGCGCGGCAGGCCAGCGGGTTGCCGCCGAACGTCGACGAGTGGAGGTAGGGCTGCCGCTGGAACCGCTCCCACAGCGCGGGGCGCGCCACGAACGCGCCGATCGGCACCACGCCGCCCCCGAGCGCCTTGGCGAGCGCCAGGATGTCGGGCACGATCCCGTCGTGCTCCACGCAGAACATCCGCCCGGTGCGCCCCAGCCCGGTCTGGACCTCGTCGGCGATGAGCAGCGCCCCGTGGCGGTCGCAGATCTCGCGCACCGCGCGGAGGTAGCCCGGCGGCGGGAGGATCACGCCCGCCTCCCCCTGGATCGGCTCGAGGATCACCGCGCCGACGTCGGGGCCGACCGCCGCCTCCAGGGCGTCGGCATCCCCGAACGGCACGTGCGTGACCCCGGGCAGCAGCGGCTCGAACGGCGCGCGGTACTCCTCGCGCCCGGTCGCCGACAACGCGCCCAGGGTCTTCCCGTGGAACGCGTCGCGCATCGCCACGATCCCCGGCCGGCCGGTGGCCAGCCGCGCCAGCTTGAGCGCGCCCTCGACCGCCTCGGCGCCGCTGTTGCAGAAGAACGCGTACTGCAGATCGCCCGGGGTGAGCTGCGCGAGGCGCTCGGCCAGCTCCGCCTGCGGCGCGCTCGGCATCGTCCGGACCGACATCGGCATCCGCTCGAGCTGGTCGCGGACCGCGGCGAGGACGCGCGGGTGGCGGTGTCCGACGTTGAAGATGGCCGGGCCGCAGGCGCAGTCGACGTACTCGCGGCCGTGCACGTCCCACACCAAGCATCCCTCGGCCGCCCACTCGACGGTCTCCGAGCCGCCGAAGCGGAACAGCCGCGCGAGGCCGGGGTTGAGGTACCGCCGGTACCGGTCGAGCGTCGCCGCGACGAGCCGGTCGCGGTCCGCCGCCGGCGGGAGCGGAGCACCACCCTTCACGTCCACCGCCGTGCCTCCACGTCGCGAGCCCGTGTCACAGGCCCGGGCGGGCCGGGCCGGGCCACCGGGCGAGCGCCGCCTGAGCCCGCCGGACGACCTGGCGGGTCTCCTTGTACTTGATCCGGTCGAGCGCCTCCGGCAGCGTCACCCACTCGCACCGCACGAACCCTTCCTCCCGCTGCGGGAGCGGCTCCTCGCCCCCGAGCCACTCCATCAGGTAGTAGCGCACGGTCTTGTCGTAGTACGTGTTCTCGGCCCGCCAGAAGAACGTGTACCGCTCCTCGCCGAGGTCGGCCACGACGCGGACGTTGCGCAGCCCGGTCTCCTCCGCGACCTCACGCTGGGCGACCGCCTCGGGGGTCTCCCCCCGCTCGATCGTCCCCTTGGGGAGCATCCACTTGCCGGTCTCGTGCTGGAGCAGGAGGACGCGGAGATCGCCTGCGGGGTCGGCCGCCGGCAGCCGCTGGAACACCACACCGCCCGCGCTGCGGGCCCGCTTGATCCTCCGGTGCGGCTGCGGCACCTCAACCTCCTGCGCATCGCGCCCGGCGCCGCCCGAGGTGCCGGGAGATGCGGGGCGCGCGGCCACCCGCTCGGGGTGGGAGCCGCGCCGCGCAGGCGGCGTGCGCGCCGCGAGGGCCCGAGCCCCGGCCGGAGGGCTAGCCCACCCCACGAATCCGCTGGGGTGATGCGAATGCGGTCCCAGGGGGCGCGACGACGGCAAACGGCTCTGGAGCTGACGCAGCCGGCCTCGGTCCGGTGGGGGCCCGGGCGTTGCGATCGGCGCCCCGGGCCATCCTGCGAGACGCGTCCCGGGGCATGCTCCTAGTGACGCTTGCGCCGGGCCGCGCGGCGGCGGCGCTTCTGGCTGGGCTTCTCGTAGTGCTCGTGCCGCTTCGCGTCTGTGAGGATGCCGGACCGCTTGACCTGACGCTTGAACCGCCGGAGCGCGCTGTCCAGCGTTTCGTCCTTGCCGACCCGAACTTCGGTCACCGGCCCACCCCCAGCGCGTGCTGCGTGCGATGGCGTCATTATACACGAGGAGCCGTGCGAGCGGCAACCCGTGCGGGGCGCCCCCACGCGCGTGCACCCGCGTCGGCGCGGAGCGGAGGGCCGGTCCCGCCGCCCGACCTCCCGCCGGGCGCGCGACTACGGCGCGCCGGGCGGCACCTTCTTCACGGTGACCGCGCGCACGACGAGGTTCTCCTTCTTGTCGCCGGCGCCGTTCACGGCGAAGTCCCAACCCCACGTGCTGGCGAAGTTGGCGTCGGTGATCCGGAACGTGTACGTGGCCCACCCCTGCCCGGCCTCGACCCACTGCCAGGGCGTGAACCGGTAGCCGCTCGTCGAGTCGTAGAGGAGGTTGAACCCGACCAGTTGCGGCGCGCTGGCGCGGTGCACCTCGACCGAGATCACGACGTCGTACCGGCCGTCGACGAAGTACGCGAAGGAGTGATCCACATCGAAGTAGACGTAGACGGCGTCGCGGGCCTGATCCGTCCGCACCGCCTCCGCGCCGTCCACGCTGATCGGCACGACGTTTCCGGAGCGCAGCGAGCGCAGCCGCTGGTTGTACAGGCCGTGCTCGACGTTCGTCGCGCCGAGCTCGGCCGAGACGCTCTCGGCCTTGGAAAAGTCGTGCGCGCTGTCGCGCGGCACCTGGAACGGCCCCTGCTGGGCCGTCCGGCGGGCCTCCTCCACCACGGACGGCGCGGGGTTGGACACGAACACGGGCTCCGGCCCCGCGACCACCGTGGACTCCGCGCCGGATGCGACCACGCGCCCGGCGGCGCCGATCGCCGTGAGCGCGCCGGTCGTCGCCAGCGGCACCGCGCGGGGCGCGCCGGCCGACCACACGACGGCCACCGGCGCCACGCCGTCTGTGAACACCAGCGCGTACACGTCGGGCCCGCGGTCGAGCGGCCCGACGAACCGGGCCGCGCCGAGCAGCCGCACGACCGTGGCGAGCGGGGCGTCCAGCCGCGGCCAGAACTCCCGCGCCACCCCGCCCGCGAGCGCCGCCACGGCGAGCGGGGCCTCGGCGCCCCACTCGGGCCGCGCGCTCATCCAGAGCTGGTGACGCGCGTCCGCGCCGAGGATCCGGGCCCGGATCACCCCGAGCGCCTCGAGCACGTCCCCCGGCGTGCGGCCCCGCGGGTAGAGCATGAGCGCATCGAAGTCATCGCCCGCGCGTCCGAGCAGCGCCTTGATGAAGGCGAGGTCGATGCCCGAGGGGGAGGCGGCGACGACCCAGGCGGCGCGGTCGGCGCGCCGGACCGCGTCCCGGGCGGCGTGCAGCATCTGCCGGTAGTCCTCGCTCGTCCCGCGGAACATCGCGAGGTCCAGCGCCGGCTCGATCTGCCAGGCCGCCACTCGCCCGCGGTAGCGCGTGGCTGCCGCCGCGACGAACGCCTGCCAGTCCCCAAGACGCTGGGGCGGCTGGTGGCGCCAGACCGACGGCGGCGCGCTCGGCTCCGGCGCCGCCCACCGCGGGGTCGTCTGCACCATCACCAGCACGCGCTCGCGTGCGGCCTGCGCCCGCCGGATCGCCTCGTCCAGCTCGGCCCACGCGTACGTGCCGCGGGCGGGCTCGAGGTCGGCCCAGTTGGCGGTGATCCGGACCCACCCCACCCCGGCGACCGCGGCCGGGGGCACCGCGGATCCGCCGGGGGCGCCGCGGGTGGCCACGTCGAGGCCGAAGGCGTCGCTCAGGGTGCGGGACGCGGCCGGCGAAGCGGCGGACGCGCCCGCCGAGGGAGGCGCGGCCCCCTGCGCGCGCGCGCCGAGCGGCGCACACGCGATCACGGCGGCCGCGGCCAGCACGACGGATCCCGACGGGCGGCGTCTCAGCCGCACGGGACGATGTCCTCCACGACGAGTCCCTCCCAATGTGGCCGGATCCACCGCGTGCCCGGCCGTCCCGGCCCGCCAGCGGGTCCCTCTCCGCCTCCTCCCGCCAACGGACGCCGGCGATCGGGCACGCGCGTACGTAGTTATAGTATCATGGGCCGCGGCCGCCCTCTCGCTGCGGCGTCCGCGCACACGCGGCACGGCCGCGCCGGCGCGCGGCGGCCGCCCCTGGGCGCGGCGCAGCCGCGATGGCACGCTGACGGACGCCTGCAGCGAAGGAGGCACCCCGGTGGGGTGGAATATCTAGCGCCATGTGGCAACCCCCACGAGCGGTCTCGCTGGTCACGGGGCACGGGGAGGGCGGGAGCGAGATCAACGCCTTCGACCGGGCGCTGCAAGACGCCGGCGTCGCCGACCTGAACTTCTTGCGTGTCACGAGCATCCTGCCGCCGGGCACCCGCATCATCGAGCTGCCGCCGTACCCGCCGGGGATCCTCATGCCGGCTGTCTACGCGCGGATCGTCAGCACGACCCCGGGCGACCGGATCGCCGCGGCGATCGGCGTGGGCGTCTGCCGGGAGAGCCACGGCGTGATCATGGAGCACACCGGCCACACCTCGCGCGCGGAGGCCGAGCGCATCGTGCGTCAGATGATCGCGGAGGGGTTCCAGATCCGCCGCCTCCCCCTGCACGAGGTCGTGATCGCCTCGACCGAGCACGCCGTCGAGCGGGCCGGCTGCGCGGTCGCCCTCGCGCTCTTCTGGCCGACGCCGACCGGCCTGGCGCGCCGCGCATGACGCCCTCCGCCGGCGGGGGCGCTCCCCGGGCGCCCGCGAGGCCGGTCCGGCATCGCGTTCGTCCGGTGGCACGTGGGCGCGGGGCCTGCCCTCCGCCTTGCGCCGAGCCGCGGATTCGACCGGGGGGCTGCTGGCCCGACGGCGCCCGCGCCGTCCGCCCCTGCCTTCGGTCGAGCCGGAGACCGCCGGGCGCCCACGCCGGTCCATGCCTGCCTCGGAACCCCTGCCCGGCTGCCCCGGACTCGCGTCGCGGCGGCGCGGCATGAGGGGGGCCTGGATCATCGACCAGGGCAGCACGGACATCACGTCCGCGTACCGGATCACCCGCCGCCTGCACGAGGAGCAGACACCCTACCAGTACCTCGAGGTCTACGAGAGCCCGCTCTTTGGCCGCATGCTCGTCCTCGACGGGGCCGTCCAGACCACGGAGGCCGACGAGTTCATCTACCACGAGATGCTGGCGCACCCGGCGCTGTGCACCCATCCCGCGCCGCGCCGCGTGCTCATCGTGGGCGGCGGGGACGGCGGGGCGCTCGAGGAAACGCTCAAGCACCCGGTCGAGCGGGCGACGCTCGTGGAGATCGACGAGGCGGTCGTGCGGGCCAGCCGCGCGTACCTCGGCGCGATCGCGGGCGACGCGTTCGACGACCCGCGCGCGGAGGTCGTCATCGGCGATGGCCTCGCCTACGTGCGGGAGACCGCCGGGCGGTTCGATGTGGTCCTGGTGGACTCCACCGACCCGGAAGGGCCGGCTGCGGGGCTGTTCAGCGCGGAGTTCTACGCGCAGATCGCGCGGCGCCTGGAGCCGGGCGGCCTCCTCGCCGTCCAGTCCGGCTCCGCGGTGTATCAGCGGGATCTCGTCACGATGGTCCGGCGGCACCTGCGCGCGGCGTTCCCGGTGGTCCGGACGTACCTGGCGCCCGTGCTCGCCTATCCGGGCGTCGTCTGGTCGTTTACGATCGCATCGCTCGGCCCGGATCCGCGCGCGGTCGCGCCGGAGGAGATCGCCCGGCGCAGCGGGGCGTGGGGCCTCCGATACTACACGCCGGCCGCGCACCGCGCGGCGTTCGACCTGCCCCCCTATCTGCGCAGCGCGCTGGAGCCTGAGCCGTGAGCTTCCTCGGCGCACGCGCCCCGGGCAGTCCCGTCCCGCCCGGGGCGCTGACCCTGTACGGCGTCCCCTACGATGCGACGTCGTCGTTCCGGCGCGGGAGCCGGCTCGGCCCCGAGGCGATCCGGTGGGCGTCCGAGAGCATCGAGACCTACAGCCCGGTGCTCGACCGCGACCTCGAGGCGGTGCCCTTCGCCGATGCCGGCGACATCGCCGTGGAGGGCTTGAGCCCGGCCGCGATGGTCCGGAGGGTCCGGGGGGGGATCGGGCCGGGCCTGCCCTGCATCCTCGGCGGCGAGCACACGCTGACGCTGGGCGCGGTGCAGGCCCTCACGCCGCATCATCCGGACCTCGTGATCGTCCAGTGGGACGCGCACGCCGACCTGAGGGACGAGTACCGGGGGGAGCGGATCGGGCACGCCACGGTGATGCGCCGCCTCCTCGACGGCGGGTGCCCGGTCGTCCAGCTCGGCGTCCGCGCCGGCACCCGCGAGGAGCTCCACATCGCGCAGCACCGCGCCCTGCACTGCTCGCGCGAGGTGATGCCGCCCCGCGGCCTGCTGGACCGGCTCGCCGGCCGGGCGCTGTACCTCACGATCGACATCGACGTGCTCGACCCCGGGATCGCGCCCGGGACGGGCAACCCGGAGCCGGACGGGGCGACGTACGCCGAGCTGCTGACCGCGCTAGGCAGCCTCGCATCCCATCGCATCGTCGGCATGGACCTCGTCGAGGTCTCGCCGCCGTGCGACCCGACGGGCCTCACCCCGATCGTCGCCGCCTCGCTCGTCCGCGAAATGATCCTCCTGTTCGCGCCGCGCCGCACCGATCCCGCGTGAGGCGGCGGGCGGGCGGCTCACCGCGCGACCTCCGTGGGACAGCGGCAGGGAGAGCGCCCGCAGCGCGGGCATCCACGGGCGTACCGCGCCACGGCGCGGGCCAAATCGACACCGCAGAGCGCCGCCACGCTGAGCGTCCACGCGACGAGGTCGGACAGCTCGAGCGCGAGGCTCTCGCGCTCGCCGCTGCGGAGCGCGCGCGCAACCTCGCCGACCTCCTCCACGAGCCGGCGAAACGTGCCGTCCACGCCACGCGCGCGGTCGCGCGCCCCGAACGTCGCCGCGATCCGCGCCTCAAGCGCCGCGAGGTCCATTCGCCGATCCGACGGGGACGGGCCGCTCAGCGGACGACGATGACGTGGGCCTCGAGGCCGACCGGCGTGCTGCCGGCCATCATGGGCGTCCCGTAGACCGCGACCGGCACGCCGCGGGTGAGCTGCGCGAGGGCGCCGCGGGCCTCGCGCTCCACGATGTACGTCTCGGCGGTGGTGCACACGAGCGCGCCGCCCACGACGAGGCCCCCGACCCCGCCCGCGTTCATCTCGACCGGCCCCGACACCTGCGCGCTCGGCGCGGACGCGAACTCCACGGTGATGCGGGTCGCGGCGAGGCTGCCGTCGGAGTTCACGGGGCCCTCGACCCGCAGCACGTCGTAGGGGCCGAGCGCGCCCGGGTCGGTGCCGTGCTGCACCGTGGTCGCCGCGGTCAGCACGACGCTCCTCCGGGCGCCCGACGCGGTGAGCAGGGTCAGCGTCGACCCGCTCCGCCGGATGACGACCCCGGACGCCCCGGCGGGCTCGTCGGCCCGGGGCGCGGGCCGGGGATGGGGGCGCGGGGAGGTGATCTGCAGGGTGAGCGCGAGGATCGCCGCGTCCGGCCGCACGACGGCCCACAGCACGGCCGGGAAGCCCGCGCGCACGACGCCGGGGAGGAGCGGCCGGGCGTCGGCGTCGATGAGCAGGGTCGCCGGCAGCAGGTGCACCGCGTGGGTCCCGCTCACGGGCATCGACCGCCAGGCCGTCCCCCCTTCGAAGACCTCGAGCCGCGCGGGGCCGGAGATGGCCAGCGCGACGGTCCCGGCGGGCTGGCCCACCGCGAGGAGGGTGCCGGACGCGAGCAGCCGCCCCCACCCGCGGGGCAGCACCGGGGCGTTCGTGGACGGCGCGGCGGGCAGCACGGGCGGCGAGGCGAGGATCCACGCCGCCGCGAGCCCCGTGAGCAGCCACACTCCCCACGTGATCGGCCTCATCCTCGATACGTACGTCACCCGCAAACAGGAAGGTTCCCCCCGGATCCCGGGACCGGCGCCGCACCGGTGTCCCGGCGGCACCGCCGGCCCCGGGGCGTCGTCCCCGGCGCCCGCGCGACCGGACGGCGACCCGCACGGTCTCTCCGAGCGCGCGGCGGGGTCTAGCAGGATGCTGAAGAACCGAGTTCAGGAGCGTCCATAGTGCTCACTCCAACGAGACATAGGTTCAGTCAGCAGTGCGGTCGAGCGTTGCCGAGATCGTTCGTGCTTCGAGTTTGGCCC
>JAJPJJ010000080.1 GCA_021324295.1 Bacillota bacterium
GACCGTCTGCCTTACGATGCCGCCCATCACAGATCCGCCCACTCCCTCCCACACATCGCCGCAGCGAGTGCCTGAGCCATCAGGGGTTGACACAGGATGTCTCACGGCGCGGCCTCCCCGCCGAGGCCGCCGGGCCGCGCCAGCAGCACCAGGACGACGAGCACGGAGGCAACGATCCGGGCCAGCGTGGGCGAGAAGAAGATCGACACCGCGCCGTCCGTGAGCCCGATCAGGAACGAGGCCGCCAGCGTGCCCCCGAGGTCGCCCAGGCCTCCGATGATGACGACCATGAACGAGAGGAGCAACGCGTCGAGGCCCATCAGGTAGTGGGCCTGCTGCACCGGGACGACGAGGGCGCCGGCGACGGCCGCCAGTACCGCGCCCAGCGCGAACGCGGCCGCGTAGATCCGCTGCACGGGGACGCCGAACGCCTGGGCCACCTCGCGGTCCTGCTGGGTCGCCCGCATGTAGAGGCCCAGCCGGGTCCGGGTGACAAGGAGCCACGTGCCGGCCACGAGCGCCGCCGCGACCCCGGCGATGACGAGCTTGTACCCGGAGTAGCCGAACCACGGGAAGTCGACGCGGAAGTAGAACGGAGGAGCGACCGGACGGGCGTAGGGGCCGTAGACGATCAGCACGAGCTGTTCGAGGATGTACAGCAGGCCGATCGTCGCGACGATCGTGGCCTCGGGCGCATAGCGAATCGGCCGCAGGACGAACCGGTCGATGACCAGGGCGATCGCGCCGACGAGGAGGGGGGCGGCGAGCACCGCCAGCGCGAAGCTGCCCGAGGCCGTGGAGACGTACCATGCGAGCACCGCGCCCAGCATGAAAAACTCGCCGTGCGCGATGTTCACGATCCGCATCACGCCAAAGACAAGCGACAGGCCCAGGGCCGTGAGCGCGAGCACGAGGCCGGAGACGAGCCCTTCGAGCAGGGCGAGGACGAGCTGGCCGCCGAGGCTCATCGGCGAGGGGCAGGCCCCCGCCCCCTCGCCGTCGCTGCTACCACGCGTCCGCGACGCTCCCCCGGTGCCCTACCGCGTCGGGCCTGCGGGAGGTGACAGCGGGTGTGGACCGCGACGCGCAGACCCCACACCTTCCCGTCTCCGGCACGGAACGCCCGCCGCGGTGCACTAAAGGGGCTGCTTGGTGTAGTCCGCCTCCGGCGGGTACATCCCGTCCTCGATCCGCGTGGTGTACACAACCCGGAGCTTCTTGTTCTCCACCCGGGAGATGAACTGCCGGCCGAAGCACTGGTGGATGCGGCCGACGAACCGCTTCGCTCCCTGCGGGTGCTGCAGCCCCTCGGGGAAGGCTTCTACCTTCTCCAGCGTCTCGATCAGCGCCTTGTAGGCGGCGGGGCCTGGCGTTCTGTACCCGCTCTTCTCCACCGCCTGCTTGATGACGAACAGCGTCTCCCAGCACCCGAACATGTGCGAGTACGTGGAGACATCTTTGGGGTCGCGGATGCTCGCCCCATTGGCGTCGACCCCCACCCGCTGCCGGTACGTCCGCTCCGCCGCGGTGTTGACGTTGCCGGCGTACCGGGGAAAGGCCTCCCAGATGTACGATCCCTCGAGGAACTCCAGACCGGGGCTCGCGACATCCACGCCCTCCAGCGAGTCGATGAAGCCGAAGAGCTTCGGTTTCCGCGCGCCGAAGTACTCCCCCATCTCCTTTACGAACGTGAGCACGCCGGGTCCCACCATCACGTGGTAGACCACGTCGGTGTCAGCGGGGATGCGTGAGAAGTACTTCGTGAACGACGTCTCCGTCGGGGGGATCGGGATCAACGCCTGGATCTGGCCCCCCTGCCGCTCCGCGGCGCGGCTGAAGAAATCGCGGTGATCGTAGCCGAAGGCGTAGTCGGGGAAGATCATAGTGATCTTCTTGCCGAGATTCTTCACGATCCACGGCGCAAGCGAGGTCACCTGCGCGCGGACGTCGGTGATCCCGGGTTGAAACACGTAGCGGTTCAGCTTGCCCGAGGCCACGTGGTAGCCCTCGCTCACGACGAAGTAGGGCACCTTGAGCTCGCCCGCGCGGGGCGCGGTCGCGATCACGACGTTGGAAAAGAGCGTCCCGAAGAGGAAGTCCACCTTGTGCTCGAGCACGAGCTTGTCGATGACCAGGACGCCGCGGGCCGGGTCGGTGCCGTCGTCCTCGGCCACGATCTCGACCGGCCGGCCGGCGATGCCGCCGGTCTCGTTGATCAGCCGGACCGCCGCGAGCGTCGTCCGCTCGAACCACCGGCCGTACACCGCGCCGATCCCGGTTCGATGGACCTCGAACCCGATGCGGAGCGGAGCCCCTGACGGCGCGGCGGCGCGAGCCCGGGGCACGGGCGCCGGTCCGGGCGGCAGGAAGCCCCCGAGGCCCCCTGCGGCCGCGGTGCCGGCGAGCACACCCGCCGCCTTCACAAGCTCGCGCCTGCTCATCGTGCGGTACGGCATCACGATCCCTCCCCCGGAACATCCCGCCGCGCGTGGACAGCGGGGGGTTCGTCTCGCGCGCAGGGGAATCCTGCGGTCGGCCGCGTCTCCCTACTCCGAGCGCAACCCCAACTGCCGCATCATCGCCTCGTCCGGAGGACACGGCCCGCCCACGCTCACCATCCGCGTCTGTGCGGTGACAGCGTGTCCGACGCCGACCGGCACGTGCACGATGCAGCCCGCCTCGACCGGCTGCACGCCGCCGTTGTCGGTATTGGTCACGATGCCTCTGCCCTCGACGACGAAGATCGTGTCCTCGGACTGCTCGTGGCGGTGCGGGACGTTGGCCTCGCGGGGCTCCAGGACCACGTAGTTCATCTGCGCCTGCCGCGCGCCGACGCCCGGCCAGGCGACCAGCCTGGCCTGTCGGCTGATCATCGGCACCGCGACGCCTTCGCGGGCGGGGTCGAAGACGCGGATCATCGCGGCTCCCCCCGCCCCGCTCGCCGCGCCCGGGGCACCGCCGCGTAGAGCGACGGGTCAGGGGGGCAGGGTCCGCCGACGCAGACGAGCGGCTCGCGCGCACGCATCGCGTAGGGCGTGCCGGCCTCGACGTGCACGATGAGGCCCGCGCGGACCTCGTGGCGCGCGCCGGTCGCGCGGTCTTCGAACCACCCGGAGCCGCTCAGCACGTAGTAGACGGCCTCGCCCTCGTGTTGCCATTCCGCGCCGGCCTCCCCCGCGGCGAGGCTGACGTAGTGCATGCTCCGGTGGCGCGCGCCCATCCCTGGCCAGACGACCGCCCGCACGTCGCCGGGACGCGGGAGCGGCACGTAGTCGCGGTCCACGCGCAGGACCCGGATCTCGTCCGGGCGGCTCACGACGGCACCACCTGCGCCTGCCAGACCCGCAGCACCTCGTCCGAGTCGGTCACCAGCCCCAGGTGGAGCGAGACGATGCGCAGCGCCGCGTCCTCCATCTCCGGGTTGGTTCCTCGCACGAGATCGCGCAGCACCACGACCCGGAAGTCACGGTTCGACGCGTCGAACGCGGCGTTGAGGACGCAACAGTCGGTGAAGCCGCCGTCGAGCACGAGAGTCTCCCTCCGGAGATTGCGCAGCAGAAACTCCAAGTCCGTCGGGTAGAAGACGGAGAGGCGCTTCTTGGTGGTGACCGGGAGGTCGCGCTCGGGATCGACGTGGGTGACAAACTGCGTCCACCGCGATCCCTCGATCCCGTGCTCGTCGGCGTTGGGAAGGGGGCCGGCGTAGAGCGGGAAGACCTTGCGCCACGCCGCGACGTTCCCCCTCACGTCGTCCACGCCGCCGCGCCGCAGGGTCGTCTCGACGTGGATGACCGGCACGCCGAGGCGGCGGCACGCCGCGTGGAAGCGATCGATCGGCTCGACGATCTGCCGCGCCCGCGGGGCCGGGCAGGGGCAGTCAGGGGAGTCCTCCAGGTGCCCTCGGTGCATATCGATCGACACGACCGCCGTCCGGCGGACATCGAAGAACTCATCGAACCCGGCGGGCAGCGTCCGCTTCTCGCCGTAGACGTATGCGTACACGCGGCCACCTCCTGATCTCACGGCCCGGGCCCCCATCGCACCGAGCCGGGCTGCTCCAACTCCACCGCCGTTTCCCCACGTCGCGCTCCTTGCTCGCCCAGCAGAGCAGCAGCTCCCCGACGGCTGCGGCGGGGGGTGGGGGCCGTCCGCCGCCTTCCTTCGAGCAACCGATTCGACCGGAGGGCCGAGGGCCCGACGGGGGCGAGGCCTTGCGCTCATGCCTTCGATCGAGACCACCGCGGGGCCGAGTGGCCCGGGAGGTCGAGGTCTTCCGCGGATTTGTGTGATCAAGACCGAGACCAAAGGGCGCTCGGGCCAGCCCCCACCCCCCTCTCCTGCCGCCCAACTAACGCGATGATGCATCAGCCGTACCGCTCCTCGCGGAAGTAGGGGCGGCCCAAGTTGCCGGGCACGCCGGGCCGCCGCGAGCGCATCGTCACCACGAGCAGCACTCCCAGCGTGAAGAGGTACGGCAGCATCCGGAGGAAGTAGCTCGGCGTCGTTCCTCCCACCGCCTGGATCCGGAAGCCCAGCGCTTCCACGCCGCCGAACAGGTACGCGCCCGCGGCGGCCCGCAGGGGGTTCCAGGTGGCGAAGATCACGAGCGCGATCGCGATCCACCCCTGGCCGCTCGTCATGTTATCCGTCCACGCCGGCGTGTAGGCGAGCGACAGGTACGCGCCGGCCAGGCCGGCCAGGGCGCCGCCGGTGAGCACGCCGGTGTACCGCAACGCCGCCACGTTGAGGCCGAGGGCATCGGCGGTGGCCGCGTCCTCGCCGGCCGCCCGCAGCGCGAGGCCGGGCCGGGTATGGGACAGCGCGGCCCACACCGCCGGCACGAGCAGGTAGCTCGCGTATACGAGGAGGTTCTGCTGGAAGAGAACGGGCCCGAGCCCCGGGACGTCGCCGAGCACGGGCAGCGGAACCGGGCGGAAGACGACCGGGGACGGGATCCCGATGTACGGCTTCCCGAGGAAGCTCGAGAGCCCCGCCCCGAACAGGGTCAGCGTCAGCCCCGTGACCGCCTGATCGGCTCCGAGGGTGATCGTGAGCACGGCCAGGAGCAGGGCGACGGCCGCCGCCGCGCCCATCGCCACGGCGATCGCGAGAGCGAGATCCCGCGTGTGCACCGCGACGATGAAGCCGCTGACGGCGCCGACGAGCATCATCCCCTCGACCCCGAGGTTGAAGACCCCGCCGCGCTCAGCCACGATCTCGCCGACCGCGGCGAAGACGAGGGGAGTGCCCGCCGCCACGGCGCTGGCCAGCCACGCGAGCACGACGTGGACGGTCACGGCTCGGCGGCCGCCTCCTGCGCCGGCAGGGCGGCCGCGCGCCCGCGCCGCACGGCCACGCGGTGCGAGACGAAGAAATCGCCGACGAGCACGCTGAAGAGCACGAGGGCCTGCAGCATCGAGGCGATCGCCGCGGGCACCCCGCTCGTCTGCAGCGCGAACCCGCCGTTGATCAGCGCGGCGAACAGCACCGCGACGCCCACCGTCCCCCACGGGCTCAGGCGGGCGAGCCAGGCGATGATGATGGCCGAGTAGCCGTAGCCGGGCGAGATCCCCTGCTGGATCCGGCCGATCACGCCCGACACCTCGCCCATCCCGGCCAACCCGGCGACGGCGCCCGACAGCACCATGACCAGCAGGACGTTGGCCCGGACCGGCATGCCCGCGTAGGCGGCCGCTCGGGGACTGTGTCCGGTCACGCGGATCTCGTATCCCCAGGCCGTACGGCGCAGCACAAAGCCGAGCGCCGCGGCGATCGCGACGACGAACAGCGCGCCGGCGTGCACCTGCGTGCCCGGGAGGAGCGGCAGCCGCGCCGC
This sequence comes from Bacillota bacterium, assembly GCA_021324295.1. Lineage (GTDB taxonomy): Bacteria > Sysuimicrobiota > Sysuimicrobiia > Sysuimicrobiales > Segetimicrobiaceae > JAJPJJ01. The sequence goes on from JAJPJJ010000080.1 coordinate 5,837, forward strand.
GTCCGGGAACGGGCGCGAGTACGGGAACGAGAACGCGGAGGGGTCGGCCCAGGGCCCGAACACGAGGTAGTCCACCCACAGCAGCGCGACGTAGTTCAGCAGGAGCGTCGTGATGATCTCGTTCGTGCCCCACAGCGCACGGGGAACGGCCGGCAGGAGCGCCCACAGCCCGCCGCCGACGAGGCCGAGCAGCCCCATCGCCGGCAGCAGCGCCCACGCCGGCCAGGAGAGCCCCAGCGCCGCCCACGAGGCCAGGAACGCGCCCATCGCGAGCTGCCCTTCCGCCCCGATGTTCCACAGGCCGGCGTGGAACGCGAGCGCCACGCCGAGGCCGGTGAGGGCGAGCGGGATCGCCTTCACCGCCGTCTGCTGCGCCGCGTAGGGCGACCCCACCGCGCCGCGCAGCATGTCGAGGTACGCCTGGCCGGGGTCGTGCCCGGTCGCCGAGAGGAACGCCGCGCCCGCCAGCAGCGCGCCCGCCACTCCGGCGAGGCGCAGGCCCGCCGCCGCCTCCCGGGACATCGGCGCGCGCCGCTCGATGCGGATCACGCCGCGCCTCCCGCCATGAGCAGGCCGATGCGCGGCCGGTCGAACTCCGCCCGCTTCAGGATCGCGGAGATCCGCCCGTCGTACATCACGGCCAGGCGGTCCGCCAGGAGCAGCAGCTCGTCCAGGTCCTCCGAGAGCAGCAGCGTGGCCGTCCCGCGCGATTGCGCCTCGAGCAGCGCCCGGTGCACGTCGGCCGCCGCGCCGACGTCGAGCCCGCGCGTCGGGCTCATCGCGACGACGGCCCGCGGCGCCTCGGCCAGCTCGCGGGCCAGGAGCAGCCGCTGCAGCATGCCGCCGGACAGCAGCCGGACGGGCGCCTCGGCGGGCACGGCGAGGGAGAAGCGCCCGAGCGCCGCCCGCGCTCGGGCCCGAACCGCGCGTGGGTCCAGGACGCCGCGGCGGGAGAGCGGCGGTTGACGGTAGCTCTTGAGGATCAGGTTGTCCGCCGCGGTCATCTCGCCCACGAGGCCCACGTCCAGCCGGTCCTCCGGGATCAGGGCGAGCCCGGCCTCGATCCGGTCCCTGACCGTGGCCCGCTCGAGCGGCCGGCCGTCGAGCCGCACCGCGCCGGAGGCGATCGGGCGCAGGCCGGCGAGCGCCTCGGCGAGCTCCCGCTGGCCGTTGCCCGCGACGCCCGCCACCCCGACGATCTCGCCGGCGTGAACCGTGAGCGTGACCTCGCGCACCGCGAGCGGCCGGCGGTCTCCGGGAACGGTCAGGCGGTCCACCTCGAGCACGGGCGCGCCGGGCGGGGGCGGGGACGGCTGCGGCGGGGTCACGTGACGGCCCACCATCAGCGCCGCGAGGTCCGCGGCCCTGGCGTCCTGGGACCGCAGCGTCGCGATCGCGCGGCCGCCGCGCATCACGGTGATCCGGTCCGCGGCGCGCAGCACCTCCTCCAGCTTGTGGCTGATGAACACGACGGTCCGTCCGGACCGGGCAAGCGACCGGAGCGTCGCGAACAGGGCCTGCGACTCCTGGGGCGTGAGCACGGAGGTGGGCTCGTCGAGGACCAGCACCCGCGCATCGCGCAGGATCAGCCGCAGCAGCTCGACCCGCTGCCGCTCGCCCATGGAGAGCTGCCAGACGCGCGCCAGCGGATCGACGTCGAGGCCGTGCTCGCGGGCGAGCGAGGCGACCCGCGCGGCGTCGCGGCGGCGGTGCAGCCACAGCGGGCCCCGCACGCCGAGCAGCAGGTTCTCGTGAACGGTCAGCGGAGGCACCAGCTTGAAGTGCTGGTGCACCATGCCGATCCCGGCCGCGATCGCGTGTGCCGGCGAGCGCCATCGCCGCCGCTGCCCCCCGAGCCAGATGCTGCCCTCGTCTGGCTGGTACAGGCCGGCCAGGATGTTCATCAGCGTCGTCTTGCCGGCGCCGTTCTCCCCCAGGAGCGCGTGCACCTCGCCGGGCCGGGCCTCGAACGAGACCCCGTGGAGCGCCACCGTCTCGGGGAAGGCCTTGCGGATGTCCTGGAGGTACACATCCACGGGGATCGCTCCTCGGCGGCCGGTGCTCGCCCTCGGAAGCCCGGGCGGGCGGCCGCGCGGACAGCACAGGCCGGGGTCCCGGGCCGTGGGCTCCCGGGGCCCCGACGACCTACTTGGGCGACTTCCCCTCCACGCCCTCTACCAACCAGTCGAAGGTGAGGATCTCCTTGAGCGACATCGTGTGCCCGGCCGGCACCCTCACCTTCCCCGTCTGGTCACGCAGGGGGCCTGTGAAGATCTCCAGCCTGCCGCTCTCGATCGCCCGCTTCTTCTCGGCTACCTGCGCCCGGACGGCGGCCGGCACTGCCGGGTTGAGCGGCCCGAGCCCCACGACGCCGTCCCTGAGGTTCCCGTAGTAGTCCTGCGAGGCCCACGCGTGCGTCTCGGAGGCCTTGACGATCTTCTCCACGAGCGGCCCCCACGTCCACGTGGTGCCGGTCAGGTACGCCTTCGGGGCGAAGCGCTGCATGTTGGACTCCGATCCGATCCCCCACTTGCCCGCCTCGGCGGCGGCGAGCAGCGCGCTCGGGGTATCCTGGTGCTGGGCGATGACATCGGCGCCGGCATCCAGGAGGCTCTGGGCCGCCTGCTTCTCCTTCGGAGGATCGTACCACGTGCCGGTCCAGACTACCTTGACCTTGGCGCTCGGGTTCACCGACCGGACGCCGAGGGCGAACGCGTTGACGCCGGCCACGACCGTCGTGATCGGGTGGGCGGCCACGAACCCGATGACGTTCGCCCGGGTCATCTTCCCGGCGACGATGCCGGTGAGGTAGCGTCCCTCCCACAGCTTCCCGTACACGGTCGAGACGTTGGGAGCGAGCTTGATCGCCGGGCCGATGCCGACGAACGTCACGTTCGGGTGGCGTCGGGCGACGTCGATCGTGAAGTTCTGGTAGCCGAACGCCGTCGCGAAGATGACCGAGAAGCCCTTGGCGATGAAGTCGTTCTCCACCCGCGCCACGTCGGCGGTCTCCGGCACCGACTCCACGTACGACGTCTGCACGCCCGGGACGTGCTGCGCGAGGTACCGGCGCGCCTGATCCCACTGGAAGGTCCAGCCCGCATCCCCGACGGGCCCCACATAGATGAAGGCCACCTTCGGTCCCGCTGCTCCCCGCGCCGCGCCCGGGGCCGCGAGCGATACGGCCACCAGAGCCGCCAGAGCCCAGAGCATCCCCCGCCGCCAACCCATCCTCATGACAGACCCCCTTTGTGTGACGACCAGCGACTGCCGTGCACGTTGATCCAGAGCGTCCGTGCCGTCCTCCGACCCACGTTGACGAACCGATGCGGCCGCCCGGAATCGAGGACCACCGCGTCGCCCGGCCGCAGTACGTAGCGCTCGCCGCCCACCTCGACCGCGAGGATCCCCTCGAGCAGCACGCCCATCTCCATGCCCAGGTGGCGCACCGGCACGTCCGCGGAGGCCGTCCCGGGCGCGTAGGTGTTCTCGGCGACCTCGATGTTGCTGTCCGGCTCGCGAATCACCAGGCGGCGCCTGACGCCCCGCCGCGTCGTCATGACGGGCTGCTGACCGGCGCGGATGACCGGGCTGGCCGCCCGTGCCGGGTCACCGAAGAGGCTCACCATCGGCACGCCCAGCGCGGCGGCGATCGCCATCAGCGTCCCGATGCTCGGGTTCGCCTGCCCCCGCTCCACCATGCTGACCATCGAGACGCTGAGCCCGGTGGCGTCCGCGAGGTGCCGCAGCGTCCGCCGGCGCGTGAGGCGCAGCGTGCGGATGCGCGTCCCGATCTCGCGGACCGCGCCGTTGAGGACGGCGTCCTTCGGGCGCACCTTCACCGGCGTCGGTGTGATCACCGTCGTCCTCTCGCGCCCGCCTCGGCGGCGGGGCGCAGGCAGGGGCTTCAATGACACTGAAAGAAGTTTCAGCACGGACGGGCCGGTTCCTGCCGCGCCGCGGACGCCCGCACGACCCGGGGAGAGGGCGCCGCGCGGAGCGGCGGGGCGACGGCAGGAGGACGAGGACACCCCGGCAAACCAGGGCACGCCGTGATCATCGGAGCGTCTGTCAAGCGGAAGGAAGATCCCCGGCTCCTCACGGGCCGTGGCTGCTACGTCGCGGACGTCGAGCTTCCCCGCATGCGGCACGCCGCCCTGGCCCGCAGCCCGCATGCGCACGCGGCGATCGCGGGCGTCGACTGCCGGCGCGCCCGGGGGCTCCCCGGCGTCGCGCTCGTGGCGACCTCGGCCGATCTGGGAGATGTCCCGCCGATTCCCATCCGGCTCGGACCGCGCCCGTCGCTTGCGCCGTTCCTGCAGTACCCCCTCGCACGGCGCCGGGTGCGCTACGTCGGGGAGCCGGTCGCGCTCGTCGTCGCATCCGACCGGTACGTCGCGGAGGAAGCCGCTGACCTCGTCGAGGTGCGCTACGAGCCGGCACCCGCCGTCGCCACCGCGGACCAGGCGCTGGACCCCGCGTCTCCGGTGCTGCACAGCGATGCCGCGAGCAACGTCGCCGCGCGGCTGCAGGTGGTGGTGGGCGACCCGGAGGCCGCGCTGGAGGCCGCCGAGATCCGCATCCGCCGGCGCCTCAGCATCCAGCGCCACACGGGCATCCCGATGGAGACGCGGGGGGTGGTCGCCGCCTACGAGACCGGGACCGGCGCCCTCAGGGTCTGGGGACCGACCAAGGTGCCGCACTTCAACCGCGAGGTGCTCTCGGAACTCCTCGGCGTGCCGATCCACCGGATCCACTTCGTCGAGCCCGACGTCGGCGGCGGCTTCGGCATCAGGGGCGAGTTCTACCCCGAGGACTTCCTGATTCCTTGGGCCGCGATGCGCCTCGGATGCCCCGTGAAGTGGATCGAGGACCGGCGGGAGCACCTCCTGGCCGCCAACCACTCGCGCGAGCAGACGCACGAGATCGAGCTGGGCGCGGCCCGCGACGGGCGCATCGTTGCCCTGGTGGATCGCGTGACCGCGGACATGGGCGCGTACCTGCGCACGCACGGCGTGACGGTGCCCGAGCTGACGGCCGCCATGCTCCCGGGACCGTACCGCATCCCGCACTACCGGTGCGACGTGTCGTGCGCCCTCACGAACAAGACCCCGACCGGGACCTACCGGTCCCCCGGCCGGTACGAGGCGACGTTCGTCCGCGAGCGCATGATGGACATGCTCGCGCGCACCCTCGGGATGGACCCGGTCGAGGTCCGGCGCCGGAACCTGATCCCTCCCGAGGCGATGCCGTACCGGGTCGGGACCACGACCTTGGGGCAGCCCACCGTGTACGACACGGGCGCCTACGCCTCGGCCCTGGACACCGCCCTCCGCGCGGTGGACTATCCGCGGCTGCGCGCGTACCAGGCCGAGCAGGCGATGCGGGGCCGCTACATCGGCATCGGCGTGGCATGTGTGCTCGAGAAGGCCGGCTTCGGGCCGTGGGAGATGGGCCGCGTGGAGATCGACGTATCCGGGCGCGTCGTCGTGTATACCGGGCTGGCCTCCGTCGGGCAGGGCATGGAAACGATCCTGGCCCAGATCTGCGCCGAGGAGCTGCGCGTCGCTGTCGACGACGTCACGGTGGTGCACGGCGACACGGACCGTGTCCCGTACGGCATCGGAGCGTTCGCCAGCCGGGGGACCGTCGTCGCGGGCAGCGCCGTGCTACTGGCCGCCCGGGCGGTCAGGGAGAAGCTCCTCGATAGTGCGTCCCGGCTCCTCGAGGCGGCCCCGGCCGACCTCGTGCTCGAAGCGGGCCGCGTGTCGGTACGCGGCGTGCCGGCGCGCGCGCTCGGCTTCAGAGACCTGGCGGCCGCGGCTGCGCCGGATCGGACGCTCCCGCTGGGGCTGGAGCCGGGTCTATCGGCCACACGGTTCTTCCAGGCCCCGGAGATGACGTACCCCTATGGGACGCACGTCGCGCTCGTCGAGGTCGATCCCGAGACCGGCCAGGTGGCCCTCCTCCGGTACGCCATCGCGTACGACGTGGGCAGGGCGATCAACCCGATGCTCGTGGAGGGCCAGCTGGTCGGCGGGCTGGCGCAGGGCATCGGCGGCGCGCTGCTGGAGGAGCTCGCATACGACGCCGACGGGCAGATGCTCACGACGACGTTCATGGACTACCTGCTGCCGACGTCCATGGAGATGCCGGAGGACCTGTCCATCAGGATCCTTGAGGAGACGCCGAGCCCGCTGAACCCGCTCGGGGTGAAGGGCGCAGGCGAAGGCGGCACGGCCGGGGCGGGCGGGGCGATCGCCAACGCCGTGGCCGACGCGCTCCGGCCCTGGGGCGTCGAGGTGACGGCCCTGCCTCTCTCCCCCAGTCGCATCCACGCGCTCACCGCCGGCGCGGCGGGGGCCCGCGTCGGCGCGGGCCAGAGGTAGCGCCGAGTCAGCGAGAGGAGGTCTGGGATGCGCGTCGTCGACCTCAGCCATCCGGTGACGATCCACTCGCCGGGGTGGGTGGGCTACCCGGGCCTCAGGCTCTGGTACTTCCAGACGCATCAGACACACGGCATCGTCAGCCAGATGATCGAGACCCCGCTGCACCTCAGCACCCACCTGGACGCCGAGATGCACGGCGTGTCCGGCGGCCGCGACATCGCCACGGTGCCGCTGGAGCAGTGCGTGGGGCCGGCCGCGATCGCCGACCTGAGCGAGGTCGGCGAGTGGGGCGTCTACACGCCCGAGCTCGTGCAGCGCAAGGTCGAGGTCCGCCCGCGGGACATCCTCATCATCCACACCGGGTGGCACCGGTACTACGCCGGCATGCCGGAGGAAGACCTGGTGACCTACTTCTGCCGGCACCCGGGGCCGGACCACCGTTTCGCGGAGTGGGCCGTGCGCATGCGGTTTCGCTGGATCGGCGTCGATACCGGATCCGCCGACCACCCGATGAACACGTCGATCCGCGACAAGCGGCCCGACCTGGCACGGGAGTTCGAGCGCCGCACGGGCGCCCGGGTCGAGGAGCGGTTTCCCGCGGAGCACCTCTTCTGCATGCACCGGGAGCCGTTCCGGCATGGGGTCATCCACGCGGAAAACCTGGGCGGGGAGATCGCCCAGCTTCTCAACCGCCGCTGCGTCGTCGGCGCGTTCCCGTGGAAGCTCGTCGGCGGGGAGGCGTCGATCTGCCGCATCGTCGCGTTTCCGGATCTCACCGCCGATTGATCTCAATCGCCGGGCGGCGAGGCAGCCGGCGCGTCACCGCGGAGAGATCACCCAGCGGCCCGCGGCCATCACGAGGAGCGGCGCCGGCCGGTCGGCCAGCAGGTGGGCATCCCCGGGGAAGGCCACGAGGTCGGCGGCCGCGCCCGGCGCGAGCCCCCAGGGGCCCAGCCCGATCGCCCGCGCGGCCTCCGTCGAGACCATGTCCAGCAGCGCGGGGACCTCCCGCGGCCCCAGGCGCGCGGCCAGCGCGGCCACCCACGCCGTCTCGAGCATGTTGCCCTGCCCGTACGGGTAGTAGACGTCCCGCAGGTTGTCCGAGGCGATCGCAACGGTGACGCCGGCGCGGCGCAGCGAGCGGATCCGCGTGACCCCGCGCCACGTCGGGTCCGCCGCGTCGGCCTCCTGCAGGAAGAGGTTCGTGGTCGGGCACGCGACGACCGAGATCCCGGCCGCGCGGATCTTCTCGATGATGCGCGAGGCCTCGGGGTCGCTCACGGCCGAGAGCGCGCAGCAGTGGCTGGCGGTGACCGAATGGGCGGGACGTCTCTCGAGGACGCGGTCCGCCAGGTACTCGACCCATACGCCGGCGCGGGGCGGCCCCTCGTCGATGTGCAGGTCGAGGGGACGGCCGTGCCGCATCGCTACGTCGAGGAGCACGTCGATGCAGGCCCGCGGGTCGCCGTCCAGGTTCGGGACGCCGCCCACGACGTCCGCACCCATCGCGACGGCGTCCTCCAGCAGGCGCAGATCCGCGGGGTCGCGAGGGGTCATCGCGGAGGAGGCGTACGCCACGACCTGCAGCGTGAACCGGCCCGCGTACTCGCGCCGCAGCGCCAGGAGGGATTCGACGGCCGCCAGGCCGACGTACCCGTCGACGTCGGCGTGTGTCCGCGCGGCGGTCGTCCCGAAGCGCAGCAGGCGGTCCAGCAGGCTCCGGCCTCGCCGGCGGAGCTCCTCGCCGGTGTGGTGCGCCTTCACCGTCTTCCAGTGGGCGATCGCCTCCCGCAGGGACAGCGCCGGGAGGTCCGGCCTCCACGTCCACGCCTTATCGACGTGCAGGTGCGCCTCGACAAACGCGGGGAGGAGCAGCGCGCCGTCGAGATCGACGACCTCCCGCCCCCGGGCCTCGAGGGGCCGGCCCACCTCGGCGATCTGGTGGCCCGTGACCGCGACGTCTATTGGTCCGTCGCGGTCGATCGTCCGGGCGCCGCGGAACAGCACCGCCATGGCGCTGCCTCTCATTGGCTCCCGCCCGGCCGGACTCCTGGCGCGACGGCCCGTGTCCGTTGGGCCATCCGGGACCCTCGCCTCAGTACGATCGCAGGATCCGGCCGGTCGGCGGACCCACGATCTCGCCGTTACGGAACACGACCCGCCCGCCTTTAATCGTCAGCTTCGGCCATCCGCGGACCGCCATGCCGTGCGCCGGGGTCTTCCACTTCGAGAACGTGGTGCCCGGGCTCACCACGCGCTCCTCGTACATGTCGACCAGGACGAGATCGGCATCCTTGCCGACGGCGATGGACCCCTTCCTGTCGTCGATGTGGTAGAGGCGGGCGGGGTTGAGGCAGGCGACCCGGACGAGATCCTGGAGCGTGAGGCGGCCCTTGTGCACGCCCTCGGAGAGGAGCAGCGGGAGGGCGACCTCGATGCCGGGCATGCCGGCGGTCGCCCGCCAGAGGTTGTCGGTCTCGTTCTTCTCGCAGGAGATGTGATCGGTGCCCACGGTGGCGATGGCGCCCGAGCGGAGGCCAGCCCACAGCCGCTCGCCGTTGGCGCGGTCGCGTAGCGGCGGGTTCATCTTGCCGATGGCTCCGATGCGAGGGCCCGCCTCCTCGGGGAACACCGTGAGAAATTGCACCAGCGTCTCAAGGATCAGGGGGCGGCGCACCCACTTCCGGGCGGCGTCGATCCCGTCAGCGGCGGCCATGTGCAGCACGATGGCCCGGCAGCCGGTGACCTCGCTGAGGTAGGCCATCGTGTGGATGTCCGCCACCTCGCAGAAAGCCGGCCGGGCGTCGGTCCAGGCCTGGAGGTCCTGCCTGCCCGAGAGCTGGACGGCAGGCAGAGTATAGCGCACGATCTCCACGTCCTCGCAGTGCAGCGCGCAGAGGCCGTCGAACCGCGCGCACTGCTGCATGGTGAGGTAAGCGTCGCCGTCGTCTAGGGGCTCGATGTCCAGTTCGGCGACCGCCTTGGCCCGGTAGTCCAGGTGGAGCTTGTAGCACAGGACGCCAAATCGCTCCCGGTACAGCGGGATCTCGTCGATGTGCTGACGATTTTGGATCTGGAGGTGCACGACCACGTCGCAGTACGATCGCGCCGCTACCACGTGCTCCCACCGCGGGTAGACCTCGAGATAGGAGACTTTGGCCCGGTTGTGGGGCATCATCACGGTTGTGCCGCCGGCCACGGCCGAGGCGCTGGTCTGCTCCACGTCGACGTCGAAGGGATAGTGGACACCGAGGTGGATGTGAGGTTCGACGCGACCCGGCAGCAGCACGTGTCCGCCGCCGTCGATGGCCTCCTCGGCAGGGGGCGGGTCGCCGTCGCCCACCGCCGCGATCCTCCCCTCCCGCACGGCGACCCACCCCCGGAAGGTCGTCTCGGGCGCCACGACCAGGCAATCGCGAATCACAAGATCAGCTCTGGGCACGCTGGCCTCCTCGCCGCTGCCGCAGCCCGCCGCGGGCTTCAGGATCCCTGCCCGGACGTCGAGGCGGCAGCGAGCATCGCCAACACCCGATCCGAGGTGACTACGAGGCCGCAGTACTGGGCCCAGACGGCCAGCGCGGCCTCGTGCCAGTCGCGCCGGACCCCGGCGATGCAGTCCGATACGATGAGCAGGTCGTAGTCCCGCATGTACGCCTCCCGGACGGTGGTGTCCACGCACGCGTTGGTCGTCGATCCCGTGATGATCAACGTGCGACGCCCGAGGATCCGCAACAGCACCTCGAGCCGGGTATTGTAGAACACGCTGAATTTGTGCTTCTGAATGATGTGGCTTCGATCGTCGATGTACGACTTGAGTTCGGCCACGACCTCGGCGTCCCAGGTGCCCGGCTGGCATGCCAGCCGGGCCCGCTTCCCCGTATGCGGCTGGATGCGGTGCAACGCGGGCGTCCGGTCGCCGGGCAGGTGATGCTGCACGCTCCAGATGTCAGGGATCCCCCGGGCCTTGCAGGCTTCGATCACGCGGCGCAGGGGCGGGATGATGGCGGTCAGCGGGGCCATGTCAACGCCGCTGATGCCCAACGTCCCTTCGGGATGGAGGAAGGCGTTCTGGGCGTCGATGACCAGCAGGGCGGTGTCGCTTACGTCGAGGCTGTAATCCACGGCTCCACCTCCCTCGCGTGCCGGCCGTCGCCTGCGGCCGCACCTCGGATGAATCCGCGGACGCCACGCCCCACGCAGATCCGACCGGCGCGGACCTCGAGCTGCGGTCCGCAGCCGACCATCCCCGGGGCAGCCGAGGCCCCTCGGCCGTCCTTCCCGCGCGCGCCGTCCCTCATCGGTGGACCCACGGCTCCGCGTCACGCGGGGCGGGCGGATCCAGCTCCGCCTCGAGAATCCGGACGATGCCGGACCACTGGGCTTGCCCGACCGTCCGCGGCGCCCGGCCCCCGAGACCACGGGCCCACACGGTTCGGACGCCGAACTCCTGCGCGGCGTCCCGGTCGACGGCCCCGGGCGGCCCCGCGAGGTCGATCAGCAGGGTGTCGCGCCCCAACCGCTGCACGATGTCGCGGGTGAACAGCCGCGCCGGCGCGGTGTTGAAGACGACGGCCATGCGAGGGGCATACTCAGCCAGCGCCGAGAGAGGAATGGCCTCGCACCCCATGACCCATGCCCGCGCCCGCTGCACGGGGTTGCGCGCGGCCACGGTCACGCGCGCGCCGAGGCCCACCAACGCCGCCGCCACGGTGGGACCGATCTTCCCGAAGCCCACAACCATGCACGGATTGCGGTGCAAAGTCACGTCGGTGTGCTCGATGGCCAGACGAATAGCCCCTTCGGCGATCGCCGGCGCGCGCAGCAGCATGAGCTCTTCGTCCTGCTCGTACTCTCGGAGCTTGAGGCGGAGCGCCTCCGCCGCCTCGCGCATCTGGGCGCTCGCGCGGCCGGTGATGAGGATGCCGTTGCGCCGCATGCCCCGCAGCGCCTCGGTATCGGGGACCAGCCTCGCGCCCGTCAGCGGGGTGAACAGGCTGCCGTCCGCCGCGGGGAGCGGGACCGGACAGATCACGATATCCGCGTTGTCGACGGCATCCGCAATCGTGGCGACGGGATACGCGCCCACCGCACGGACCGCGTCGGCCGGCAACCCGCAGGTGCGCACCTCGGCGCCCGCCAAGGCGGCGTGCCGTGCAATTTCGACATCGCGGCCGTCCCCGCCGAGCACGGCAACGGTGCGGCCGTGAAGGTCGAGGCTCACGGAGCAGCCTCCACCAGCGCCCGCACGACCTCGTGGGGAGGAAGGCCGGCAAACCCGAGGGCCTCAAGCGTACGCGCCTCGGCTCGGTAGTCCCGCTGCCCGAGCAGGCTGCCGAGCGTCACGACCGCGTCCATGACCGGGGTCGGCACGCCGGCCGCACGGCCGAGATCCGCAAGGGGCAGAAGCCCGAAGGGGATGTCCTCGTGGAGGTAGCGATGGTCGAGGCTCGGCGGTGCCTTGATGTGGCGGTTCGGCGCGCTCTCCTGGAGAGCGCGCCGGTGATCGCCGGATGCCGCGGCTTCCCGCGTCGTGGATCCGATGCGCGCGAAGAGGTCGAGGAAGGACGGAACCGACACGTGCCACGCCCGCGCTACCGCCACGCGCTCGGCATCCAGCGCTGCCAGTAACCGCCCGACCGCCGGTGTGGCGGCATCGTAATAGAAGCAGAAGTCGCCCGCGCTATGCTCGATCCACGCGGCAGCCAGAAGCATCCCGGGGGGATGGAGGATCGCGTTCACGTTGGCAAACCCCGCCGCCAGGACGTGTGCCTGGGGGTCGAGAGCCGGCAGGAGGTCGCGGACCCGCGCCACCAGACCCGCGGTCGCCCGGCCCGGAAATGCTGCGAAGGGAACGTCGGCCAGCGCGCTCGTCACGTGGACGCTCCCCGGGTCGGTCTTGCGGCAGATGTACGTCAGGGTTCCGGTCTCCCCGATCGTGATCCCGCCCCGGTAACCGGCGCGGCGGAGGGCCCGGGAGAACGCCACCGAGCCCAGCAGGCCGCCGGGGTTCAGGACGATGGGCTGCGTCGGCTTCAGGTACGGCGCCATGGCGCTGGCCAGCCCCTCGTGCGCCGAGGCGGTGGTGCAGACGAGAATCACGTCCGCCTCTCCGATCAGATCGCCGAGACGGGTGCTGCACCTCGCCACCGGCGCAAACCCAGCGTCGAACACGCCGCTGTAGCGGATACCGCCCTGCTCGGCCACCGGCCGGAGGGGCTCGGCCGAGCGGTTGTACATAGCCACCGTCGCCCCGCGCCTCGCGAGATCCGCTGCGGCGGCAAACCCTCCGTTTCCGGCTCCGACGACGAGCACTCGTGTCATGGGGTGAGCTATCGCAACCGCTCCCCGTACCGGCTCAGCTTCCGCTCGTCGACCTCGACGCCGAGCCCAGGGCGATCCGGGACGTGCAGCACGCCGGCCTCGTATCGGAAAGGCGCGCTGACGATGTCATCCTGATAGTAGACGCCCGCGACCGACGTGGGGCCTGCCCCGTCCGCATTGGGCACCGGGCAGACGGAAGCCCAGCTCAGCGCCTCGACCGCGACGCCCAGGTGAAGGTTCGCGGCTACGCCGATGCCCATCTCGATCGATCCGCCGATATCGCATGTCATGCCGCACGCTCGAACCACGTCCGCGAGCTGCCGGGCCCGGTAGAGCCCACCGGGCTTCGAGTAGTACAGGCTGATGATGTGTGCCGCCTGCAACTGCCACAGGCGCAGGACGTCCTGGGGAACCCACGCGCTCTCGTCGGCCATCAGGGGAACGGAGACCAGCCGGGCGACCTCCGCCAGGGGTTCGAACCCCATGACCGGCTGCTCGCAGAACAGGATGCCGTGCGGCTCCATGGCGCGCGTGATCCGCGCCGCTTCCCTCGCGGACGGGTACGCTTCGTTCGCGTCCACTCGAAGGCCGATCTCCGGCCCGAGGCGCTCCCGCAGCGCGGCCACGAGGGCGATATCGCGCGCGGGGTCGAGGCCGGTCTTGCACTTGATCGTACGGATGCCCTCGGCGCACGCCGCCTCCGCCTCCTCGAGCGCCTCGCGGGTCCCCATGATCCCCAGCGAGTGGCAGACCGGGATGCCGTCGCGGAGCTTGCCGCCGAGAAGCCGGTACACCGGGACGCCGGCGGCTTTGCCCGCCATATCATGCAGCGCGAGATCGACGGCTGCCTTGGCGTACGGATGTCCCTTGATCGCCCGGTCCATGCGCTCGTGGCACTGGACGATCTCCTGGGGGTCCGCATCGGCGAGCGCCGGGACGAGGTACTCGGCGACGACATGATCGACCGTTGTCGCCGTCTCGCCGAAGTAGGCACCGTGCGGCCCGCCCCACGTTGCGATGGCGGGCGCCTCCCCCCAACCGTCGATCCCCGCGTCGCTCAGGAGCCGCACGACGTAGTGGTGGCCGATCGGCGCCGACATCTTGGTGGCCCAGTTATGCGCCCGCCGCGCGGGCAACTGGACGACGTACGCCTGAAATGCGGTAATCCTCACGGCCGCGCTCTGGGCGCCATGCGCCACAACCCCCGCGTATCGAACCGGTCGGTGAGCACGCGGCATCCCGTACCCGTGACGACGACGGTGTCTTCCAACTGCATCCCGAGCTGCGGGAAGGTGACCAGCGGCTCGACCGCGAGCACCATCCCCTCCTCGAGTGTCGCATCGGCATAGCGATTGAGATAGGGCTCCTCGTGCAGGGTCAGGCCGAGCCCGTGGCCGAGGAAGTGCAGCGTCGGCAGCCCCCAAGCGTCCATCTTCTCACTGTAGGCTTGAAAGATACCGCGAGTGCTCGCGCCCGGTCGGATCATCTCGAGTGCGAGGTCTCGGCAGTCCACCAGCTTCTGCCAGATCGCCAGGTGCTCCGCCCGTGGCTCGCCGGCCACGGCCGTCCGCGCCACGTCGCAGACGTAGTTATCCACGATCCCGATCACGTCGATTCGGACGACGTCCCCGTCCGCGATCCCGCGGGGGCCCGCCGGGGCGTTGAGCATCGGCGTGCGGTCCCCCGCCGTCACGCTCAACATGGTCAACGTCCCGCCGCCCCGCGCCGCAAACGCGTCGGCAACCCGACGGCCCAGATCGATCTCCGTCATGCCGGGCCACCAAGTGCTGAGGCCCTCGTGGGCCGCTGCCTCCGCGATCCGAGCGGCGCGCTCCAGGCGGGTGATCTCCTGGGACACCTTCACCATGCGCAGACGCTGCAGGGTCGCGTCGATGGGGACGAGGCGTGCCGTTCCGTCGAGCGCGCGCTCGAGCCGAAGATAGTCAGCGTGGCTCAGGTATCCCGCCTCGATCCCCACCGCCCGCATGCCGCGCGCGCGAATTACGTCGGCGAGGACACGCATGGGGTCTTGGGTGAACTCGTTGTATACGTGGATCCGGTCGACGTCGGCGTGGACCCGGGCAAACCCCTCCTCGACGTCGACCACGATCATCTCAGCCTCGCCCTCCGCCGGCACCAGGATGATGGCATGCCGGTGGCGCACCGTCTTCTGTGACGGAATGAACGTGCCGGTCGTCCAGCAGACGTTCTCCGGGGCAATGATGGCCATGCCGTCCAGGTCCAGACGCGCCATCGCCTGCCGCTGGCGCCCGCGGATCTCTTCCGGCATAGATCGATCCTCCGTCCGCCGCGACCGGCCCCGTGACACGTCAGTCGTAGGCCGTTGAGACCAGCGGGGTGCGGCCGGCGCACACCCCCGACCGGTCGATGACCCGACGGGCGTGCTCGCGTGCCAGCGCGTAGACTTCCCGTTCGTCGACGGTCAACACCCGACGGTCACGCATGACGACGCGACCGTCGATCAGCACCGTGTGGACGCAGTGGGCGCCGGCGGAGTAGACGAGCGTCTGGACCGGGTCGGTGTAGGGGACCCAGTCGCAGTCGTCGAGATTCAGCAGGATCAGGTCGGCCCTCTTCCCCACCTCGATCGACCCGATCTGGTCATCCCAGAGAAGCGCCCGGGCGCCGTCGATCGTCGCCATGCGGAGTGCCGTGACCGCGCCGATGAGGGACGCGTCCATGCGGGCGTCCTTGAAGAGTCCGGCGGCGAGGTACATCTGGCGCATCATGTCGAGCGAGCCCGCCGCGGACGCACCATCGCACCCCAGGGACACCGTGATGCCGGCGGCAAGCATCTCCGGGTACTTGCCGATCCTGGTCGCCCCCTTGGCGAGCTTCAGCGACGTCCCCGGGCAGAAGGCCACCTTCGTGCCCGCCTCGGCCAAGAAGCCGATCTCCTCGTCGCGCACCGCCACCACGTGGGCCAGCACGAGGTTGTCCCGCAGGGCGCCCCACTCCTTGAGACGGGTCACCGGCCACTTCCCGGTCTTGCGCTCGCTGACCAGCGCCTCCTCCAGCGACGACGCGATGTGGTAGGTCGTCCCCACGCCCAACCTCGCCGCGAGGGCCGGCGCGGCGGCGTGCAGCTCCGGGGAACAGGGTTCCTTCCCTTCGATATTCACCCAGACACGGATCCGGCCGCCCGCGGCGTTATTGTAGGTGCGCACGGCGCGCTCCAGCTCCGCCAGGGCCGCGTCGGCGTTGGGGAAGAAATGGCGTTCGATCATCTCCGTCGTCCAGTGCGGCGGGAGTACCTCGGGCAGCCGGTCCGCCGCGTGACGCCCGGTCACCGCTCGGATCCCCACCTCCTCCAGCGCCCGGACCGTGTTCCCGACGTCGTTCTGCGCGCCCATATCGAGACAACACGTCGTCCCCGTCTTGATCATCTCGATCCCGGCAAGTAACGTCGCCACGTACTCGTCGTCGGGGCCCATCGCCGCGTACACGGGCTTGGCCCAATTGAACACCCACGGCCGGGTGGCCAGCGTATCGGGGAAGACGCCGCGGCTAAGCTGCTCGGAGAGGTGGAGGTGAGCGTCCACAAACCCGGGCATCACCAGCCGGTTGCGTCCGTCGATGACCTCATCCAGGACGACGCCCCGATACCGGTCCTCGATGACCGCTGTCGGCCCCAGGGCCGCGATGCGCGTATCCTCGACGAGAACCGAGCACTGGGTGAGCACCCGGTCGGCGGGATCGACCGTCAGGACGACCTCGGCATCCCGGATGAGAATGCGCCCCATGCGCGCTCACCGATCGTGAAGCTCGATGCGATTACCGTCGGGATCGCGGACGTAGATCGAGGTCCCGTACGTCGGCGTGGTCACAGGCCCCTCGTAGGGCAGGTTGTCCCGTGCCATCCGCCGCACAAACGGCGCAAGATCCCGGACGCGGAACGCGATGTGGTCTACCGTCCTCTCTCCGGACGCGACACCGGGCGGGAACACGGTCAGCCCGAGTCCTTGCCGCAGGACAACGAGGGGGCGGCCGTCCCGCAGCGCCCCGCGGTCGCGGACGGTAAAGCCCAGGACGCCGACGAAGAACCGCTCCGCGGCGTCCAGGTCCCGAACCTGCACCAAGACGTGGGTGAGCCCCAGGACGGGCGGTTGCTCCGGCGCCACTCAGGCCTCCGTCCCGTCGGACAGCCTGCCGGCGCGGCCCCAGTTCTGCTTCGGGACCTCGTGGATGATCACGTGCAGGTGATCCGGTTTCGCGCCGGCGTGCCGGACCATCGCCTCCGTGATGGCGGCGACCAGCGCGCGCTTCTGCCGGCGGCTCCGACCTTCCCACATCTCCACGGTGACAACAGGCACGTCGCTCCCTCCCTCGCGTTCTCGACCGAAGTCACCGTCCCCGGCCCGCGATCTCCGGCGTCTTCTCCCAGAGCATTCCGCGCGCCTTGAATAGCTCCCGAATCGTGTGCACGACGTCGTGAAAGCGACGATCCTCCTTGACGTCGAGGCCCCGCGGCCGGGGGAGCCCGACGTCCACGGCCTCCACGATGCGGCCGGGTCGCGGCGACATGACCACGACGCGATCGGCCAGCGCCACGGCCTCTTCGATGGAGTGGGTAACGAAGATCACCGTGCTCCGCTCATGCCACAGGCGCAGCAGATACGCACCCATCTCCTCCCGGGTGAAGGCATCCAACGCAGCGAATGGCTCGTCCATGAGGAGCAGCGGCGGATCGTGAATGAGGGCGCGGCACAGCGCCACGCGCTGGCGCATCCCGCCGGAGAGCTCGTACGGATAGCGATCCTCGAACCCGGCCAAGCCCACTTCGTCGAGCAGGTGGAGCGCACGCTCCCGGCTCGCGGGCAGCGACAGCCGCTTGATCTCTGCCGGGAGCAGGACATTGCCGAGGATCGTCCGCCATTCGAACAGCACGTCGCGCTGAAAGACAATCCCCACGTCGGTGTAGGGTCCGGCCACCGGCCGGCCGTCGATAGCGATCGCGCCACGCGTGGGCGGGAGGAGGCCGGCGATGAGCATCAGGAGCGTGCTCTTCCCGCATCCGCTCGGCCCGACGACAGCGAGAAACTCTCCAGATCGAACGGTCATCGTGATGCTCTCCAGCGCCACGATCTGCTGGGCACGCCCGTGGTAGGCCTTGTGCACGTCCTCCACCGCCACCGAGACCGTGAGCTGGCGTGGCCCACTCACATCGTATCCCTCGCCGCTTCCATCTGCGCCTCGCCGGGCTTCCAACGGATCACGAGGCGCTCGACCAGGCCTACAAGGTTGAACAGCACGATCCCGAGGAGCGAGAGCACGACGATGACGGCGAACACGAGCGGTGTATCGAGGTTGCTGCTGGCAACCAGTTGGACATACCCCAGGCCCGCGTTGGCGCCGATGTACTCGCCGACGACCGACCCGACGACCGCGAGGGCCATCGCCACCTTGAAGCCGCCGAACATGCTGGGCAGCGCCTTAGGCAGTCGGACCTTGAGGAAGATCTGCCAGGCGCTCGCGCCCAACGACCGGGTGAGGTAGAGCATCTCCGGCTCCACCGATCGCATGCCGATGACCGTGTTGACGACGATCGGGAAGAACGCGATGAGGAAGGCCACCGCCACCTTGGACAGCAGTCCGTAGCCAAGCCACAGGACGAACAGGGGGGCGAGCGCCGTCTTGGGCACGGCCTGAAAGGCCACAATCAAGGTGTAGCTCACGCTCTCGAGCATCCTCGAGTAGACAATCCCGATGGCCACCGGGACGCCTATCGCGATGCTCACCAAGAAGCCTGCGAGGACCTCCTGCGTTGTGTACACGAGGTGCTTGGCGAAGAGCGCCCACCGGCCCAGGAGGATCACCGCGATCTGCGACGGGCGCGGCAGCGCGTAGGATGGGATCGCCAGTACCCGCGCAAGCAGTTCCCACATAGCCACGAGTGCGACGAGCGCGGCCGCCCCGATCGCCTGCCGCCGCGCCGCGCGGGCGAGGCCGTGCGCCATCCCCCGCCCCGGTCGCGCGCCGAGCGGCTTACTGACCGACATACCGGTTTGTATAGTACGCCGAGGCCGACTCCACGCCTCGCACCAGCCCGCCGCGCGACAGAATCGCGATCGTCCTGCGCCACTCCTCCTCGGAGTTCCACCCCAGCGGGTGACCGGCGGCGGCCTTCGTGTGGAGCAACTGCAGCATCGAGCTGATCTGCAGCGGTGTTGTCTCGCGATCCAGGGCCTCGGGGAAGAGCTTGATGACCAGGTCGGCTGCCTCCGCCGGATGGCGCAGCGTATAGTCGAACCCCTCCGTGGTGCCCGCCACGACCGCTCTGACGACCTGCGGGTTCTGCTCGGCGAACTTGCGCGTCGTCACCAACCCATGGCCGAGGATGTTGAACCCATAGTCGGCGACCCACAGAATGTGAAGAGGTCGCGCGGAGCGCGCGTAGACGATCGGGATCTCGTTGGTGTAGAACGCCGACAGCACGTCCACCCGTCCCTGGAGAAACTGTGTGAGCCGCGCGCTGGGGTCGAGGTTGACCATCCGGACCTTGCCGGCATCGACGCCGTTGGCACGCGCGAAGGCCTCCCAGATGCGCTGGAACGTATCCTGCGGCGACGTGCCGATGCTCTTGCCTTCGAGATCACGTGGCGTCTGCAGTGGCTCGAAGGAGGCCAGGACCATGGGGCTCCGATGAATGTAGTTGGCCACCATCAGGATGGGCATCCCCTGTGCGATCCCCTGGGCGGTCTCGATAGCGCCCACGTACGCGAATTGGTCGTTCCCGTTGGCCAGGGCCGTGAGCGTGGGGCCGGCGCCGGTGCCTTCCAGCACCCGCACCTTCACCCCGTGTCGCTCGTAGAAGCCCTTTTGGACCGCCACGAACAGCGGGGCGAACTCACCCTTCGCCTTCCAGCTGAGCCGAATCGTGATGACCTTCTCCGGCTGCGCGCCCGCGGCGTGGTGCAGACCGTCCGCCAGCGCTGCGGAGACGATGATCCCCACCGCTATGCAGATCCATCGCGCTCGCATAGTCCTCCCTCCCCGTCCGGTGGACGGCCTGGACTGCCCGCACCGGCGTCTCGGGACGCCCATCCTGGTGCGAGGACTCGTCCGGGCGCCCATCCGCCTGCCTCGTCGCCCGGATATCCCGGACCGACGCGATCGTAGATGCAAGATGCCAAGACATTGCCTCGGCCGCCCGCCCTGGGTCCCCGGAAGAGATTGCGTCGATGATCTGACGGTGCTGGTGGATCGACTGAGCCGCGCGGCCGGGTAGCGCCATGACCGCACGGCGGTCGGCGAAGATATGGTTCACCGACCGCGACAGGTACACGAGGTACGGATTACCGGCCAGCTCCGCAACGAGGGAGTGGAACCGGAGGTCGGCCTGCTCCAGCCCCGCGAGGTTCCCTTCTCGAGCGGCAGCCTCCATAGCGTCGACGCTGTGCCTCAAGGCCTCGAGGCGCGCCGGAAGACCGGCATCGTCGGATTTGACGGCCTCCGCCGCCAAGGCTGCCGCCTTGCTCTCCAAGACCTCGCGCACCTCCAGAAGCGCCAGCACGTCGTCGCGGTGGGCTTCCAGCCAGGGGAGCCAGTAGGCCGGGTCGTCGGGTGCGCCGGCGAGGGGCGCCACGAAGGTACCACGTCCTTGCCGCACATCCACAAGGCGCAGCGTCGACAGGATCTGAATCGCCTCGCGGATGGTGGCCGTGCTCACGCGCAGGCTGGCCGCAAGCTCCTTCACCGATGGCAGGCGATCTCCGGGACTGAGGCCTCCGTCGCGGATCAGCTGACGGATCCGCTGGACTACCTGCGCGGCGCTGGTCTGGTGCCGTATGGGCTGGAGGGCCGGAGTAGACATCAGGTCATCAGATGACTAGATTCCTCGCCAGCACATCCGACTCCTCCACCCACTCGGCCCGGCCTCGGACCTCCGCCCGCTGCGGCGTGGCATAATAGCGGCCGGGAGGAGCCACAGGCCGTGCGGAGGCCCCCGGAGCGATCCATGCCTGCCATGATGGCCGCAGGGGCCGGAGATCTCGACCGGCCGGGCGCGGCCGCCGCGTTCCGCTCCGGCTTCGCCGCGGTGGTCGGCCCGCCCAACGCGGGCAAGTCCACGCTCCTCAACGCGCTCGTCGGCTCGAAGGTCGCGATCACGACCGCGGTGCCCCAGACCACGCGCACGGTCCTGCGGGGGATCGTGCACCGGCCGGGGGCCCAGATCGTGCTCGTGGACACCCCCGGCGTGCACCGGCCGCGCCACGCACTCGGCGAGGACATGGTGCGGGCCGCGCGCGGCGCGCTGGCCGACGCGGACGTCGTGGTGCTCGTCCTCGATGCCTCCCGGGAGCCGGGCGAGGAGTCGCGGATGGCGGCGGAGGCGGCCCGGGAGTCGGGCGTGCCCGTGCTGGTCGCCCTGAACAAATCCGACGAGGCGGGCCCGGACCGGCTCGCGGCCTGGAGCCGCTGGGTCCGTGACGTCCTCGGCACGCCGGAGGTCGTACGGATCAGCGCCCTGCGCGCCGAGGGCCTGGACGCGCTCGTCGAGGCGATCGTCCGGCGCCTCCCCCCAGGTCCGCCGTACTTCGAGGACGCGGACCTCACCGACCAGCCGGTGCGGTCGATCGTCCAGGAGATCATCCGGGAGAAGGCGATGACGCTGACCCGCGAGGAGGTCCCGCACGCGATCGCCGTCGACATCGAGGAGATCGCGCCCCGGCCGGAGCGCGGCCTGACCTACATCCGCGCGACCCTCCACGTGGAGCGGCCGTCGCAGAAGAAGATCCTCGTCGGACACGGCGGCCGCCTGATCCGCGAGATCGGCAGGAGGAGCCGCGAGGACATCGAGCGCCTGATCGAGGGCCGCGTCTACCTCGACCTCTGGGTAGCGGTCAGCCGGGACTGGCGGGATCGGCCGGCGCTCGTGCGGCAGTTCTACCCCGACCTGCCCCGGTGAGCGGGGACACCCGCGCGGGCGCGCTCAGCCGGTCAGGCTACCGAGCAGCACGAGCGCGGAGAGGACCGCAAGCAGCGGGCCGGACGCCCACATCAGCGTGTGCCCCAGGGGCAGACCAGCGGCGGCGCGGGCGTGCACCCTGAGCCAGAGGAACCCCAGGCCGCGCAGCGCGAGGCTCGCGATCACAACGACGACGAGCGCGCGCCAGGGCAACGCCGTCCCGTGAGCGCGCCGGCGGCAGGCCTCCTCGCGGCCGAGACGGAACGCCGCGAGGCCCGCAGCGAGCGCCAGGCCGGCGGCCGCGACGATCAGCGCGACGAGGGCCGCGGCGGTCGCAGCGGCCGGATCCGGATCCGGCCCCGCCAGGCAGAGCTGGCCAAGCAGCTTCACACAGGCCGCGAGGCCCACGGTGACGAGCGCGATCGCCCGGGCAGCGCCCATCGAGGCCCCCCCGCTATCGGAATCTGGCCCGGCGCCTCGACGGCCCGGTCCCTCCGTGCGAGGAATCGCCTTCGCGCAGGGCGGGACGGTGCTGCGCAGGCCGCGCGGCGAGCCCGCCACGCCCCCGGCTGCCGGCCTGGGCCGGCGGCACCCCCGTCATGTCAGCGCGGCAGCAGCCGCCGCACATCGGTCCCCCTCGCCGCCAGCGCTACGATCGCGACCAGCGCGCCGGCAAACGCGATCAGCAGCGTGGACAGGGCCGCGATCGTTGGATCCTGCCACTTCTCCATATAGAGAAACATCTCGATCGGCAGCGTGTTGTTCTCGCCCCTGACCAGGAAGATGGAGCTCTCCACCTGATCGAACGACACGATGAACGCGAGCAACCCGCTCACCAGCAGCCCGCCGCGGATCTGCGGCAGGACGACGCGCCAGAGCGTCACCGCGGGCGATGCGCCGAGATCCTGCGCGGCCTCCTCGAGCGACGGGTCGAGCCCGACGAGGTTGGCCGCGAGGATCGTGACCACGAAGGGCAGCACGATGATCGTGTGGGCGAGGATCAGGGGGACGAGCCCGCCCTGCATGTTGAGCCGCGCGAAGAAGATGAACCACCCGACGCCCAGCACGATCTTCGGCATGACGATCGGCGACAGGAGAAACGCCCGCAGCATCTCCCGGCCGCGGAACGCGGAGCGCACGAGCGCGAGGGCGCAGAGCAACCCCGCGGCCAGGGCGGCGGCGGTCGCCACCACGCCCACGGTCAGGCTCCGCAGGAAGGCGCCCCGGAACGCGGCCTGGGCCCACAGGTTCGCGTACCACCGCAGCGAGAACCCGGGAGGAGGGAAGACCCCGTACGCGACGCTGCTGAACGAGTAGACGATCACGATCGCAAGCGGGAGGAGCGTGAAGCCGACCCCGATCCAGAGGAAGGCGCGCAGCAGCGCGGTGCGGGCCGCGCCGGCCCCACGGGCCTCCGCGATCAGCGGGCGCGCCTCAGCCATCACGCGGCGGACACCAGGCGCAGCGCACGGCCGAGCGTCCACACGGCCGCGAGCGACAGCACAAGCAGCACCGTCGCCGCCACCGCCCCCTCGGGCCAGTTGATCTCGACGGTGCTGTTGTAGACATCCAGCGGCAGCACCTGCACGCGGCCGCCGCCGAGCAGTTGCGGGGTGACGAACGCGCTGAGCGAGAGCGTGAAGCAGATGAGCGACGCGGCCACGACGCCCGGCATGCTCTGCGGAAGCGTGATGCGGACGAAGACCTGCTGCCAGTCGGCGCCCAGATCGCGGGCCGCCTCCGCGAGCGTCCAGTCGAGGCGGCTGAGCACGCTGTAGATCGGAAACACCGCAAACGGCAGCAGGATGTGGGTCAGGCTGACGACCACGCCCGTGAGGTTGAACAGGAGGCCGAGCGGCGCCTGGATCAGCCCCGCCTGGCGCAGCAGCGTGTTGACCAGTCCTCGGTCGGCCAGCAGGATGAGCCACCCGTAGGTGCGCACCACCACGCTGACGACAAGGGGCGAGAAGAGCAACAGCCCGGTGACGACCCGCGCCCCGGGGCGCGCGACGCGTGTGTGCAGCGCGTACGCGAGCGGATATCCGATGCCGAGCGTGAGGGCGGTCACGATGAAGGAAAGGCGCAGGGAGGCCCAGATCACGCGGTAGGAAAACGGGTCGGCGAAGAACCGCCGCGTGGTCTCCAGCGTCCAGACGGGGACGATCCGGCCGTCCCGGAAGGCGTGAAGCCCGTTCACCAGGTACACGGCGAGCGGCACGACGTAGAGCACGGCCATGAGCCCCAGCGCCGGGGTCAGCAGGAGCAGGGCCGTCCGCCCCTCGATCCGCACCGGCCCGTCTCCGGCGTCTGCGTCCTACGGCCTGAACGCGATGAACGCGAGGATGTCGCCGGTCGCGACCGCCTGGTTGCCCAGCAGCGGCCAGGCCAGGATCCAGCCGTCGCGCGGCGCGCGGATCTCCTCGACGATATCCCCCCAGGGGTTGCGGATCACCGCGATCGTCTCCCCTTCCGTGACGGGATCGCCGGGGTACTTGTAAGGGTGGACGAGCCCGCCCCGGTTTGCGGTCACCTCCGTCCGGGTGAGCGGTCCCTCGATCATCGGCACATCCCGCTGCGGCTCGATCGCCCCGTCCAGCATCCCGAGATGGCGCATGACGTTGAGGGTCCCGCGCACGCCCGTGGCGAGGGAGGCGGCGTCGAAGCGCCGCCATGCGATCAGCTCCAGGACCAGGCACGGCTTGCCGCGCTCCTGCACGTGATCCGTAAACGTGCCGGTTCGGTGCTGCTCGTGCGTGGGGATCATCTGGATCGTGGTGATCCCAAAGGCGCGGGCGAGCCCCTGGCTCCGTTCCCACAGCGCGTCGTCCCCCGAATGCTTGATGATCGCGAACTGGAGCGCGGGCGTGGGGTTCGCGTGGAAGTCCAGGTAGACATCGCAGGGGTCGGCCAGCTCCGCGATCTGCGCCGCGAGCCGGTGGCTGAGCAGCATCACGCGGCTCCCGGGGAACACGCGGTTGAGATTGTAGCCGTCCTGCGGCGTGAGCATCTGGTGCTGATGGAAGCTGAAGGGGTTGAGCAACGGGGCCGCGAGCAGCGCGCCGCGCAGCCGTCCGGGGTCGACCAGCTCGCGCGTGATCCGACGGATCACCTCCATCCCCGGGACCTCGGTACCGTGCAGGCCGGCGCCGAGCCAGAGGGTCGGTCCGTCCCCCGCCCCGTTCACCACGATCAGGGGGAGCCGGACGGCGGTGCCGTCCGGAAGCTCGCCGCAGGCGACCTCGCTAAGCGCTCGCTGGCCCGGCGGGACGGAGATCCCGGCGATCCGCAACGTCTGCATGCTCGAAGCCTCCTCCATCGGCGGGCACGGGGACCGCCTGCCCGGCATCCCAGCCCACCGCCACAGTTTCGCCAACGGCGAACAGCGGCGTTCCGCTCCGATACGGCACCGAGGCGCGAAGCGGGAGCCCGTCGACATCGATCCGGTACTTCACCGCCTGACCGACGAAGGCGCGGTCTTCGATGCGCCCCCTCAGGCCGCCGGCGGAGTCCCCCGCCGCCGCCACCCACACCCGCTCCGGCCTGATGCAGACGCTGATCGGCGCGCCGAGCCTCTCCCACCCATCGCGGTGCGCGTGGATGCGGAGAGCCCCGGCCCGCACGGCGATGGTCCGCGGCTCCAGGGCATCCACGGTGCCCTGGATCAGGTTGGCGTCGCCGATGAAGTGGGCGACGAACGGCGTCTGAGGGCGCTCGTAGATGTCGAGCGGCGTGCCCACCTGGAGCAGGCGGCCCGCGTCCATCACGCCGACGCGGTCGCTCATGGCCATCGCCTCGCCCTGATCGTGCGTGACGTAGATGAACGTCGTCCCCAGCTCACGCTGCAGCCGCTTCAGCTCCTCCTGCATCTGGAGGCGGAGCTTCAGATCCAGCGCGCTGAGGGGCTCATCGAGCAGGAGCACCCGGGGCCGGTTGACGAGCGCGCGCGCCAGCGCGACCCTCTGCTGCTGGCCGCCCGATAGCTCGCTGATCCGCCGTGTCTCCATGCCCTCGAGCCGCACGAGCGCGAGCGCCTCTCGCGCCCGCCGCCGCACCTCGACCTCCGGCAGCCGCTTCATCCGCAACCCGAAGGCCACGTTGTCGAAGACATGGTAGTGGGGGAACAGCGCGAGGCGCTGGAAGACCATATAGGTCTCCCGGCGGTTGGGCGGGAGCTGCCCCATCGGCCGGCCGTCGATGAGGACGTGCCCCGCGTCCGCCCGCTCGAAGCCGCCGATCACGCGCAGGGTCGTGGTCTTCCCGCACCCCGACGGGCCAAGCAGGGAGAAGAACTCCCCTCCCCCCACGGTAAAGGTCACGTCGTCGACGGCCGCCGTGGTGCCGAAGCGCTTCAGCAGGTGGCGAACCTCAACCGGTGCCCCGCCGCTCAGCGCCATCCCACAGCCTTACAGGCGCGACTTCACCTCGCGCTCCCAGCGCTGCCGCCATTCGCTCGCCTTCTGGCCCATCGTGGCCCAGTCCAGCCAGATCGCGTGGTCCAGCAGCTTGGGGCTGAGGATCTGCTCGACGCCTGGCGACAGGCGGACCTCCGGCTCGGACGGGACCCCGATCGTGAGACGCGCGTACCGCGCGTTGTTCTCCGGTTTGAGCAGCTCGTTGATGACCTGCTCGGCGACGTGGATCTGCTCCGGGGTGCTGCCCTTCACGATCTGCAGGTACAGGGGGAACGCGACGACCCCCTCCTTCGGGTTGGCGAACCCCAGCGGGGCTCCCTCCTCCTCCCAGAACTTCCAGATGCTCGTGAACCAGGGCCCCAGCAACGCCTCACGGCTGACGATGAGGTTCTTCAACTGGTCGTTGCTCGTAACGAGCGCGCGGATGTTCTTCGCGTTTTGCTCCCACACCCGGAAGCCCGGGTCGATGTTCTTCTCGCTGCCGCCGTTCAGCCGGGCGGCCAGGACGAGCGGGATGAAGTTGTTGTCGAAGAATGTGACCTTGCCGCGCCACTTCGGGTCCCAGAGGGCCGTCCAGGAGGTGGGCGGGTCCTTCACCGCGTCCTTGTTGTACATGAGCCCCATCGCGCTCATCTCGTACCCGATGCCCCGGTTGTCCGGCCGCCGGAGGCTCTTGTGCACGCGGGCCATGTTCGGGATGCGGGCGGGATCGAGCGGCACCCACATATCGTCCACGTCGCCCCGGTTGGTGGCGTCGACGTTGAAGAACCCGAAGTTGATGAGCGGGTTGCTCGGGTTGGCCTGCTTTGCCGCCACCATCTTCGGATACGTGACGGTGTTGTTGGACTCCCAGAACTCGATCTGGACGGAGGGGTGCGTCTTCAGGTACGCGGCCACGACCTCTCGGGGGACCACGCCCTGGTTGGCGCCGGCCCAGATGAACATCGTCAGCTTCACCTGCTGCGCCGCGCCGACCCCCGACAGGGGCAGCAGCGCGAGCCCGACCGCAACCGCTGCGACGATCGTCCAGAGAAGCCCGGAGCCGGGCGTGGTATGGCGCGCGGTACGCATCGGTGGTCCCTCCTTTCCACGTGCCGGGCAGCAATACCGGCCCTTCCGCGTCCGGCCGGGCGGATCCTCCCGATGCGAAAGCCGCCGGACCATCTCCCCGCGGCCGGCCGGCCATAGGCCTCGGGCGGACGCGCCCGCCCGGGCCCCGCGGAGACCGGCGCGGGCCGTCAGCGGTCCTCGCGCAGGGATGCCTCCTGCTCGAGCCGGCTCCTGAGGAGCGCCAGCAGGCGATAGACGGCGTGGACGAACTTGCCGTACGGCGCGGTCACAAAGAGGGCCGCGACCACGCCCAGGTGGATGGTCAGCATCGCGCCCATCGCCTGCGTCGCGCGGAGCGCGAGGGTCAGCATCCCGGTGAGCGCGGCCAGCCCGATCGTCACGAGGAACGCGTAGTCCGCCCCGGCGGCGCCGGCGCCCGCCGGCGCCCGGTCGCTGCCGCCCTTCGCGACGATCAAGCCGGCGGTGCCGGCGATCATGGCGAGCCCGCCCACGCCGCCGAGCACCACCGGCGCGCTGGTGAGCGGATACGGAGGCAGCCGGCCCAGCAGGTCCTGGTAGACGGCCGCGAGCGTCGTCGACGCCAGGGCGCTCAGGAACCCGTAGAAGACGAGCCCGTGGAGCACCCCGCGCGCGTGCGAGGGGCGTTCGCGGGGGTACGGGCAGCCGGGGCCGCCGCCGCGCAGGTAGCGCAGGGCCAGCGCGTCCCACAGTGCCCGCAGCACCCCCCACGGCGTCACGGGCGCCCGCATCGCGTCCCCGGTCTCGCGCCAGAAGCGCGCGGCGCCCGCCCCCCATACCGCGACGACGTAGCAGGCCGCCGCGAGACCCGGAACCAGCATCGCCGCGTACGGGATCACGCGATAGAAGGCGCCCGGGCCCTCGTGGACCGCGAACAGGCGGCCCGGGCCGGCCAAGAGCAGCGCGAGCCCCGCGACCGCCGCCACCGCCCCGGCCGCCACGGCCGCGGCCAGCGGGATGCTCGCAAACAGCCGGGAGAGCGCGGCAGGCCAGGTGTACTGCTCGTAGCTCTGCCGCCGCACGTCGGAGAGCACCTGCGGGATGTTGACGGCGAACTCGTGCGGCGGCGCGTACATGCACGCGTAGTAGCAGGCGCGACAGTCGTGGCAGAGGTTGGCCAGGTACACGATGTCGCCGGTCCCGAACGCCCGCCGCAGCTCCATCGCCGGAAAGACCGCGCAGTAGCCCTCGCAGTACCGGCACGCGTTGCAGACCGTGAGCTGGCGCTCCGCCTCGCGAAGGACGTCAGGCCCGGGCATGCGCCGCCGCCTCCCGTCCCGCCAGGCGCCCGAAGACGCTGCCGATCGTCAGGCCGAACCCGGCCAGGTAGCCGCGGGCGAGGATGTTGCCCGACATGATCTCCCCCGCGGCGTAGAGGTTGGAAAAGGGGCGACCGTGCTGATCGAGTACCCGCGCATCCCCGTCCACCGCCACGCCCATGTACGTGAACGTGATGCCGGGCCGCAGCGGAAGGGCGTAGAACGGGGAGCGATCGATCGGTCGCGCCCAGTTGCTCTTGGGCGGCACGAGGCCTCGCGTGCACATCCCGTCCAGGACGTCCGGCCGGACCGCTGTGTTCCCCGCCGCCGCCCGGTTGAACTCCGCCACCGTGCGGGCGAGCCGGAGCGGCTCGAGCCCCAGGGCCGCGGCCAGCTCCTCGATCGTCCCGGCCTGGATCGGCCGGTACAGCGGCGGGAGGAAGCAGCCGATGGCCGCTGCGTCGACGATGCAGTACGCGACCTGGCCCGGCTGCTCGGCGATCAGCCGGCCCCAGATCGCGTAGCGCTTGGGCCAGAGGTCCTCGCCCTCGTCGTAGAATCGCAGCCCGTGCCGGTTCACGACGATCCCGAAGGGGATCGCGTCCAGCCGGGTCGCGATCCCCCCATCGAACCGGGGCGCGCGGGCATCGACCGCCACGGCGTGGAACCCCTTGGGGTCGCCGACCGGCGTCGCGCCCTTGTCCAGCAGGACGGCGAGCATCGTCCCGTCGTTGTAGGGCGTGCCGCGGACGGCGAAGTTGTCGGCCGCGTCCCCCCAGTAGCGCCTGAGCCAGTCCACGTTCGCCTCGAAGCCCCCGGATGCGACCACCACCGCCCGTGTGGGCACCACCTCGCGTATCCCCCCGCGCTGCACGACCACCGCCTGGACGCGGTGGTCCTCCAGGAGGAGGTCCTCCGCACAGGATTCGTACCGCACCTCGACCCCCATCTTTCGTGCCGCCTCGTAGTAGGTGTTGACGAGGGCCTTGCCGCCGCCAAGGAAGAACCGGTTGGTGCGTCCGAGCTGCAGCGTCCCCCGCAGCGGCTGCTGCCACCGCACCCCGTGCTCGCTCATCCAGGCCGGGAGCGTCCGGGACTCCCTGATCGTGAACCGCGCCAGCTCCCGGTTCACCTGGCCGCCGCCCACCGCGAGCAGATCCTCGAGGAACTCCTCCTCGGTATACTCGCCGCGGAGGTACGGGTCCCCCGCGGCATGGGCGCAGCGGAGGTTCCGCGTGTGCCGGGTGTTGCCGCCGCGCATGTGCTCGGGGGCCCGCTCGAGCAGCAGGACTCGCCCCGCGTGGCGCCGCGCGGACAGCGCCGCGCAGAGCGCGGCGTTGCCGCCACCCACGACGACGACGTCATAGCGATCTCCTTGATCCCGCGGCCTCATCCGTGTGGCGATGCGCTGCCCCGTGGGCGGGGTGCCCCCCTGCGCGGAGCGCGGCCCGGTTACCGTGGACTCGCCGGCGCAGCCGCCCTGCGGAATCGCGGCATCACGTCGCGCGCGAACAAGGCGATGCGTTCATGGACGGCATCGAGAGACGGACCGATAAACCCCAGGCCGACGAAGTCGACGCCGGCAGCGGCGTAGGCCTCGAGCTTCTGCGCAACCACATCCGGCGTCCCCACGAACGCCGCGTCCCGCTCGCTGTATATCTGGCGCTGCTTCCGGAGCCACGCCGCCCGCTCCCGCTCCCGCAGCGTGTACTCCGCCGTCGCCTCGGCGCGGGCGCGCTCCGTGTCGATGCTGATCATCGCGAGCGCGCCCATCGTGAAGGGAGTCCCCCCGCGCCCGTACTGCTCCCGGAGCGCAGCGACCTTCGACCGGAGCTGGCCCAGCACCGGGGCCGGCCCGCCGACGAGCAGCCCGTCGCAGTACCGGGCCGCACGCCTCAGACCGCGCGGGGCGGTCCCCCCGTACCAGATCGGGAGGTCCGGCGCCTTCGGGCACATCTCTGCGTCGGCGAACCGCACGTGTGCGCCGGCGTAGGACAGCGGCCCGTCCTCCCGCAGCGCCCGCACCACGACCTCCAGATGCTCCTCGGCCACCGCGGCCCGGTGGTCCCAATCGACGCCGAGCACCTCGAAGTCGCGCGGGACGTTGCCGACGCACACGCCCAAGACGAAACGGCCCCCCGAGAGGTGGTACAGCGTCAGCGCGAGGCGAGCCAGCATGAGAGGATGCCTCCACGCGAGCACGATGGCAGCCGAAACGAACCGGATGCGGCACGTCATCCCGGCCAAATACGCCATGGTGCAGAACGCGTCGTAGAAATCGGTGGGGCGGGGATGGGCGTCCGCGAGCTCGAGGCCTCCGCAGTAGAAGTGGTACTTGTCCCCCATGCCCCACTGCACGTGGTCATGCGTCAGGACGGCGGCGAACCCGAGCTGTTCCGCCTGTCGAGTGATGGCCCGGACCGCGGCGGGCGAAGCCAGCGGCCCGGAATGAGGCAGGCGGATGCCAAACTCCATGGGTCGTCCCCTCCTCCCCGCACCCTACCGGCGGACTTTGATCGTCTCCCCCCAGAACATGCTGAACGCCCCCGGGGTCATGGACACCACGGGGTCGGTCATGGCCAGCACATACGCGCGATAGAACAGCGGGATGATCGGCAGGTCGGTCATCAGCTTCCGCTGGAGCGCCCGGTAGATCTGGGCCCGCCGCCCTTCATCCAGGGTAATGCGCCCGGCTTCGATGAGATTGTCGGCGTCGGTATAGTGGAAATAGTTGGAGCCGTACGGCGGAAAGGCCTCGGAGTCGAACACATCCCAGAAGAACAAGTGTGGATCCCCAGGCCGGGCGGTCGCGGAGATGGTGATGTCGAACTCCCCCTTGTCCCTCTGGTCGAACGCGGCGGTGGGGTCGAGCACGCTCAGCCTGACCGCCAGACCAACCGCCCGCCACTGCGCCGCGAGGATCTGCGCGACCGTGGTCTCGGGTTCCCGGTTCTGAATCATCAAGGTCACGGGAAACCCGTCGGGGTAACCGGCCTCGCGCAGGAGCTGCCGGGCCTTGTTCGCATCGTAGGGGTACGTCGGGACGTCGCGGGTACCTCCGAAGAGCTGCGGCGGGCGCATCACATCCGCCATCTCATCGAGGCCGGGCAGCGCGCCGGCGATCGCGCGGCGGTCGATCGCATAGGCCAGCGCCCGGCGGACGCGGACATCCTGGGTCGGCCTGAACCGCCAACTGAACTGGACCTGGAAGAGGTTGTAGTACTCGATCACCCGGACCGTCCGAACCTTGGGATCGCCGCGCAGGATCTTGACGACCTCAGGATTGCCGCGGGTCCAGATGACCTGGACGTCCCCGTGACGCAGCGCCTCGGCAGCCGTGTTCTCGTCGGCGATATGGACGAAGGTGATCTGACGCACCGCGGGCTTTCCCCGGAAGTACGCGTCGTTGGCGCGGACCACGACCTCTCCCTGGGGGGTCAGCGCAACAAACTCGAACGGCCCCGTCCCGACGGGGCTCCTCGCGAAACCATCGCCCAAGCGCTGCACGGCCCTCTTCGAAACGATGAGCCCGGGCCGGTACGAGATGACGGTCCACAGGAAGGATCCGTCGCGCTGCTTGAGGGTGATCCGCACCGTGTGCTTGTCCACGGCCTCGACGCTCTTGACGTTCTCCAGCGCATGGTGGAAGGACATCTTCGGATCGTCCATCTGACGCTGGAACGAAAAGGCCACGTCGTCGGCGGTGAGCTCCCCGTACCCCTTGGTCAACTGCACGCCCTTTCGCAATGTAAAGGTATAGGTAAGCCCGTCGGGCGAGACGCTCCACTTCTCCGCCAGATCGGGCTCGAGGACGCTCGGGGCCGGACCCGGCTTCCACCTCAGGAGCCAGTTGAACAGGTTAGGATACACGAACCAGTCGGACGTATAGCGCCATCGGGCCGGATCGAAGACTCCCCCGGCGCGGGCGAACTGCAGCCGGACGCGAATCGCGGGGCGCGCGTCCGGCTGCGCCCCACCTCCCTCCGAGAAGACGGCGAGGATCAAGAACACGGACAGCACCATCGCGATGGTCGTGCGCATGCGGTTCATGTCGTGGCCTCCCGCCCGATCCCTGCCCGCAGGAGCGCCCCGGCGTAGCGCCGGGTATCCTCCTGCAGGAATGCGCGAAACGCCTCCCCGACAAGCAGGAGAGGGAACCAGTTGCTCTCCCGCAGGACGCGTCCCCACGTCGGCGTCCGGCACAGCCGCGTAAACGTCTCACTCCAGAAGGCGACGGCTCGAGCGGGCATCGCCGGCGGCCCGTAGAACCCGCGCCACATCGGGAAGACCACGTCGAGCCCCTGCTCCCGCGCATTCGGTGCGTCCGGAAGCTCCGGGAGTCGCCGCTCCGCCAGTACGGCGAGCACGCGCAGGCGGCCCTCGCGGACCTCGCCGAGCACGTCCGCGGCGCCGAGCGCCGCCACCGGGGCCTGGCCGGTGCGTACGCTCCTGAGCGCCTCGGCGACGCCGCCCTGCCCGAGATAGGGCACGGCCGCAGCCGGCACTCCCGCGGCGGCCGCCACCACGCTGACCATGCCGTGATGCATCGCGCCCGGCCCCGAGCCACCCGCAATGGGAACCTCGGCGGGGCGCCGCCGCAGCGTGTCTATGAGCGCCGGCAGCGTGGAGATGGGAGATCCCGGGTGGGCAACCAGCGCGCCGTAGTCCGTGCTGAGCGCGGCGATCGGCGTGATGTCCGCGTACGAATGTCGGCTTCCCTTCATCAAGATCTGCATCGTCAGGCCGGGCGAGAACGCGATCAGCGTGCGGTCGTCGCCTCGACGGGCTGCGATCGTCTGCTCGAACACCGCGAGGCCGCCCGGGGTGACTACGACCTCGATCCCCGCCGGCACCAGCCCTTCCGCTCGCAGCGCGTCGGCCGTCTTCACACAGATCTGGTGCCACCCACCGCCCGGAGGCGCGGCGGAGACGAAGGTCACCGGACCGGCAGGGTACGCGCGGGGCGCGGCGCTCATCGTTGTGCCTGCCGTCCGCCCGCGCCGTCCATGCGTCGCCGCCGCGCCGCGTGCCGCTCGGCGGCCCGCACGGCCGCCATGCCGTGGTGATATGCCGGCATCCCGGCCAGCCACAGCGCGAGCGCCACCGCATCGTGGACTTCTTGAGGGGTCGCCCCGGCCTCCACCGCGATGCGGGCGTGCCCGATCGGATCTTTCTTGAGCGCCGCTTCCACGGCGATGATAATCAGCTCCCGGACCTTCTTGGGCAGCGAGCTCTCAACGGTCGTGGCTCGCCGGAGGCGGTAGAATCCCTCCATCGCGCCCGGGAGGTAGCGCTCGAGCATGCGGATGCTGTCCGGGGCGCGGCCGTTCATTTCGGCCTCGAAATATGCGTAGATCTCCCTGTAGGGCGCCTGCCTCCGTGCCATGGACCACCGCCTCCCTCATGATGATTCTGGACGCGCACGCGCCCGGTGGCGCCGTGGCGCCGCGCGACCGCGAGAAAGCCGCCGTCCCTACCGGCCGACCTTGATCGTCTCGGACCAGAAGTTGTTGTTCCGACCGCTGGTCACGCTGACGACCGGGGATCGCCAGGCCGCGGTAAAGACCTGCAGCGAGAGAGGAATGATCGGCAGATCGCTCATCAGCTTCTTGTTCACCTGCTCGTAGATCCGCTGCCGCTTCGCCGGGTCTTGCTCCCGCCTGCCCGCCAGGATCAAGCTGTCGACGCCACTGTACCCGAAGTAGTTTGAGCCTCCGGGGGGCTTGGATGTGGAGAGAAAGAGATCGGAGAAGAACAGGTCAGGGTCTGCCGGCCGGCCGACCGACGTCACGGTCACGTCGAAGTCGAAGCGGTTGCGGCGGTCGAACGCGGCCGTCGGCTCGGCCGGATCCAGGCTCGCATCGATCCCGACCGCGCGCCACGCCGACTGTACGATGTTGGCCAGAATATCCTCGGGGGAGCGGGTCTGGTACATGATCCGGACCCGGAATCCGTTCGGATATCCGGCGGCAGCCAGCAGCTGTTTCGCCCGTTCAGGGTTGTAGGGATAGCGGGGGACGTTTGCGCTACCCCCGAGCAGCCGGTTGGAGCGCATGAGGTCCGTCGGCAGCTCGAGCCCGGGCAGCGCCGCCTCGATCTGCTGGCGGTTGATGGCGTACGAGAGAGCCTGCCGAACGCGCACATCCTGGGTCGGCTTGAAGTTGGGATTCATGGCGATGTGGCGCAGCGAGTCGTAGACGATGACCCGCTCGGTCTTCACCCCCGGAGCCCTGCGCAGGACCGCGACGGCTTCCGGGCTGCCCCGGGTCCAGATGATCTGGAACTCCCCCTTGATGAGCGCTTCCGCGGCCACGACCTCGTCCGGGATGTGCTGGAAGGTGATCCGGCGGACGGAGGGCCGGCCCCGATAGTACCGGTCGTTCGCGGCGACGGTCACCTCGCGGCCCGCGGTGAGCCGCTCGAACACAAACGGCCCCGTGCCGACCGGGTTCCTCGCAAAACCGTCCCCCAGCTGGTCCACGGCGCGCCTCGAGACGATCACCCCGGGGCGGTAGGCGATCACCGTCGCGAGAAAGGCCGCGTTGGGCTCCCGCAGCCGGATCCGCACCGTGTACCGGTCCACCGCTTCGACCTGCGCCACCTGCTGCAGGTCCTCGTAGAAGGACATCTTGGGATCCGCCATCTGCCGCCGGAACGAGAAGACCACGTCGTCGGCCGTGAGCTCGCCGAACCCTCGGTGGAACTGCACGCCCTTGCGGAGAAAGAACGTGTACGTCAACCCATCGGGGCTGATCGCCCAGCGCTCCGCCAGGTCGGGCTCGAGCTGGCTGCCCCCTGTTCCAGGCTTCCACCGTACCAGCCAATTGAACAGGCTGGGGTACACAAACCAGTCCGATGTGTAACGCCACCGCGCCGGATCGAAGATGCCTCCCGGCCGCGCGAACTGAAGGCGGACACGCAGCTCCGGCCGTGTGTCCTCTTGCGTCCAGCCGGGGCTCACCGCGGCCCCGAGCGCTACCACGATCACCGTGGCGGCGACCACACGCAACGATGTTCTCACACGCAGACCCTCCTCGGCCCGGGATGTCCCGCTGCGCAACGGTGGCTCACGGCGGCGGTTCGCTGGCCGGGGCCTCCGGGCCGCGCGTGAGGCCGGCGAAGATCACCGTCACGGGCGACGCGCTGCGATTTACCAGCCGATGCGTGCATCCCACCGGAAACCAGATCGCGGTTCCGGCGCCGACCTCCCGCGTCTCGCCCCCCGCCTCGAGCACGCCCCTGCCCGCCTGGATGAAGAACAGCTCTTCCCGATCCTCGTGTGTGTGCCGTGGGATCTCCCCTCCGGGATGGACGGTCGCGACGCCGAACGAGAAGAGGACCGGACTGGGAACGTTCTTGCCGAGCGGCAGGTCAGTGCGTGCGCCGATGATCGCCCGGACCTTCGAGATGCCGTCGGGATACGTGCGTTCCACGGTCTCATCGAACCGCGCGACAACCGCCTTGGGCATGGGGCTCGCTCACCTCGCGGGACAGGTTCTCAAGATACCGCTCGACCTCTGCCAGCGACATGACATCGGCGTACTTCGCGTTCAGGTCGAACAGCGCCACATGGTGCGAGATCTCGAATCGGTCGAACACGCACTCCTCCACCACGCTCACGCGGAACCCATACGACGCGGCATCGACGACTGTCGCCCGAACGCACCCGCTCGTGGTACACCCGGCCACGAGCAGGGTGTCGATGCCGCGCTGGATGAGGTGCGCGAGGAGCGCCGTCCCGAAAAACGCGCTGGGGCCAGGCTTGGCCAGGACCAGGTCGCCGGGCGCTGGCGCGATTTCCGCCACGATGGCCAGGTCGTCGGCCTGCGGGGGCGCCTCCCCGTGCTGGCGGCTCTTGAGGAACTGCGGGCCGCGCGGACGATCCCCCTGTCCCGTGGTATAGATGACCGGGATATCCGCCGCGCGGCTCAGCGAGAGGAGACGACGCACGTGGGCCACCGCCGTCCACCCCCGCTCCCCCGAGCTCTTGGGCCACAGCGCTACGGAGCGCAGGATCGGCTCGGGACGCCGGCCCAGGAAGCGGTAGTTCAAGTCGATGAGGAGCGCGGCGGGATGCGTCCCCAGTCCGAGGGGCTTCCCGTATCCGGCCGCCGCGTGGACCTCCAGGTCCGTCGCAGGGATCACCCTCTCCCAGCTTCGCATGCGCGTCCCTCCTATGCCCCGACCGGTCCGTGGCCGGCTTTCTCGGGGCCGGATCGGAATCGGGGGATCACCTCATCTGCAAACATCTGGAGGCCTTCCAGGGTCGGCCGCCCGACGGTCACGTAGGTCGCCCCCGCCTCCACATACCGCTCGACGAGCGCGGCCGCCTCCTGTGGCGTGCGCACAGCAGACTCCAGGCTGTGCGCGAGACGCCGGCGCTCCGGCTCGGAGAGGCTGTGCTCGGCGGCCTCGCGGCGGAACCGGGCTTCGACGGCGTCCCTGGCACGGCCCCACAGCATCGCGTTGACGCCACAGGAGAGGGCGACCTCGGTGGGATCGCGCCCAACGTCGCGGCAGTGGTCCAACAGGACCCGCCGCTTGTGCAGAAAGTACTCGACGGGATCGGACGGACCTCCGCCGATGCCCGGGCCCGCGAAATTCACCCCGTCGGCATACCTCGCGGCGATGCGCAGCGTCCGCTTCTCCCCGGCGCCACCGATCCACAGCGGCGGGTGCGGACGCTGGACGGGACGCGGATTGCACACCGCGTTGGACAGGGTGAAGTACCGCCCGGCCAGGCTCGCCTCGTCGCGCGTCCACAGCGCGAGGATCACGCGGCACGCCTCGTCGAGCCGGTCCAGGCGTCCTCGGGGGCTGTCCCACGGCATCCCGTACGCGCGCGCCTCCTCCTCCTTCCATCCCGCGCCGATCCCCAGCTCCAAGCGGCCGCCCGAGATCGTGTCGATCACGGCCGCCATCTTGGCCACCAGGGCGGGGGCGCGATACATCGAGCAGAGAACCGTCGTCAGGAGCCGGACCCTCACGGTGAGGACGGCGAGCGCGCTCAGCGTGCTCAGCGACTCGAACACGCGCCCTCCCTCGCCGCGCTGGAGGTGATCGTCCACTGAGATGTAGTCGTACCCGAGACGCTCGGCCTCGCGGGCCATCGTCGCGATCTGGTCGAAGCTCACGTCGTCGTAGACGTGGTAGTCCCACATCGGAAGCATGACGCCGAAGCGGATGCGCGGCATCATCTGGCTGCCACCGGAGTGTCGACCCGCACGCTCGCTCCCCCTTTCCCCTGGCGCGATGTCCTCAGCGATGCCTGAGCCGGGGATCGAAGACATCGCGCAAGCCGTCGCCGACAAGGTTCAGGCTCAACACCGCCATGCCGATGGCCGCGCCGCTGAACATCATGCCCCAGGGGGCGACCACGAGGTACTTCTGGCTATCGTTGGCGATGTTTCCCCACGTGGGCGTCGGTGGTGGGACCCCGAGCCCGAGGAAGCTCAGGGCGGCCTCCACGAGTACCGCGGAGCCGACGTTGAACGTGAGGGCGACGATCAGCGGCGCGAGCACGTTGGGCAGGATGTGGCGGCGCATGATCCGGATCACCGTGCCGCCGAGCGCGCTGGCCGCCTCCACGAACTCCACGTCACGCACCCGGAGCACCTCGCCGCGGACGACACGGGCGATCCGGGGCCAGATCGCCAGCGAGATCGCCACGATCACGTTCTCAAGGCCGGAGCCGGTGATGCTCACCAGGACGAGCGCGATCAATTCCATGGGAAACGCCAGGAACACATCGATGATCCCGCCGAGGACGAGGCCCGCGCGGCCGCGCGAATAGCCGCTCGCGGACCCGACCACCCAGCCGATGACCGCCCCTGCGGCGATCGCCGTGACCGCCACCGCCATCGAAAAGCGAGCGCCGTAGAGGATCCGGCTCAGGAGATCACGCCCCAGTTGGTCGGTGCCCAGCCAGTGAGCCGGGCTCGGCGGCTGCAGACGGCTCACGGGGTTGATCGCCAGCGGATCTGCCGGCGCGAGCGCCGGCCCCGCCGCCACGACGACCGCGAGGGCCGCGAGGATCATGACCCCGAACAGGAAGCTCCGGTGGCCCAGCAGACGATGCCACCCGGCGCGCCTGCCCGACTGGGGGGCGGCCGATGGAGGAACGAGGGCGCCGGCCCCGACGAGACTCACGCGCACCAACAGGCTACGTGAAGCGGATGCGCGGGTTCAGCCATGCGTACCCCACGTCGACGAGCACGTTGACCAGGAAGACGCCCAGCGCAAACACGAGCACCGTCCCCTGCACCAACGCGTAGTCGCGCTGCGTGATCGACTCGACGAGCAAGCTCCCGATGCCCACCCGGCCGAAGAGCGTCTCGATGATCGCCGACCCGCCGAGCGCTCGGCCGAGAGAGAGACCGATCACCGTCGTGATCGGCACCATCGCGTTACGAAGGGCGTGGCGGATCAACACGCTGCGCTCCAGCACGCCCTTGGCGCGCGCGGTCCGCACGTAGTCCTCGCTCAGTACTTCGAGCATCGCGCTCCGCGTCATCCGCGCGATGTAGGCGGCCCCGGCTAGCCCCAGGGTGCAGGCGGGGAGCGCGAGGTGGTAGAGGATGTCCGGCGCGTTCCCCGGGGCGCCCACACCGATCACGGGGAACAGCCGGAGGCCGACCGCGAAGACCAGGATGAGGATCATGCCGATCCAGAATCGGGGCACGCTGTAGCCCACGGTCGCCGCCGCGGTCGCCGCGTAGTCGAGCACGCCTCCGTGGTGGGTGGCGGCGTAGACGCCGAGGGGAATCCCGATCGCCACAGAGGTCAGCAGGGAGGCCAGAGCCAAGTGGATCGTGTAGGGGAGCTGGCTCAGGATGACGTGGAGGACAGGCTCGCTCTGGGTGTACGAGATGCCGAGATCCCCACGCGCCACGCGCCCGAGGTACCGCCAGAACTGCACGACCACCGGCCGGTCGAGCCCCAATTGGCGCCGCACCTGCGCCACGTACTCCGGCGAGACCGTCGCCTCGCTCTGGACGCGCGAGAGGTACGCGGTCACGGGGTCGCCCGGAGTCAGTCGGATCAGGATGAAGCTAATGACCAGGACGACCCAGACCTGGGCCAGCGCGGCCAGTAACCGCCTGCCTATGTAGTGCAACATCCCGGCCTCGCCCCCGCCGGCGCCCCGTCAGGTCGATCGCTCGCCGCTATCCCGCGGCACGCACCGCCTGCGCCTGTCGGCTGACCCCGGGAACCACGATCTGCTGCTCGAGAGCCGGCGGGGTGCGCCTGGCCCACTCCCGGCGATCCGTCTGGTACACGTTGCACACGCGGGCGCCTGTCGCCACGGTCGGCAGCAGCGAACAGCGGATGATGATCCCGTTGAAGGGGGAGCGGAGCTCCTCGATGACGTCGCCGAACATGTTGTGAACCTCCGCCACCACCTGGCCCTGCTCGACGTAGTCGCCCGGCTTCACCCTCAGGTGGGACATCCCGCCGCGGTTGGCGGTGACCTCGTGCCGTGTCGTCACCTCTACCTGCATCTCGGGCATCTCCGGCGTCCCGTCGAGCGCGCCCGTATGTCTCAGGAAGTTCACGATCGCCCGCGCCATCATCGAAGGAAACGGCTCCAGCGCCCGCCAACCCTCCCCCGCCTCGATCGCGATCGTGGGGATTCCCTTGCGGTTCAGGATGGCATCCACGCCGCCGTGTCCCGCTCGCTTCCACAGGTGGATCACCTCGAACCCGACGGCGCGGCCGAGCTCCAGCCGCTGCGCCTGAACGTCCTCCGGCTCGGCACCCGTGATCGTCACCATCGCGCGCGGGTAGTTGACGCTGTCCAGGTGCGTGGCATGGACGTCGAGAGCA
The DNA here is from genome assembly GCA_021324295.1 of Bacillota bacterium. Classification (GTDB taxonomy): domain Bacteria; phylum Sysuimicrobiota; class Sysuimicrobiia; order Sysuimicrobiales; family Segetimicrobiaceae; genus JAJPJJ01. The sequence goes on from JAJPJJ010000080.1 coordinate 46,062, forward strand.
TACTGCGCTCTCGTCGCGATCGCATCGGTCAGCGCGGAGACGACACGGCTGCTCATCACGCCGCCGGGATCGCCGCTCTGCATCCCCGCGACGTCCCCCACGTTCGGCGCGTCCAGGGGGAAGTGCCGGGACCGGAAGGCCCACGCGGGCGGGTTTTGCAGTGGGACCGCGATGACCGTCCCCTTCACATCCTCCGGCGCCAGCCGCCGCATCACGGAGGACACAGCCACCATGCCCGCCGGCTCCTCGCCGTGCTGCCCCGCTCCGACGAAGACCGTGGGGCCCTTGCGCTTCCCCGCGATGACCTCCACCGGGATCTCCAGCGGCGAGCCGGTGCTCAGCTCACCGACGTAGACGAGGTAGCGGGACCGGGATCCTGGTTCGAATGGCTGTGCCTTGAACTCGTCTGGCGTAACATGCTTCGCCTCCATGCGTCCCCCCTCTCTCACTACGGCCTACCCGACGGGCGCCGCCTGTCGGTGGTACAGGGCGAGGCGTGCTCTCATCGCCTTTTCCTTGTGGGCTCTCGCGATGGCCTCGGCCCGTTCAGCGTCGCGGTCGCGGATCGCCGCCACGAGTTGTTCGTGTTCTTCCAGCGCCTCCTGAGCGCGCTCGGGGATCGAGAGCGTCGACTGCCTGAAGCGCTGCACGGCATAGTGCAGCCGGTTCAGCAGCTCGGCCAGCGATGCGTTGCGGGCGGCCTGGTAGATCGCCTGATGGAACTCGCGATTCAAGGTGGTGAGCTGCTGAACATCGCGGCTGTGCGTCGCGCGAGCGATCCCTTCGTTCAGCGACGAGAGGATCTCGATGTCCCCGGCGGAGGCGCGCTGCGCCGCGAGGCGGGCGGCGACACCTTCGAGGGCGATGCGGATGATGTAAATGTCCTCGATCTCCTGAGGGGTGATCTCGGCCACGATGAGGCCGAGTCGCGGCACGTTCTTGAGGAATCCCTCGGCCTCGAGGCGCTGGAGGGCCTCGCGCACGGGTGTCCGGCTGACGCCGAGCTCGAGCGCGAGCAGGCGATCCTGGATCCGCTGCCCTTCGGGGAGCACGCCACGGATGATCGCCTCACGCAGGGTGCGGTACACGAACTCGCCTCGGAGGCCTTCCCGTGCGAAGAGATTCTTGATCGCGACCAGTTGAGCGCTTCTATCCTTGGCGGGTGCCGCTTCGCGTGGTGGCACGTTCGCTCTCCCTCCTCGCACCGTGGTCGATGCGAGTACCCCTTCTTCCACGCCCCCGGACCTCCTCTCGCCGTTGGCATGGGTTGCTATGCCGTTGTATACTTCAGTATATGTAAGAGTTTCGGGTTGCACAAGGGGGGCCATGATGCGCCGGGTCGTGGCGTTGGTGCTCTGGGGACTCGCACTGCTCTCTCTCCCGTTCGTCCAGGCGCACGGACAGGGGGCCCGCCCCGAGATCCGCGTCCGGCTGCAGTTCTCCCCACC
>JAJPJJ010000118.1 GCA_021324295.1 Bacillota bacterium
ATGACAGCTCACCTCGTTGCTGCGACGATGGGCGCAACTGGTAGTCCGATTCTGAGTGTGTCAGGGGGCTATTTCGACGCGCGGGTCAAATTATCTTAGCGGCGGTGGGGCTCAGACTGCAACGCGTGCGCGGAGTCGGATCCCCGCCGGGCGGCGATCCTGCGCTTTCGTGCCGACGGCTCGCGGCGCGAGATCTACGCCACGGGCCTGCGGAACGCCGTCGGGTTCACCTGGGATCCGTCGACCGGCGCGATGTGGGCGGTGGTCAACGGCCGCGACTTCCTCGGCGACGACCTGCCGCCCGAGATCCTGGTCAGGGTCGTGCGGGGCGGCTTCTACGGCTGGCCGTTCTGTTACGGCAACCGCGTGCCCGACCCCTCGCTGGGAGCCCCGGAGCGCTGCCGGACGATGGTCGCGCCGGCCCTCGAGATGCAGGCGCACTCGGCTCCGCTCGGCGTGGCGTTCTACCGCGCGGCGGCGTTCCCGGGACACTATCGCGGCGGGCTGTTCGTGGCCTTCCACGGCTCGTGGAACCGTACCACGCCCACGGGCTACAAGGTCGTCTACGTTCCCTTCCGGGGCGGGGAGCCGGCCGGCCCGGCGGAGGACTTCGCGACGGGCTGGCTCGAGCCCGGCGGATCCGCGTGGGGGCGTCCCGTCGATCCCGTCGTGGCCCCGGACGGCAGCCTCTATCTGACCGACGACGCCTCGGGCGGCATCTACCGCTTCCGGTACGCCCCCTAGCTATAGCTATCGCTAGCGCGCCGTCGGCGTCGCCGGCGTTCTGCGTCACCTCCTCCTTGACGACCGGCGTCCGCCTGACGTACTCGTACAGCCGGTGCGGTCCCCTGCTGGCCGGGGACGACCTCGTCGAAGGTGAGCGACCCCGATGCCCCTGCCGGGCGTCCCCGCGGCTACGGGAAGGGAAGTGCGGGTGGCGCTCGGAAATCGTGTCCATCGACGCCGGCGCCCGGAGGCGCCCGCCGGCTCTGGGGAGGACCAGGTGAGCGTCAGGCTCGGGCTGTTCATGATGCCGCTCCACCACCACGGCCGCGACTACACAACCGTGCTGGAGGAGGACCGGGAGGCGATCATCCTCGCCGACGCCCTGGGATTGTCGGAGGTCTTCCTCGGCGAGCACTTCACCTCGTGGAGCGAGCGCGTCAGCTCGCCGCTCATGCTCTTCTCGAGCGTGATCGACCGCACGCGCACGATCCGCTTCGGCACGGGCGTCCTCAACCTCCCGCAAACGCACCCCCTCACCGTCGCCGCGCACGCAGCGATGTTCGACCACCTGTGCCGGGGCCGCTTCATCATGGGCATCGGGCCGGGAGGCCTGGCGAGCGACATGGAGGCGTTCTGCCTCCCGCAGGCGGAGCTGCGCTCCCAGATGCTGGTCGAGGCGATCGATATGGTGCTGCGGCTCTGGGCCCAAGATCCGCCCTACGACCTGCGCGGGCGGTCGTGGCAGGTGTCGCTGCGGGAGGCGGTCTGGCCGGAGTTCAAGGTCGGGTGGGTGCCGCGCCCGTACCAGGTACCGCACCCGCCGATCGCGCTCTCGCTGGTCACGCCCGACTCCGCGAGCGCCGCGACGGCGGGGAGGCGGGGATGGATCCCGATCTCCGGGAACTTTTTCCACCGCCGCTACCTGCGCGGCCACTGGCAGCGATACGCCGAGGGGTGCGAGCAGGCCGGCCGGCGCCCCGACCCGAGCGTGTGGCGCGTGGCGCGCTGCCTGCTGGTCACCGAGACGGACGCGGAAGCCGACGATTACCTGGCCGACCCCGCAAGCGGGCTCTGGTACTACTACAGCTTCTTCCGCCACAGCTTCAGCGTGGCCCGGAAGGCGCTGTTCATGCTCAAGCCCGACCCCGGGATGGCCGACGACGCCGCGACCGTGGAGCGGATCGTGCGCTCCCAGGTCATCGCGGGCCGCCCGGACCGCGTGTTGGATCAGCTGGTCGCGCTGCGCGATGAGGTGGGGCACTTCGGCACGCTGCTCGTGACGGGGCACGACTGGGACCGCCCGCAGCTGTGGCGTCGCTCGATGGAGCTCCTCGCGACGGAGGTGATGCCCCGCTTCCGCCAGCACGCGGACGCCACCCTGCGCACGTAGGGGCCCCGCGGCGTCACCCGGCCGGCGCTACCCCTTCGTGGCTCCGGCCGTCCACCCGGACACGAAGTAGCTCGTAAAGAAGCTGTAGGCGAGCGCGATCGGCACCGAGGCCAGGAGCGCGGCGGCCATCAGCGATCCCCAGTAGAACACGTCGCCACGCACCAACTCGGTGAGCAGGCCCACCGTGAGGACCTTCTGCGGCGTCGACGATGTGAACGCCAGCGGGTAGATCAGGTTTCCCCACGATAGCGTGAACCCGAGCAGCACCGTGGTCAGCACCCCCGGCACGGCGACCGGAAGGACGACCCGCACCAGTGCCGCGAGGCGCGTCGCCCCATCGACCATGGCGCTCTCCTCGAGTTCCCTGGGGATGCCGCGAAAGTAGCCGATCAACAGCCAGGTGCAGAGGGGAACGATGAACGTCGGATAGGTGAGCACGAGCGCCCAATACGAGTCGATCAGGTGCAGGCGCCCCACGACCTCGGAGAGTGGCACAAACAGCAGCGTCGGCGGCACCAGGTACGTGAGGAACGTCCCGACCGCCACGCCGTCGCTCCCCCAAAACCGGATGCGAACGATGCTGTACGCCGCGAGGACCGCGATCGCCGCCGAGCCGAGGGTCGCGAGCACAGATACGGCGACCGTGTTCCGGTACCAGAGCAGGAACGGCGTCTGCTGAAACAGGAGCGCATAGTGCTCCCCCGTGATGCCGTGACGGATCAGGAAGGGCATCGCCTGCAGGTTGTAGGTCTCTGCATCGGTCTTGAGGCTGGTGACCGCCATCCAGTAGAAGGGCAGCACGGCGAAGGCCACAAACGGGGCCAGACCGGCGTAGACCAGCAGGCGGCGCACGAACCTGCGCCTACGCATACTCCTCGCCCGCCCGCACGAGACGCAGGATGAAGAACGATGCGACGGCGAGTACGGGGAAGATGAACAGGGTGATCGCCGCGCCCCGCCCGATGAACGTGCTGACCAGACCCACCTGGAACGCAAGCGTGCTGAACAGATGCGTCATATTCATCGGCCCGCCGCGCGTGAGGATGAACACGATCTCGAAGTCGGCGATCGTGAAGACCGTCGAGTACATCACGACGATGCTGAGGATCGGCCGCAAGAGCGGCAGGATGATCGCCCGGAACTGGACGAGCGGACCGGCCCCGTCTGTCTCCGCCGCCTCGAACAGCTCGCGGGGGATGGCAACGAGGCCGGCCAGGAACGTGATCGCGTAGAACGGCAGGCCGCGCCAGACGTTGACGACGATGATGCCGATCCGCGCCCAGGCGGGGTCGCTCAGCCACAGGATCGGCTGCGAGATCACGCCCAGGCGCATGAGCATCCAATTGACGACGCTGTACGGCGGCGTGTACATCCACCACCAGGCAAGCGTGCTGAGCGCGGTGGGGATCACCCACGGCAGGAGGATGACCCCCCGGAAGAGCCGGCTGCCCCATGGGAGGGCGTAGAGGAGGAGAGCCAAGACGATGCCCAGGACGGTTTTGACCCCGACGGCCACGACCGTGTACAGAACTGAGTTGATCGCGGTTTGTCGGAAGACGTCGTCGTGCAGGAGATAGACGAAGTTGCCCAGGCCGATGAAACGCCCCGGCGTCCCGACGTACTCGTCTGTCAGGCTCATGTACAGGGACATGAGAAACGGGTAGGCGATCAGGAGAATCAGGAGGAGGACGGCCGGTGCCACCATCAGGTAGCCCAGGCGTGCCTCCGCGCTCCGGCGCCTGCCGACCGCGGGGACCCGGGGCGCCGCGGTGTCGAGCGCTCCTGCGCGAACGGTCATGTGCCTGGTCCTATGAGACACGCCAGGGGTCTGCCCCTGCCATGGTGCTCCTGACACCGTCGGACGCGCCACCCCGGGGTCGGGGGGGTAGGCGCGGTGGCGACGAGCGACCACTCACCGCGGACCTTCACCGGGCCGCGCACCGAGAAGCGTGTAGGCCCACGACCCCCTCGATCTGGCCGAAGACGGGCTCGAGATCCTCGGTGGCATCGATTGAGGCTATCCCTTCCCGTAGGCCTTCCGGAGCTCTCCTTCCGCCCACTTGATCGCCTGCGAGGTGGTCATCTGCCCGGTGACCGCCTTCGCGTACATCAGAGGGATGGTGAACAGGTTGTACGTGAGCGCCGCGCCACGGCCAGCCGGCCCCGGCCACCCGGGTACCTCGAGCGTCTCCTCGGGCGGCTCGTAGAACCGCAGGACCCGGTGCTGCTTCCAATACGGGTCGTCCGCGAGCCTGCTCAGGAAGGGCTCGTTGTACCCGAGCGACGCCTCGACCTGCTGGTCGTACTGAGGCTTGCTGGCGAGGTACCGCACGAGGTCCTTGGCAAGCTCGATGTTCTTGCTGAACTTCCAGATCCCGAGCGACAGCGTGCTCGTGCTGCGGAAGCGGCCTCGGGGTCCGTGGGGCATCGGGACGTGATCGAAGTCTCCCTCGATCGGGAGGTGCTTGAGGTGCGCCACGGCCCAGATGCTGGGTGGGTTCGGCGTCCAGGATCCCCGGCCGGAGAGCATCAGGTTGTTGTTCCCGGCGTCGTCCCAGCCGAGCACCTCTCGCGGCATCAGCGGAAAGAGCTTCTTCATGTACTCGATGCTGTCCGCGGTCTCCTTGGAATCGATGACTATGTCGCCCTTCTGATCGACGGTGCGACCCCCGTACGACCACAGGAGCGGGTAGAGACCATCATCGGCATCGAACGTCTGGCTCACGGCCACACCGACCGGATGGCCCATGTCGCTGAGCTGCTTCGCCGCGCCCGCCAGCCCCTCCCATGAGAGGGCCGCCACGTTTTCCGTTCCGTAGCCGATCTTCCGCCAGTACGCGGTGTTGATGACGCACGGGAAACTCCAAAAGTACCAGGGGAAAGCGATCCAACGGCCCCCTACGTAGTCGAGGTACCGGGCGAGAGGGCGAAACGGCCCCCACTGCCGTTCGAGGTCCGCCACGACGTCGTCCATCGGCACCAGATTGCCCTCGTAGAGCGCGGCGTCGAACACCCGCAGCATGATGATATCGTGCCCGGTCTTCGACTGCGCCTCGGCGGCGATCCGCGCCGGGATATCCGCGTAGCTGACGAAGTCTACACGGGCCTCGACTCCCTTCCTCCGGCCCCACTCCGCGACCTGCCGTTCCAGGAGGGGATTGAACGAAGGGACGAAGTGGCTCCAGTGGATCATCGTCACCGTCGGGGCCCCCGCGGCCCGGACGGATGCGCCGCGCCCCGCCAGCATCAGCGGTCCGGCGGTGGCGGCTCCGGCCGCCGCCCCCGCGTACCGGAGGAACTGTCGCCGCGTGACCTTCCTCATGTCTCCCGCCCCCTCTGCTCGTGGAGAACACGCGCGCTGCGCGCCCGCGTCTCCTCACGCTCAGGTTCCGTACACAGATCCGCTGCCATGAACGCAGGACCCCCGTGGGCCAGCATCGGGCGGAACTCCATCCGCCCCAGCACGTCGCCGTCGAGGTCGATGCCCGGCGCGATCTCCTCGAGCACCAGCCCCTCGGCACCGAGACGGAACACCGCCCGCTCGGTGATCACGCGCACCGTGCGCCCATCCAGGAAGCGGCGCGCCGGGAACGTCACCTGGCCCACGCGCGCCACGAACTTGCGTGTGCGGCCCTCCCGCGCAATGCGTAGCCGGCCGCCGGCGGCCACCACCTCGAGGCCTCCGGTGGTAAAGGTCCCGCAGAAGAGAAGCCGCCGCGCGGCGCGGGCGATGTTGATGAACCCCCCGCACCCGGGGATGAGGCCGGGGAGCTTCGAGACGTTCACGTTGCCCAGCGCATCCATCTCCGCAAACGCGAGCGCCGCCACGTCGCAGTTGCCTCCGTCGATGAACGCGAACTGCGATGGCGTGTCGATGATCGCGCGCGGGTTGAGCGCTGGGCCGAATTGCAGGCCCTTCAGAGGTTTGCCTCCGTACATGCCGTGTTCGGTCAGGAATGTGAAGGCGTCGAGCCGTCCCCGGGCATGGGCACACGTGGGAATCTCGGCCGGCGCGCCCACCCCGAGGATCACAACATCTCCCGGCTGGAGTTCGCGCAGTGCCCGGCGGGCGATGACACGCTTCGCTGCATCCGGGGTCCCGGGGTCGGGGGGCCATGGTACCCGCAGCTCGCCCGACACGCCCGGATCGTAGCGCAGGCCTGTCGCCTGAGGCTGCTCGGGGGCCACAACGATCGCGTCTACAAGGGGGCCAGGCACCCGGACCGCCAGCGGGGAGAGCGCGCCGCGTTCCGCCAGCCGTGCCACCTGGGCGATGACGGTGCCCCCCGATGAACGTGCCGCCAGGGCTTCCACGAACAGCCCGCCCGTCAGACCTTCCCGTTCGCAGGAGAGATAGCCGTCGGGATCCGCGGTGCTGCCGCGGATGATCGACACGTTCACGGTGAAGGACGGGTAGAACAGGTACTCCCGGCCGCCAACGTCCAGGACGCTGTTGAGCGTCTCGCGGGTCCGGGCGTTCATGCGACCCCCTTCGTGCCGGGGATCGACGAACGTCCCAACGCCGACCGGCGTGATCAGGCCGGGGAGCCCGGCACCGATCGCGTGCAGCAAGTGCATCAGCGTGCCGATGGGCCAGTTATACGCTTCGACCTCGTCGGCGAGCACCATCTCGGTCAGCCGGGAACGCCGTCCTGTCATCGGGGACGTACCCATCACATAGGACCCTGCGATCACGCGGCGCACCAAGCCGACGTGGGCGAGCCGGTCGGCGCCTGGCTGATCGAACACATCGCCCACCGCGACCGGGAGGACGAGCGTCAGGTCTCTCGGATGTCCTTCGCGCAGGAACCGCTCTTCCACCGCGGCGAGGACGTGGTCGGGCACGAGCGCGCCCGCGTCCCCGCAGACGACCACGGTATCGCCGTCCCGGATCGAAGCGACAGCCTCGGCTGCCCTGCAGACCTTCACCCCGGTCCTCTCCTCACCGAATCAGTACAGGAGCGCTGCCCGCGATGGCCAGACCTCTCGGAACGCGCCCTCCAGGAAGTAGTAGTCTCCGTAGATCGTCGACTCGTCGACGGCCGAGTTTCGAGGACGATCCGCGGTCGCATGCCGTACCAGGCCCTGATAGGGTTCCGGCCGGGCTTCGAAACAGTGCTCGACCAGCGCCTGCCCGAGTCGCTGTTGGGCCGCATGATCCCGAAGGAGGCCCGCGGCCGCGTAGGCCACAGCCGCCGCGGCGGCATCGCGCGGCTCATCGGGAATGGCGGGCGCTTCAAAGTCCCAGAACGGGATGGCGTCCGGCGGGAGGTGTTCGAGGAACCAGCGCGCGCACATCACGGCAACCTCGCGGAACATGGGGATCCCGGTGTAGCGTGACAGGTTGGCGAACCCATAGGACGCCCACGCCTGACCCCGCGACCAGCAGCTGTCAGCGGAGTATCCCTGGTGCGTCCGCTTGCGCACGACTTCCCCCGTGTGCGGGTCGAACTCGACGACCTGGATGGTCGAACCGTCGGGGCGAACGTGCTCCACGGCGATCTTCCTGGCAACGGCGAGGGCAGCCTCGCGCCATTCCCCCCGCCCGGCCTCCCCGGCGGCCCACACGAGCAGCGGGAGGTTGGCCACACTATCGACGATCTGAAGCCCCTCGCACTCCGGAGCTCCCTCCTCGTCCCAGGCCGGCAGGAACGGTCCCTGTGGCCGGTAGCGGCTGTACAGCGATCGGGCGGCCTCGAGCGCGAGGTCTTTGAACCACGGATCCCCGGTGATCCTGTACCCCGTCACGCAGCTCGGGCCGAAGAGGAACCCCATATCATGGGTCGTGGTATCCGCCGCGCGCGGAGCGAGGCGCCGGGTCCATCGATACGCCGCCTCGCGGAACGCCGGAGCGCTCGTGTGCAGGTACGCGAGCCACAGGAGCCCGATCCAGAAGCCCCCGGTCCAGCGGCCATGCTCCCCTGTGCGCCAACGGCCTGCCCGGGTCGTATGAGGGAAGGCCGGCAAGACACGCTCCAGGTGCTCCAGCTTGGCGCAGGCGATGTCCAGGACGCCTCGCGGGCTCACCGGTGCGGCTCCTCCCACTCCGGCTGCCCTCCCCGGTCCCGCGATGAACGGCGTCGGATAAACGCAGCCACGGCGCGCCGCTGCTCCTCCGTCTTGCAGCACTGGCCGACCGCGTCGGCCTCCGCCCTCAACCCCTCGGTCAGGGGGCGCTCCTCGGCGTCCCAGACCAGGCGCTTGGCCAGGGCCAGCGCCGTCGCCGACCGTTCGCTCAGGTCGCGCGCGAGTGCGCGCGCAGCCGAGAGCACCTGATCCGCCGGTACAAGCTGCGTGATGAGGCCTGTCGCCATCATGGCGCCGGCCGGCCAGCGGGCTCCGCTGAGGACAACCCAGGCGGCCCGGGGCCTGCCGAGCAGCCGCGGGAGCACTTGGCTGCCGCCCCACCCCGGCACGTTCGCCAGCGTGATCTCCGGATGGCAGAAGACCGCGTCTTCTGCGGCGACAACGAGATCGCACCACTGGACGAGCTCGAACCCGCCGCCAAGCGCGTAGCCGCGGACCGCCGCCACGACCGGCTGGGGCAAACGACTCAGCCGCCTGAAGACTGCTTGGCCGTAGCGCATCTGCGCGACCGCGGCTTCGGGGGACAAGCGCGCGAGCTCGTAGACGTCCGCTCCCGTCGAGAAGGCCCGGTCACCCCGGCCGGTCACGATGACGCACCGGACGGAGGTGTCGGCCTCGATCTGGGCGATCGCACGATCCAGGTCCACGAGCGTGGCCCGGTCGATAGCGTTCAGCACGCGAGGACGGTTGAGGGTGAGCGTCGCGATTCCCGGTTCGCGTTCAACAAGAATGCGCGCGGGTTCTGCGGGTCTCCGTCCGGGGTTCTTCCCTTCCACGCCGTCTGCCCTCAGCCCGTCGCCCGAAGTCTCCTTGGCAGTGGGGTGAGCCACTCGGGGAGGGCCTGCCCTCCCGTGGGGTTGGACATGTGATATTATATACGTATGTAGTTACAATAGCAACCCCACCATACCGCCCCAGGAGCGTCGACGCACATGAGCGATGAAGCCGTGTACGCTGACCCGTCGCCCGCCTACTTCAAGGTGCAGCGCCACCTCGTCAGCCAGATAGACCGTGGCGTGTTCAAACCAGGCGATCCGGTCCCCACCGAAGCCGAGATCTGCAAACGCTACGGTGTCAGCCGGACCACCGCACGGCGAGCCCTCGCCGAGCTCATGCGGGACGGCCGAGTGTTCCGGCCAACGCCGCGAGGGCGGCTGCACGTGGTCCGCGGCCCTGTGGATCAGCAGTTGCTACGGTTCGTGGGATTCTTCACGGAGGACCTCCTCGCCAGGGGACTTCGTCACGAAGCGCAGGTGCTATCTGCAGAGTGGGTGCCCGCCGCCGCAGCTCCCTCCGTGCTCCGCCTCGGCGCTCCCGAGAGGGTTGCCCTCATCACCCGGTTGCACCGGGGCGGAGACGTGCCCATGGCGCTCCAACGGTCCTACCTCCCGGGCGATCTCTTTCCAGATATCCTGGCCCAGAACCTGAGCGGGTCGCTCCTCGAGCTCGTCGAAGCTCGCTACGGCCTGCGCTTCGTGCGGGCCAGCCAACACCTTCGCGCACGCCTGCCGGCTCGGCACGAGCAGTTGATCTTGCAGATTCCGCACAGCCTCCCGGTCTTCGTCGTCGAGCGAACCAGCTTCGACGAACGTGGGCGTGCGTTGGAGCATCTCGTGAGCGTGCTGCCCTCGGACCGCTACAACTTCAGGATGGAACTGAGTCGGTCGTAGGCTACCCTCCCTGAGGCGATACCGTCGCGCTGGCCCCACCGATCCGGATCGCGCCGGGGCTGCCGCCGGCCACGCTACGGTATGTCGTGAGGCTCACATCCCGCACCGGGGGTCGATCGGGGAGCGCGGAGGCGCGCCGCTGCACTCCGCGCGAATCCGACGCTACTGCCCCCCTCCGAGCACGCCGACAGAGGCGCCGAACACGCCGCCGGCCAGGATGAGCAGGGCCGAGTTGATCCTCAGGCGTACGAGCGCGGCGTACCCCAGGACCGCGGTCAGGGCGGTGAGCCAGTCCACGATCGCCGCGCGCGCCAGGTGCCAGGTGACCGCCGCCATCAGGGCCACGGCGATCGCGTTCACGCCGTCGAGGAACGCCGCCGTCCACGGCGACGCCCGGAGCCGGCCGATGAACGGGTAGGTGGCACCCACGAACAGGAACGACGGCAGGAAGATCCCCACGGTGGCGACGGCCGCCCCGGGCAGGCCGCCCAGCACGTAGCCGATGAACGTCGCGGTCGTGAACACCGGACCCGGGGTGAGCTGCCCGACCGCGATCGCGTCGAGCAACTGCCGGTCCGTCATCCAGCGGAGGCGGACGACGAGATCCTGGTGCAGGTACGCGAGCAGCACGTAGCCGCTGCCGAAGACCGTCGCGCCCACCTTCAGGAACGCCCAGAACAGCGGCACGAGCCCGAACGGCACCGCCGCCGCCGCGATCGCGGCGGCCCGGGCCGAGGCGGCCCCGGCTCCAGGAGCGGGCGGGACCGCGCCCGGTGGGACGGCGGCCATCGCGACCGCGCGGGCACGCCCGCGGAGCACGCGCGCGAGCATGATGACGCCGCCGCCTCCGAGGAGCAGCGCGACGACATTCACGCCGAGGAGGGCGAGGCCGAGCGCCCCGGCGGCGGCACAGGCGAGCATGGCATCCTTGATCGCCGCGCGCCCGAGTCCCGCGAGCGCCTGCGCGATCACGGCGATCAGGACCGGCGTCACCCCGTAGAAGACCCGCCCCACCTCGGGCAGCCGGCCGTAAGTGACGTAGCCCCAGGCGAGCGCGAGAACGATCAGGACCGCGGGCAGGATGAACGCCGCGCCCCCCGCGACCAACCCGGCGGTCCCCGCCTGCCGGTACCCGAGGTAGATCGCCATCTCGGTCGAGCTCGGGCCGGGGATGAGGTTCGCCACGCCGAGGAGGTCGAGGAACTGCTGGTCGGAGAGCCACCGGCGGCGGCGGACGACCTCGTCCCGCATCATCGCGATGTGGACCGCCGGTCCGCCGAAGGCCGTGAATCCCAGCCGCAGGAACAGCCGGACGACGGCGGCGAGGGTGGGGCGGGAGTCCCCGGCGCAGGTCTCGCCCATGGCGACTGTATTCTGCGCGGGCGCCCGCGGGGCTTCTGTGGGCGCCGGGGCAGATATGATATGATGCGGGCGGTGCGTATCCTGATGATTTTCGTCGACGGCGTGGGGCTGGGGGAAGCCGACCCGGCGATCAACCCGTTCGTGCGCGCGCGCACGCCGGCGCTGCGCGCCCTCCTCGGCGGCCCGCTGGCGGGCCGCGACCCCGTCCGCACCTCCGCCGCCACGCTCGTGCCGCTCGACGCGCGGCTCGGGGTGCCGGGCCTGCCGCAGAGCGCCACGGGCCAGACCGCGGTGCTCACCGGGGAGAACGCCCCCGCGCTGATCGGGCGGCACCTCGCCGCGTATCCCACCCCGCGGCTCCGTGCTCTGCTCGCGTCGCGCGGGCTGTTCACCGTGCTCGGGAGCCGCGGCGTGAGCGCGGCGCTGGCGAACGCGTACACGCCCGAGTACTTTGCGGCGGTCGCCGACGGGCGGCTGCGCCACGCCGCGATCACGCTCAACGCGATCCAGGCCGGGCTCCGGCTGCGCGGCATCGACGACCTGCGGGCCGGCCGCGCCGTCTACCAGGACCTCACCAACGCCCGGCTGCGCGCCCAGGGCATCCCGGTTCCGCCGGTGAGCCCCGAGGAGGCCGGCGCGCGGCTCGCCGCGATCGCCTCCGCCTACCGGTTCGTGCTCTTCGAGTTCTTCCAGACCGACCTCGCCGGTCACGGCCGCCTAGCGGACGGCGTCGGGCTGGTGGAGCGCCTCGATGCGTTCCTCGGCGCGGTGCTGCGCGCCTCCGACCTCGACGACACGCTGGTCCTGCTCACGAGCGACCACGGGAACCTGGAGGACGAGCGCACCGGAGGCCACACGCTGAATCCCGTGCCCGCGCTCCTCGTCGGCGCCGGGCGGGACGCGCTCGGCGCGGGGCTCCGGGCGATCACGGATCTCGCGCCGGCCTGCGTCGATGCGCTCGCCGCGGGAGGCGTGGTCGCATGACCCCGCGGACGCTGCGCGTGCTCGGCGTTCCCGCGATCCTCGAGCGCCTGGCGCGCCTGTGCAGCTCGCCGATCGGCCGCGAGCGCGCGCTCGCGCTGGCCCCCGCCGCAGCAATCGAGGAGGTCGGGCGTCGGCAGCAGGAGACCTCCGAGGCACGGCATCTCGCGGAGACCGCGGGCGGGCTCCCGGTGCGCGGGATCCACGACATCCGGGAGCGCGTCCATCGCGCGGCCATCGGCGGGGCGCTCGCGGTCCGCGACCTCCTCGATATCCGGGATACGCTGGCCGCCGGGCGGGCGCTCCGGGGCTTCCTGCTCACGCATCGCACAGACGCCCCGGTGCTCGCGGAGGCGGCGGACGGGATCCACGTCTTCGAGGGCCTGGAGGCGGCGATCGGCGGCGCGATCGCCGACGACGGGTCGATCCTGGACGGCGCCAGCCCGGAGCTGGGCCGCCTCCGCCGGGAGCGCCGCGCCGGAGAGGCGCGCCTCCGCGAGCGCCTGGAGCAGGTGATCCGGGCACCCGCGGTGCAGCGGGTGCTCCGCGAGCCGCTCGTCACGATCCGCGACGGCCGGTACGTCGTCCCGGTCCGGGCGGAGCTCCGGGAGCAGTTCCCCGGCGTGGCGCACGACGAGTCCGCGAGCGGCCTCACGGTGTTCATGGAGCCGCTCGCGATCGTCCCGCTCGGGAATCGCCTGCGCGAGCTCGCCGACGCCGAGCAGCGGGAGGTCGCGCGCATCCTCGCGCGGTTGAGCGGGGAGGTCGGCGCCGTCGCGGAGGAGATCGCCCGCACCCTCGAGGTGCTCGCGGAGCTGGACGTGGCCGCCGCCAAGGCGGCGCTGAGCCGCGAGATGGAGGCGGCCGCTCCCCGGCTGAACGCCGCGGGCCGGGTGGATCTCCGACGGGCCCGGCACCCGCTCCTCGGCCGCGCGGCGGTGCCGGTCGACATCCGCCTCGGCGCCGAGTTTCACACGCTCGTCATCACCGGCCCCAATACCGGTGGGAAGACGGTCACGCTCCGCACGCTCGGGCTGCTGACCCTCATGGCGCAGGCGGGGCTCCATATCCCCGCGTCCGCGGACAGCGACGTCGCGGTGTTCTCCCAGGTCTACGCCGACATCGGCGACGAGCAGAGCGTCGAGCAGAACCTGTCCACGTTCTCCTCGCACATGACGGCGATCGTGGAGATCCTCGGGATGCTGGCCGGGCGCGGGGAGCGGGCGAGCGACGCGCTCGTGTTGCTCGACGAGGTCGGCGCGGGGACGGACCCGGCGGAGGGCGCGGCGCTGGCCCGCGCGTTGATCGAGACGCTCCATGCGCTCGGCGTCCGGACCGCGGTCACGACGCACTACACCGAGCTCAAGGGGCTGGCCTTCACCCACCCCGGCATCGAAAACGCCTCGGTGGAGTTCGACGAGGAGACGCTGCGGCCCACCTACAGGCTGCTCATCGGCACGCCGGGACGGAGCAACGCGCTCGTGATCGCCGCCCGGCTCGGCCTGGACCCTGAGATCGTCGCGCGCGCCCGGAGTTACCTCTCCCAGCAGGCGGCGGACCTCACGCGGGTCATCCAGCGCGTGGAGGAGGAGCGCGCGCTGCTGGCGCGCGAGCGGGAGGAAGCGGCGTCCGCCCGCGCCGCGCTCGCGGCGGCGCAGGCCCGGCAGGCCGAGGACGCGGAGCGGGTCGCCCAGGAGCGCCGGCGGCTCCTCGAGCGCGCGCGGGCGGAGGTGGCCGCGGTCGTGCGGAAGGGCCGGCAGGATCTGGACGCGCTCCTGGCGGAGCTTCGCGCCCGCCCCTCGGCTGAGGGTGCGACCCGGGCGCGCGAGCGCCTGCGCGAGCTGGCCCGGGCCGCCGACGCGTACGCCGCGGAGGCGCGAGGCCCGCTCGCCGGTGCGCCGCCGGAGGATCTCCACGCCGGTGACGAGGTGCTCGTCGCCTCGCTGGGCCGGCGCGGGGTCGTGCAGGCGGGGCCGGACAGCCGGGGAGAGGTGGAGGTGCAGACCGGCGCGCTCAAGGTGAGGGCGCCGCTCGGCGACCTGCGCCGGGTAGAGAGGGCGACCGAGCCCGCGCCCGCCACCCCCGCCGCCCCCGCGGGCCTCGGCAAGGCGCTCGCGCTGAGCCCCACGATCGACCTCCGGGGCCGGACATCCGACGAGGCGCTCGCCGAGTTGGACAAGTATCTCGACGACGCCACGCTGGCCGGCCTGGCCCGCGTGACGGTGATCCACGGAAAGGGGACCGGCGCGCTGCGGCGCGCCGTGCACGAGCATCTCGCCCACCATCCGGAGGTGGCGGGGTTCCGGCTGGGCGCGGAGGGCGAGGGCGGCACCGGGGCGACGATCGTGGATCTCTCCCCTCGGTGAGCGCGATGACGACGGAGCAGGCCCACACGCATCGCGGAGCGCCCGAGCGCGCGGAGCGCGCGCTCGGGATGGCGCTCGGCGTTACCTTGCTGCTCATGGCCGTCGAGGCGGTCGGGGGATGGCTGACCGGGAGCCTCGCGCTGCTCGCCGATGCCGGGCACCTGCTCGCGGACGTCGGGAGCCTCGGGATCGGCGTCGTCGGCAGCTGGCTCGCGACACGCCCCGCCACGGCCCGGATGTCCTACGGGTACCGGCGCGCCGAGATCCTCGCCGCGGCGACCAACGGGGTAGCGCTGTGGGCGATCGCCGCTGCGATCGCCTACGCGGCGGCCTCTCGCCTGCGGGTGCCACACCCGGTCGCGGCGCCCGGGATGCTCGGCGTCGCGGTACTGGGCCTCGCCGGGAACCTCCTCAGCAGCGCGCTGCTCGCGCGCGCGCACGGCCGGAACCTGAACGTCCGCGCGGCGCTCCTCCATGTCCTGGGGGATGCCGTGGCGGCGATCGGCACGATCGCGGCGAGCCTGGTGATCCTCGCGACTGGATGGACGCCGGCGGACGTGCTCGTGAGCTTCGGGGTCGCCGCGCTCATCCTGGCCGGGTCGTGGTCGCTTGTGCGCGAGGCCGTGGGGATCCTGATGGAGGGCACGCCGCGCGGCGTGTCGCTCGCCGACGTCGAACGGGCGATGCGCGCGGTGCCCGGCGTGCGCGGGGTCCACGATCTGCACATCTGGTCGCTGACCGCGGGCGTCCCCGCCGTGAGCGGCCACGTGCTGGTGCGGGACGTCGCCGAGACCCAGCGCGTCCTCGGGGATCTCGGCACGCTGCTGTGTACGCGCTTCGGCCTCAATCACGTGACGCTCCAGGTGGAGACGGAGGAGTTCCGGGAGCCCTGGCACGCGAACTGCGCGCCGGGCGCGGGGCCGCACCCCGCCCGCTGAACGCGGTTTGCGCCGGCGCGCGGCGAAGCGGCCCCGCGCGCACGATTGGCGGCGTGCGGCGGCCGGTGCTATACTCACCCCAGTATGGGGATGCTCGCCCCGCGTGAGCAGCTCGAGCTGCTCCGGCGGGGGACCGTGGAGATCATCAGCGAGGAGGCGCTCCTCGACAAGCTCGCCCAGGGGCGGCCGCTGCGGGTCAAGCTCGGCGTGGATCCGACCGCCCCCGACCTGCACCTCGGCAACGCGATCGTGCTCCGGAAGCTGCGCCAGTTCCAAGATCTCGGCCACGAGGCGATCCTCGTCATCGGCGACTTCACGGGGCTGATCGGGGACCCATCGGGAAAGTCGGAGACCCGGCCGGCGCTTGCGCCGGAGGAAATCGCGCGGAACGTCCAGACCTACCGCGAGCAGTACAGCCTTCTGCTCGATCCGGTCCGCACGCGCGTCGTGTTTAACAGCCAGTGGCTCCGGCCGTTGACGTTCTACGACGTCATCAGGCTCGCCAGCCGGACCACGGTCCACCGCATCCTCGAGCGCGACGACTTCGCGATGCGCTTCCGGCAGCACCAGCCGATCCACCTGCACGAGCTGCTGTACCCGCTCTGCCAGGCGTACGACTCCGTGGCGATCGAGGCCGACGTCGAGCTCGGGGGCACCGACCAGAAGTTCAACAACCTGATGGGCCGGGAGCTGCAGCGCGAGCTGGGACAGGAGCCGCAGGTGGTGCTCCTCACCCCGCTCCTGCCCGGGCTCGACGGCGTCCAGAAGATGAGCAAGAGCCTCGGCAACGCCATCGGCATCACCGAGCCGCCGCGCGAGATGTACGGCAAGGTGATGTCGCTACCCGACGAGCTGATGATCCCGTACTTCGAGTATTGCACGCTCGTGCCGCTGCCCGAGGTGCGGGGGCTCGAGGCCGCGCTGCGGGAGGGGCGGGTGCACCCGCGCGACTTGAAGAAGCGCCTCGCCCGCGAGATCACGGCGATCTACCATGGCGCGGAGGCCGCGCGGGCGGCGGAGCAGGAGTTCGAGCGCGTCTTCAGCGGCCGCGAAGTGCCGGAGGAGATCCCCGAAGTGGCGCTGAGCCGCGCGGCGCTGCGCGACGGCAGGATGCGCCTCGTCCACCTGCTTGCACAGCTCGAGCTCGTCGACTCCCACAGCGAGGCGCGCCGGCTGGTCGGCCAGGGCGGGGTGAGCCTCGACGGACAGCGCGTCCAGGACGCCGACACCGAGGTCTCCGTCCACGACGGCCTGCTCGTGCGCGTCGGCCGGCGCCGGTTCGCGCGCGTGCGCCTGACGGCGTGAAGCCGCCCGATCGCACCCCGGGCGCGGTCAGGTCCCAGGTCCCGCGCGCATTCGCCGTCCCCGCCGCGGGGCCGCGCCCGCCCGTGGGGCGGCCGGCGCCCTGGGAAGGCACGGACCTCCCGCCGGGCGTCTACCGGTGGGGCGTCGCCGCCGCGACCGCGCTCGGCGCGGCCCTCCGCTTGGCCCACGTCGCGCGGCCGTTCAACCGGTTGATGGCCTGGAACGAGGGCCACTACGCGATGATCGCCCTGAACTTCGACCGGTACGGCCCCTGGGTCCAGCACAACGAGCTGGGGATCGATCGCACGTTTTCGCCGGGCGTGCCGTGGCTGATCTGGGCGTCGTTTCGGCTCTTCGGCCCGACCGAGTGGGCGGCGCGCCTGCCGATCGTGCTCAGCGGGATCGCGGCCGTGGCCCTGCTCGCCGCGCTCGTCCGCCGCCTGTTGCGCAGCGAGCAGATCGCGCTCGTCACCGCGGCGTTCGCCGCGTGTGCTCCCGGCCTCGTCTACTTCGCCCAGAACGTCCAGCTCGACACCCCGAGCATCTGCTGTGCGCTGGGCGCCGCGGCGCTGCTGCTGCGATACCGGGAGACGCACCGCCGCCGGGACCTCGCCGGGGCGGGCGTATGGCTCGCGGCCGCGGTGTGGTTCAAGTTCACGGCCGCGCTGCTGTACCCGGCGTTCCTCGCCATCTGGTGGCCGGCCCGCCCCGCGCGGACGCGCGAGGCCGTCGTCGAGGCCGCCGCGTTCATCGGTCTCACGGCGCTCCCCAGCCTCGTGTGGATCGCATCGGGGTGGCTCGCATCGTCCGGCGCGGCCGCCGCGCCGTCCGTGTTTACCTGGCGGTTCTTCCACCGGGATTGGGACCTCCGCGGGCTTGCCAAGGCGTTCTCCGAGGTCCCGCTCGCCGTGGAGGCGCACCTGTTCGCGCCGATGTTTCTCCTGCTGTTCGTGGGCATCCCGCTCGCCGCCCGGTGGCGCGCGCGGCTGCGCGAGCTGTGGATATGGTGCGCGCCGTGGGCGATCCCGTACCTGCTGGCGCCATGGGACAGCCTGGTCAACCGGTACTACGATCTGCCGGTCACCTACCTGCTGACCGCGCTGGCCGCGCTCGGCCTCTGGAAGATGCGCGGGGGGCCGCGTGCCCGGCCGGCCGCCGGCGGGGACCCCGAGCGGCCCCGCGACGGGGAACGCCCGGCCGCGGGGCGAGGGGCCGTCGCCGCGCTTCCCCGCCCGCTCCTGGCCGGGCTCGTCTTCGTGGTAGCCGTCACCGTGCTCTACGATGCGCTCGACCCGATGATCGACGCGGTCGCGCGGGCGACGATGGCCCATGCGGCGCCGGTCGACCCCAGCCCCTTCTACTCGGCCAAGATCGTCGCCAGGCTGCCGCGGGGCCGGACGATCGTGGATACGCCCCAGACGATGTTCTACGCGGGCGGGGATCCCGCCTGGATCGAGATCACGGGCGGCGACGTGCGGTGGAAGATCGACGGCGAGGAGTTCGACTACATCGTCCTCAACGACTACGGCCACGGGCAGGAGCCGTACTACGCGATCGACGCGGCGCTGCGCGCGCAGCTCGCGCGGCACCACTACATCCAGATCGCACCGGCCGCGTGGGCGCACGAGCGCACGGCGGTCGCCGATCTCGGCGGCTACCGCGATCCCCGCACGGCCTCCTGGTCGCCCGCGCCGCCCCGCCCGGGCGGGGCGGCGCTCCCCTAGCGGCGCGGTTGCCGCGCGGCTTGCCCGGGTCCGCGCCCGCGTGCTAGGATGAACGTCGCGAGACGGGCCCTTAGCTCAGGTGGTGAGAGCGCACCCCTGATAAGGGTGAGGTCCGTGGTTCGAGTCCACGAGGGCCCACCATATCTCCAGTGTCTCTCAGGGGTACCCACTGCTGGGAAAGCTTACCCGCAATTGGCCAACCATCAGCAACCGCTGCGGCCCGTTCTCGGGCCCGTGTGGCGGCATGAGCGTACGCGGAGATCGTAGGGGACGGCGACCTCTCCCAATGCCGTCCCCGGCCGTCCGGTAGCCCGCGCGGGCGGCGATCAGATGGGTGGCGTGGACCCGGAAGTGCGGCAGGCCGAGCCGCTCAGCCGCGGCAGGTGGTCGCGGTCGCGGACAGTAGACGGGTTGAGCGGGCGGCCGTGCGGGCCGACGAACCGCAGGCCGCTGTCGCGATACGTTCCGCCCAGCCGCAGATGCGGTTCCTTCTGCCACCGCAGCGCATCCCGGATCGCTTCGACGGCCAAGTCGGGAAGGAGGATCGTGCGCCACGCGCTCTCGGTCGTCGGCTGGCGATGCGCGGGGTGTGTGCCGCCCTGCGCGAGGGTTTGGCTGACCCGGAGCATCCGGTCGGCGAGATCCTGAGAAAGCCCCGTCGGTTCGCCGATCCGGAGCCCGCATGCGGCTGCGGTGGACACGCCACTGGCGGCCCTGTCTGGCCTGCACGGCTACCTGATGATGAGAACGATCGACAGGGCAAGCAGTACGGCCATGGTGACGTTGAAGGTCTTGAGTCTGCGATGGTTGTACAGGACGCGCTGGACAGCGGCTCCGAACGCCAACCACGGGAAGCAGCTCGGTAGCGCCGCCATGACGAACAGCCCTGCGAGCGAGGCTGCCTGTGCGGCGGCACCGCCCGCCTTGGGGCTGAGAAACGCGCCCGCGGCCGAGCTCACGACGAGCCAGGCCTTCGGGTTGCCCCACTGGAAGACGGCAGCCCCGAGAAATCCCACCGGGTTCGCGTCGGGTCGCGAATCGGTGCCGCCGGACGACGCCGCGATCTTCCACGACAGCCAGAGCAAGAAGGCGGCGCCACCGACCTTAAGCGCCCATCGCAGCCATGGGTACTGGAGGACGAGACTGCCGAGCCCGAACGGCACCAGGAACATCATGAGCCCCATGCCGATCGCCTGGCCGAACAGGCTGGGAAGGCCTCTCAGGATGCCCGCCCGCGCGCCGACCGCGGTCAGCATCGTGTTGCCGGGGCCCGGGGTACCGGCGGCCGCGATGGCGAAGAGGAGAAACGCTACGATCTGTGCGGTCGTCACTGGGAGGTTCCTATTCTTCGACGGCACCACCAATCCAGCGCAGGTGCTCGCGCAGGGTGAACGCTGGATTGGTGGCACGTCGAGCAAGGAAATCTGCGAAGCGCAGTTGCCGGCGAAGCGACGTCCCGTGGCGCATCTTCTCCGCCTGCGCGCGCTCCGTCTTCCGGATCGAGCGTGCCGCCGCCGCGATCTCTTCCGCCTGGGCCGCCGGCAAGAACACCACCCCGTCTGCGTCGCCCATCGCGATATCGTCGGGTCCCACGGTCCAGGAACCGACGCGGGCCGAGGCCAACGCCCCATCTTCCCGCGGGTCGAGCCGGACCGGCCCGGCCGGGCACCAGCCGAGGCTGAACACCGGCAGCACGATCTCGATGAGTTCCTGCGTGTCCCGGTGCAGCCCCCACACGACCATGCCGGCGAGACCCGCCTGCTTCGCCTCCAGGACGATCAGATCTCCCACACACGCCTCGTCTCGACGGCCGGAGTTGTCGACAACCAGCACCTCGCCCGGCGAGGCGCCCTCCAGGGCCTCGAGAAAGATATCGACGCTCCCGTAGTGCCGGGCCGGCCGAACCCTGCCGACAACTCGGTCGGATGGGCGCAGGGGGCGAAGCTCCGACGGCGCGCAGCGGACACCTACCTTGGTGCGCAAACAGGCATCGGCGACGTGCGCTGTTGTCAGGCCCTGGAAGAGTCCGATCATTCCCGCCGCGTCCATCCTTCCGGCTGGCTCCACCGTTCCGTTAGGATAGGGTCGTAGACGGCTTTGGGGGTCCCGTTCAGAGCCCCGGGAGGTTCGGATCCGTGCGCCTCAAGCAAACCAGATCGGGGGGCCAGGGTCTTGAACGATCGTGCGGGGAACCCGGCCGGGAGTGGATCGCCAGTGCCGGGCCGGTGGATGGCGTCGAGCTGTTCCGCGCGTGGTTCGCGGGGACGGCCTACCGGAAGCACCGGCACGACACGTACGCCGTTTGCGTGACGGACTGCGGCGTGCAGGTCTTTGATTACCGGGGCTCGGTTCATGCGAGCACTCCCGGGCAGGTGACCGTGCTCTATCCAGACGAGGCCCACGACGGACGCGCCGGTACGACCGAGGGCTTCGGGTACCGGATCGTGTACGTGGAGCCGTCGCTCCTGGCCGAGGCGGTTCGGGTGCTCCGCGGAAGGCCCGCCCCGCTGCCGTTCGTTGAGCCGGTGTCGACGAACCCGCGGCTGTCGCGCGCTATCGAGCGGGCCTTTCGCACCTCGCTCGAATCGCTGGCGATAGACAGCCTCATCGTCGACCTGGCGGACGGCCTACTGGCCGGAGAGCGGGGAGGTGCCAGCGTCGGGGCGCCGCGACGCGTCGACGTCCGGGCCCTCGAACAGGCTCGACAGTTCCTCGACGCCGAGAAGACGCGCGTCGTGCGCTCGACGGAGCTCGAGGCGATCACAGGGCTCACACGCTACGAGCTGTCCCGCCAGTTCCGGATCAGGTTCGGGACCAGCCCTTACCGCTATCTGCTCATGCGCCGTCTCGCCTTCGCGCGTGAGCGGATTCACCGTGATCGCCCGCTGGCCGAGGTCGCGTGCGACGCGGGATTCGCCGACCAGGCGCACTTCACCCGCGCCTTCAGGTCGGCGTTCGGGCTGACCCCCGCGCATTACCGTGCGTTGTTGGGGGCGGGCCGGACGCTTCAATCAGGGGCGGGCTCCACGTAGAGGCCGGACGGCTGCGGGCGTGCTCCGCCCACAGCGCGCCGCTAGAGGCCGGCCCGGGCGTGTTCCCGCCGCCGTTTCGCGATGGTGTTACGACTTGCTGGGCCGTTCGTGCGACTCAGCCACGCGAACGCGGGGCGCGTACGCCGGGCAGCGTGTTCTCGACGACGCACGCCCACCCTGACCTTGGGTCGGGGGAGAGCGCCCCGCCCACGGCAAGCAGCACCGAGGCCGTAGCGTCCGGCAGGCTGCCAGAGGCACGCCGGACGGTCGGGTCCTGGTTCTACGCTTGGGAATCGAGAGCCATTGCCACGACGAACCTGCTCCGGTCGCCACGGTAGAGATCCTTGGCGAACTCCGCCGGGACGTCGCCTTCGCTGTAGGCCGTGCGTTCGAGGAGCAGCAGGGGCGCGCAAGGTGTACGTCTTTCCATCCGCCGAGATCGTCCAGCATGCCGCAAGTCCAGGCTCGATCGTCGTCGCCTGGGGCCCGGTCCCGACAAGCTGATCGAAGATCAGGAGCATCGTATAGATCGAGGGCTTGTCGCTCGGATGATCGGGTCGAGGCTCGTCGCATCCGCCGACATCCCGAACCGGAGTGGAGTCCAGTTTCCCTTCCCCGGGGCAGTTGTCCCCCAGCCGATCGGATGCGGACGGCCGGGCGCCGAGGCGTTCGGGGGGGTCGCGCGCCACGCCCGGAAGAAGCCGTCGAGCGGTTCCTCGTGGGCGTGTCCCGTCTACGCGTCGACAACCGGTTGGAGATCCAGTACGAACCCCGGCAGCTCCGGGTCGAGCGCCACGGTCGCCCGGATCGGTGTGGAGCTCCGGATCGCGGCCGGGGCGGTGGACCTCGACGGACCGCCCATCCGGGTCGATGAGGATCGCGATGCGCGCGCCGTTGACTGGGTAAGCGTGCACCTTCTCGCGGAGCTCGGCGAGCGACTGGCTCTCGGATCGAATCTCGAACGCGGCGTCGCCCCTGCGTGCCCTGCGTGGCAGCCGGTTGATGATGCCCGGGCCCCGTGCTAATCTATCAGCAGGCAATTATGCGATGATGGGAGCCAGAGCCCCTATGCTGACCGTCGCGCGGGCCCAGGGCGTCGGCCTCAAGGCCAAGCTCTTCCGAGGGTTCTCCGATCCGTCGCGCCTCTCCATCGTGGAGGCGCTCCGCCGGGGTCCGCTGACCGTGAGCGAGATCGTGGATGCGACGGGGCTCAGCCAGCCGAACGTCTCCAACCACCTCGGCTGCCTGCGCGACTGCGGGCTCGTGGTGTGCGAGCAGCAGGGCCGCCACGTCCGCTACGAGCTCAGCGACCGGCGTGTGGCCTCGCTCCTCCGCCTCGCCGACGAGTTGCTGGCGGACGTGGCACGCGGCGTCTACGAGTGCACGCGGTACGCGGCGCCGGCGGGTCGCTGACCGTGGCGGACGCGCGCTCCGAGCGCTTCACGCGACAGGTGCTCGCGCTGCTCGGCGTGGTCTCCGGCGTCGTGCTCTTCGTCGTCGTGGTCGGCGAGCAACTGGGCCTCCTCGAGCGGCTGACCGCGTGGGTCCCCCGGCCGATCGGGGTGGCGATCGTGCTCATCGCCGGCTATCCCGTCTTCCGGAAGGTGCTGCGGGCCGCGCTCCGGCGCCGGATCATCGCCCACACGTTGATGACGCTGGGCGTCGCCTCGGCGCTGGCCATCGGGCAGTGGGCCACCGCGGCGGTGGTCGTGCTCTTCATGCGGGTCGGCGACTCCGTGGAGCGGTTCACCACCGATCGCGCGCGCCGGGCGGTCCGCGACCTCACCGCGATGGCGCCCCGGACGGCGCGTGTCGTCCGCGGCGGGATCGAGTCCGAGGTCCCGGTGGGCGAGGTGCGGGTGGGCGAGACGGTCGTCGTGCGACCGGGCGAGCAGATCCCGGTGGACGGCGAGGTCATCGACGGGCAGGCCACGGTGGACCAGGCGGCGATCACCGGAGAGTCGATGCCGGTCGAGGCCGGGCCCGGATCGGTGGTGTTCGCCGCCACGCTCGCCCGCCTGGGCAGCCTCCGGGTGCGCGCCTCCCGGATCGGCCGCGATACCACCTTCGGGCGTGTGGTGAGGCTGGTGGAGCAGGCCGAGGCGCACCGGGCGGACGTCCAGCGTGTCGTTGACCGGTTCTCCGCCTACTACCTCCCCGTGGTCGCCGGCATCGCCGCCCTCACGCTGCTCGTCCGGCGCGATCCGCTCGCGACGGCCGCGGTGCTGGTCGTGGCGTGCTCGTGCTCGCTCGCCCTCGCGACGCCGGTCGCCCTGCTCGCCTCCATCGGCGCGGGGGCCAAGCGCGGCGTGCTCATCAAGGGCGGCAGGCACCTGGAGGCGCTCGCGCGGGCGGATGTGCTGCTCATCGACAAGACCGGCACCCTGACGCTCGGCCGGCCGCGGGTGACGGACGTCATCCCGCTCGACGGCGCGTCGGCCCGCGACGTCCTCCGAGCCGCGACGTCCTGCGAGCGGTACTCCGAGCACCCGCTGGCGGAGGCGGTGCGCGAGGCCGCGCGCGAGCGCGGGATCGTGCCTGCGGAGCCCGAGCACTTCGAGGCGCTTCCGGGTTTGGGAGTGCGGGCGCGGGTCCAGGGGCACGCCATCGCCGTCGGGAGCCGCCGGATGATCCCCGGGGCCCCGTCGATCGCGGCGGCAGACGCGCTGGCGCGCCAGGGGAAGACGCTGCTGTTCGTGGCGCGCGACGGGAGCCCGATCGGGATCGTCGCGGCCGCCGACGCCGTGCGCCCGGAGGTGCCGGCGGCCCTCGACGCCGCGCGCGCGCTGGGCGTCCGGCACATCGAGCTGCTGACCGGCGACAACGAGCCGACGGCCGCGGCCCTCGCGGCGCGTCTCGGCATTCCCTACCGGGCGAACCTCCTGCCGGAGGACAAGATCGCCGCGGTGCGAGCGTACCAGGGGAGCGGGCGCACCGTCGTCATGGTGGGCGACGGGGTGAACGATGCCCCGGCGCTCGCGCAGGCCGACGTCGGCATCGCGATGGGCGCCGCGGGGAGCGACGTGGCCATCGAGGCGGCCCACGTCGCGCTGATGCGGGACGATTGGACACTCGTTCCCGAGGTGTTCGCCATCGCGCGCCGCACGATGCGGGTGATCCGGGCAAACATCGCCCTGACCGCCCTCTACAACCTGCTCGGGCTCTCGCTCGCCGCGATGGGGCTGCTGCCGCCGATCTTCGCGGCCGCCGCACAGTCGCTGCCGGACCTCGGCATCCTGGGCAACTCGTCGCGGCTGCTGCGCCCGGCAGGCGGGATCAGCGGGCGATAACCCGCCGGCCGACGGCGAGGGCCTGCCGAGGGCCGGCGTGCCGGAGCACCTGGGACGAAACCGGCGGGACCGGCCTCCAGTAGAACTGGTACACGAGGAACGCGATCGCCGCCAGCACGAGCAGCGTCGTCGCCGCGCCCATCTCGTAGAACCCCAGGAGTCGCCCGACCACGAGCGCGGCGAGCACCGCGATCGCCACCGCGGGCCACGTGTGGAGGATCCCGTTCAGGGTGTGCTCGCCCCAGTACGACTCGCCGGTCCCCGGCTGCGCTCCTGCGATGCCGGCGGTCAGGACACCGACGGTCACCAGCGTCGCGATCACTGCGAGTCTCGTGCGCACCGGGCGCATCCTCACCTCCGCATCAGCGGCGTCACGTAACATCGTGCCCCGTTTGCGCCGCGGTAGACCTCGCTTCGGCGCCCCGGGCCGCCGGACCGCGCCCCGATCGCCGCGGCCCCGGCCGCCTGGGTGGGCGGGGCGAGCCGCGCGCCGCGCCCCCGGCGCGGCGCGCGGACGGCGCCCGAGGTCTACGGCGGAGCGGGCGAGGGCATAGTGCTGAGGAACGCGCAGGGGGTCTCCAGCCGAGAAAGGCAAACCTGCGGCGACGCAGGGACGCAAAGCCACGGGGCCTCGCCCGAGGCCGGCCGGGCCTGCCGAAGCTGGACGAGCGTAAGCGCTGTCCGGGGCGAGAGCCCCGGCACGTCGGCAGGTGCTGCATGTCTGTCCACAGGCTGGAGGGGCGGAGCGTGGAGGTGCCGATCCCGGGCGTGGCCGCCCCGCCGCGCCAGGCCCTGCGGTTCCTCCGGGCCGCCGCCGGCTTCGCGGGCCTCCTCGCGTGCGCGCTCGTGGCCCGCTCCCTCGCCGACGCCGGATTCCGGGTGGGCGACCTCCTCGTGCGCGCCCCCGCGGTCCCGGCTCCGCTCCTCGGCGTCTCCGTGGCCCTCGTGCTCGGCATCGTCCTCGTGCCGGCCGCGATGCTCCTTCGCGCCACGCTCGACCGTGCCGAGGCGGCGCGTCGCCGCGCCGAAGCCGAGGCGCGCACGCTCCGGGCCGAGCTGGGCGACATGCGGGCCCTGCAGGCCGCGCACCTGGCCGACCTCGAGCGCGCCGAGGCCTGCCTCCAGCGCCAGCAGAGCCAGCTCGCCGCGCTGCGCGCGATCGATGCGGTCATCGCCCGTAGCCAGGACGCACGGGTCGCCCTCGGCGCGCTGCTCGATCACGTCACCGCCCAGCTCGGCGTGGACGCCGCGGCGATTCTCGTGCTCAACCCGCAGACCCGGCGGCTCGAGCACGCCGCCGGCCGCGGCTTCCGCGGCACGGCCGTCCGGGACCGGTGGATCCCGCCGGGGGACGTCCTGGCCGGCATCGCCGCGCTCGGTCGCCATCCGGTGCCGATCCACGGAGCGGGCGGAGCCCCGGGGTACCCCGGCCGCGCGGCCGCGCCGGAGGGGGAGCAGTTCGTCTCCTACTGTGCCCGGCCGCTCACCGCCAAGGGGCACCTCACGGGGCTGCTCGAGATCTTCCACCGGAGTCCGCTTGCGCCGGATCACGGATGGCTCGAGCTGCTGGATGCCCTCGCGGGTCAGGCTGCGATCGCGGTCGACAACGCGATGCTGTTCGCGCAGCTCCAGCGGTCCAACGCCGAGCTCGTTCAGGTCTACGACGCCACCCTGGAGGGGTGGGCGCGCGCCCTCGACCTGCGGGACCGCGAGACCGGGGAGCACAGCCGGCGGGTCACCCACCTGACCCTGCACCTGGCCCGCGAGATGGGAGTGCCCGAGGCCGACCTCCTGCACATCCGGCGCGGCGCCCTGCTGCACGACATCGGCAAGATGGGAATCCCGGACGCCATCTTGCTCAAGCCCGGGCCTCCGACCATGGAGGAGTGGGAGATCATGCGTCTCCACCCGGTGTACGCGTACGAGCTGCTGTTCCCGATCACGTATCTCCGCCCGGCGCTGGACATCCCGTACTGCCACCAGGAGCGGTGGGACGGGAGCGGCTACCCTCGCCACCTGCGGGGAGAGGAGATTCCCCTGGCCGCGCGCATCTTCGCCGTCGCGGACGTCTGGGACGCGCTGCGGTCGTTCCGGCCGTACCGCCGGCCCTGGAGCGCGGAGCAGGCGCAGGCGTACATCCGGGCGCAGGCCGGCAAGGCCTTTGATCGCCAGGTCGTCGAGGCGTTCCTCCAGGCGCGTGCCGACCGGTACGATCCCGGCGCGGCCAGCGGCCCCGCGGGGGACGGGCGCTCGGGGTAACCGGCGTCACTCCCCGCCGGCCGGCAAGCCGGGGCCGTCGTCGCCGGCGAACCGCCACGCCAGGTAGAACAGAACCCCGATGGATGCTCCGCCGACGTGGCCGAGCGCCGAGACCGACGAGTGGCCGCGGAGCTGGCCTACGACGCCCGCCGCCTGGACGGCGATCCAGATCGCGAAGAACGCCCACGCGGGGAGGGTGAACCACCTGCGCAGCCAGAGGCTCCAGAGAAACTTGAGCCGCACCCGCGGGAACCGGCACGCGTAGAAGGCCACGACCCCCGCGATACCGGCGCTCGCGCCGATGACCGGGACGCGCTGGTGGGGATCCAGCGCAGCGTGGACCGCTCCCCCGGTCACCGCGGCCAGGAAGACCAGCAGGAGGTAGTGCGCGGCGCCGAGCGCCTCCTCGACGTTGTCTCCGAAGATCATCAGGAAGTACATGTTGGCCGCGAGGTGCACGACGCCGGCGTGGAGGAAGAACGACGTGACGAACGTCGCGCCGGCGTACCGGGCGGCCTGCGCGGGAACGAGGCCGAAGCGCGCGACCCAGTAGGCCAGGTGCGGGAAGGCGGCGCAGCTCAGGAGCGACGTGACCGCCGCGAGCGCCCACGTCGCCCACGGCGGGCGGTACAGCGTCTCCTCGCCATCCTCGACGGGCATCCCGAAGAGCCCGGCGAGGTACTTCCACCACTCCCCCGGCGGCTCGTGCTGCCCGTCGCGGCGACGCCGCTCGGCTCCCCCGCGCACCTCCGCGATCGGCGGCGCGGCGGCCGCCTCGGGCGGGAGGAGCGGCTCCGCCGCGCGGGGCTGCCTGGGGAGCACTTCGTACTCGGCGGGATCGAACCAGATGAGCTCGCAGACGGTGCACACGTCGAGGGCGACCGGCGGCACGCCGGGGACGCTCACCAGGCGCATCGGCGCCCCGCACATCGGGCACGGCCGCCCGGCCCCGGCCTCGCCGCTGCGGGCGGAGATCCAGGCGTGCGTCACGAGCGAAGGATCGAGGCTCCTCCGGAGCAGGCCCAGTCCCACCGCCCGGCCGCCGCAGCGCGGGCACCGCCAGTAGACCCCGTGGTCGGCGGCGCAGCGTTCGAGAGGGCTCGCGCAGCCGGGGCAGGTGGACATCGCCGCGTATCATTCCCCCCTCGCGCCGGGACGAGACGACCGGCCCGCGCGGCCGGGGCGGCGGCGCGCGGCCCCCTCGCCCGCACCGGTCCGCGTCTGAGCCGGCGTCGTTGAGGGCACCCAAATACCCGGGACCCTGGACGCCGAGGGCGGCCGCGGCGCCAGGGCAGCACACCGCGTAGAGGGCCGGCGCTCCTCGACAAAGGCAAACCCACAGCGATGTGGGGGCGCAAAGCCACGGGACCCCAGGGGTCGGCCGGGCTGCCGAAGGGAGAGATCCGCCGCGAGACGGGCATGGATCGTCCTCGTTGCTCTGAGCGTGATCGTGTGCGCGCAGCCGCGCGGCGCGACGCCGCCGCGCGAGCGCACCGCCGGGGCCACCCTGGACCGGGAGCTCTCCACCCGCTACGTGCTCCCCTACCGGGTGCCGTCGGCCCGGCCGAACGCCGGGCTGGAAGACACGCTGCTCGGCCTGCTGAACCGCGCGCGGCGGGACGCGCACCTGGCGCCGCTCGCGCCGGACGCGGTTCTCCGGACCGTGGCGCGGCAACAGGCCGAGGACATGTTCGCGTTCGGCTACCTCTCGCACCGGTCCCGCGACGGCCGGTCGCCCTGGGACCGGATGGCCGGCGCGGGCGTGCACCCGAGGTATGCCGGCGAGAATTTGGCCTACGCCCCCGACGTCGCCACGGCCCACGCGCTGCTGATGCACAGCCCGGACCACCGTGAGAACATCCTCTCGCGGGACTACCGCCGCGTCGGGATCGGCGTGCAGGACGGCGGCGCGCGCGGGGTCGTCGTGGTGGAGGACTTCACGGACTGACCCGTCGTCGGCGAGCCGACGGGACGGGGCCGCCGTGGGGAAAAACGTTCATGCCGGCCGGCGGGCGCACGCGGGGCGAGGCGAGCCTCGACGGACCGGATCCAGGACGGATCGTGGGCCAGCCGGCGGCGCGGCCCCTGGCCGCGCGCCTTGCGAGGCCGCTCGGGGCCGGGGTATACTGAGAGCCAGCGCCAAGCCGCGCGCCACAGCCGCGCGGGCGGGACACGGTCGCCGAGACGCTCCATACACCGCCGCAGCAGGGAGAGGCCAGAGGTGAGCAGACCGCCGCACAACCCCGCCCGATCCCGCGCTGGGCGCGCCCGGCACGCCGCGCGTCGACCGTCCGGCGCGTTCCCCGTGCAGGCCGTGGTCCGCTGGGTCCTCATCGTCGCGGGCGTCGGCGGCACGGTCGCCCTGCTCGCGATCGGCGTGCTCGTCGGCGTGGCGCTCGCCGTCAGCACCCGGTTGCCGTCCGTCGATGCCCTGTACAACCCGCCGAGCGAGGCGACGCGGATCTACGCCGCGGACGGCCAGCTCGTCGCGAGCCTCTACCGCGAGAACCGCGACAGCATCCCGCTCTCCCAGGTGCCCCTCGTCCTGCAGCGGGCCGTCATCGATACCGAGGATGCGGACTTCTACCGCAACCGCGGGATCTCGCTGCGCGGCATCCTGCGGGCCGGGCTCCGGAACCTCGTCGAAGGGGGCTACGCGGAGGGCGGGAGCACGATCACCCAGCAGCTCGCGCGCAACCTGTTCCTGACGAGCGAGAAGTCCATCGGGCGCAAGATCGCGGAGATGCTGCTCGCGATCCAGATCGAACGCCGGCTGACCAAGGACGAGATCCTCGAGCGCTACCTCAACCAGGTGTACTTCGGACAGGGTGCCTACGGCGTCGAGACGGCCGCCGAGGTGTACTTCGGCAAGCCGGCCCGCGAGCTCACGCTGCCCGAGAGCGCCATGCTCGCCGGGCTGATCCGGGCGCCGTCGGCCTACTCACCGTACGAGCATCCGGAGCGGGCGCGGGCGCGCATGGCCGAGGTGCTGCAGCGCATGGTGGATGTGGGCGATATCACGCCGCGGGACCGAGAGGCCGCCCTCAACCGGCCGCTGCCGCTCGCCGCGAAGGGGAACGCCGGGCTGATCGGCGTCCGCGCGCCGTACTTCGTCAGCTACATCCTGCCGACGCTGCTCCAGCGCTACGGCGAGGACACCCTGTACAAGGGCGGGCTGCGCGTGTACACGACCCTGGACCTCACCCTGCAGGCCGAGGCGACGGAGGCGCTCCGCCGGGGCATCGACAGCGCGCTCCGTCAGCACCTCAACGTGCACCAGGGCGCGGTCGTCGTCCTGGACCCGCGGACCGGCGCGATCCGGGCGATGGTGGGCGGCTACGACTTCCGGACGAGCCAGTTCAACCGGGCCTGGCAGGCGCACCGGCAGCCAGGATCCGCGTTCAAGCCGTTCACCTACACGGTCGCCCTCATGCGAGGGATCCCGCCGACCCACCTCCTGCGGGACGAGCCGATCGAGTTCCAGCTCCCCGGGGGCAAGGTGTGGAAGCCCCAGAACTACGACCAGAAGTGGCACGGCCAGGTGACGGTCCGCTACGCGCTCGAGAACTCGATCAACGTGGCATCGATCCGGCTCGAGCAGGAGGTCGGCCCCAAGGCCATCGTGGACCTGGCGCACCGGATGGGCATCCAGAGCCCGCTCGCGGCCAACCTCTCGCTGACGCTCGGGTCCTCGGACGTCACGCTGCTGGAGCTCGCGTCGGCCTACGGGGTGTTCGCCACCGAGGGCATCCGGGCCACGCCGATGGCGATCACCAAGGTGACCGACTATCGCGGCAAGGTGCTCGAAGAACAGGTCCCGGAGCGCCGCGTCGTCCTCAGCCCGGAGGTGGCGTACCTCATGACGGACCTCCTCAAGGGCGTCGTGCAGAGGGGGACGGGGACCGCCGCCAACATCGGGATCCCGCAGGCCGGCAAGACCGGGACCACCGACGACTACCGCAACGCCTGGTTCATCGGGTACACGCCGTACATGGTGACGGGCGTGTGGGTCGGGAACGACGACGACTCGCCGATGAACCGCGTCCCCGGCGGCAGCGTGCCCGCCCAGATCTGGGCCGCGTTCATGAAGAAGGCCACGGCGGGGCATCCCCAGGACGACTGGCCGCGGCCCGACGGGGTCGTGGAGCAGACGGTGTGCGGCCCCGCGGCCGCCCCGGCCGGGGCGGTCTGCGCCGGCGCGCATCCCGAGTTGTTCGTCCGGGGCACGGAGCCGGAAACCCTGGCCAGCCCCGCGGTCACGCCCGCTCCCGCCGGCCAGCCGGGCTCCGGCCCACCCGCCCAGCAGCAGCCCGGGCCGGACCAGGCGGCACCGCAGGGGAACGGACAAGCCGGCCCTCCGGCCCCTGCGCCCGGTCCCGCTCCGTCCGAGGCCCCGCCGGCCGTTCCGGTGTCGACCGGGCCGCTCTCCCTCACCATCACCGCGCCACGGGAGGGTGAAGCCGTGACCCCTCCGGTGGTCGTACAGGGCGTGACCCGGCCGGGCGCGACGGTGCACCTCACGGTCCTCAGCCAGGGTGGCGTGCTGCGGGTCCAGGTCGCCGACGTCTACATCCGGGTCGATCAGTCGGGCGCGTTTGCGTACCGGGTCGACCCGTGGCTCAAGCCCTCCGGGGGCAGCCTCGTCATCACCGCGTCCGCAACGGCCGGCGCGGACAGCGCCACGACCACGGTCACGGTTCCAATCCGCTGACCTGCGGCGCCGGGAGCCGCGATGCCCCGATCCCGGGGTCGCCCGGCGCAGCGGCGCGCGCTGCGCCGGTTGCGCGTCACCGGCGCGGCAGATTATAGTGGTGGTGGCAGCCCGCGGGCCGGCCGCGGGGCCGCGCCCAAGACCGCGCCGCACTGCCCCGGCCGCATCCGATGGCCCCACGTCAGCAGGATCGCGTCCGCCCGCGCGTGCCGCCCGGGCCGGCGCGGCGGGGTCCAAGGGGGAGCCG
Source organism: Bacillota bacterium (assembly GCA_021324295.1). Taxonomy (GTDB): domain Bacteria; phylum Sysuimicrobiota; class Sysuimicrobiia; order Sysuimicrobiales; family Segetimicrobiaceae; genus JAJPJJ01. Next base: position 32,089 of record JAJPJJ010000118.1, read on the forward strand.
AGATGTCGGGACACTCCAAGTGGCACAACATCAAGATCAAGAAGTCCAAGGTCGACCAGCAGCGCGGCAAGCTCTTCAGCAAGCTGACCAGGGAGATCATCGTCGCGGCCAAGGAAGGCGGGGGCGATCCCAACGCGAACGTGCGCCTGCGCGCGGCGATCGACCGCGCGCGCGAGGCCAGCATGCCGAACGACAACATCCAGCGGGCGATCGCCCGCGGCGTGGGCGGCGGCGAGGGCGACCGGTACGAGGAGGTCACCTACGAGGGGATGGCGCCCGGCGGGGTGGCCGTGCTGGTCCAGGTGCAGACGGACAACCGGAACCGCACCGCCTCGGAGATCCGCAACATCTTCACGAAGTCCGGCGGATCCATGGGCGCCTCCGTAGGCTGGCTCTTCGAGAAGAAGGGCCTCATCACCATCGCTCGGAGCGCGGCGCCGGAGGAGCAGGTCTTTGCCACGGCCGTCGAGGCCGGGGCCGAGGACATGAAGACGCTCAGCGACGACTACGAGATCACGACCGCGCCTGAGGACTTCGCGCGGGTGCGCCACGCGCTGGAGCAGGCCGGGTACGCGCTGGCGTCGGCCGAGATCACGATGGTCCCCAAGTCCACGGTGCCGCTCGCAGGCAAGGAGGCGCAGCAGGTGCTGCGCTTGATGGACGCGCTCGAGGACCACGACGACGTCCAGCGCGTCTACGCCAACTTCGAGATCCCGGACGAGGTGCTGCAGCAAGTCGGGTGAGCACCCGGCGCCCGCGTGCACGGCAGCCGATTCCCCTGGAGGTGGGCGATGGCGATCCGCGAGACCCTCGCGCCTATGTTTCAGATGATCTGGGGCACCGCGCAGCGAAACGCCGAGGCGATGCCCGAGGGCGAGATGGAGTTCAGGCCCGACGGCCTCGAAACCCGGTCGTTCCGCGAGATCGCGCTGCACATGGCGAACTCGAACGTGCTGTTCGGGGAGAATATCGGGAAGACGACGTGGGAGCGGGTCCTCGCCTACGCGCCGGACCAGGTGCGCGCGAAGCGCGACGTGCTCGACGCGATGCGGCAGAGCGGCGAGCGGTTCCTGGCAAACCTGCGCCGGTTGACCGAGGACGAGGAGAGACGCACCGTTACGACCCCGTGGGGCGCGCAGATGCCGCAAGGCGCCGTGGTCGCCGGGCAGGTCCCGCACCTCTTCTACCACAACGGCCAGCTGACGATCTACCTCCGCATGCGGGGGATCAAGCCGCTGTTCCTCGCGCCGTAGGCAGTCCGCGCACCATCCGGGCCGGGGACGGGGACCCGCCGACTGGCCCACCCACGCATCGGCGCCGGTGGTCCCGGAGGAATCCCCGCCCCGATGGCGAACAAAGGTTCGAATGCCGCGCGCCCGCGAGGCGGTGATCATGCGCATCCTGGGAATCGATCCCGGCCTTCGGTTCACCGGCTACGGCCTCGTCGAGGCGTCGCGCTCCCGGATGACCGTGGTCGAAGCGGGCGTGATCCGCACCGCCAGCCGCAGCCCGCTTCCGGCGCGGCTGCGGGAGCTGCACGAGGGCGTGCGCGACGTGCTGGCCGACGGCCGGCCGACCGCGGTGGCGCTCGAGGACCTCTTTGCCCACACGGCGTTTCCGCGCACCGCGATCGTCATGGGGCACGTCTGCGGCGTCATCTGCCTGGCGGCCGCGCAGGCCGGCGTGCCGGTGGAGTCGATTCCTCCCGCGGCGGTCAAGCGGGCGATCGTCGCGTCCGGTCGGGCCGGCAAGCGCCAGATCCAGCGCACGGTGCGCACCCTCTTGCGCCTCGGCGAGCAGCCGGGGGCGCACGTCGGGGATGCGCTCGCCATCGCGCTCGTGGCGCTGTTCCGGCGCGGCGCGTCCCCGCCCCCGGCCCGGGCGCAGGACCTCCCATGATCGCGTTCCTGCGTGGGCGCGTCCTGCGCCGCACCGAGGAGATGCTGGTTCTCGACTGTGGCGGGGTCGGGTACGAGGTGCACCTGCCGGGCTTCCTGCGGGACCTCCTGCGCGCCGACCCGCAGCGGATCGCCGAGACGGTCGAGCTGCACGTGTCGTACCATGTGTCCGCCAACCAGCCCCGGCCGCTCCTCGTCGCGTTTCTGCGGGAGGTCGAGCGGGAGTTCTTCGAGCGGTTCATTACCGTGGACGGGCTCGGCCCGACGAAGGCGATGAAGGCGCTCGTGCATCCGGTCGAGCGGGTCGCCGATGCGATCGAGCGGAAGGATGTCGCGTTCCTGCGCCGGCTGCCGGGGATCGGGGGACGCACCGCCGAGAAGATCGTCGCCACCCTCCACGGTAAGATGGGGAAGTACGCGCTGCTGCGGACGGAGGCGCCGGCCGCGGCGGAGGAGACCGCGATGGACTTCCGCGACGAGGTCATCGAGGTGCTGACCGGCCAGCTCGGCCACCGGGCCGCGGAGGCGCGGCGCATGGTCGACGAGGCGCTGCGCCGGAATCCCACGATCGCGTCCGCGGAGGAGCTGTTCGAGGAGGTCTACCGCGCGGAGCGAGGAGGTCCGGCATGACGCGCGAGCGGATCGTCGGGCCGGTGCCCGATCCCGAGAAGCGGCCGACGCGCGGGAGCGCGCAGGACGCGGGCGGCGCAGCGCGCCGGGGCGCGGACGGCGGGGAGGACGAACAGTTCATCCGCAGCCTCCGGCCGCGGCTGCTCCGCGAATGTATCGGCCAGGCGCGGGTGGTGAGCGGGCTGCGGATCAGCATCCAGGCGGCGCGCGAGCGGGGAGATGCGCTGGACCACGTGCTCCTGCACGGCCCGCCCGGGCTCGGGAAGACGACGTTTGCGAACGTCATCGCCGCCGAGATGGGGACGAGCATCGTGACGACGTCCGGGCCGGCGCTCGAGCGGGGCGGGGATCTGATGGGGATCCTCACCAACCTCGAGCGCGGCGACGTGCTGTTCATCGACGAGATCCACCGGCTGCCGCGGGCGGTCGAGGAGTTCCTCTATCCGGCGATGGAGGACTTCTGCGTCAACTTCGTGATCGAGAAGGGCGTGCACGCGCGGACGCTGCGCTACACGCTCAAGCCGTTCACCCTGGTGGGCGCCACCACGCGCGCCGGGCTGCTGTCCTCCCCGCTGCGCGAGCGGTTCGGCATCACGCACCACCTCGACTTCTATCCGGTCGAGGACCTCGCGCTCGTCGTCCGCCGGTCCGCCTCCATCCTGGGCGTGGCGATCACCGACGAAGGAGCCGCGGAGATCGCGCGCCGGGCGCGGGGCACGCCGCGGATCGCCAACCGGCTCCTGCGCCGGGTGCGGGACTTTGCGCAGGTGCGCGCGGACGGTACAATTACGCTGGAGGTCGCGCGCGAGGCGCTGGAGTTCGAGGGCGTGGACCCGCTGGGGCTCGACGCCCAGGATCGCGAGCTGTTGCGCACCATCATCCAGGTCTACGGCGGCGGGCCGGTCGGGATCGACGCGCTCGCGGCGACCCTCAACGAAGAGGTCGACAGCCTGGTGGAGATGGTGGAGCCGTACCTGCTCAAGATCGGGTTCCTCACGCGCACCCAATCCGGCCGGCGCGTGACTCCCCCGGCGTGCGAGCACCTGGGGCTGGCGGTGCCGCGGCCGCCGGCCGACCGGGGCGCGCGCGGGCAGGGCGCTCTGTTCTGAGGACCGCGCGGCGCAGGCGTGGAGCGATGCCGCAGATCGGGAAGTTTCTGATCCTGCTCGGTGTGCTGCTGATCATCATGGGCGGGCTGGTGATGCTGATGGGGTCGATGCCACGCCTGCCCGGGGACATCTACATCCAGCGCAAGGGTTTTGTGCTCTATGTGCCCCTGGTCGGCAGCCTGCTGTTGAGCCTGCTGCTCACGCTGCTGCTCAACCTCTTCTTCGCCCGGCGCTGAACCGCGGCGACCATCGGCCCGACCCCCATCGCCTCCCGGAGCTCCGAGGGAGGTTAACCGCGCTTTTCCTGGCGAAGGGCCGCTCGGCATCGCACCACCCCGGGGCCGCTACGCTCTCGCAGGCAGGACCGCGCCCCCGCGCCGTGTATCTTGTACAGCGCACATCGCTGTGGCAGACCTCGGCCCGCGGCGGACGACCCACGCCCGCGCCGGCGCCGGTCACAGGACAACCCGTTCCGAGAGGCGATGCCGCATGACCAGACGGCGAGGGGCCGACGCGCACGGGCGGGGAGGGCCCGGCGGCGACCGCGGCGCCCGGTTCGGGCGCGTGCTGCGGACGATCGCGCTGGCGGTCGCGCTGGCCGGCGTGGCGGCGGGCGGCTCGCCGCCCGCCAGGGCCGTCGAGCCCCTGGCCATCCGTGTCGGGATCGCGATCGAGCAGCCGTCGCTTCGCCTCGCCGCCGACGGCCCCGTCGTCGCGGCCGAGCCGTCCGGCGGGCAGGAGCTCCTCCCGGGGACCGCCTGGATCGCCTCGCCCACGCCCGACGGCATCGAGATCTCCGCAAACACCTTTGGCCCGGTGGTCCGCCTCACGCCGCAGGCGGGGTTCCTCCGGGTGGACGGCCGGCCCTATCGCGGCGTCATCGAGATCCGGCGCACCGCCGCCGGGCGGCTCGTGGCGATCGACGACGTGGAGCTCGAGGAGTACCTCTACGGCGTCATCAAGGGCGAGATCAGTCCCCGCTGGCCGGCGGAGGCGGTGAAGGCACAGGCGGTGGCCGCGAGGACGCTCGCGGTGCACCGGCTGGCGTCGTCCGGCCGCGGCGCGGCGGGCGGGTACGACCTCTCGGCGACGACCGACGACCAGGTGTATCTCGGCGTGGCCGGGGAGGACCCTGCGGCGACCGCGGCGGTCGACGCCACGCGCGCGCTCCTCGTCACGTACGAAGGCCGGCCGATCTTCGCCGCGTACCACTCCAACTCCGGCGGGCACACGGAGGACAGCGAGAGCGTCTGGGGCACGGCCTACCCGTATCTGCGGGGCGTCCCGGATCCGTATGCGCTCGGTGCGCCGGGGTTCGCGTGGGACGCGCGCCTGCCGCTCGCGTCCATCGAGGCCTCCCTCCGCCGCGGGGGGATCGACGTGCCGGCGCTCGACCAGATCGAGCCGGGTCGCGTGACGCCGTGGGGCCGATCCATCACCGTGCGGCTGCGCGGGGAGGACGGCTCGGCACAGGAGATCAGCGCCAACCGCTTCCGGCTCCTCGTCGGCGCGGGCGTCGTCCGGAGCACGATGTTTACGATCGCCCGTAGCGGCGCGGACGTGAGCTTCGCCGGGCGCGGGGCCGGCCACGGCGTCGGCCTGGACCAGTGGGGCGCCCGGGCGCTGGCCGCGCGGGGGTACACCTTCGAGAAGATTCTGCAATACTACTATACGGGCGTCGCGGTGGAGCAGCGGTACTGAGGGACGCGGCGCCGCAGCCCCCCGGCGCCGACCCAGCGCGCGCCGTGTGGTTCGCCGAGGACGGCGATGCGGCTCTCGGACTTCGACTACGTCCTCCCGCGCCACCTGATCGCGCAGACCCCGGCCCGTCCCCGGGATAGCGCGCGCCTCCTCGTCCTGTCGCGTGAGACGGGTCGTGTCGACCACCGGATCTTCCGGGACCTTCCGCAGTACCTGCGGCCGGGCGACGTGCTCGTGCTCAACGACACGCGGGTGCTGCCGGCGCGTCTTCGCGCGCGGCGGGGGACCGGGGGCAGGGTGGAGGTCCTGCTCGTGCGGCCGCTCTCCGGGGAGACGTGGGAGGCGCTCGTGCGGCCGGGGCGCCGGATCCGGGAAGGGGAGCGGCTGGTGTTCGCGCCCGGGGTCCTCGAGGGGATCGCCGGGCCGCGCACCGCCTCCGGCGCGCGGACGATCACCCTCGAGCACGAGG
>JAJPJJ010000025.1 GCA_021324295.1 Bacillota bacterium
AATAGAGACTTACATGGGTACGCATTCCGTGCCCGCCGCTCCCCGCTAAGCCATGAAAATTAAGGGCTCCCGCTCAATCCGGGAGCCCTACGCGGGGGGAACTTCCGCCTAGAAACATCCTGGCCGCCGCCGCGACGACCAGGAACTGCGTGTGTCCGATCACCGCGGCGGTCGTCGCGGTGCTGATCTGCCGCCCCCGGAAATCCACGCCGTAGGCGACGCTGCCCGCCACCACGGCGATCAGGAGGAGGAGACTCCACTCGCACCGCGTGAGCCGCGCCAGTTCCGACCGGCGGCCGCGGCTCAGGAGAAACGGCAGCGTCACGGCGACGGCGACGACCCCGTTTTTCAGCGCCGTATAGAGCGTGGAATCGGCGAACATCCGTACGCCGATGCTGTTCACGAAGACCGCGAACCCGCTGATCAGCGCGTTCAGCGCCGCGAACCGGTACCCCAGGCGCGGATCGCCCTCGTGCGCGCAAGACCGCGGCAGGGGCTCGACGCCCGCCGCCCGCGATCCGGAGGCCGGCGTCCGGACCGGGGTGCCGCGCGGGCGGGAGCGGGCGGCTTCGAGCATCACGCCCTGAGGCCCGCCGTGCGCTTCTGCACGAGCGCCGCCTCGACGCGCGCCAGCCATGCCGGCATGCCCTCGCCGGTTTTCGCGGACACGCGCAGCACCTCGAGGCCGGGACGCACCGCGTCCAGATAGCGGCGCGCGAGCGCCTCATCGTAGCCGGCCGGCCCGATCAGGTCCGTCTTCGTGATCACCGCGAGGTCGGCGCCGTTGAAGATGACCGGGTATTTCAGCGGTTTGTCCTCCCCTTCGGTCACGGACAGCAGGACCGCCCGCACATCCTCCCCGAGGTCGTACGCCGCGGGGCAGACGAGGTTGCCGACGTTCTCGATGAACAGGCAGTCGAGCGAAGCGAGATCCCAGCCCTCGAGCGCGCGGCCGACCATCTCGGCGTCCAGGTGACACACGGTGCCCGTGGTGATCTGACGGACCGGGGCGCCGCTCTCCCGGAGACGCGCCGCGTCGTTCTCCGTGGCGAGATCGCCCACCACCGCGGCGGCGCGACGCCGGGAGCGCAGGCTCCGGAGTGTCTCGGCCAGCAGCGCCGTCTTGCCCGCCCCGGGGCTCGCGACGAGGCTGATCACGCAGGTTCCCGCAGCGGCGAACGTCCGGCGCAGGCGCGCGGCCAGCGCGTCGTTCTTGGCCAGCACGTTCCGGCGGACCTCAACGATGCGCGGAGACAATTTCGCTCACCTCCAGCGCCGCGAGTTCGATCTCGCGTCCGCGGACCACCCTCGCCGCCGGGGCTCCGCAGACCGGACACCGGAGCCGGAACGGCTCGTCCAGCGTGCGCTCGGCCCCGCACCCGCCGCAGAAGACGGCGACGGGCACGTGCTCCACGACCAGGCGCGCGCCCGCGAGCGGCGTGCCGTCGGACGCGGCATCAAATGCGAAGCGCAGCGCGTCCCCGTCTACGCCGGTCAGCGCGCCGATCCTGACGTGCACGGCTTCCACCCGGCCGCCGCCGGTGCCCGCGCCGGCGGCCTCGCGGGCACAACCCGCGGCGAGGTCTACCAGGCTCATCGCAAGCGAGAGCTCGTGCACTCGGGTCACCCCTCTCCCGCGACGGGCGAGTGCACGGGACCGGCCGCCGGCGCGAGCGTGCGCCCCCGGCGCTGCTGGTTGGCCAGCGCCAGGTGATGCCGGGTGTAGCGCACGAGTTGCCGGTACTGCGCCGGCGACAACCGGTGGCACGCGCACCCCCAGTGCACGGCGACGACGTCGCCGGCACGGACGCCGGCGGCGAGGGCCGTTCCGTTGAACCGGCGGAACACGCTGCACGGCTCCCGGTCGCCGAGCACCACCTCGTCGCCCGCCAGCGCGAGCGGCCGGCGTTCGATCAGCAGCGCATCCCCGTGCTCCGCCACGACGCGGCCCCAGCTGATCCGGCACGCGTCCATCGTGGCGAGGTTGTGCGGAACCTCGTCGTGGCCGGTCCGCACCGGCATGCTGAAGACGTGGAAGTTGTGGTGCGGCCGGGCGCCCGCGGGCGCCTGGCCCAGGACCGAGCGAAGGAGCCGCGCCGGAAACCGCGCGCTGAACCGCTCCTCGAGGTGCCGCCGCAGGTCCGCCGCCTCCACGCGTTCGAGAAGCGCGTTGCCGATCCAATATGCCTCGATCACCCTCACATCGAACGGATCGGGGATCCCGTTCGCGGCGGCGATGAACGCGTAGTAAGGGAAGGCGCCGGCGAAGCGCGCCAGGATCCGTTCGAGCCCGCGGTCGCTGTGCCCGTCGGCCACGTACTGGAGCATCGCGCGGTTCTCCTCGGGACCGCAGTAGCCCAGACGGTTCGGCATGAAGCTGAAGCGCGCGGCGAGGAGCGCTCCCTCGCGGCTCATGCGCCGGGCACCGCCTCGAGCGCCGCCGCGTCGATGTCATCGAGGAGGCGCAGCGTCTCGGTGGCGTCCTCCGCCGAGATTCGCTCCACCGCCAGCCCGAGGCTGACGAGGATCCAGTCGCCGGGCCTCACATCCTCGAGAAGACCGAGGCCGACGGTGCGGCGTACCCCGCGGACGTCGACGTGCGCCGTGCCGGCGCCGGCGATGCTCAGGACCCTCCCCGGCAGCGCTACACACATCGCCCTTCACCTCCGCGTGCGATCTCCTCCAGGCCCAGGCGCACGGCTTCGTCCAGGGCCTGTTCCACCGCCGGCGACAGCGCCTCGCCTGCGTCGAAGCGCGCGCCTTCGATGCCGACGATGACGAGGCGGCGCGGCAGGCGTCCGAGGGTCCGCGCGAGCGCGACGGCCTCGGCGACGCCGAGGCCGTGCGTCGAGCCGCCGAGCGTCCGTCCGGCGCCGAGGACGCGCACTACCTGCCTCGCCGGGTCGTCCGCGCGAACCTCCAGGCGGTGGATCGTGCCGGCGGCGCCTCCGGAACGGGCGGCATCGATCAGGATGACCGTGTCCGCGTCCGCCCAGACGTCGATCAGGTCTGTTCCGCCGGCGATGTTGTCCAGGAGGGCGACCGGCGCTCCGGCGGCCTCTCCGAGCCGGTCCGCCGCGGCGAGCCCCGCGCGGTCGTCCCCGCCATACCGGTTGCCCACGCCGATCACGAGCACGCCGGTACCGCCCTTCTCACCGCGGCCGGCGCGAGGGCCCATCGAAGCTACCCCCGGTCGATGTGGAGCGTGAGAAAGTGCGTCGCGCAGGAGATGCACGGGTCGTAGTTGCGGACCGCCTGCTCGCAGCGCAAGGTGAGCCGGTCGTCCGGCAGGGTGAGCGACCGCTGCACGACGCCGCGAAGGTCGTCCTCGATCTGCGCCTGGTTCTGCGACGTCGGAGGGACGATCCGCGCGTCGGAGATCGCGCCGGCGGCGTCGATCGTGTAGCGGTGATACGGGATGCCTCGCGGGGCCTCGGTGCAACCGTGTCCCGTCGCCGCCCGCGGGACCACCTCGACGAACGGCCGCTCGGGTGCCTCGTACTGTCCGATCAGGCGCAGAGCCTCGTCGCAGGCGTAGACGATCTCCACGCTGCGCACGACGATGCTGCGGAACGGATTCCGGCAGACGGGCCCGAGGCCGGCCTCGCGGGCCGCCTCCTTGGCCGGCGGCGAGAGCGCGTCGAAGTTGAGGCTGTACCGCGCGAGCGGCCCGACGAGATAGGCGCCGCGGGCGCGCAGGCGCGAGTGCAGCGCGTTCGAGTGCGGGACCTGCTCCTCGACGAAGTGGTCGCCGTACTCGGCGGCGCCGAGGTCGAGCCCTCCGCTGCTCACGATCCGGCCGCCGTCGATCGGATATTCGGCCGGCTGGCCGGGCCCTCGGGCTGCCCGGAGCGCGACAAACTCGTAGGGCTGTTCGAACTCCGGAAACTCGAAGCCGGCCGCCCAGCGGACGGTCTCGAGCGCCGCGTCCCGGGCCCGCTTGAGGCGCTCCGCGATTCCGGCCAGTTCCCGGGGCCGCGGCACCCGGTAGAATCCGCCCACCCGCACGTTGATCGGGTGCACCTCGCGGCCGCCGAGCAAACGCATGAGCTCGTTGCCGGTTTGCTTCAGGGCGAGGCCTCGCTGGACCGCGGCGAGATGGTCCCGGGCCATCTCCACGATGCTCGGGTACCCGAGAAAATCCGGCGCGTGCAGCATGTAGACGTGAAGCGCGTGGCTCTGAATCCACTCCCCGCAGTAGAGCAGGCGGCGCAGTGCGCGCAGCTGCCCGTCGACGCTCGTCCCGCAGGCGTCTTCCATCGCCAGGCAGGCGCTCATCTGATAGGCGACCGGACAGATGCCGCAGATGCGCGCCGTGATGTCCGGGGCCTCGGTGAATGCGCGGCCGCGCAGGAACGCCTCGAAGAACCGCGGCGGCTCGTAGATCCGGAGGCGGACGTCGGCGACCCGTCCGCGCGAGGTCCGCACGTAGAGCGCGCCCTCGCCCTCGACCCTCGCGAGCGCATCCACCTTGATCGTGCGCCGCTCAACCGGCACGCGACTCACCCCCTCCGGGTCCCGCCTCGCCCGCGCCGCCGGCGCCCCGCGCCTCGAGCGCCTCGGCGGCCTTGCGAAAGGCTTCGGCGTTCGTGTTGACGGTGCGGTAGGCGCGCGCGATCGCGGCCTCGGGTACGCCGAGGTACCGCCACCGGCCGGAGAGCGACGCCGTGTTCGGGCTTTCCATGGGCCCGTAGCACCCGTAACACCCGCGCCGATAAGCCGGGCAGATCGCCTCGCAGCCCGCATGCGTAACCGGCCCGAGACACGGCGTGCCCTGGGCCACCATGACGCACACCGTGCCGCGGCGCTTGCACTCCACGCAGACGCTGTGATTGCGAATGCCCGGAGGCCGTCCGGCGAGGTACGCGCTCAGGACCTCGAGCAGCTGCGCCTTGTTGATGGGGCATCCCTGGAGCTCGAAGTCCACCTTGACGTGCGCCGAGATCGGCGTCGACGCCGCCAGGGTGTCGATGTATTCCGGTTTCGCGTAGACGGCCTGAAGGAAGTCCTTGACGTTCTTGAAGTTGCGGAGCGCCTGGATGCCGCCCGCGGTGGCGCATGCCCCGATCGTGACGAGGAACCGGGAGGCGCGGCGCACGCGCTTGATCCGTTCCGCGTCGTGCGCGGTCGTGATCGATCCCTCGACGAGCGAGACGTCGTACGGGCCTCCGACCGCGGCCCGCGACGCTTCGAGAAAATACGCGATGTCGACCCGCCCCGTGAGCGCGAGCAGTTCGTCTTCGCACGAGAGGAGGCTCAGCTGGCAGCCATCGCAGGACGCGAACTTCCACACGGCGAGCGCCGGGCGCCTCGCGGCGCGGGCGTTCTCCCGCGCGGTGCCCGGCGCTCGGCGCCCCGCGCCCGGCATGGTCATCAGAACTCCCTCACGCCGAGAAACGGCTCGAGGCGGTCGTAGCGAAACACCGGCCCGTCCTTGCAGACGAACGCCGGTCCGAACTGACAGTGCCCGCACAGCCCGATCGCGCAGCGCATGTTCCGTTCCATCGACAGGTAGATCTGGTCGGGGCCGAGACCGCGGTGGCGCAGGTCCGCGATCGCAAAGCGCATCATGACCTCCGGCCCGCAGACGAGGGCCGCCGTGTTCGCGGCATCGAACTCCGCGCGCGGGAGGAGGCTTCCGGCGACCCCGACGTGTCCGCGCCACGACCCCGGCGGCGCGGCGTCGACCGTCACCTCGATCTGGACGTCGAAGCGCCCGCGCCAGCGCTCGAGCTCGCGCGTGTACAGCAGATCGGCGGGCGTGCGGGCGCCGTAGAGCAGCGCCACGCGGCCGTAGCGCGCGCGGTGCGCGAGCAGGTGATGCAGCGCGGGCGAAGGGGCGCGAGTCCGATGCCGCCGGCCATGACCACGACGTCGCGCCCCGCGATCTGCTCGAGGGGCCACGCGCTGCCGAATGGACCGCGAACGCCGACCACGGCGCCGCGGCGCGCGCCGCGCAGCGCCCGGCTCACCGGTCCCACGGCCCGGACGGTGTGGACGAGGGTGCCGGTCGCCGCCGGGTCGCCGCTGATCGAGATGGGCGCTTCGCCCAACCCGAACACGTAGAGCATGTTGAACTGGCCGGGCGCAAAGCTCCCCGCTGCCTGCGCCCGGCCGTGTTCGGCCTCGAGTTCGAGCGTCACCGTATCGTGCGTGTTCCGCACCCGCCGCCGCACCCGGTACGGCACGGGCACCGTCGGATCGGGGATCTCAGACATGGACGCCGTAGACGTCGAGAAGCTGCAGGCGCGTGGCCCGCAGCCGCTGCCCGATCACGCCCGCGAATCGCTTGAGCAGCTCGTACCCGAGCCGCGGATCCGCCTCGCACTTCCGCCGGATGCACGCGCCGTCGAAGGAGGTCGCCCGGACCGGCTCGAGCGCCCGGGCGTCGCACGACATGCGGTACGGCGGCACCAGCCACGACCATCCAAGCACGTCGCCGGGCCCCACCGTCAGCACGGCGAGCGGCCCGCGGTCGGGCGCGGCGATCTCCAGCGCCACCCGTCCGTGGCGGATCAGGTAGAAGCGATCCGCCGGCTCTCCCTCGCGGAAGATGAGGTCGTTTTCGACGTAGTGGACGTTCGAGCCGCACCCCGCGATGAGCCGCACGTCTTCCGCCGCGAGATCCCGAAAGAACGGATGCCCGGTGAGAATCTCGGTCAAGTCATGCATCACCCTGCTCCTTGGGACGGCTATCTTGGCGGACCGTCGCCGTCTCGCTCTCGCGGATCGCGCGGACTTCCTCGGTGATGTCGATCCCGACGGGGCACCAGGTGATGCAGCGCCCGCAGCCCACGCAGCCCGACGTGCCGAACTGGTCGATCCAGGTCGCGAGTTTGTGCGTCATCCACTGGCGGTAGCGAGACTTGGCGGAGTTCCGCACGTTGCCGCCGTGGATGTACGAGAAGTCCATGGTGAAGCACGAGTCCCACCGCCGCCACCGCTCCGCGTGTTCGCCGGTGAGGTCGGTCGTGTCCTCGACCGAGCTGCAGAAGCAGGTGGGGCACACCATCGTGCAGTTCGCGCAGGTGAGGCACCGGGCGGCGACATGGTCCCAGCGCGGGTGGCCGAGATTGCGGTAGAGCAGTTCTTTGATGTCCGCCGTGTCCATGGTGCGGCCCATCTGCGCCGCCGCGCGGGCGACGGTTCGATCGATCGCGTCCGGCGCGTCCGCCGGCGGACCCCAATGCGGCACGTCGCGGAGCACGTCCGCCCCGCGCTCCGTGCCGGTCTCCACGATGAACTCGTGGCGTCCGCCCTCCAGGATCTCGGTGAGGGCGAGGTCGAACCCGGCGGCCGCCCTCGGCCCGGTCTTCATCGAGACGCAGAAGCACGTCCCGCCGGCCTGGCCGCAGTTCACCGCGATGATGAAGGCCTGTTCGCGCCGTGCCCGGTACGTCGCGTCCACGTGCGGCCCCTGCAGGAAGACGCGGTCCTGGACGGCGATCGCGTGCAGTTCGCACGCGCGGACGCCGACGAATGCGTAACGCGGCGGCTCTTCCTGCCCCGTCTCCACGGCGAACGCGTCTCCGGCGCGCCGAGCCCGCCACAGGCGAGTGGCCGCGGGAAACAAGAACCGCTTCCATGAGTGAGGACCGACCGCGTAGCCGAAGTACGCGCCGTCCCCTCGCCGGGCGAGCCGGTACGTGCCGCCGTCTTGAACGTCGGTCCAGCCGGCCGGCAGGTCCGCGGCGGACGTGATCTCGTCGTAGACGATCGCGCCGTCGCGCAGGGTGGGGCCGACGGTCCGGTAGCCCCTGCGCCGGAGCGCCTGGAGCAGCGCATCCAGGCCTTCGACCGGAAGCGCGCGGAGTGTTCGGGGTCGCGGGTCGGGCATCACGCGCCTCGTCGCGCCGGCAGTGTGGCGCTCACCGGCGGGCGGCCGCGGGTTCCGGACGCGCCGCCGGCGCGGGGACGCGGCCGCCCTCGGCCAGCTCCTTCGTGATCTCGGCGACGAAGGCCTTGGCGTCCCCGAAGAGCATGAGCGTCTTGTCGAGGTAGTACAGCTCGTTCTCGATGCCGGCGAAGCCCGGGCGCATGCTCCGCTTGATGACCATCACCACGCCGGCACGGTCAACGTCCAGAATCGGCATCCCGTAGATCGGGCTGGTCCGATCGTGGCGGGCGGCGGGGTTCGTGATGTCGTTGGCCCCGACGACGAGCGCCACGTCCGCCTCCGCGAGCGCAGGATTGGCGTCCTCGAGACCGAGCAGCCGGTCGTAGGGAATATCAGCCTCGGCGAGCAGGACGTTCATGTGCCCGGGCATGCGGCCCGCGACGGGATGGATCGCGAATTTGACGTCCACGCCCCGCCGCGTGATGGCATCGTAGAGCTCGCGCACCTGATGCTGGGCCTGCGCAACCGCCATGCCGTAGCCCGGCACCACGATCACCGACCGCGCCGCCGCGAGGATCGACGCCGCTTCCTCGGGCGTGGCACTCCGCACGGGCTTCTCCGGTGCGGCGGCCGCCGGCCCTTCCTTGACCCGGCCGAACGCGCCGAACAGCACATTGCTGAACGACCGGTTCATGGCGCGGCACATGATCATCGACAGGATGAATCCGGAGGACCCGTCGAGGGCCCCCGCGATGATGAGCAGGTCGTTGCTGAGGACGAACCCCATCGCGGCCGCGGACAGCCCGGCGTACGAGTTGAGCAGCGAGATCACGGTCGGCATGTCGGCGCCGCCGATCGGGATGACGAGCAGGACGCCAAACACGAGGGCAAGCGCGACGATGAGCGGGAACAGCATCGTAAGCCCGGGGCGCGCCACCACGAGGGCCGCGAGCGCCACCGCCGCGGCCAGAAGCGACAGGTTCATGACGTTCTGTCCCCGGTAGGTGATCGGACGGCCGGGAAGCAGGCCCTGCAGCTTGCCGAACGCCATGAGGCTGCCCGTAAACGTCAGGCTGCCCAGCAAGACCTCCACCGCGAGCGCGGTCATGGTGAACGTGCCGACGCGGGGCGCCTGAAGATAGTATTCTCCGGTGCCGACCAGCGCCGCGGCGAGCGCGCCGAAGGCATGGGAGAGCGCGGTCCGCTGCGGCACCGCGGTCATCGGCATGAACAAGCCCATCGGCGTGCCGATCGCGGATCCGAGGACCACGCCCACCACGATCCACTGGTAGCTCGCGACGTGGGTGCGGAGCAGCGTTCCGATGATTGCCAGGAACATGCCGATCTCGCCGGCCAGCACGCCGTGGCGGGCCGTCGCCGGGGCGCTCAGCCATTTGAGCGCCAGGACGAACAGCCCGGCGGCTACGACGTACGCGAGCGAAACGGCGGCGTCGAGCATCGTCCGGCTACTTCCGCTTGAACATCCGGAGCATGCGGTCGGTGATGAGGAATCCGCCGACGACGTTGGTCATGGACGCGGTCACGGCGAGCGTGCCCAGCAGGGTGCTGAGACCGGTCCGCTGCTCGCCGGCCATCACGAGCGACCCGATCACGGCGATGGCCGAGATCGCGTTTGTGAGCGACATGAGCGGAGTGTGGAGCAGCGGAGAGACGCGGCGAATCACCTCGAAGCCGAGGAACGTCGCCAGCATGAAGACGTAGAGTCCGGTCATGAGGCCGGCCGGCATCAGGCGTCACCTCCGTTCGCCGCCGCCGGTCGGGCGGGAAGCCCGGCGGCGGACGGGGCGGGGGGCACCGAAGAGGCGGGGCCGTCTCGCGGGGCGGACGGCGTTGCGGGTCCCGGCGGCGAGGCGGCCGCCCCGAGTCCCAGCGCCTCGCGCACCCTCGGTTGGACGACGTCGCCGCCGCGCGCCACCATTGTCTCCCGCACGATCTCGTCGGCCGGGTCCGCGGCGAGCGCGCCGTCCCGGGTGAGGTGCAGGAGGAACGCCGTCATGGTGCGGGCATACAGCTGGCTTGCGTGCGCGGGCACGGTGCCCGCCAGCTGCATCGGACCGATGATCGTGACCCCGTGCGTGACGGCTGTCTCACCCGGGCGCGTCGCTTCGCAGTTGCCGCCGTGATCGGCGGCGCCGTCGACGATCACCGACCCGGGGGCCATCGCCGCCACCATCTCCCCGGTCACGAGCACGGGCGCCCGCCTGCCCGGGACCGCGGCCGTGGTGATGACCACGTCGCTCTCGGCCACGGCGCGGGCCAGCAGCTCCCGCTGGCGGCGGTAGAACGCCTCGTCCTGCGCCCGCGCATATCCCCGCGTGTCCTGCGCCGCCCCCGTGTCGAGCGGCAGTTCCAGGAAGCGGGCGCCGACCGAGATCACCTCGTCGCGCGCGGCCGGGCGCACATCGTACGCGGACACGGTGGCGCCGAGACGCCGTGCCGTCGCGATGGCCTGGAGCCCCATGACGCCGGCGCCGATCACCAGGACGCGGGCCGGCGTGATCGTGCCGGCCGCGGTGGTGAGCATCGGGAACATGCGCGGCAGCGCGGCGGCGGCGAGCAGGACGGCTTTGTAGCCGCTCACGGTCGCCATCGCGGTCAGGGCGTCCATGCTCTGGGCGCGGGTGATCCGCGGCATCAACTCCATGGCGAAGGCGAGGACACCGGTCTCCGCGATTTCCCGCACGGTTTCCGGGGACGCCAGCGGGTCCATGAAGCCCGCCAGAACCTGGCCCCGCCGGAGCGACGAGAGGTCGGCCCGGCCCTCGCGGTTGGCGGCGCTGTAGCAAAGGACCTGCGCCAGGGCGCCGGCCTCGGCGAACACCTCCGCCCGCGTGGCCGCGATCCGGGCGCCGTGTTCAACGTACGCCCCGTCCGGATAACCGGCACCCGCGCCGGCGCCGGTCTCGACCAGGACCTGATGTCGGGCCTTGGTGAGCAGCGGGACAACCGTGGGCACGAGTGCGACCCGGTGCTCGCCCGGCCGCGCTTCGCCCACGACCCCGATAACCATGAGTCCTCCATGGCCGTGCGCGTTTGGCCGGTAGCGCGCTCCACGGGCCGCACCGCCGTACGTTGCACCTCTAACGCCCACCTTACGCGGAGCCGCGGGCCCGGACCATCCGACACAGGCCCGATTCCGCATCAGACCCCGAGCCGATTTCCCCGGGCCGCGTTGACTTCTATCGTTAGTGTTAGTGCACCGTTGCCCAAGTTTGTTGACAGTGCCACTGATGCATCGCATGACGGGTGAATGACCACGTGAAGGTCAAGTGCCTGACTCCCTGTAAAAGTCGACGGCCTGGGCGCAGTGCATGTCTACGCCACCATCCTCTTCCTGAAACGCTTGGTGGTACTTTTCACGCGCACAGACTCTTGGTGGAGTGGAAGTCCCAGGTGCTGACGGAGGCGCAGTAGATGGGCACGCTCGGCATCGGTGATCCGAATCCGCTGCCAGCGCTGGCTGACCCGCACCAGGGTCGCGTACACGAGCTTCAGGCAGCTCCGCTCGTCGAAGAAGCGCGGGATGATCTTGGTGCGCCGGCGCCCTTCCAAAGAGCTCCGCTCGATGAGGTTGGTAGTCCGCACGTACGTCCGATGGGCGACGGGCAGGTGCAGATGGGCGAGGCTCGCGTCCAGATCGTCCCGCAGCGACGCCATAGCCGTCGGGTAGGCACGCTCGAAGCGCGCCAGGATCGCCAGTGCCGTCTGCCGGCCCGCCTCGGAGGTCGGCGCGTCGCGGATCGCGACCAGATGGGCCTTCACCTCGGCCCGCGCCGCGTCGGGCACCTTGTCCAGCACATTCCGCATCCGATGCACCCAGCAGCGGAGCCGCAGGCTCTTGGGCCAGGTCTCCTTGATCGCACGCAACAGCCCCGGCGCTTCGTCGCTCGTAATGCTCACCGGCGGCCGCAGGCCGCGGCGGACCAGGTCCCGCAGCATCCCCAGCCAGCAGCGGTCGCTCTCTTTATTGCCCAGCGTCAAATGCAGCAAGCCTTTCCGGCCGTCGGCGAGGATGCTCCAGGCGCACAGCAGACCTTCGGCCCCGCCGCCCTGGAGACGGAGCGACTCGTAGATCGTGTCCAGGAACAGGTACTCAACGGCGAAGCCCGACAGGTCCCGCCGGGTGAACGCCTGGTACTCCTCCCACAGGCGCGCAGTGACGGCGCTCACCCCGCTCGCGCTGACCAGGCTGGCGCCGGGGAGGGCGCGGAAGGGATCCGCGATGTCCCGCGTCGACAGCCCGCGCGCGTACATCTCGGCCACCAGACGATCGAGGACGTCGGTATGGCCGCGCGGGAAGCTGAGGAGCCGGGACTGGTAGGGCACGGGCGTCTGCCGGACCTGGGGGATCTGCAAGGGAATGTCGCCTTCGGCCGTCCGCACCCGCCCAGGCTCGTAGCCGTTCCGGTCGCCGCGATGGGGATCGGCGCCGCGGTGGCGGACGTAGCGATCCCGGCCGAGGAAGTCCGTGGCTGCCGTGACCGAAGAATGCGTTGGACTCGCCGCGGCGCCGGCAGCGGGAGGTAATCCATGTGGTCGACTCTGCGCGCAGTACAGTTCGTGTACCGGGGCGACGGGGACGCCGTCGCGGTCGTCGGGAGTTTCAATCACTGGGATCCTCAGGCGCATCCGTTGCGGCGCGTCGATGGGGCGTGGCAGGCAACGGTCTACTTGCCGCCGGGCACGTACCCGTATGCCTTCGCGGTCGGCGGCCGCCGCGTGCCAGATCCCGATTCGCGGCGCGCGCTGCGCGGGCCGCTGGGAGACCGGTACTCGATCCTCGTGGTTCCCGAACACCGTCCCGCGGTCAAGGGAGACGCGCCCGCGTCCCCAGCGCGACCCGTGAATCGGCCCCGCGCACCCCGCCATCCGGGAGGGCTGCCTAACGATCTCCGGGAGCGCCGACACCGGGTCCGAGGCGGAGCGGGCGAGGCGTCAGGCCGCCCTGACCGAGGGGGCTGTCGGCGTTGAAGCCGGAGCGCTCCGGTGCCCGGCAGCCACGCGGCGTAGCGCGCCGCCTGGCGGCCGCTTCGACGCGTTTCCGCGCCGGTAAATCGTGGTTTGCTTGATGGCAACGGCGGTGCTCCGCTCATGAGGACCGCCGGCGTCCCCGACGCTGCTGTTCCGGCCGTGATCCGCCGCTTGCGAGATCCCCTGTGGCAGCCTCTGTGAGCCCTCACCGCGTGCCGGTAGCTCGCGTCTTCGGCATCGCGATCGGGCTCGACTACTCCTGGTTTCTGGTCGTCGTCCTGATCACGTGGCTGCTGGCAAGCGGCTACTACCCGGCTGCGCTGCCTCACCACCCGGCGGGGCTCTACTGGGCGCTTGGCGCGTGCTCGGCGCTCCTGCTGTTCGCGAGCGTGCTGCTCCATGAGCTTGGACACGCCGTGGTGGCGCTCCGGTTCGGCGTGCCGGTGAAACGCATCACGCTCTTCGTGTTCGGGGGCGTCGCCGAGATCGGGGCGGAACCGCCCAGCGCGGCCGCGGAATTCTGGATTGCGCTCGCCGGGCCGGTCGTGAGCGGCGGGCTGGCGCTGCTGTTCGGCGCCCTGCGCGGTGTGTCGGCGGAGGTTCCGGCGCTGCTCAGCGTCGCCCGGTACCTGGCGTTCGTCAACGCCGCGCTGGCGGTCTTCAACCTGGTCCCCGGCTTCCCCCTCGACGGCGGCCGGATCTTCCGCGCCATGGTGTGGAAGGCGACCGGCAGCCTTCGCCGCGCCACCGTGATCGCCGCCGCGGTGGGCCGGGGGATCGCCTTCGTCTTGATCGTCCTCGGCGTCGCGCAGGTGTTGGCGGGACGGGTCGCGGACGGCTTGTGGACCGTGTTCGTCGGATGGTTCCTGGAGAGCGCCGCCGCCGCCCAAGTGCGGCAACAAGAATTGCGGCGCCTGCTGGCCGGGCGCCCCGTCTCGCAGGCCATGAGCCGCGAGTATGCGGTGGTGCCGTCCGCCGTCTCGCTTCAGGAGGTGGTTGACCGCCACGTGCTGGAGAGCGGCCGGCGGACGCTCGTGGTTTCCGAAGGCGAAGAGATGCTGGGGTTGTTGACCCTGCACGAGATCCGCCGCGTTCCGCGCGAGCTCTGGCCGGTGACGACGGCCCGCCAGGCGATGGCGCCGGCCGAGGCGGTGCGGCGCGTGCGCCCCGACGCCGACCTGTGGGAGGCGATGAACGAGATGGACCGGGCCGGGGTGAATCAGTTGCCCGTGACCGCCGACGGCCATCTGCTTGGCATGCTCACGCGGGAGGATGTGATCCGCTTCCTACGGCTCCTGGAGGAACTCGGGGTGTAGACGGCGCCGCGACCTCGGCCGGGCCGCGCAGGGAGTTCGATGTCGGCGCTCGTGACGGCGATCCGCTCTCGAGTCGAGGCGCTACTGGCGCCGCTCCGGCACCGCGGCTTCCGGTTGTTTTTCAGCGGCCAGCTGGTGTTCCTGGTCGGCACCTGGATGCAGGTCGTGGGCCAGGCCTGGCTGGTCCTCAAGCTGACGCATTCGGCCTTCCTCCTCGGCGTCGTCAGCGCCTTGCAGTGGTCGCCGACGCTGCTCCTGTCGCTCCCCGCCGACGTCCTCGCCGACCGCGTTCCGAAGCGCGTGCTCGTGATCGCCACGCAGACGTCGTCCCTGCTGCTCGCCGCCGGCCTGGGGATCCTCACGGTCGGGGGGTACGGTACTGGCACATCGCGACCGCCGCGACTCTGCTTGGCATCGTGAACGCGGCCGACGTGCCGGCCCGGCAGGCTCTGGTCATCGAACTCGTGGAAGGGTCCGAGGATCTCACGGGCGCGACCGCGCTCAACTCCGCCGTGTTCAACAGCGCGCGGCTGATCGGGCCGAGCCTCGGGGGCTCGTGATCGCCGCGTGGGGAACGGGAGTGACCTTCCTCGCCAACGCGGCGAGTTTTCTCGCCGTGATCTCGGCGCTCGCGGCGATCCGGACGCAACCGGCCCAGGCGGTGGTCCCGGGCGTCGGCTTGCTGATGGACGTCCGTGACGGCGTGCGGTTCGTGCGCCGCACCCCGGTCGTCCTCTGGGTGCTCATCGTGCTCGGCGTCCTGGCGCTGTTCCCGATGAACTTCGGTGAGGTTTCGCCAACCCTGCGTGACGTGATCTGACCGGCCGTGGTACCGTTCTCCTTGGGCGCGCTGCCGCTTCGACAAGCGCGGGAACGCTGAGGAGGATGGCGATGAGGATGCAGATAGCCGTGGTGCCGCGCGAGTTCCGGGCCGTTTACGATCAATTGACGCGGTGGCGGCGCACGCGACGGCCGGGCATGCCGATCCCGGCACCCCTGTGGGCGGCGATCGCGGCGGTCGCGCGCCGACACGGCGCGACGCGGACGGCGCACGCGCTCGGCCTGGACTCCCACAAGGTGAAGACCGTGATGGACGCTGAGGGCCACCCGCGGGCGGCCCCGGGGCCGCCCGCGTTCGTCGAAGTGGTCGCGCCCGAGGTATCGTCAATAGGTGTGGAAACGGAAAGGGCGGTCGGTTACCCTCTTGGTGGATGAAACCAAGACCGGGTTGAGGGCCCGGAAGGAGGGGAACCGCCGCCGT
>JAJPJJ010000063.1 GCA_021324295.1 Bacillota bacterium
CGCGGGCAGGACAAAGACAAGGGCATCAAGGACGGATGCTGGGTGACCACCATTATGAGGCATCACCCCCTACTTCGGTGACCAGGAATTATGAGGCAACACGCCGGCGTCCCGGGAGCCGGATGCGCCGGGGTCGCCCGCGCCGGGCGCCGCAGCAGCGGAAAGCGCGAGGCTGGATAAAAACATCGTGGAGGCGGGAAGCGCCCGGCGGGGTGCTCGGTGCCCACATCCCACCTGGAAGGGAGCGTGAGCCTCCATGGTTTGGCAGAACCTCGTGAATGCGTTGATCGGCATCTGGTTCATCGTCGCCCCGTTCGTGCTGGGGCTGGCCTCCAACACGCGGGAGGTGTGGACCAGCCTCGTCGGCGGCGCGATCCTGCTCATCCTGGCCGGCAGCGCGGCCCTGTACGAGCAGCCGCGCCGGCAGGCCTGGATCCAGTATGTGAACGGGCTCGTCGGGATCTGGTTCATCGTCGCGCCGTGGGTTCTGTTGCTGCAGGGCAGGCTCGATCTGGTCTGGACGTCGGTTGTCGGAGGAATCATCGCGCTCGTACTGAGCGCGTGGCTCGCCCTCGCCATCATGCCCAGCACGGTCGCGCAGCGGTAAGGCGACGGCCCCCGCCGCGCTGCTCCGCCCGGTCCCGCCCCCTCGGGGCACGGCGGGGGCCGCCCCAGCGGCGGGTCGGGCACGAGGATTGTCCCCGCCCGACCGATGATCTATACTGGTGGCACCGCACGATCGCCGGGGGGGTCGGTACGCCGCTCGCGCACCTCGGGATGAGCGCAGCCATCATGCTGGGATGGGGGCTGCCGCTGACCGCGCTCACGCTCCGGGTCCTGCGCGTCTCGGAAGAGGAGCACCTCGTCGCCGGCTCGTTCCTCGCGGTCGCGTACGGGCTGCTGGCCACCCCGATCCTGCACTGGCTCGTGCGGTAGGGTCGCCTGCCGAGGGCGCCCGGCCGCTACCAGGCGGTCGCCCCTCCGTCCACGGCGAGCACCTGCCCCGTGACGAACCCCGCCGCACGGCTCGCAAGAAACACGACGGCGCCCTTGAGGTCGTCCTCGCGACCGAGCCGGCCCAGGGGGATGGTCCGGAGGACGGCTTCGCCGCGCCGCTCGAGCAGCGAGCGGGTCATCCTGGTCGGGAAGAAGCCGGGCGCGATCGCGTTCACCGTGATCCCGTGCGGCGCCCACTTCACCGCGAGGTCCCGGGTCAGCGCGACGACGGCTCCCTTGCTCGCGCTGTAACCGACGGCGTCCAGGACCTGCGGATCCTGGCCGGCGAGGCCGGCGATGCTGGCGATGTTGATGATCCGGCCTCCCCGGCCTTGCTCGATCAGGGCGCGTCCTACCGCCTGCGCCATCAGAAATGTGCCGGTGACGTTCGTCTCGATCACCCGCCGCCACGCCTCCGCCGGCATCTCCGTCGCCGGCGCGCCCCAGGCGGTCCCCGCGTTGTTCACGAGGATATCGATGCCGCCATACTCGTCCCGGGCGCGTGCGACCGCGGCGAGGACCTCGTCCGGCCGGGTGACGTCGCAGACGGCCGGCACCGCGCGGATCCGCTGCGCCCGAAGCCCGGCGGCGGCGTCCTCGAGCGCCGCGGCGCTCCGCGCCGCCAGCACGAGCGCGGCCCCGGCCTCGCCGAGAGCGGTGGCCATCTGCAGCCCGAGGCCCCGCGACGCCCCGGTGACGATCGCAACGGAGCCTGTGAGATCGAAGAGGTCACGAACGTGCATGCGCCTTCTCGGCCGGCGCTGTTCGCGGGCCCGCAGATGGTCTCCTGCACGAGTGGGGATGTCCGGCGGAGGGATCGGGCCGCCGGGGGGGCGGACGCCGTCTACGCGCTATGCGCCGGAGGTGGTCCGCTCGGGCCGGACGTAGCGGACCGAGTACTCGGAGCCTCGCGTGCTGGCCAAGCGACCCTCGCCGAGCGGATCCGGCCGGATCGCCCCGTCCACCCAGAACCCGTACACCACGCGCCCAGGCGGCAGGAACACCGTCGTCGCCCAGTCGCCCCGCGGCGTGCGCTCGAGCGGGTGCGCGGCGGGGTCCCAGCCGTTGAACGAGCCGACGACCGACACCCGCCGGCCCTGCGGCGCCCGATCGCGAGGATAGCGAAACGTCACGGAGACGAGCATCGTATCCAGCCGCATGATGCGAGCATTTTTCCCTCTTCGCCGGGGAGGCAAACCTGCGTGCGCCGCGGCGGTCACCCGGCCGGGATGCAGCGCCGGACGCCCTCGGGTCCGGCCACGTAGGCGGCGGCGGCGATCCCGATGAAGAGCCCGTGGCCCACGATACCGGGGACGCTGTCGAGCGTCGCCGCTACCGCCGCGGGATCGGGGAGTGGCCCGCAGACCAGATCCACGAGGGGATTGCCGTTGTCCGAGAGGCAGGGGCGCCCGTCCCGCATCCGCACCCGGGGCTCGCTGCCAGGCACGCGGTCCGGCAGGAGGCGCAGCACCCACGGCAACGCGAACGCGAGCACTTCGAGCGGCACCGGGCCGCGCAGCCGCGCGACGAGCTTGGTGTGGTCGGCGACGATCGCGACGCGCCGCGCGGCGAGCGCCACGACTTTCTCCCGCACGAGCGCCCCGCCCCGGCCCTTGACGAGACGCAGCGCCGGATCGATCTGATCCGCGCCATCGAGCGCGACGTCCGGGCTGGCATCGAGCGTCACGAGCGGGATGCCGAGGCGGCGGGCCTCGGCGGCGGTCCGCTCGGAGGTGGGCACGCCCTGGATCCGCCACCGGGCCTCGCGCGCGCGGCGGGCCAGCTCGCGCAGGACGAACGTCGCGGTGGATCCGGTCCCCAGGCCCACGATCATCCCGTCGCGGACCTCCTCGGCGACCGCCCGCACGGCCGCCTGCTCCTTGTACCGGGCGAGCTCCTCGACCTCCATCCCGGTCAGGAGCGCCAGGCGTCGCCGAGGAGCGAGGCGGCGGCCCGCTGGGCGGCGGCCAGCACCCGCTTGACGGGGACACCCCGGCGCCTCGCGAGCGCCCGGCACGCGTCGAACTCCGGGCTGACGTTGAGGACGCCGGCCGCGTCGCCGGCTACCTTGACCGGCACCGGGCCGAACTCGGTATCGACGTCCGCGATCCTCCGCTCCGCCGCCCACCGTTCCACCTCGTAGGCGCGCACGCCGATCGTCGTGGTCTCGGCCAGCAGGATGCCCACGAGCGCGCGCGCCGCCGCGGGCGCCGCGAGGACCCGCACAAGGTGCCCGGGCCGGCCCTTCTTCATCAACGCCGGCACCACGGCCACGTCGAGCGCGCCTGCTTCGAGCAGGCGCGCCGTGACGTACGGGTACAGCTGCGGGCTCATGTCGTCGATCGACGTCTCGAGCATCACGAGGCGCTCGGCCGGCGGCAGCGCGGGCCCGCGGTCCCGGACGCGCGGCCGGCCCTCCGGGGCGGCGACCCCGGCGCCTTCCGCGGGGCGATGCTGCGGCACGCCGTCGAGGGCGTCGCCGACGAACAACCGCAGCACGTTGGCGCGCGGAGGGTCGGCGTGTCCCGCCCCGGTGCCGACGCGCTGGAGCCGCATCCGCGGCAGCGGCCCCCAGCCACCCACCAGCCGGGAGAGCAGCGCGGCCCCGGTGGGGGTCAGCAGCTCCCCCTCCACGTCCCCCGCGTAGACCGGCATCCCGGTGAGGAGGGCGGCGGTCGCCGGAGGCGGCACCGGCACCGCGCCGTGTGCGATGCGGACCCATCCCCGGCCCACGTTGACCGGGGAGGCGACGAGATGCTGCAGGCCGAGCGCGCGCACGCCGGCGAGGGCGCCCACGACGTCCACGAGCGTGTCGAGCCCGCCGAGCTCGTGCAGGTGCACCTGCTCGATCGGGACGCCGTGTACCTCCGCCTCGACCTCGGCCAGGCGCCGCAGCACCGCCGCCGCCTCCTCCCGCACCGGCTCGGCGACCGCGCTCGCCGCCAGGATCCCGGCAAGATGCGGGTACGGCCGCGCGGCGGGCGGGTCGCGCTCCTCGACTTCGACGCGGACCGCGGGCACACCGCGCCTCTCCACCCGGCCGACGCGCACCCGCACCGGCACGGCGAGGCGCGCGACAACTTCCTCGAGCGCCGCCTCCGGCCAGCCGGCGCCGATGAGCGCTCCGAGCAGCATGTCGCCGCTCGCGCCGCTCGAGCAGTCAAGGTAGCCGATGCGCATCGGTCGCCGCGGGCGCGCCCCCACCGTCGGATGTGCCTTCCCCGGCCTGCGGCGCGCCCTGCGACGCCCCGGGCGCGTCCCCCGTGGCTTCGGAGGCCGGGGCCGCACGGTTGATGATGGCGGCGAGATAGCCCGCGCCGAAGCCGTTGTCGATGCCGACAACGGCGACGCCCGGGGCGCAGGCGGTGAGCATCGTCAGCAGGGGCGCGATCCCGCCGAGGTGAGCGCCGTATCCCACGCTCGTCGGCACGCCGATCACCGGCGCGCGGGTGAGCCCCGCGACGACGGCGGGGAGCGCGCCGTCCATGCCCGCGACGACGACCAGCACGCGGGCGCGCTCGAGCAGCGCCCGCTCCGCCAGCAGGCGGTGGAGCCCGCTCACGCCGACGTCGAAGATGCGCTCGACGGCGGCCCCCATCGCCTCGGCCGTCCAGGCGGCCTCCTCCGCCACGGGACGGTCGCCGGTGCCGGCGGTCAGGACCCCGATGCACCCGGTGCGCTGCGAGGGCATCGGGCCGACGATCACGAGGCGCGCCTCCGGCACGTGCCGGCAGTCCGGAAGCGCGCGGACGACCTGCGCCGCCACGTCGGGCGCGGCGCGCGTGACCAGCACCGGGCCCCCGGCGCGACGGAGCCGCCGGGCGATCTCCACGACCTGCTCCGGAGACTTCCCCGGGCAGTACACCGCCTCGGCGGCACCGCGGCGGAGCGGGCGGTGCGTGTCTACGCGGGCGAACCCGAGGTCCGCGAACGGAAGCCAGCGCAACGCCGAGATCGCGTCCGTGATCGAGGTCCGGCCGCTCCGGACGTCGTCGAGGAGGCGGCGCAGCGCGTCCTCGGTCACGGGCGGGCCTCTTTCGTGGTCCCCGCCGCCAGCCCGGCGACCAACCGTCCCGACCGCAGCCCGTCCGGGGCGACCGACACGGCGCGAAAGCCGATCGCCGCGAGCTGCGCCGTGATCTCCGGCAGCACGCGGGTCAGGCGCGGGATCTCGCCCACGGGGACCTCGATCCCGGCGCGCTCGCCGTAGTAGCGCACGCGCACCTCGGGAAAGCCGTACGCGTGGAGGACGCGCTCGGCCTGGTCGATCGCGGCCAGCGCCCCGACCGTCACCGGCGTGCCGAACGGAAGGCGCGAGGCGAGGCAGGGCGACGCCGGCTTGTCCCACACCTCGAGCCCCCGCGCGCGGGCGAGCGCGCGGATCTCCGCCTTTGTGAGGCCGGCCTCCAGCAGCGGCGCGCGCACCGAGAGCTCCCCGGCCGCCCGCATGCCCGGCCGGTAGTCCCCCGTGTCGTCGGCGTTGGCGCCGTACACGACGTGTGCCAGTCCGCACGCCGTGGCGAGGCCGCGGAGCTCTGTGAACAGCGCGTGCTTGCAGAAGTAGCACCGCTGCGCGTCGTTGCGGAGGTAGCGCGGGTCGGCGAACTCGCGCGTCCGGACCAGCGCGTGCCGCACGCCGAGACGCCGGGCGGTCCGTCGGGCGAGCACGAGCTCGCCGCGCGCGAGCGAGGGGGACACCGCGGTCGCCGCCACGCAGCGGTCGCCGAGCACGTCGTGCGCCGCGGCGAGCAGGTAGGCGCTGTCCACCCCGCCCGAGAACGCGACCACGGCGCCGCCCAGCTCGCGGAGCACCGCACGCAGCCGCGCCTGCTTCGCCGGGGCCACCGTCATCGGAAATCGCCCCGCGCGGGCCCGGCGGCCGCCGCCGCCGCAAGCGGCGGCAGGAGCGTGCCGTCCGCGGCGAACGACAGCGGCGCCGGCTCCGAGGCCGGACGGGCGTGCGGCTCGAGCGCGGACCCGAGCGACGTGGAGACGGCGACCTCGCCGAGCGCCAGCGTGTTGCGGATGTAGACGAGCCGCACCTGGCCCGGGCCCGGCCCGGGAGCCGTGAGGATCGCCGCGGCGATCGCGTCCCGGTCGGTCGCGAGGACCATGGGCAGGCGGACGGTCTCGGCGACCGTCGAGGTGAGCGCGTTCATGTACGTGGCGTGGAGGTCGATCGTTCCCAGCGCCCGCTGCGTGATGAAGTCCGCGAGCCCGATCCCGTTGGCGTTCCCATGCGTCTCGGGGGTGAGGCCGAGGACCACGATCTTCCGGATCTGCGGCCCTCCGGACGCGTACGGCGTCGGATACCGGCCCGTAATGTTGGGGTCCATGCCGTCCCCGCTGACGTTCTTGCCGATCTCCTGCACGACGAGCACGTCGGCCGCGCGCACCGGCAGCCGGGCCATGAGGCGCCGCGCCCGGTCGAGCAGCGCGGGCTCCCGGTCCCGCCACGCCTCCGGCGGGAGCACTGCGATCTCGACCGGCTGGTCGTAGGCGTCCTCCACGACCGCGACCCCGAAGAGCAGCGGCGCCCGCCGCCGGACGATCTCCCACGCCTCGAGGAGGCGGTCGCCGAAGCCCGCGAAGCCGGGTGCGTGCAGCGACTGCGCGCCCCGCTGCTTGCCCAAGCCGATCGTGGCCATCTTGATGAGGCCGCTCTCGACCCGGCCCCGGAACGCCGTGTGGGGCTTCACGCGGCACACGACGACGGCCGCGCCCGCCTCGTACGCCTCGCGGTCCCAGTACACGCCCGAGCCGTCGGCGAGCCGCCCGAGCTCGACGACGTCCATCGACGAGACGACCGGCGCGCCGACCCGCGCCTCCGTGATGCCCAGGCTGGCCAGCACCTCGCGCTGGCCCTCCGCGGTCGCCCCGCCGTGGCTGCCCATCGCCGGGACGATGACAGGCTCCGCGCCGCCCCGGCGCAGGGAGGAGACGACGGCCGCCGTGATCCGGTCGAGTGCGCCGATGCCTCGGCTGCCCACCGCGATGGCCACCCGCCGGCCCCGGGGAATGCGCCCCGCCGTCTCGAGCGCGCCGACCTGCCGGGCGACCTCCGCTTCCACGTCGCAGCGGCCCGGGGTCGGGAAGCGCTGCACCACGCGGATCATCCGGGGAAACACGACCGGCGCGGGCGCGCGGATTCCCGCCACCGCAACCGGTCTCGAATGGCGCGCGCCCGCGTCGTTCACGGCGACCTCCCGCTGCGGCCCGCGATCAGAGCTTGTAGCCGATCTTCCGGAGCAGATCGCGGCGAGCGGCGACATCCCGCGGGGCCTCGACGCCGAGCGGGGGCTGGCCGTCTATGACCCCGAGGATCCCCCGGCCCTGCTCCGTCTCGGCGACGACCACCTCCAAGGGGTTCGCCGTCGCGCAGTAGATCCGGCAGACCTCCGGAACCTGCCGCACCGCGGGCAGGACGTTGATCGGGTAGACGTTTCCGAGGAAGATCACGAACACGTGCCCGCAGCCAATCGCCTGCGCATTCCGGGCCGCAAGGGACACCAGCTCGGGCTCCGTGCCGGTGGTGCGCACGAGGCGCGGGCCGCTCGACTCGCAGAACGCCACGCCGAACCGGATCCCCGGACAGGCGCCAACGAGCGCCTCGTGCAGGTCCTCGACGGTCTTGATGAAATGCGCCTGGCCGAGGATCAGGTTGAGCCCCGCGGGGTTCTCGACCCGCACCACGTGGATCTCCATCCGCGTCGCCTCCGGCCCCGGATGCCCCGTGGTCGTTCTTCACCCGTGCGGCGCCGCATTCCTGTGCGCGGGCCCACCCCACGGGGCATCGGCGCACCGCGTCGAGGCCAGGCGGTTCTGGAGGGCCGAGGCCGGGCACGATGAGAGCCGCCGCGACGGCGCGCGCTGTGGCAAACGCACGTTCGCCCAGGCGGCCGCGCCGCTGGGCGGCCTGGGCCGTCGCGACGGGGCAGAAGGAGTTTCCCTCTGGTGCGCGTAGGGAACCGGTGGACGCCGATCGGGCGCCGGGCCCGCGCCGGCGGGTCTCGCACACAAGAGCATAAGGCACGGGAGGGATCACCGTGGCCACGCTCACGCGCCGTGACTTCCTGAAGTTGACGGGGGTGAGCGTGGGAACGCTTGCCCTCTCGGAGCTGGGCTTCGACCTCGCCCGCGCTGCGGAGGTCCGCCAGACCCTGCGCATCGCCGGGGCGACCCAGTCCCACTCGATCTGCCCCTACTGCGCCGTCGGGTGCTCGCTCATCGCATACACGCGGAAGGAGCCCGACGGGAGCGTCAAGCTGCTGCAAATCGAAGGCGACCCCGATAGCCCCGTCAACGAAGGCCGGCTGTGCCCCAAGGGGGCCACGGCGATGCAGCTCGCGACCTCGAACCGCCGCGTGGAGCAGCCCCTCTACCGGGCCCCGGGCGCGTCGTCCTGGCAGAAGGTGTCGTGGGACTTCGTGCTCGACAAGCTCGCGCGCAACATCAAAGCCACCCGTGACCGGACCTTCGTCACCACGGACGCCGCGGGACACGTCGTCAACCGCTGCGAGGGGATGGCGTTCGCCGGCGGGGCGGCGTTCAGCAGCGAGGAAGGGTACTTCGCCGTCAAGGTGATGCGCGGCCTGGGGGTCGTCTTCATAGAACAGCAGGCCCGGGTCTGACACGGCCCCACGGTGGTCAGTTTGGCCGCCACGTTCGGACGAGGGGCAATGACAAACCACTGGAGGGACATCAAGAACAGCGACCTGATCCTGATCAACGGAGCCAACCCCGCGGAAGCCCACCCGGTCGGCTTCCAGTGGTTCATGCGGGCGAAGCTGGACCCCCAGCGCGGCCCCGGCAACGGAGGCGGGGCCAAGATCATCCACGCCGATCCGCGGTTCTCTCGCACGTCGGCGGTGGCGGACATCTACCTCCGGATCCGCACCGGCACCGACGTCGCGTACTTCGGCGGGCTGATCAACTACGTCCTCCAGCACAACCTCCACCACGCCGAGTACGTCACGCACTACACGAACGCGTCCTTCATCGTCAAGGAGGGGTACGGCTTCACGGACGGCCTCTTCGCCGCGTACGACCCGGAGCACCGGGCGTACGACACGAAGGCCTGGGGCTACGAGCTCGACGAGCAGGGGTTCGCCAAGCGCGACATGACGCTCCAGCACCCCCGGTGCGTGTTCCAGCTCATGAAGCAGCACTACGCCCGCTACACCCCGGAGATGGTCTCCCGGATTACCGGCATCCCGCAGGACGACTTCCTGAAGGTGGCCCAGCTCGTGGGCCAAATGGGCCGGCCCGACAAGGTGATGACGATCGTCTACGCGGTCGGCCTCACCCACCACACGACCGGCGGTCAGCTGATCCGGTCGGGCGCCGTGCTGCAGCTCCTGCTCGGCAACATCGGCCGGCCGGGCGGCGGGATGAACGCCGAGCGCGGGCACGCCAACATTCAGGGGAACACCGACCACGCGATTTCGTGGGAGATCCTGCCCGGGTATCTCGCCATCCCGTCTCCGGGCGAGCGCACCCTGGACGACTACGTCCGCGAGAAGGCGCCCAAGAAGCTGGACCCGAACGCGTGGAACTTCTTCGGCACCAACTACCGCAAGTTCATGGTGAGCCTGCTCAAGGCGTGGTACGGCGACGCCGCGACCAAGGAGAACGACTTCGCCTTCAACTACATCCCGAAGCCGGCCGGCAACTCCTCGTGGATGTCGATCTACGACCAGGCGCTCAAGGGGAAGATGGAGGGAGTCATCCTCTCCGGGATGACCGCAACGAGCATCGGCCCGGACAGCAACCAGGTCCTGCAGGCGCTCGCAAACCTCAAGTGGCTGGTCGTGATGGACGCCTTCCCCACGACCAGCTCGGAGTTCTGGCACGGGCCGGGGATGGACCCGGCCAAGATCCAGACCGAGGTCTTCCTGCTGCCGTGCACGCACTGGATCGAAAAGGACGGCACGTTCGTCAACAGCGGCCGGTGGGTCCAGTGGAAGGACCAGGTGATCCCGCCCCAGGGAGAGGCGCGGCACGATCACTGGATCCTCGCCGACCTGTTCCACCGCGTGAAGCAGCTCTACGAGCGCGAGGGCGGGGCGTTCCCGGACCCGGTCATGCACCTCACGATGAACTACAAGGACCCGCTCCGGCCGGAGCTGGACGAGATCGCGCAGGAGATCAACGGGAAGAACCTCGTGACGGGCAAGCGCCTCGCGACCTTTGCCGCGCTCAAGGACGACGGCACCACGATCGCCGGTGACTGGATCTACACCGGGCACTACCCGGAGTCCGGCAACCTCACCAAGCGCCGCGAGGGCGTCCAGGATCCCCAGAAGAACGACCCCACCGGCATGGGCTTCTACCCCAACTGGGCGTGGAGCTGGCCGCTCAATCGCCGGGTGATGTACAACCGTGCCTCGGCGGACCTCCAGGGCCGGCCCTGGGACCCCAAGCGTCCCGGGATCCAGTGGAACGGCCACCGCTGGGTGGGCGACGTGCCCGACTACCCGCCGACGATGAGCCCGTCGGATCCCAAGGCATGGCTGCCGTTCATCATGACCGGGGAGGGCACGGGCCGCCTGTTCAGCAGCACGATGATCGACGGGCCGTTCCCGGAGCACTACGAGCCGGTGGAGTCGCCGATCGAGAACCCGCTCCACCCCCGGGTGTCCTCGTCCCCGGTGGCGTTCCTCTACGACAAGGCCGCCGGCCGGCCGAACCGGTTCGGCACGGCCGAGGAGTTCCCGATCATCGCCACCACCTACCGGCTCACCGAGCACGAGCACTACATCACGCAGCAGGTCCCGCACCTGGTGCAGCTCCAGCCCGAGGCGTTCGTCGAGCTGCCGGAGGGCCTGGCCCGCGAGAAGGGGATCAAGACCGGCGATATGGTGCGCGTGCGGTCGAAGCGCGGCGAGATCCGGGTGCGGGCGATCGTCACGCGCCGGCTGGGTCAGCTCGACCTCGGCGGCACGAAGGTCTACCAGATCGGGATCCCCATCCACTGGGGGTTCGTCGGCGTGTCGGCCGAGCTCTTCCCGGAGAAGTCGCAGCACTGGCTGGCCAACTCGCTCACGCCGTTCGTCGGGGACGCGAACGCCAGGACGCCCGAGTTCAAAGCGTTCCTGGTCAACGTCGAGAAGATGGCATGACGTCGCAGGCGGTCGCCGCGGACCGCTGGGCGGAGCGCCGCCGTCGCGCCGCGGATCTCGCGGAGCGGTGGCCGTTCGCGGCGGAGGTGCTCGGCTTCTACGCCGCGCTCGTCGCGGCGCAGGCGGAGATCTACGAGGCGGCGCGGGCGGAGCTCGACGACCCGGCCCGGGCGGCCGCCTACGCAGCCTCGCGTGCGCTGCCCGTGGTCAGGGACGTGACCCGGAGCCACGGGCCGGAGAAGCTGGCGCGGGCGGTGGCCGGGGATACGTCGGCGCGGGGGGAGGACGTGGTGAGGAGCTGGCTCGCGGGCCGGGACCTCCCCCCGGTGGACCGGTACCTGGCGCGGGCGGCGGCCGGGCCGGTGCTCGAGGCGCTGGGGGAGGAGGCCGGGCGCGCGTGCGAGGGGCTGCGGGACGACCGGCACTGCCCGCGCTGCGGCGGGCCGCCACAGCTCAGCGTGCTCGCCCAGTCCGAGGACGACTTGGTGGCGCCCCGGCGCTCCCTCGAGTGCGCGCGGTGCGCGTGGCGCTGGCCATACGCGCGCCTCGTGTGCGCGGCGTGCGGGGAGCTCGACACCCGCCGGCTGCCGATCTTCGCAGAAGAAGGCACGATGCTCGGCGAGGCGACCGGAGCGGTGGTGCGGGGAGCGCGCGACGTGCCCACCGCCCCTCTGGGGACCCAGACCCCGCGCTTCCCGCACCTCAGCATCCACGCGTGCCGGAGCTGCGGGCGCTACCTTCTGAACGTCGACCTCGGGCGAGACCCGCGGGCGGTCCCCGTGGTCGATGAGATCGCCGCGATCCCGCTCGGCCTGTACGCGGCCGAGCACGGCTTCGTGAAGATCGTGCCCAACCTCATGGGCCTCTGAGAGGAGCGGGAGGAGATGCCACAGGCGGTCGGGTTCTTCACCGATACCAGCGTCTGCATCGGCTGCAAGGCCTGCGAGGTCGCCTGCAAGGAGTGGAACCAGCTCAAGGGCAACCCGCCCGAGTTCCGCGGGGACAGCTTCGACAACACGGGCAAGCTGGACGCCCAGAACTGGCGCCACGTCGCGTTCTTCGACAAGGTGCCGGAGGGGCCGGTGGCCACGGGGAACGGCCAGGCCTGGCTGATGTTCTCGGACGTCTGCAAGCACTGCACGCACGCGGCCTGCATGGAGGTGTGCCCGACCGGCGCGATCATCCGCACCGAGTTCGACACGGTGTTCATCCAGCAGGATGTGTGCAACGGATGCCGCGACTGCATCGCCGCCTGC
The DNA here is from genome assembly GCA_021324295.1 of Bacillota bacterium. Lineage (GTDB taxonomy): Bacteria > Sysuimicrobiota > Sysuimicrobiia > Sysuimicrobiales > Segetimicrobiaceae > JAJPJJ01. The sequence continues at coordinate 12,374 of JAJPJJ010000063.1, forward strand.
CCCTTTGGCGTGATCGGCTTCAGCGAGGAGACCGGCACTGTGCACAAGTGCACCTTCTGCTACGACCGGCTGCAGAACGGCCTGACGCCGGCGTGCGCCAAGGTGTGCCCGACCCAGGCCATCCAGTTCGGCCCGCTCGAGGAGATGCAGAAGAAGGCGGATGCGCGGCTCGCCCAGTTGCACGGCCAGGGCCAGACGCAGGCCCGGCTGTACGGGCGCGACGACAAGGTCTACGGCGGGCTCAAGGCGTTCTTCCTCCTGATGGACAAGCCGGAGGTGTACGGGCTCCCCAACGAGCAGAACGCGGTCCTGCCGCGGCGCAACAACCGGCCCGGCTACCTGGGAGCGTTCGCGACCGCGGTCCTCGGCGTGCTGGCCGGGCTCGTCGCGTTCCGCGAGCGGGGCGAGGTGCGGCGGGCCGAGGAGGCCCTGCGGACCGGCAGGACCGACAAGGCGTAGCCGCCCGGCGGGCACGCGGGGCAGCGGCCGGAGCGCCACGAGGGGAGGGTCCCACCCATGGCAGAGCACTTCGTTAAGCCTCCTCACTGGGAGTGGTACATCCTCGCCTACTTCTTCCTCGGCGGGCTCACAGGCGGGCTGTACGCGCTCGGCACGATGCTGAGGTTGTGGGGCACGGCGGAGGACGAGGCGGCGGCGAAGGTCGCCTTCGTGGCGGCCTTCCCCTTGCTGCTGGTGTGCCCGGTCCTGCTCGCGCTCGACCTCGGACAGCCGGCGCGCTTCTGGCACATGCTGATCGATACGACCCCCGGCCGCGGCGGCATCGCCTTCAAGTACTGGTCGCCGATGTCGATCGGGAGCTGGGTGCTCCTCGTCTACGGCGCGTTTGCGTTCCTCTCGTTTCTCGAGGCGCTCGCGCTGGACGGGCGCCTGCGCGGGGGCCTCGGCAGCGCGATCGTCCGCGCGCTCGCGGGATCCGGCGGCCGGGCCTTCAACATCATCGGCGCCATCTTGGGCCTGTTCGTCGCCTCCTACACCGGGGTGTTGCTCAGCGTGTCCAACCAGCCGATCTGGAGCGACGCGTGGGCGCTCGGCGGGCTGTTCCTCGCCTCGGGGTTGAGCGGAGCGGCGGCGCTGCTCGCGTGGCTGACGCGGTACCGACGGGGGGCGGAGGCCACCGAGGCACGCCTTGCGCGGGCGGAGCGGTACTTCGCGACCCTGGAGCTGGTGCTGATCGTCGTGTTCTTCGTGAACGTGGCCGGAGCCGGCATGCTGTCGCGCGCGCTCGCCGGTCCGTGGGCCGCGGCGTGGGCGCTCGTGGTGGTGAGCCTTATCCCGTCGCTCGCAGCCCGCGGCGGTCCGAGCATCCAGGTGGCGTCGACCTCCGGGCCGGCCGCGGTGGCGCGGGCCGCAGGCGGCGTCTCGCATGCGGCCGTGCTCGTGAGCGTCCTCGTGGGCATGCTGCTCATGCGGTTCGTCGTCATCTTCAGCGCCCAGTTCTGAGGATTCCACGCATCGCCCCGGGCGGGCCGCGCCTCCCGGCGCAGCCCGCGTCGCCTTCGCCGGCTTGCGCGCGGCGCGAGGTGTGGACGTCGCCGCAAGCGTCTTCCACCGCCCCGTCTGTCCCGCCCGGACGTCCTGCGCACGGAAGCCGCAGCGCGTCGCGGCGTCCGGGCGGCCGCTGAGGGGGCAGGCCCTCGGCGGCGGGCGTGGAAGAGACTCCTCGATGCAGGGGCGCCGGGGGACGTGCGATGGAGGTTGAGGAGGCGCTGCGCCGACTCCTGGAGGAGGCCGCACCGCTGCCGGCCGAGCACGTCTCCGTGTGGGAGGCCGGCGGTCGCGTCGCGGCGCTCGACGTCGCGGCGCCGCGGCCGGTTCCCCATTTTCGGCGCGCCGCGATGGACGGCTACGTGTGCCACGATGCCGATCTGCGCGGCGCGTCCTCCGAGAGGCCGGTGCTCCTGCGCATCACCGGCGCGGCGCAGATGGGCGACCCGCCCGGCCCGGGCCCGGATCGCGGCGAGGCGTGGGCGATCGCGACCGGCGGGCCGATGCCGGCCCGCGGCGACAGGGTGCTGCCGCTGGAAGACGGCCGGCTCGACGGGGATCGCCTGCGCATCACGCGACCTGCGGCGGGCAAGGCGAATATCGCCCTCCCCGGCGAGGAGATCCGCCCGGGCACCGTCCTCGCGACCGCCGGCCGGCCAGTGCCGGCGGTCGCGGCCGGCGCGCTCGCGGCGTGCGGCATCGGCCGCCTCAGCGTCTACCGGCGGCCGCGCATCGCGCTCGTCGCGACCGGCAGCGAGCTCGTGGAGGCGCCGGGCCGCGAGCGGATCGATCGCGAAGACGCCGCGGATGGGGCTCCACCGGCCGGCCGCGTGATCAACAGCAACTCGATCACGCTCACCGCCGCGCTCCGGGCGGCAGGCTACCGCGCCGACTACCGGGGGATCATCCCCGACCGGCCGGACCGGCTCCGCGATGCGTTCGCCGCGCTCGCCGACGGCCACGACGTGGTCCTCTCCACCGGCGGCGTCTCGATTGGCCGGCACGATGCGGTGCACCGCACGTGGCTCGACCTCGGCGCCCGGCGCGTCGCCGGGCGTCTCAACCTCAAGCCGGGAGGCCCGTTCTTTGCCGGGAAGATCGGGGAGACGTGGGCGGTCGGCCTGTCGGGCACCCCGGTGGCGTGCCTGGCGGCGTTCCACCTCCTCGTTCTCCCGCTCCTCCGACGTCTCGAGGGCAGGCGGTGCTGCGTCCGCCCGCTCCGCCGGGCGCGGCTGACCGCCGCCGTGCCGCAGCCGGCCGACCGGCTGCGTGCGCTCTGGGCGTGCGCCCGCACGGAGGCCGCAGCGCTTCCGGAACTGGAGTTGCTCACGGGACAACCGGAGGGGACCGTGGCGTCGCTCCTCCGGGCCAACGCGCTCGTCCTGCTGCCCCGGGGGACGCCTGCGCTGCCGCCCGGGTCCCGCGTCGCGGCGCTCATGCTCGACGGCGAGGAGGACCGCAACGAGCTCGCGATCGCGCCGCCCGTGGCGGGGCCGATCATCGTGGGGGTCGTGGGCGCATCGGGCAGCGGCAAGACCACGGTGATCGAGGGAGCGCTGCGGCGCCTCTGCGCCGAGGGCGTTCGTGCCGCCGCGGTGAAGCACGCGGCCCACGGGTTCGCGGTGGACCGTCCGGCGAGCGACAGCGCCCGCTTAGCCCAGGCCGGCGCCCGCATCGTCGTGCTGGCCGGCCCCTCCGAGACGGCGATTCGGATCGCCGCGGGGACCTGCGGCCCGGATCTCGCCGTCCTCCTGGCCGAGGACATCGCCGTCCGGCTCTGGGGCGCGCCCCCGGACCTCTTGCTCGTCGAAGGCTTCAGCCACGCGGGACGGCCGGTGATCGCGGTCGGCGAGCAGAAGCCCGCGACCGCGGCGGGCGAGTGCTGGGCGCATGTGCCCGCGGTCTCCGGGATGCCGGCCGCCGAACTCGCGGGGGAGATCGCGCGCGTGGCCGACGTCCTGCGTGCGCGCCTCGTCCGTTGACGCTCCCGGCGGCCGATGCTACGATGGGTGCAGCAGCACGGCCCTTTCCCCACGACAGCCTGTCCGCCGCGTTGACCCGGATGGCCGGGAGGGCGCCCGCGGTCGCCGCGGAGCGCAGCGGAGGTGACGGCGGGGTGGCGACCCACCTCAAGCAGCCCGCGGCGGCGCGCACCAGCACCGCGCGGCGCCGCGTCGCGCAGGTCGAGGACGGCGCGGCGCGCGCCCGCGAGGATGTGCTGGCGGTCGAGGAGCCCCTCGAGATCCGGCTCCTCCCCCCGGACGGCGGCCCGCTCACCCGGGTCGCCGTCACGATGCGCACCCCCGGGCACGACTTCGAGCTCGCCGCCGGGTTCCTCTACACGGAAGGCATCCTCCAGCACCCGGACCAGATCCGATCGATCAGCTACTGCACGGATCCCGCGCTCGACAGCGCGCAGCAGTACAACATCGTCAACGTCGTCCTCCGGTCCGGGACGCCGTACGACCCGGAGCGGCTCCGGCGCAACTTCTACACGACGTCCAGTTGCGGCGTCTGCGGGAAGGCCTCGATCGAGGCGATCCACGTGCGCGGTATCTGCCCGGTCGCCGACGACGCCCTCGTCGTGGATGCGGGGACGATCGGCCGGCTCGGTGAGGGACTGCGACAATCCCAGGCGCTCTTCGCCAAGACCGGCGGCCTGCACGCTGCCGGCCTGTTCGACGCCGGCGGCACCGTGCTGGCGACCCGGGAAGATGTCGGGCGCCACAACGCCGTCGACAAGCTCGTCGGCTGGGCCTTCCTCGGGCGGCAGCTTCCGCTGCGGCGGCATATGATGATGGTAAGCGGGCGGGCGAGCTTCGAGATCATGCAGAAGGCCGCCGCCGCCGGCATCCCGATCGTCGCCGCGGTCTCGGCGCCGTCGAGCCTGGCGTGCGACGTCGCGGAGGCGTTCGGCATGACCCTCGTGGGCTTTGCACGGGGCGCCCGGTTCAGCATCTATGCCGGCGCCCACCGGATCCGGTTCTCTCATCCCGGCACATGACGGCCGGTCGGCCGCGCTGGCGGCCGTCGCCGGCGTCCCGCGACGGCCGACCGGCGTCGGAGGCGCGCAATGCCACGCGCGGCGGGAGGCGGATGGCCATGAGACCCAGTCGCACGTGGCCGTGGATCGCCGGAGGCATCGGTCTCGCGGCCCTCGCACTCGGGGGGACGGTGGTGAGGAACAGCCGGGCGACCGGGCGCCGCTACGTGAGCCCGTCCCCGATCGGCCTGGGGCACACGAAGCCCAACCACTACCTCGAGATCGCCAAGGTCCTGCGGGAGAACAGCGACCAGCTCGGCTACGCCTGGCGGATCCTCAACGACGGGTGCTGCGATGGCTGCTCGCTGGGCACCATCGGCCTGCGCGACTGGACGATCCCCGGGATCCATCTCTGCACGATCCGCCTGAAGATGCTGCGGCTCAACACGATGCCGGCCCTGGACTGGCGGATCCTGGAGCAGCCTGCGTCGCTCGCGGGGCGGTCGGCCCGGGCGCTGCGCCGGCTCGGCCGGCTGCCGGTCCCGATGCTGTGGCGGTCCGGGGAGCCGGGCTACCGGCGCGTCGCGTGGGAGGAGGCGCTGGCCGCGTGCGCGGACGCGATCCGGCGCACGGTGGAGCGGGATCCGGACCGGATCTACTTCTATCTGACGGCGCGCGGCATGCCCAACGAGACCTACTTCGCGTTCAACAAGGTCGCCCGCTTCCTCGGCACCAACAACATCGATAACTCCGCGCGGATCTGCCACGCGCCGAGCACCTCGGGCCTCGCGGCGACGATCGGGTACGGCGCGACCACGTGCTCGTACGCCGACTGGATCGGGACGGACCTGCTGATCCTGGTCGGCACGAACCTCGCCAACAATCAGCCGGTGGCGATGAAGTACATCGACGAGGCGAAGAAACGGGGCACGCGCGTCGTCGTCGTCAACACCTACCGCGAGGAAGGGCTCGAGCGCTACTGGGTGCCCTCCTCCTGGGACAGCGCCCTCTTTGGCACGCGCATCGCGGACGACTTCTTCACGGTCACCAACGGCGGCGACGCCGCGTTCTTCACCGGGGCGCTGCGGCACCTCATCGAGGCCGGCCGGGTCGACGAGGAGTTCATCCGCCGGTACACGACCGGGTTCGACGAGCTGCGCGACTACGTTCGCGGCCTGTCGTGGGAGCAGCTCGAGCGGGGGTCGGGCACGACGGAGGCGGAGATGCGCCGCTTCGCGTCGCTGTACGCCGCCGCCGACACCTCGATCACCGTATGGTCCATGGGCGTGACCCAGCACGAGCACGGGCAGCAGAACGTCTTCGCGATCAGCAACCTCGCGCTGGCGATGGGGCGGATCGGCCGGCCGCACACCGGCCTCACCCCGATCCGGGGCCACTCGGGCGTCCAGGGCGGGGCCGAGGTCGGGGCGGTCCCCAACAGCTACGGCCAGGGGCGGAAGGTCGGCGACCCGCAGGCGATGGCTGCGATGCGGGAGATCTGGGGGTTCGACGTGCCCGCCGCCCCCGGGCTCACCGCGTCGGCGGCGATGCACGCCGCGCACGACGGCAAGCTGGACGTGCTGTACGCGGCCGGCGGCAACTTCCTCGAGACGATGCCGGACCCGGCGTACGTGCGGGAGGCGCTCGCCCGCGTCCCGGTCCGCATCTTCCAGGACATCGTCGTGAACCCGATGATGCTGCTCCCGCCAGGGGAGCTGTCCGTGGTCCTGCCGGGCGCCACCCGGTACGAGACACCGGGCGGCGTGACGGAGACGACCACCGAGCGGCGGATCGTCTTCAGCCCCGAAATCCCGGGCCGGCGCGTCGGGGAGGCCAAGCCGGAGTGGGAGATCCCCATGCTCATCGCCGAGCGCGTGTTCCCGGAACGCCGGCAGCTCATCCACTACGAGACGACCGCGCAGATCCGCGAGGACATCGCGCGCGTCGTCCGCGACTACGAGGGCATCCAGCACCTGCGGCGGAAAGGGGATCAGGTTCAGTGGGGCGGCCCGCGGCTGTGCAGCGATTACCGCTTCCGCACGCCGGACGGGAAGGCGCACTTCGGCATCCCCCGCTGGCCGGACGGCGCGATCCCGGAGGGCCGCTTCTACGTGAGCACCCGTCGGGGGAACCAGTTCAACAGCATGATCTGGGACGAGCACGACCCGCTGACCGGCTCCGACCGCGACGACGTGATCATCTCGCCGGAGGACGCCCGCCGGCTCGGCCTGCGGACGGGCGACCCGGTGCTGCTGCGCTCGGAGGCGGGGGAGCTCCGCGGCAAGATCCGGATCGCCGGCGTGGCGCCCCGGAACCTCGAGGTGCACTGGCCCGAGGCGAACGCCCTGATCCGCGCGGGGCGCTACGATCCGAGCTGCGGGGAGCCGGACTACAACGCGATCTGCGAGCTGATCCCGCTCCTCGAGCCGGCCGCAGCACGCGCGGCCGGCGGACGCGCCGCGCCCGGCTGGGGGCGCGCGCAGGCGCCGGCCCGTTAGGGACCGGCTGCACAGGCGCGACGGCACGGGCTCTCCGCATCCGCGCTCGCCGCCGGGCGGCTGCGCGAGCCGTATCGCGGCGACGCCGCCCGCTGCCGCCATGCCCAAGGGTGCCCTGTTTGGACGTGGTGTTTGCACCGAGGGGAGGCCTCCGCGTGGGAACAGGGTCACACCCCTGCCTCCGGATCCTCCAACCGAGGCCTGACCAGCTTCGGAAGAGGGAGGAGGAGCGGTATGGCCCTCGAGGACAGCGTTCGCCGTCATCGCCTGGCGATCTAGCAACGCGCCGCCCTGCTCGGCAATGTCATCCATGCCTGCCGCGAGGCCGGGATCTCCCGGACGCTCCTTTGCCGCTGGCGCCGGCGCCATCTGCGGTACGGGGCCGGTCCCGACGCGCGTAGCCGCCGTCCCGCGCCGTGGGGAGCGGGCCCGTGTACCTCGCCGGATTTGCGGGAACATTGTAGTGTGGACGGATCGCGCGACCCGCGCGGGCGCGCATTGACTCGCGCGATATAATAGGTGGCGTGATTCCCGAGTGGAGGTGAGGCCATGACCCGGAAGTCGGCGGCACGCGGGCGCAAGGGGGCTGCAGGACGCTCCGGCAGAGCCACGTCACGTGCAGCCAGCCGGACGGGCAGGAAGACGGCGAGCGCCCGCGCGGCGCGTCCGGCGGCCCGGAAACCGGCCGAGCGGAAGGGCGCACCCGCGCGCCGGGGCGCGGTGCGCGCGCCCGAGCCGGTCGTCGAGGAGCGCGAGCCGGATCAGCTTCCCGGCTCCCGTGCGGAAGAGGACGAGGACTTCGACTGGCTGGCAGAGGAGGACGAGGTTCCCCGCAGCCAGATCGTCGAGGACGACGACGAGTGGGAACGGAACCACGAGGAGGAGTGGTAGCGCCGCCCGCGTGACCCCCGGGGGCGCCCGCCCGGCCTGCGATCCCGGCGGGCGCCCCGTGCAGTTGCCTACCCCCCGGGCTCTCCCCCCACGCACCGCCTGAGACGCTGCAGTTGCTCCGGCGTATCGATGTCCCACGATGCCGCGGCCGGCAGCGGCACCTCCGCCACGAGCTCCGGGTGTCTTTGGATCAGGGGGCGACCGCCCACGTCGCCGCCGAGGCCGGCGGCTTCCTCGAACAGGGCGCGGGCGATGAGCGTCGGGGCGCCGACGACGTCCCCGTACCGCGAGGCGACGATCGGCTTCCCGGTCGCCCGGTACGTCGCGATCAGCGCGTCGATGGCCGCGGCATCGACGCACGGCTGGTCGCCGAGCAGCACGACCGCGGCCTCGCAACCCGGCGCGAGCGCCGCGATCCCGGCGGCGAGCGACGTGCCCATGCCCTCGCGGTAGCGAGGGTTGAGGACGGTCCGGGCCCCCGCCGCCATCGCCTCCTGACCGACCTTGTCGGCCGCCTCTCCGAGGACGACGAGCACGTCGTCACACCGCGACGCCCGGGCTGACGCGATCACGCGCGCGAGCAGCGTGCGGCCGTCCAGCGTGAGGAGGAGCTTGGGCACCCCCATCCGCACCGCCCGGCCGGCCGCCAGGATGAGCGCCGTGACCATGCGGGTCGCTCACTCCTGGCACGCGAGAACGTTCCGCGCGGCGCCCTCTCCAAAGACCCCGGACCGCTCCGGCTCCGTGGAAGCCGCCGGCGAGGCGTGGATCGGCCCCGGACGGCTCCGCAGGGACGTCACACCCCGGCCGCGCTGGACGGCGAGGATCTCGGAGGCGATGCTGAGGGCGATCTCTTCGGGCGACTCCGCGCCCAGGTCCAGGCCGACCGGCCCGTAGAGCCGGGAGCGCTGCGCATCGGCCAGCGTGATCCCCTCGCTCGCGAGCTCCCGGAGCAGCCGCTCGGTGCGGGCGCGCGGGCCCAACAGGCCGATGTAGCGCGCGGGCGTGCCGAGCAGGCCGCGGAGGATCGTCCGGTCGTGGAGGAAGTTGTGGGTCATCACGACCACGAACGTCTGCCGATCGATGCGCACCGCCCGCGGGATCTCCTCGTCGTCGACGCGGACGACCTCGTCGGCCTCGGGAAACCGCTCCCGCGTCGCGAACGCCGGCCGGCTGTCCGCGACCGTCACCCACCATCCCAGCTCGTGCGCCAGCCTGACGAGCGGCCGAGCGTCGTGGCCCGCCCCGCACACGAGCAGCGGAAGGGGCGGCGCCACGACCTCGATGAACACCTCCCCGGCACCCCCGGGCGTCTCCACCGGCAGCACCCCAGACCGGCCCGCCGCGATGTGCGCGCGCGACGCGGCCACGACGCGGGCCGCGACGGCGGGGTCGCCGAGCTGCCCCCGCGGCTCGCCGTCTTCCGGCACGACGATGCGCGCGCCCGGGACCGGCCCGCCGGGCGGTGATGCGATCACGGTCGCCACGGCGAGGGTGCGTCTGTGCGTGATCGTGTCCTGGAGCAGGGCCAGCAGGTCCACGCCCGCGTCGGCGGAGATCCGCTCGACGAACACGTCGATCGCGCCGTTGCAGCCGAGCCCGAGCCCCCACACCGCGTCGTCGTCGGAGGTCAGGTCGTAGGTGAGCAGGCGCGGCTGGCCCGTCGCCATCACGTCCCGCGCCACCTCGGCGACGTCGCCCTCCAGGCACCCGCCGCTGATCGATCCCACCGTGCTCCCGTCGGCGCGGATGAGCAGGCGCGCTCCCTCCCGGCGGTAGGTCGAGCCGCGAACCCGCACGACGGTCGCGAGGGCCGCGCGCTCGCCGCGGGCCCGCCCCTCGGTCGCCGCGCTCAGAATATCTCGGATCTCCTTCATCGGTTCGTCCCTCCGGATCCGCCGACCGCGCGGCCCGCGTGGCGTCCCGGCGCCGGCCCGGCCGCGCGCGGCAGCGGGTGTCGGCGGCGCGGCTCACGGAGATGCCGCTCCAGCTCGCGCAGGCTGCGGACGTTGTGCGCGGAGGCGAAGACGTCGACAAACGGCAGCGCCGCGCTCATGCCTTGGGTCACCGGCTCGTAGCCGGGGCTGCCCAGCAGCGGGTTGAGCCAGATCAGCCTGCCCGCGCGCGCCCGCAGCGTGCGCATCGCGGAGGTCAGGAGATCGATGTCGCCGGTGTCCCACCCGTCGCTGCAGATGATCACGATCGTCCGCGGATCCACGAGGCGCCGCCCGTATTCCTCGTTGAACGTGTGAAGACACGCGCCGATCTTCGTTCCGCCCGACCAATCGGGCACCCGGCGGGACGCCTCCTGGAGCGCCTGCTTGATGTCCCGCTGGGCGAGCGCGTCGGTGACCCGGGTGAGCTGCGTGCTGAAGAGGAAGGACTCGACCCGTCCAAGGGTCCCCTGCAGCGCGTAGATGAACTGCACGAGGAAGCGGCTGTAGACGTCCATCGAGCCGCTGACGTCGCACAGGAGGACCAGCTTGGCCTTGCGGATCTTCCGGCGGCGCCACACGAGCGGCGCGGGATCCCCCCCGTATTGCAAGCTGCGCCGCATCGTCCGCCGCAGGTCCACGAGGGAGCCCCGGCGCGCCGGGCGCATCCGCCGGGAGAGGCGCGTCGCGATGCGGCGGGCGATCAAGAGGATCAGCTCCGAGATCGCCTCCAGGTCGTCGGCCGAGAACGCGGCGAAGTCCTTCCGCGTCCGGATCTCCGCCGGGCTGTACGCGGGAACCGCCCGCTCGTCCTCCTCCGGCGCCCCCTCGCCGGACCACTCGGTCACGGATAGCTGCCCCTGCGGCTCTCCTCCGGGGATCGCGCCGGGCGGCCGCTGCGTCCCGCCGCCGTCCTCCGGCCGGGCGGAGCCGGGCGCCGGCGCCGGTCGGCTCCAGAACCGCTCGAACTCCTCGTCGAACACCGGGAGATCCTCGGCGCGCGCGCACAGAATCGTCCGGAGCACGAGCCGGACCTCTCCGCGGTCCGCCAGGTTCGCCTCCCCGAGGCCTCTCAGCGCGAGCTCGATCTCGGCCGGCCCGACGAGCAGGCCGCGGCTCCGGAGGCGGCGTCCGAAGAGGGTGACGTTGGCCACGAGGTTCCCCGGGCGCGCCTGCGCGGCTCCGGCCCGCAGGGGCCCGTCCGACGCCCCCGGAGGCCCGGAGGCCGCGTCAGCGGGCCCGCGGGAGCTGGGCGGCAAGCTGGCCGACCCGCTCAGGCGTCCATCCATCGCCACTCGCCGCATCCACCGCGTCGAGGATAGGGCGCACGTAGTGGGCGCGGATGCGGACCAGGTCCTCCTGATCCTTGCACAGGCACCCGAGCGTCTCCTCGACCGCACCCGGGTCCAGGTGCTCGTAGTGCAGGGCCATCAGCGCCGCGCTCCAGTCGAGCGTCTCCGCGATCCCCGGCACCTTCGCCAGCGGGACGGTGCGCACGAGCTGCATGAAGCCACAGATCTGGCGCGCGAGGCGCTCGTTGATCTCGGGCACCTTCGCGCGCACGATCGTCAGCTCTTTCTCAAACGAGGGGTAGTCGATCCACAGGTACAGACACCGGCGGCGCAGGGCATCGCTGAGCTCGCGCGTCCGGTTGCTCGTGAGGACGACGTGCGGAATGTGTCGTGCCCGCACCGTGCCGATCTCGGGGATGCTCACCTGGAAGTCGGAGAGCACCTCGAGGAGAAACGCCTCGAACTCCTCGTCGGCCCGATCGACCTCGTCGATGAGCAGCACCGGGGCCCGCTCCGCGGTGATGGCCTGCAGCAGCGGGCGCTTCAGGAGGAACGGCTCGCTGAAGATGACCTGCTCCTTCTCCTCGACGGGCCGCCCGGTCGCCTCCTCCAGCTTGATCCGGAGCATCTGCCGCTGGTAGTTCCACTCGTACAGTGCCGTGTGCACGTCCAGCCCTTCGTAGCACTGCAGCCGGATGAGATCGGTGCCGATCGCCTGGGCCATCACCTTGGCGACCTCGGTCTTGCCGACCCCGGCCGCTCCCTCGATCAGCAGCGGCTTGTGCAGCACAACGCTCAAGTGGATCGCGGTCGCGACCTCGCGATCGGCGACGTAACCCTGCTGACGCAGCGCCTCGGCGATGTTCGGGATGCCTCGAAACTGCTCGGGCTGGGTCGGTGCCGCTGCCATGCGCGACGGTCACTCCTTCTCGTTGAGCCGTCCACGGGGCGACGCTCGGGGCCGCGCGCCGCTTCGTCAAAGCCCGCGGGCGGCGCTCACGCGCCGCTTCGTCAAAGCCTACGGGCGGCGCTCACGCGCCGCTTCGTCAAAGCCTACGGGCGGCGCTCACGCGCCGCTCCATTGTAACATAACGCTCCCGCCCGAGAAACGTTTCCCCGCGCAGCGACGCGGACGCCGGCCCGGCGAAGGCGCACGGCTAACGCCCTGTCGCCGGACGAGGACCGTGATGCGCGGGGACGGGCGGGACGGCGACGCGACACCTGCTCATCGGGGGCGGCCGCGCGGCGGCCGGACCGGCAGGCGGCGCGCCCCGAGCGATCCCGCGTCGGGAATCAGGGCGGCCAGCGCCGCTCCCTGCGCGAGCCGGCGGCGTTGCGCGTGACGCATCCCCTTGAGGAGGCGCTCCAACCGCATCGCCGCCGCGAGCGTGGGACACCGCCACACCGCGGCGAGCCGAACGGGGCCGCGGCCTCGCGTGTACCGCGAGGCGACCCCGCGCCGGTGGGCGTCGAGGCGCCGGACGGGATCGACCGTGTACCCCGCGTAGTAGCTGCCGTCCCCGCACCGGAGCAGATACGCAAAGTACCTGCCTGCGGCGGCGCCTCCACCGCCACCTCCCACCTCGCGCGATCCCATCCGCGCCATCGCGCCGTGGGATTCGCCGCCGCCGCCGGGGGCCCTGGCGCGGAGCCGCTATAGGAATCGCCGGGCACGCCAGCGAAGGCTAATCTCCCCATGGGCACACGCTACGTGGGCGCGCGCATCGCCCGCAACGAGGATCCGGCGCTGCTCCGCGGCCGCGGGTTGTTCGTGGACGACGTCCGGCTGCCCGGCATGGTGCACGCGGCCGTGCTGCGCAGCCCGCACGCCCGCGCCCGGATCCACGGCGTCGACACCCGCCGGGCCCGCGCGGTCCCGGGCGTGCTGGCGGTGTACACACACGCCGACCTGGGTCGGCTCGGCGCGCCGCTCCCGAAGCTGATCCCGCACCCGTCGCTCATCCACCACAAGACGCAGTGCCCGCTCGCCTCCGATGCGGTCCGATACGTAGGCGAGCCCGTCGCGCTCGTCGTCGCCGAGAGCCGCTACCTCGCCGAGGACGCGTGTGACCTCATCGAGGTCGCCTACGAGCCCCTCCCGGCGGTCGCGAGCGTGGAGGAGGCGGTCCGGCCGGGCTCGCCGCTCGTCCACGAGGACATCGGCACCAACGTCTGCGCGCGCTACACGCAGCAGACGGGCGACGTCGACGACGCCTTCGCGCGGGCGCCGCACCGCTTCCGGGAGCGGTTCGTCGTCGACCGGGGAGCCGCGTGCCCGATGGAGACCCGCGGGGTCGTGGCGCCGTGGGACGCGCGGACGGGCCTCCTGGAGGTCTGGGACAGCACCCAGGCGCCGATCCCGATCCGCAACGGCCTGGCCGCGATGTTCGGCCTGCTGCAGCACAACGTGCGCGTGGTCGCCCCGGACGTGGGCGGAGGATTTGGCGCCAAGATCATGATGTTCTATCCGGAGGAGGTCCTGGTGCCGTGGGCGGCGATGCGCCTCGGGCGGCCCGTCAAGTGGATCGAGGACCGCCGCGAGAGCATGGTCGCGATGAATCAGGAGCGGGAGCAGATCCACGACGCGGAGATCGCCGCGGACGGGGACGGGCGGATCCTCGGCGTGCGGACCGTCTTCCTGTACGATTCCGGCGCCTACATCCCCTACGGGCTCATCGTCCCGATCGTCGCGAGCACGACGCTGCCGGGTCCGTACCGGGTGCCGAGCTACCGCTGCGAGTTCGCGGCGGTGTTCACGAACAAGACGACGGTGAGCCCCTATCGGGGCGCCGGACGCCCGCACGGGGTCTTCGTGATGGAGCGCCTGCTGGACCGGGTGGCGCGCGAGCTGGGGCTGGACCGGGCCGAGGTGAGGCGGCGCAACCTGATCCAGCCCGACCAGTTTCCGTACGACGTGGGGCTCATCTACCAGGACAACGCGCCGCTGCGGTACGATAGCGGCAACTACCCGCTGTGCCTGGAGCGCGCGCTCGACCTCATCGACTACGCGGCGTGGCCGGCGCGCAAGCAGGCGGCGCGGTCGGAGGGCCGGTACGTCGGCTGCGGCGTGGCCTGCTACGTGGAGGGCACCGGGATCGGCCCGTACGAGGGGTGCCGGATCACGGTGGAGCCGTCCGGCAAGGTGGTCGTGGCGACCGGCGTCGGCACGCAGGGGCAGGGGCACATGACGTCGCTGGCGCAGATCGCCGCCGACGCGCTGGGGGTGACGCCCCGGGACGTCTCGGTCCACACCGGCGACACCGCGCTGTTCAACTGGGGGACGGGCACCTTCGCGAGCCGGGCGGCGACGGTGGCCGGGAACGCGGTCGCGCTGGCCGCGCAGGCGGTACGCGAGCGGGCCCGGCGCGTGGCCGCGACGCTGCTGGAGGCGCCGGTGGAGGAGATCGAGCTCGCGGGGGGCAAGGCATCCGTGCGCGGGGTGCCGGCCCGGGCGGTGTCGCTCGGGGAGCTTGCGGTCGCCGCGAACCCGCTGCGCTTCGCGATGCCCGCCGACTGGGACGGCCCGGGGCTGGAGGCCGTCCGGTACTTCACGCCCCCGCAGGGAGCCTTCAGCAACGGCGTGCACGCGTGCATCGTCGAGGTGGATCCGGAGACCGGCATGCTCTCGTTCCATCGGTACGTCGTCGTGCACGACTGCGGCCGTGTCATCAACCCCACGATCCTGGAAGGCCAGATCCACGGCGGGGTCGCCCAGGGGCTGGGCGGCGCCTTCTGGGAGAAGCTCGCGTACGACGAGCAGGCGCAGCCGCTCAGCACGACGTTCATGGACTACCTCCTGCCGACGGCCGCGGAGGTGCCGGCGCTCGAGGTCGCGCACGTGGAGACGCCATCCCCGCTCAATCCCCTCGGCATCAAGGGCGCCGGGGAGGCGGGTGTGATCCCGGTCGCCGCCGCCGTCGCGCAGGCGATCGAGGACGCGCTCGAGCCGTTTGGCGCCCACATTGCGGAAGCGCCGCTCAGCCCCAGCCGGCTGCGGCAGCTCATCGCGGAAGGGCGGAGGACCCCATGAAGCTCGACGGCACCAACACGCTGGCGGCTCCGATCGAGACTGTGTGGACGACGCTCAACGATCCCGAGGCGCTGCGCCGGTGCACCCCCGGGCTGCAGGAGCTCAAGGAGGTCGGGCCGGATACCTATCAGGCCACCTTGACCATCGGCATCGCCGCCGTCAAGGGGACCTACTCGGGGACACTGCGGATCACCGACAAGCAGCCTCCGCGGCACTACAGGATCGCGCTCGAGGGAAGCGGCGGCGCCGGGTTCATGAAAGGGGAGGGCAGCGTGGACCTCGAGCCGCAGGGGAACGGCACGTTGCTCCGGTGGTCCGGGGACGTCCAGGTCGGCGGCTTGATCGCCGGCGTGGGACAGCGCATGCTGGGGGGCGTAGGCAAGATGCTGATCGGCCAGTTCTTCAAGTGCCTGGAGCAGCGGCTCGGGAGCGGGACATGAGACCACCGCGGCGTCGACAGACGGCCGCGCCGGGCGGCGGGGACGGGCTGTGAAGCCGGCGGCGTTCGAATACTTCGCGCCGCGGACCGTCGAGCAGGCGGTCGACCTCCTGGCGCAGCACGGCGATCAGGCCAAGGTGCTCGCCGGCGGCCAGAGCCTGGTGCCGTTGATGAACATGCGCCTCGCCCGCCCGGCGGTGATCGTGGACATCAACCGCGTCGACGGGCTCGAGTACATCGTCGCGGCGCCCGCGGTCCTCCGCATCGGCGCGCTCACGCGCCAGCGGGCCGCGGAGCGCTCGCGCCTGGTGGCCGAACGGTGCCCGCTCCTGCGCGACGCGCTGCGCCTCGTCGGCCACGTGCAGATCCGCAACCGGGGGACCGTCGCCGGCAGTATCGCGCACGCCGACCCGGCGGCCGAGCTGACCGCGGTCCTCACCGCGCTCGACGGGGAGGTCGTGGCCCGGGGGCCGGGCGGGACCCGGGTGATCGCCGCGTCCGACCTGTTCGTGACGTACCTCACGACCTCGCTCGACCCGCGCGAGATCATCACCGAGGTCCGCTTCCCGGCGCTGCCCCCCGGGACCGGCTGGTCGTGGATGGAGATCGCCCGACGCCACGGCGACTTCGCGCTCGCCGGGGTCGGCGTGGTCCTCGCGCTCGGAGGCGGGGTGATCACGGAGGCCAGGATCGCCCTGACCGGGGTCGGTCCAACGCCGGTGCGCGCGACGAGCGCGGAGCGTCTGCTCACGGGGCGCGCGCCGTCTGAGGGGCTGTGGGCGGACGCCGCCGAGGCGGTGCGGGCGGCGGTGGACCCGGACGGCGACATCCACGCCTCCGCGGAATACCGCAGGCATGTGGCGGGCGTCCTCGTCCAGCGTGCGCTGTGCGAGGCGCTCACCCGGGTACGGGAGGCTGCGTGATGGCGCTCCACGACGTCCGGCTGCGCATCAACGGGACAGAGTACACGGGTCGGGTCGAGGCCCGAAAGACGCTCGCCGACTTCATCCGTGAAGATTGCGGCCTCACCGGGACGCACCTCGGCTGCGAGCACGGAGTGTGCGGGGCGTGCACGATCCTCATGAACGGGGAGGCCGTCCGCTCCTGTCTCCTCTTCGCCGTGCAGGCGGACGGCGCGGAGTTGATGACGGTGGAGGGGCTCGCGGACGGCGACCGCCTCCACCCGATCCAGCAGGCGTACTGGGAGCATCACGCGCTGCAGTGCGGGTTCTGTACGCCCGGCTTCCTGATGACGAGCCTCGTGTTTCTCCGCGACCACCCGCATCCGACGGAGCGGGAGATCCGCGAGGGGCTGGCCGGCAACCTCTGCCGGTGCACCGGCTATCAGAACATCGTCGCCGCGGTCGCCGCGGCGGCGGAGGCGCTCGCCTCTGGCGCGCACCCCGACTTCTTCCCGGCCCCGGCGCGGCCCACCGCATCCGTCGAGCAGATCGAGGCCACAGAGGACGCCGTCCCGGCCGCGCACGGGGCGCCGGCGGACATGCAGGGGGACGGCGCGACGGGAGCAAAGAAGGCAGGACGACGCGGGGCCCGCGGCGCGACGACGCCGCGGGGCACGGCCCGTCGAACGCGCAAGCCGAAGGGCTAGCGGCCAGAAGGGACCGGCGCAGCGGACTGTTCGCTGCGTGGTGACGCGAACACGATGGCGCAGTACGTGGACGCACTGTCGATGAGCTGGCGGGTCGCCCGGGCGATCCGCCAGGACGGGTGGACCGGTGAGGTCCTCGCCGTGCACCCGCGAAGCTGTTACCTCACGAGCGACGCCTCGGAGATCTACGCGCTCGCGCTGCAACCGCTCGGCAACGGCCCCCTCCATGTGGTGCTGCCGGCCGCATCCGGCCATCCCTTCGCCGGGCTCGCGCCGGGCGCCGCCGTTACATCGAACGGCACGCGCCTGCTGCTCGGCGACGTGCTCGAGGTGGGCCTGGAGCGAGCGGTGCTCTGGGACCCCAAAGGGTACCGCCGGCTCGGCGCCGATCCGGCCGCGCTCCAGCGGTGTCTGGCCGAGCTGTACCGCACCGCCGCCACCCGGTCGCCGCGGCGCAGCCTTGCGCGCCTCCTCCCGCATTTGCACGAGGAGGACCTGCCGGCCGCGCTCGAGAGCGTCGAGCACTTTCCTCGGAGCCACGCGCTGATCGGAGGACTGGTCGAGTCGCTGGCGCGGCGAAATCGCCGGAGCCTCAAGGTCGTCGCCTCCTCCTTGGCGGGCCTGGGGCCCGGGCTCACGCCCGCCGGCGACGACTTCCTCGCCGGCATGCTGCTGGCCCTCGCGCTCGTCCGGGAGCACCACCCGGACGCGGAGCTCGCGGAGCTCGCCACGCTGCTCCTGGACACGGCGGCGCCGCGGACGCACGAGATCAGCGCAGCATACCTGCGGAGCGCCCACGCCGGGGAGACGAGCGAGCGGTGGCATCCCCTGCTCGCGGCGTTGTCCACGGGAGACCTCGAGGCCGTCCGCGCGGCTGCCGGGGCCGTGATGGAGGCCGGCGAAACTTCCGGCGCCGACATGCTGGCGGGGTTCATCGCGGCGATGAACGCGGTGCACGGGGGATCCCCGGATCTCTGGCAGCGGGCCGGGGCCGTGCTCCCGAGGGAGACGCTGCCGCCCGCCGGCAGCCTTCCGCCGGCAGGCTGACGCCCGACGCTGCGCTAGATTCGCACGCCCGCTCCTCTGATCCGGCGCCACGGGCCCTCGCCGCGCGGGAACCGGCGCGCGAGCGCATCGAGCGCCTCCTGCATCTCCGCCCGGACGATCTCGCGCCAGTAGACCCCGGTGCGCCCGATGTGCCGGTACTTGGCGTACCGGCGGGCCAGCAACCGGCGCAGCGGCAGCCGGCGCAGCACGAGCAGCGACGCGACGACGTGGCGCTTGACCGCCGCCACCGTCGCCGCCTGGTCCAGGTGCGCGCCGCCGTCCGGCTCCGGCACCACGGCGTCGATCACGCCCAGCCGGCGCAGATCGTGCGCGGTGATCTTGAGCGCCTCCGACAGGCTCTCCGCCTTGCCGGCGTCCCGGTAGAGGATCGCCGCCGCCCCCTCCGGGGAGATCACCGAGTAGATCGCGTGCTCCAGCATCAGCACCCGGTCCGCCACCCCCAGCGCGAGCGCGCCGCCGCTGCCGCCCTCGCCGATGATCACGGCCACGATCGGCGTCGGCAGCACCGCCATCGCGGCCAGGTTGTGCGCCAGCGCCTGCGCGATCCCGCGCTGCTCGCTCTCGTAGCTGGGATCCGCGCCGGGCGTATCGATCAGGGTCACCACCGGAATGCGGAACTTGGCGGCCAGCTGCATGAGCCGTAGCGCCTTCCGGTAGCCCCCGGGCCCCGCCATCCCCCGCCGGTGGGCCGCCTGCGCCTCCGGCGTCGCACCCCGCTCGTGCCCGATGATCATCACCGTCTGCCCGTCCAGCTCGGCGAGGCCGGCCACGATCGCGGGATCGTCCCCGCCCTGCCGGTCGCCGTGCAGCTCGACAAACCCCGCCGTCATCCCGGCGATGTAGTCTCGCGTGGTGGGCCGCCCGATGTGGCGGGCCAGCCGCACCTCCTCCCACGCCGCCAGGCCGCCCGTCACGAGACCCGGCGGCATCCGGCGCGGGCGAGGCCGCGCGGTGGGCGCGGGCGCGAGGCGGCCCGTGAGGTAGGCCACCACCCCGCGCAACTGCTCCCTCGGCACGATGAGGTCCACGGCGCCGGCGCGGAACAGCGTCTCCGCACGGTGGGAGTCGGGGGGCAGCGGCGCCCCGGTGGTCTGCTCGATCACCCGCGGGCCTACAAACCCGATCTGCGCGCCCGGCTCCGCGATCAGCACGTCCCCCAGCGAGGCGAAGCTGGCCGTGACCCCGCCGAAGGTGGGATCGGTGAGGATCGAGAGGAAGGGCAACCCCGCGCTGCTGTGCCGGGCCGCCGCCGCCGCCACCTTGGCCATCTGCATCAGCGATAGCATGCCCTCCTGCATCCGGGCGCCCCCGCTGGCGGCCACGCTCACCAGCGGCAGCCGGCGGCGCGTCGCGTGTTCGAACGCGTTGGCCACCTTCTCGCCGACCACGGAGCCCATCGTCCCGCCGAGGAACTCGAAGTCGAACACGACCAGCACCACCGGGCGGCCGCCCACGCGGCACAGGCCGGTCGTCACGGCCTCCCGGAGCCCGGTCTGCCGCCGGGCCTCGATCAGCCGCTCCCGGTACGGCTTGCGGTCGATGAACTGCAGCGGGTCGACGGAGATGAGGCCGCGGTCGAGCTCGCGGAACGTCCCGGGGTCGGCCAGCATCCGGATCCGGGCCGGGGACGGCATCGCCAGATACCGCCCGCAGCCCGCGCAGACGTACAGACGCTGCTCGAGCGCCTCCGGCGGATGCTCCAGGTCGCAGGACGGGCAGGCGATCGGGTTCGGGGGAGGCACGGTGCGCCGGAACATCTACACCACCCGCTCCTCGCGCAGGGCC
>JAJPJJ010000090.1 GCA_021324295.1 Bacillota bacterium
CGCCGCCGTCAGCGTCGTCTTCCCGTGGTCGATGTGCCCAATCGTCCCCACGTTCACGTGCGGCTTCGTCCGCTCAAACTTTGCCTTCGCCATCGCCCTGCCTCCTGCGCACCGTCTCGCGTCCGCCCGTCCCGGAACGGTCCCTGCCCGGCGTCGGGGACCGCTGCCCGGTCCCCTACGCTGTCCCCCCCACGCCGGCTCTGGCGACCAGCGTCTCCGCGATCCCGGCCGGCACCTCCTCGTAGTGCGAGAACTCCATCGTATACGTCGCCCGCCCCTGCGTGTTCGACCGCAGCGCCGTCGCGTACCCGAACATCTCCGCCAACGGCACCTCGGCCTGGATGATCCGGACCGGGCCCCGTTGCTCCATCGCGACGATCCGGCCCCGCCGCGCGTTGAGGTCGCCGATCACGTCCCCCATGTACTGGTCCGGGGTCACGACCTCGACCTTCATCACCGGCTCGAGGAGCACCGGCGACGCCCGCTCGGCCGCGGCCTTGAACGCCATCGAGCCGGCGATCTTGAACGCCATCTCCGAGGAGTCGACCTCGTGGTACGAGCCGTCCACCAGCGTCGCGCGCACGTCCACCATCGGATAGCCGGCCAGCACGCCCCCGTCCGCCGCCTCGCGCACGCCGGCCGCTACCGGCGCGATGAACTCCCGGGGGATCCGCCCGCCGGTGATCTTGTCGACGAACTCGATCCCGCCCCCGCGTGGCAGCGGCTCGATCTCCAGCCAGACGTGGCCGTACTGGCCGCGCCCGCCGGTCTGCCGGATGTACCGGCCCTCGGCCCGGGCGGGCCTCCGGATCGTCTCCCGGTACGCCACCTGCGGCCGGCCGACGTTCGCCTCGACCTTGAACTCCCGGAGGAGCCGGTCGGTGATGATCTCCAGGTGCAGCTCGCCCATCCCCGAGATGATCGTCTGTGCCGTCTCCGGATCGAACCGCACCTTGAACGTCGGATCTTCCTCCGCGAGCCTGGCCAGCGAGGCCCCCAGCTTCTCCTCGTCCGCCCGCGTCTTGGGCTCGACGGCGACGGAGATCACGGGCTCGGGGAACTTGATCGCCTCGAGGACGATCGGGTGCTGCTCGTCGCACAGCGTGTCCCCGGTCGCCGTCTCGCGCAGGCCCACGGCCGCCACGACGTTCCCGGCCGAGACCTCCGGGATGTCCTCGCGGTGGTTGGCATGCATCTGGAGGATCCGGCTGACACGCTCCTTGCTCGCCCGCGTCGCGTTGTACACGTACGACCCGGCGCCGAGGCGCCCGGAGTACACGCGGAAGTAGGTGAGCTTCCCGACGTACGGGTCGCTGATGATCTTGAACGCCAGCGCGCAGAACGGACCGGCCGGATCCGCCTCGCGGCGCTCGGTCGCATTGGTCTTTGGGTTCTGGCCTTCCACGGGGGGGACATCCAGGGGAGAGGGGAGGTAGCTGACGACCGCGTCCAGGAGGGGCTGCACGCCCTTGTTGCGGAAGGCGGTGCCGCAGAGCACGGGCACGATGCGCGCCGCGATCGTGCCGGCGCGCAGCGCTCCGACAATTTCCTCCTCGCTGAACGGCGTGCCCTCGAGATACTTCTCCGTGAGCCGATCGTCGAGCTCCGCGACGGCCTCGATGAGCTTCTCCCGGTGCTCCTGGGCCGACGACCGCAGCGCCGGCGGGATCTCCGCCTGGTCGCTGCGCGTCCCCAGGTCGTCGGTGTAGATGATCGAGGTCATGCGGACCAGGTCGATGACGCCCTCGAACCCGTCCTCCGCCCCCACCGGAAGCTGCACCGGCACCGCGTTGGCCCCCAGCCGCTCGCGGATCATCTCGACGGTCCGGGAGAAGTCCGCGCCGGTCCGGTCCATCTTGTTGATGAAGACGATCCGGGGCACCCCGTACCGGTCGGCCTGCCGCCAGACGGTCTCCGACTGCGGCTGCACCCCCTCGACCGCGCTCAGGATGACGATGGCCCCGTCGAGGACGCGGAGCGACCGCTCCACCTCGGCCGTGAAATCGACGTGCCCGGGGGTGTCGATGATGTTGATCGAGTGCCCGCGCCACTGGCAGGTCGTCGCGGCGGAGGTGATGGTGATCCCCCGCTCCCGCTCCTGCACCATCCAGTCCATCGTCGCGGACCCCTCGTCGACCTCGCCCAGCCGGTGCGTCCGTCCCGTGTAGAAGAGGATGCGCTCCGTCGTGGTCGTCTTGCCCGCGTCGATGTGGGCCACGATCCCGATGTTCCGGATTTTGTCCAGCGAGACCCGATCCGTCATAGCTGTCTTCTTCGTCTCCAGCTGCGTCGCCATGAACCCTCTACCATCGATAGTGCGCGAACGCCTTATTGGCCTCGGCCATCTTGTGCGTGTCCTCGCGGCGCTTCACCGCGGCGCCGGCGTTGTTGCTGGCATCCAGGATCTCCGCCGCGAGCCGCTCCCGCATCGTCTTGCCGGACCGCTGGCGGGCGTACTGGACGAGCCACCGCATGCCGAGCGAGATCCGCCGGTCCGGCCGGACCTCGACCGGCACCTGGTAGGTCGCGCCGCCAACCCGGCGGGGGCGGACCTCCAGGACGGGCATGATGTTGTGGAGCGCCTGCTCCAGCACCCTGACCGGCTCCTTGCCGCTCCGCTCCTTGACCACGTCCAGCGCCTGATAGACGATCCGCTCGGCGAGGCTCTTCTTCCCGCGCGTCATCACTTTGCTGATCAAGCGCGTCACCATCGGGCTCCCGTGCACCATGTCGGGAGGGACGGGACGTCGAGGCACAGGTCCCTTGCGCGGCATACGCTACGACGCCTCCCCGCGACGCATCGTCGCCGGTCTGGTCGAGCCCGGGATGCCCGGCCGGGGTCGCCCGCCCATCGTCACGCCGCCCCCGCGGTCTTGGGCCGCTTTGCCCCGTACTTGGAGCGCCCCCGCCGGCGGTCCGCGACGCCCGCGGCATCCAGGGTGCCGCGGACGATGTGGTAGCGGATGCCCGGGAGGTCCTTCACGCGCCCGCCGCGGATGAGCACCACCGAGTGCTCCTGCAGGTTGTGCCCGATCCCGGGGATGTAGGCGGTGACTTCCTGGCCGTTCGTGAGCCGCACGCGGGCGATCTTCCGCAGGGCCGAGTTGGGCTTCTTCGGCGTGGTCGTCTTCACCTGAATACAGACCCCGCGCTTCTGCGGGCTCCCCTGGAGCGCCGGAGACTTGCTCTTGTGGCCCACCGGCTCGCGTCCTGCGCGCACAAGCTGGCTGATTGTCGACACGCCTATACCCTCCACTCCCCCGCCGGGTCCCCGCCGGCGGTCGCTCGTCTCCCTACCATAATACAGGCGCACCGGCGGCAGCGCACGCGGCGCGCAGAATCCCCCGGAGGCCCGACCCCTCCCAGGGTGGTGGCGATGCCGCGGCGAGGGGGGACCCCGGCCGGGCCATCGCGCGCTCTCTGTGTGCGGTTCCGGCATGCGCCATACGCGGCGCCGAAGATGGCGCCCTGCGGCGCATGAGCAGGGACATCGCGTCCCTCAACGACCGACGCCCGCCGGCGCCTCGTTGAGGGGCCCCCGGCTGATAGCGCGGGCCCTCGCCCTCCGCGCTGACCTGGCCCCACGGCCCCGCGCACGGGACCCAGCATCGTCCGCCTCCCTGCGGAGGGCCAGGCGTCGGAGAGAACGGGGGCTATTCGAGGAGGGCTGCCGCCGCAGCGCCTACGGCGATCCCGCAGGCTCGCCCGAGCACAGCCATCGAGGCGACCTCGACCACCTCGAGGCCCCGCTCCTGGGCCGCCCGGAGCACCGGATCGACGACGCGCCGATCCGCGTCCTGGGCGATGAAGACGGCCCGGGCCTGCCCGCGGCTGATCGCCTTGACCGTCTGGTTCGTGCCCACGGCCCGCCGCGATGCCGCCCGGAGACGTTCAACGTCCACGATCACTGCTGTGCCGATCGCGCGCCAGGACGCACGCGCGCCGAAGCGTGCCCGCACCCGACTCGGCTAGTATACCAACGGCCGGTGGTGGTGTCAACGACGGGTCGAGCGCGCCAATCCGGAGTAGACGGCGCCCGCCCGGTGCCCGGGGGGCACGTCCTCTCAGCCCCCGCGGGCGCCGTCGTGTGGCACGCGGGACCGGGCCGGGAACGTGCCCCGAGGGGGGCCTCTTCGAGGGCATCCCCTCCGGGCTCGGTGGCCGGACGCACGGCGACCCTCCCGGCTACGACAGGCCTTCCACCGCCACCTTGAGCTGCCGGTACCGGGCCATGCCGGTCCCGGCGGGGATCAGCTTCCCGATGATCACGTTCTCCTTGAGCCCGAGCAGCGGGTCCACCTTCCCCTTGGTGGCCGCGTCGGTGAGCACCCGCGCTGTCTCCTGGAAGCTCGCCGCGGACAGGAAGCTCTCGGTCGCCAGCGACGCCTTGGTGATCCCGAGCAGCACGGGACGCGCGGTAGCCGGCTCCCTCCGCTGCGCCATCGCGCGGGCGTTCTCCTCCTCGAGCGCGAAGACGTCCACGAGCTCGCCGGGGAGGAACTCGGTGTCGCCCGGCTCCTCGACCTTCACCCGCCGCAGCATCTGGCGGACGATGATCTCGATGTGCTTGTCGTTGATATCCACGCCCTGCGACCGGTAGACGCTCTGAATCTCCTGCACGAGGTAGCTCTGCACGGCCGCCAGGCCCTTGATCCGCAGGATATCGTGCGGGTTGACGGAGCCCTCGGTGAGCTGGTCGCCGGCGGACACCCGGTCGCCCTCTCCCACGCGCAGCCGCACCCCGTAGGCGACGGAGTACTCCCGCTCGTCGTCCCGGCCGCTCAGGGTGATCACGCGAGCGCCCTTGCTCTCGGAGATGTGGACCCGCCCGTCGATCTCGCCGATGACCGCCTGGCCCTTGGGCCGGCGCGCCTCGAACAGCTCCTCGACCCGCGGCAGGCCCTGCGTGATATCGAACCCCGCGACGCCGCCGGTGTGAAACGTCCGCATCGTGAGCTGCGTGCCCGGCTCGCCGATGGACTGGGCGGCGATGATCCCGACCGCCTCGCCGATCTCCACCAGCTTGCCGGTCGCCAGGTTCCGGCCGTAGCACTTGGCGCAGATGCCGTAGCGGGCCTTGCAGGTGAGCACCGAGCGCACGGTCACCGAGGTGATCCCCGCCTGCTCGATCTCCTCGGCTGCGGCCTCGTCGATCTCCTGGCCGGCTGCGACGAGCACCCGCTTGCCGCGGGGGGCCAGGACGTCGTCGACCGCGATCCGCCCCGTGATCCGGTCGGCGAGCGACACGACCACCTGGTTGCCATCCATGATGGGGGTCATCTCCACGCCGGACGTCGTGTGGCAGTCCTCCTCCCGGATGATCACGTCCTGCGCGACGTCCACGAGCCGGCGCGTGAGGTATCCGGACTCGGACGTCCGGATCGCCGTGTCCGCCAGCCCCTTGCGCTGTCCGTGCGTGCTGATGAAGTACTCGAGCACGGTGAGCCCCTCGCGGAAGTTCGCCTTGATCGGCAGCTCGATGATCCGGCCCGACGGATCGGTCATCAGGCCGCGCATCCCGGCGAGCTGGCGGATCTGCTGGATGTTCCCGCGGGCGCCGGACTGCGCCATCATGTACAGCGGGTTGAACGGGTCGAAGGTGCTCAGCATCCGGCGCGTGATCGTCTCCGTGGCCTCGGTCCAGACGTCCACGGTCTTGAGGTAGCGCTCCTCGTTCGTGATGAGGCCCCGGCGGTACTGGGCCTCGATCGCGTCGACCTCCTTGTCCGCCCGGGAGAGGATCTCGTCCTTCTCCCGGGGGATGACGATGTCGGCGAGCGCGATCCCGCTGCCGCTGATCGTCGCGTAGTGGAACCCCAGGTCCTTGATGCTGTCGAGGAGCTGGACCGTCTTGGTGGAGCCCAGGCGGCTGTACGCTTCGGAGACGATCTGCGAGAGGATCTTCCGATCGCACACCTCGTTGATGAACCGGAGCTCCTCCGGGATCGCCTCGTTGAAGATCACGCGTCCCACCGTGGTCTCGATCGGCTCGCTGTCGTGGCTCAGCCGCACCTTGACCTTGGCGTGCAGGTCGACGACCCCGCTCTCGTACGCGAGGATCACCTCGTCCGGCCGGCTGAAGACCTTCCCCTCGCCCCTGGCGCCCGGCTTCTCCAGCGTCAGGTAGTAGCAGCCAAAGACGATGTCGCGCGTCGGCGAGGTGATCGCGCGGCCGTACGCCGGCGAGAGGATGTTGTACGCCGACAGCATCAGGACGCGCGCCTCCGCCTGGGCCGCCGCGGAGAGCGGCACGTGCGCGGCCATCTGGTCGCCGTCGAAGTCCGCGTTGTACGCGGTGCATACCAGCGGGTGCACCTGGATCGCCTTGCCTTCGATCAGGACCGGCTCGAACGCCTGGATCCCGAGGCGGTGCAGGGTAGGCGCCCGGTTGAGGAGCACCGGGTGCTCGTGGACGACCTCCTCGAGCACGTCCCACACCTCGGGACGCGCCCGCTCGACCATGCGCTTGGCGCTCTTGATGTTCTGGCTGAGGCCACGGTCCACGAGCTTCTTCATCACGAACGGCTTGAAGAGCTCGAGCGCCATCTCCTTGGGCAGCCCGCACTGGTGCAGCCGGAGCTTCGGCCCGACCACGATCACGGAGCGGCCGGAGTAGTCGACGCGCTTGCCGAGCAGGTTCTGGCGGAACCGCCCCTGCTTGCCCTTGAGCATGTCGCTCAGCGACTTGAGCGGCCGGTTGTTCGGCCCGGTGACCGGGCGCCCGCGCCGGCCGTTGTCGATGAGGGCGTCCACCGCCTCCTGCAGCATCCGCTTCTCGTTGCGGACGATGATCTCGGGGGCCCCGAGGTCGAGGAGCCGCTTCAGGCGGTTGTTCCGGTTGATCACACGCCGGTAGAGGTCGTTGAGGTCGCTCGTCGCGAAGCGGCTGCCATCGAGCTGCACCATCGGGCGCAGGTCCGGGGGGATCACCGGGATGACGTCGAGGATCATCCAGTCCGGCCGGTTGCCGCTCTTGCGAAACGCCTCCACGACCTCGAGGCGCTTGAGGACCTTCATCCGCTTCTGGCCGCTCGACGTCTTCAGCTCGGCCCGGAGCCGCTTCGCGGTCTGCTCCAGGTTCATCTCCTGGAGCAGCTCCTTGATCGCCTCCGCGCCGATGCCCGCCCGGAAGCCGTTCCCGTACTTCTCGCGGAGCTCGCGGTAGTCGGCCTCGGTCAGAAGCTGGTTCTTCTGGAGACCCTTCACCTGCCCGGGATCGGTCACCACGTAGGACGCGAAGTACACCACGCGCTCGAGCGCCCGCGGAGACATGTCGAGCAGCAGGCCGATCCGGCTCGGCACACCCTTCAAGTACCAGATGTGGCACACCGGCGCCGCGAGCTCGATGTGCCCCATGCGCTCGCGCCGCACCTTGGCCCGGGTGACCTCCACGCCGCACCGGTCGCAGACGATCCCCTTGAATCGGATGCGCTTGTACTTGCCGCAGTGGCACTCCCAATCCTTGGTCGGGCCGAAGATGCGCTCGCAAAAGAGGCCGTCGCGCTCGGGCTTCAGCGTCCGGTAGTTGATCGTCTCCGGCTTCTTGACCTCGCCCCGCGACCACTGGCGGATCTGGTCCGGGGACGCGAGGGCGATCTTCACCGCATCGAAGTTGTTGACGTCCTGCATCTACTCCGTCAGCCTCCGGTCGTGCAGAGTTGCGAAACGTCCGTGCCGAGCACGGTGGGGCGTGGGGTCTGTCCTGCGCCGTCCCGCCGGGGGCGTGAGCTCGACCCGAGGGCCGAGGGCCCGACGGGGTCGAGGCCTCCCGCGCACATCTTCGATCGAGGCCGGGACCACCGGCCGCTCGGGGCACACTCCCACGCCCGCGCGGCCGCTGTCGCCGGACGCGCTCGCCGGGGCTCGTGCCCCATCGCGCCAGTCCGGTGGCAGACGGAGCAGGGTGTGGGGTGTCTGACCCGAGCGCCCGTTCGAGACCGTCGCTCGACCGGACGCGAGGGGCAGACCCGCACACCCACCCGCAGCGGGCACGGACCTTGTGAAGGGCTCCACTAGTACTCCTCGACGAGGGCTTCCTCGCCCTCGAGGTTGATGCCCAGCGCGCGCGCGGTCTCGGTGATGTCCTCCTCGATCTCCTTGAGCTCGATCTCCTTCTGATCCTCGCTCAGGACCTTCACGTCCAGGCAGAGGCTCTGGAGCTCCTTGACGAGCACCTTGAAGGACTCGGGGACGCCCGGCTCCTGGATGTTCTCTCCCTTGACGATCGCCTCGTAGGTCTTGACCCGTCCGACGACGTCGTCGGATTTCACGGTCAGGAGCTCCTGGAGCGTGTTGGCCGCGCCGTAGGCTTCGAGGGCCCACACCTCCATCTCGCCGAACCGCTGCCCGCCGAACTGCGCCTTCCCGCCGAGCGGCTGCTGCGTGATCAGCGAGTACGGGCCGGTCGAGCGGGCGTGGATCTTGTCCTCGACGAGGTGCAGCAGCTTCATCATGTAGATCTGGCCGACGGTGACCTCCTGGCCGAACGGCTCGCCGGTGCGGCCGTCGTAGAGCCGCGTCTTCCCGGTCTCGTTGATCCCGACGTCTCTGCCGGCCTCGACCTGCGCCGCCTTGCGCAGCAGGTCCCGGATCTCGTCCTCCCGCGGCCCGTCGAACACCGGCGTCTCCGCGTGGAAGCCCAGGATCTGCGCCGCCCAGCCGAGGTGCGTCTCGAGCACCTGCCCGACGTTCATGCGCGACGGCACCCCGAGGGGGTTCAGCACGATGTCTACCGGCGTCCCGTCGGGAAGGTACGGCATGTCCTCCTGCGGGAGGATCTTGCTGATCACGCCCTTGTTCCCGTGGCGCCCGGCCATCTTGTCGCCGACCGTGATCTTGCGCTTCTGGGCGACGTACACCCGGACGAGCTGGTTCACGCCCGGCGACAGCTCGTCGCCCGCCTCCCGGGAGAACACCTTGACGGCCACGACCTTGCCCTTCTCGCCGTGCGGCACCTTGAGCGAGGTGTCGCGCACCTCCCGGGCCTTCTCGCCAAAGATCGCGCGCAGCAGGCGCTCCTCCGCGGTCAGCTCGGTCTCCCCCTTGGGGGTGACCTTGCCCACGAGGATGTCGCCGCTGCGGACCTCCGCGCCGATGCGCACGATGCCCCGCTCGTCGAGGTCACGGAGGGCCTCCTCGCCGACGTTGGGGATGTCCCGGGTGATCTCCTCGGGGCCAAGCTTGGTGTCGCGGGCCCCGACCTCGTACTCCTCGATGTGAATGCTGGTAAAGAGGTCCTTCTGCACCAGGCGCTCCGAGATCAGGATCGCGTCCTCGTAGTTGTAGCCCTCCCACGGCATGAAGGCGACGAGGACGTTGTGCCCGAGCGCCAGCTCGCCCTGGTCCGTGCACGGGCCATCGGCGACGACGTCGCCGGGGTTGACGCGCTCGCCCACCTGCACGATCGGCCGCTGGTTGATGCACGTCCCCTGGTTGCTCCGCTGGAACTTGACGAGCCGGTACGTCCGCTCCTTGCCGCGGTCCGGCTTCACCACGATCGCGTCGCCGGTGACGCTCGTGACCTCCCCGGCCTCGCGCGCCACGATCACCGCGCCCGAGTCCACGGCGGAGCGGTGCTCCATCCCCGTACCCACGAGCGGCGCCTCGGTCCGCAGGAGGGGGACCGCCTGACGCTGCATGTTGGAGCCCATCAGCGCTCGGTTCGCGTCGTCGTGCTCGAGGAAGGGGATCAGCGCGGTCGCCACGCTCACGATCTGCTTGGGCGACACATCCATGTAGTCGACCTTGTCCGGCTGCACCAGCACGATCGAACTGCCCCGCCGCGCCGTGACCCGCGCCTCGGTGAGGCGTCCCTCCGCGTTGATCTTGGCGTTGGCCTGGGCGATCGTGTACTTCTCCTCGTCGTCGGCGGTCAGGTACTCGATCGAGCGCGTCACGCGCCCGTCGCGGACTTTCCGATACGGCGTCTCGATGAACCCGTACGGGTTCACGCGCGCGTACGTCGCCAGCGAGGAGATCAGGCCGATGTTGGGGCCTTCCGGCGTCTCGATCGGGCACATCCGGCCGTAGTGCGAGGTGTGCACGTCGCGCACCTCGAAGCCCGCGCGCTCCCGGCTCAGCCCGCCCGGCCCGAGGGCGGACAGGCGCCGCTTGTGGGTCAGCTCGGCCAGCGGGTTCGTCTGGTCCATGAACTGCGACAGCTGGCTCGACCCGAAGAACTCCTTGATCGCGGCGACGACCGGCCGGATGTTGATGAGGACCTGGGGCGTGATCGCCCCGGCGTCCTGGATCGTCATGCGCTCGCGGATGACGCGCTCCATCCGCAGCATCCCGATCCGAAACTGGTTCTGCAGCAACTCGCCGACCGAGCGGACCCGCCGGTTGCCGAGGTGGTCGATATCGTCCGGCTTCCCCTGTCCGTTGTGGAGGGCGATCAGGTACCGGACGATCTCGGCGATGTCCTGCGGCCGCAGCACCCGGTCGTGCGGCCCGCCCTCGTCCTCGGTCCGAAAGCCGAGCTTCTTGTTCAGCTTGTACCGCCCGACCCGGCCCAGATCGTACCGCCGCGGGTCGAAGAACAGCGTGTTGAGCAGCGTGCGCGCGCTCTCGATCGTCGGCGGATCGCCGGGCCGGAGGCGGCGATAGATGCCGAGCAGCGCGTCATCGGGCGTCTTCGTATCGTCCTTGGCGAGGGTCGCCTGGATCGCCTTGTCGTGATCGTACAGCTTGAGGATCTCCTCGTCCGTCCCGTACCGGAGCGCCCGCAGGAGGACCGTCACCGGCAGCTTGCGCGTCCGGTCGATGCGCACGTAGACGACGGCGTTTTGGTCCACCTCGAACTCCAGCCAGGCCCCGCGGTGCGGGATCACCGTGGCGGTCGGCAGCAGGTGGCCGTTCGCGTCCGGCGCCAGGCTGTAGTAGACGCCCGGGGAGCGCACGAGCTGGCTCACGACCACCCGCTCGGCGCCGTTGATGACGAACGTGCCCTGTTCGGTCATGAGCGGGAAGTCGCCCATGAAGACTTCCTGCTCCTTGACCTCGCCGGTCTCCTTGATCACCAGGCGGACCTGCACTTTGAGGGCGGCGCTGTAGTTGTAGTCGCGTTCGCGGCACTCGTCCACCGAGTACTTGAGCTGCTCGAACCGGTACCCGTCGAACTCAAGGGGCAGGTCGCCGTGCTCGTCCTCCTGGGCCGCGCGCGACCGCCGCCGGCCGACCGCGAAGTGCAGCTCGAGGTTGCCGGTGAAGTCCTTGATCGGCGAGATCTCCTCGAAGACCTCGCGGATCCCCTCGCGCAGGAACCACTTGAAGGACTCGCGCTGGATCTCGACCAGGTTGGGCACGTCCAGCACGTCGGGGATCTTGGCAAAACTGACGCGGCTGCGCTTTCCCCGTCGCGACACCCGGACCTCCCCGAGGCCGCGCAGCGTGCGCACGACCGAGTGCGAGGGTGGCGCCGGGGGCGGCGCCTGTAGCACCGCGACGGGCTGGCGCTCGGCCTTGGTATCGAGCAGGATCGTCCTGGTGAGGCGCGGCCGGCCCGTGCCGGGGGCGCGGCGCGGCGCCTGCCGCAGTTTGGTCCCGTCCTTCACCATCAAGCGCACCGCCCCGGGCTTTCCGCGCGCGGGCTTCTTGGCGCCGGCAGTCCTGACTCTGGCCTTCGGCGATACGGCCTTCCGATTCACGCTATTCGCCTCCAAGTGGAATTACTGAAAGACTCGCGCGGGGCGTAGACACGCTACACCCCGCCTTGAGCCGCTCCGCTGGGGGTCCCAGCGCTGAGGTGGCACAGCACGTGGCATTATAGGAGTAAACTTGATGATACTACGGACGTTCCGGGTCGTCAAGGGGTGACCGCGGCCCGGGCGGACCTCCCGGGGCCCTTGTGGAGGAAGGCTCGGGGCGCGCATTCAGACGCCAAGGCCGCATCGGACCGCGGCAGGCTGCCTCGGCTCCAAAGCCGCTCGTCGTCGCCGCGCCCCCTGTCGCTGCATTCGCATCACCGGAGCGGATTCGCGGGGCGGGTGAGCCGCGCGCGCCCCCGGGAGCCCGACGCCGCTACTTGATCTCGACGGTGGCGCCGACCTCGGACAGCTTGGCCTTGATCGTCTCCGCCTCTTGCTTCGAGACTTTCTCCTTCACCGGCTTGGGCGCGCTGTCCACGAGGTCCTTGGCCTCCTTGAGGCCCAGCCCGGTCAGCTCGCGCACGACCTTGATCACTTGGATCTTCTTGTCGCCCACGGCCGCGAGGATCGCGTCGAACTCCGTCTGCTCCTCGACCGGCGCGGGCGCGGCCGCGGCACCGGCAGCCGGCGCCCCGCCAGGGGCGACCGCGACCATCGGGGCTGCCGCGCTCACGCCGAACCTCTCCTCGAGGGCCTTGACGAGCTTCGACAGGTCCAGCGCCGAGAGCCCGCCGATCTGCTCCACGATCTGATCGATCGTTGCCTGGTCAGCCATCACCATTCCCTCCCACTCGTCCCGATCCGGTTGCTCCGGTGCAACGCATCCCGGCCACGCGCTACTGTCCTCCCGGACGCTCCTCGCTACCCGCCGCCGCGGGCGCCAGGCTCTCGGACTCCACCCGCTCCTCGATCGCGCCGGCAGGCGCTGCCGGAGCCCCCTCGCCCGCCGCCTCGCGCTGCTTCCGCAGGGCGTCGAGCGCCGTCGCGAGCTGCCGCGGCGGCGCCGTGAGCACCCCGACGAGGCCGCGCAGCGGCGCCTGGATCAGTCCGACGACACGGGCCAGCAGCTCCGCTCTGGACGGCAGCGTCGCCAGCGACTGGACCGCCTGGGCGTCCAGGGCCTGGCCCTCCACCACGCCGCCTTTGATCGCGAGCTTGCGGTACTGACGGATGAAGTCCTGGAGCAGACGGGTCGGCACCCCGGGGTCGTCCCGCCCGAACACCACCGCGGTCGGGCCGGTGAGGAACGCCGACAGCCCAGGGAGGCCGGCCTGCTCCGCCGCCCGGGTGAGCAGGGTATTCTTCGCGACGCGGTAGTCCAGCGCCGCCTCCCGGAGGCGGCTGCGCAGCACGCCGATCTCGCTCACCGTCAGGCCCCGATAATCGGTGAGGATCACCACGGGAGACGACCGGAGGCGTTCCGTGAGGTCCTGGACCTCGGCGACCTTTTCCGGCCTCGGGTGTGCCATCCGCTCCTCCTGCGCCCACGCCGCCCGGCGCCCCCACGGGCCCGCCCGCACACGAAAAGAGACTCCCGTAGACGCGGAGTCTCCCGCTGGGGGCCTCGGCGGGCGGTCCCGGAGACCATTACGCGCGGCCGCGCACCCGCTGTCTACGGCATCGTTTCAGTCGTGCGAGCTACCGCACCACCGTACGGATGGTAGCATCGGGGGACGGCGACGTCAACCGCCCCGCGGCTACGCGGGCTACGCCGCGGCTGCGGCGGTCTGCGCCTTCGCCGGGTCGATCGGGATGCCCGGCCCCATCGTCGGCGCGAGGGTGATGCTGCGGAGATACTGCCCCCTGCTGGACGCGGGCTTCGCGCGCACCACGGCGCCGATCAGCGTCGCGAAGTTCTCCTGGAGCGCCTGCGCCGAAAACGATGCCTTGCCCAACGGCACGTGGAGAATGCCGGTGCGGTCCACGCGGTACTCGATCTTGCCGGCCTTGATCTCCCTGACCGCCCGGCCGATGTCGAACGTCACCGTGCCGGCCTTCGGGTTCGGCATGAGCCCCCGCGGGCCGAGGATCCGTCCCAGCCGCCCCACCACGCTCATCACGTCGGGCGTCGCGACCGCGGTGTCGAACTCCAGCCACCCGCCCTGGATCTTCTCCACGAGCTCCTCGAGGCCGGCGTAGTCCGCTCCGGCGTCCTGCGCCTCCTTGACCTTGTCGCCCCTGGCGAAGACGAGGACCCGGGGGGACTTGCCGGTGCCGTGCGGCAGCACAACCGTCCCGCGCACCTGCTGATCCGCCTGCTTGGGGTCGATGCCGAGCCGGATGTGCACCTCGATCGTCTCGTCGAACTTCGCCCGCGGCATCCGCATCGCGAGCGCGATCGCCGTCTCCGGATCGTACAGCTTCCCATGCTCCACGAGCGCGCGGGCCTCGCGGTATCGCTTGCCGTGCTGTGCCATGCTGTCCCCTCCGAGCCCGACCTAGTGCCCCGGCGTCGCGCAATTTCGACCGGCGGCCGCCGCGGGCCTGCCCTGCGCGCCCTCCCGGGGTCCCCGACGGATCGCCGTGCTCCCGCGATTCGTTGGGGCGGGACGCCGCTCCTCGGCCGGGCGCGCGGGGCACCCCGCGGCCGATCCGTCTCCCTGCACCCCCCGTCAGACTTCGGAGAGCATGCGCTAGGCGACTTCGATCCCCATGCTCCGGGCCGTGCCCTCGATCATCCGCATCGCGGCCTCGATGTCGCGGGTGTTCAGGTCCGGCAGCTTCTGTTCGGCGATCTCGCGGATCTGCTGGCGCGTGACCCGGCCGAGGCGCTTCTTGTTGGGCTCGCCGGAGCCCTTCTCCAGGCCGGCGGCCTGCTTCAGCAGGACGGCCGCAGGCGGGGTCTTGGTGACGAACGTGAAGGTGCGGTCGGCGTAGATCGTGATCTCGACCGGCACGACCGTTCCCGCCTGCCGGGATGTCCGCTCGTTGTAGGACTTGCAGAACTCCATGATGTTGACGCCGTGCTGGCCGAGCGCCGGGCCGACCGGCGGGGCCGGCGTGGCCTTGCCGGCCGGGAGCTGGAGTTTGACGACCGCCACGACCTTCTTCATGGAGCCTCCCCTAGCGACGCGTCCCCGGACCCGCCTGCACGGACGGCCCGGGGTTGTGATCTAAAGGCTCAAGGCGCGGGCCCCAGCGGCCGACCGAGACGCATCACTTCCGCTGCCGTGTCCCCGCGTCGCAGTTCCTGGGACAGACTGACCTGGGCCCCATCGGCCGGGGCAATGGTGCCTGTTCCCAGCTGCCGTATCCCACGTCCCGGCCCCCGTGGTCTTAGGGGCCCGGCCCGGCGTCGGCCCGACGCACCCGCTCCGGTGCCAGCGCCGCTGCGCGTCGTCGCGATAAGCGGGGCGGGCTAGATCTTCTCGACCTGGGCGAAGTCCAGCTCGACCGGCGTCTCGCGGCCGAAGATCGAGACCAGCACCCGGACCTTCTCCTTCTCGGGCAGGATCTCGTCGACGACGCCGCTGAAGTCCTGGAAGGGGCCGGAGTTGATGCGCACGGCCGAGCCCTTCTGGTACGTAATCCGAAACTTCGGCGTCTCGTCGCCGAGCTGGCGCAGGATCGCCTTCACCTCGCGATCCTGCAGCGGCAGCGGTTTCGTCCCGGAACCGACGAAGCCCGTGACCCCCGGTGTGTTCCGGACGACGTACCAGGAGTCGTCGTCCATGATCATCTCGACGAGCACGTACCCGGGGAAGACCTTCTTCTTGGCGATGCGGCGCTTGCCGTCCTTGATCTCGATCTCGTCCTCGGTGGGCACCAGGACGCGGAAGATCTTGTCCTGCATGGCCATAGAGGCGACGCGGCGCTCCAGGTTGCTGCGGACCTTGTTCTCGTACCCCGAGTACGTGTGGATGACGTACCAGCGCGCTCCCCGGGCCTGGCGGCCGGCCTCCTCGGCGCCCTCGGGCGTCGTGGTGTCGGCCGGGGGCACTTCGACCGTGCCCTCGGCCGTGATCGGCTGCGGCGCCGGCGGCGCGTCGGTCGGCACCCCAACCTCCCCCTGCTGATCGGGCGGCACCATCACTCCTACGGGCGACTCGGGCGTGGGCTGGGGGCCCGGCTGCGCCTCCTCCGGCTCGTCCCGAAAGAGGCGCTGAATGAGCGCCGCCGTATCCGGCTTGCTTCCCTGGGGTCGGTTGCGTTCCTCCGGCATTGCTATAACCCTCTCGCGACCGCTGTGAGCGCCTCCCGGACGCCTTCCAGAGGAAGGTCCGGGTCCCCACGAATTCGCATCACCGGAGCCGATTCGTGGGGCGGGCTAGGGCTTCAGCAGCCTGTTGAAGATCTCGGCCAGGATCACGTCCCACCCGGCGAGATACAGCGCGGTCACCACCAGCACGAACACGACGACGAGCGATGAGGCGACCACGGTCTGGCGGTCCGGCCAAGCGACCCGATTCATCTCGGCGCGCACATCCTTGAGGAACTGTACGGCGGCCGCGACGGCGAGAGAGGCCCGGCGGGGCAGCACGGGTCTCGCGAGCCTCGCCGCCGGCCGGGCGGGCTGCGCACGCACCGGGGCGCCCGCCGGCTGGTCGCCTCTGCCTCGCGACGAGAGGCCGCTCGGGGACACCCGGGCCGGCTTGCCGAAGGCAGGCCCCGTCGCTCCGTCGGTCACGCGCGCCATGATCTCCCCCAAACAAAAAAAGACATCTGGCCGAGTCCACCCCATTATAGCAGTCGGGCCGCCGCTGTCAACGGACCGCACGGCCGCGCAGCGGCTTCGGAACTTGACCAGGGCGGACGCGCCTCGGAGCCACGTTTCCTGCGGTTTGCGGGCCCTCGGGCGCTTCTGGGGGCGGGCCAGCTATCTGTCAGGAC
>JAJPJJ010000121.1 GCA_021324295.1 Bacillota bacterium
AATAGAGACTTACATGGGTACGCATTCCGTGCCCGCCGCTCCCCGCTAAGCCATGAAAATTAAGGGCTCCCGCTCAATCCGGGAGCCCTACGCGGGGGGAACTTCCGGCTAATGTAGCGGCGGGACACCGTCGACGGGGCCAAGCCGAAGGCTTCGGGCACCGCCTCGGCGCACTCCGCGTATCGCCGGCAACTGAGGCCCAACAGCACCCGGCGCAGCAAGCCGTGATCCAGCGCCCGGGGCTGCTGCAAGCGCTGGTAGGTCTCGAGCGGGACCTCGACGTCGCGGATCTGGTCGCGCACGCGCTGATAGACGATCGGCAGCTTCTGGTCCCCGAGATACACGGACCCACGCTCCTTGCTCCACCGGACGTCCCGGCCGTCCCCCCTCGCGCGCGTACCGCGCCCCGGCCAGTGTCTCGACCTCCCGCCGCAACACATCGTGTACCGCCTCCAAGCCGAGCGGGATCAACGCCTGGATCAGGGCGACGTCTATGCCCAGATCCTCAGCCAGCGGGCCGGCTTGCCGGCGGCTGACAAATTCCCCCTGGCCCTTTGCATTGACTCGTAGTACCGTAGACATCGGGAGCGGCCTCCTTCGCATGGTGTCTGAGTTGTCGCCCAACGATTTCATTCACCATGCCGGGGTCGCTTCCCGCATTCTCAACGAACTTCGGTATTGACTCTCGATCTTTTCCCTCACGCGCGTTGCGGGCATGCGGAGATCGATGTTGCTGGAAACCCATGTACCGTGTAAGTAGAACTCGATCGCAGGTTAAAGGACATCGACAAGCTGCCAGTTGACGCCTTCGCGATGATGAACGGCCATGTCTATGACATCGACAGGCGCTTTGTGCCTCCCCATGTGCGTAGGTCACCACAACCACGTCGCGGGACGCACCACTATTACCTCGCGCACACCGAGCCCGCGCAGCCGCGACGCCCGCCGCTCGGTCGGCGCTCCCCAGACGCTGCCCAGCACGCGCCGGCCCTCAAGCCGCGTCGCCGACCGGAACGCGCTGAGCTTGCTCAGGATCTGCCGGGCCGTGTAGCGTCCGTGGTCGTACTCGCACAGGACGACCCCACGCTCGGTGTCATAGACCCCATCGGCGATCGCGGGCCCGAAGCCCACACCGCCGCGCGCGACGGCCCGCCTGTGGTCGCGCCCGAGCATATCCTGGGCGCGGTAGCGCTCCGCCGGGATCCCGCACCGCCACCGGAGCTCCGCGAGCCCGAGCGCGTGCTCCAGCTCGCCCGGCCGGATCTCCTGCGGCCGCACCCTCATGGCCCGCAGGACTCTGTGCCCCTCGGCGTTCGGGCGAACGATCGTCACCGGGACCCGCCGGTGCGCCCGCGCGGTCGGCCTCACCGGCACCGTGCTCCGGGTCACGT
Organism: Bacillota bacterium; assembly: GCA_021324295.1. Taxonomy (GTDB): domain Bacteria; phylum Sysuimicrobiota; class Sysuimicrobiia; order Sysuimicrobiales; family Segetimicrobiaceae; genus JAJPJJ01. The sequence goes on from JAJPJJ010000121.1 coordinate 1,392, forward strand.
ACTGCGACGGTTCGTGCGCGGCCCACCGCGTGAGCCGCTCGTCGAGCTGGCGCTGCGTCCACGCGCCGTACACCGCGAGTTCTCGCAGGATCTGTTCCGGCCCCACCGGATTACCGGCCTCCCGCGCCGCGCCAGATACTGATCACGTTCCACAGCACGGTCTGCGCGAGCAGCAGGCCCGCGTACGCGAGCCCCCAGAGCAGCCCGGCAGCGGCGGCGGCACCTCCGGGCTGCGGCAATGCGGCGATCCGGGCGGCGGCCACCGCGAACACCGCGAAGGCGGAGGCCGCGCACGCCTTGACGACCGTCGCGCCTCCCAGCGCGCCGAGATGGCTGATGAGGTAGGCCGTCACCCTCCCCTGCTCCGGCAGGCCGAGCATCCCGGCGCCCACCACCGTCGTCGCCCAGTCCAGGAGGTTGACCACCTCGACCGCGATCAGGATCTGCCACGCCCAGCGGGCGACGGAGGTGCCCGGTGGGCGTCCGGGTTTGTCCGCACGCGCCCTCATTGGCGTGTACTATACGCCCACCTGACCCGCGAGGGGGCGTGACTGTGACGTGGGAGCAGCTCCGCGCCGAGATCGCGCAGGCGCTCGGCAAGACCGCCGACGAGGTCCCGAGGCCTGGAACACAGGAGTTCAACCAGACGTTCGGCCTGCTGCTCTACACTCATCCCGACCTCGCGAATCGCGTGCAGGCGTGGCTCGTGCAATCGACCGAACCGGTCTCCAGCCAGGCCGAGATCGCAAGCGAGGCCCGGAAGGCCGAAGCCCGGCAGCGGCTCGCGAGCCTGTTCACCAAGGGCGATCACACCCAGCCGCACCGGCGGCGGCTCAACAAACCCGTCATCCTCACCGCGATCGTCGTGGGCATCGCGCTCCTGTGGCTCGTCGGCCGGATGCGCTCGACCCCGATGCCGGTCCCGGCCGTTCACGGGCCGCAGCCGCACGCGACCGCCACCGCGCCCACGCCTCCGGTGCCCACCCCATCGCAGCCGCCGCAAGCCCAGCCCGCGCCCCGGCGTGCAGCGCCGCAGGCCACGGCCTCCTCGCCCTCCGGCACCTCCGCGCCGCTGCCGACGCCGCCGCTCCCGTTCCTGCCGCCCAGGCCTGCGCAGGCGCCGGCACCCACGCAGGCAGGCTCCGGCGGCGGGCCGTCGATCGTCGGCGCGTAGGGGCAGCCGGCGTCCGACGGCGTGCAGGTGGTGGTCGGGGCCGCGTCTCAGAGCGCCAGCGCCACCGTCATAGCGGGGAGCGCCTCGTCAACCGGACCCGCGGCTCCCGCCGCCTCCCAGGGCGGCGCCACCGTGGTCGCGGCCGCCGCTCAAGGCCAGGGAGCCGCTTCCGGGCAATCGACGCCTTCGTCTCAAGCGGCGCCGAGCGCTTCCGCGCCAACGCCCAGCTTTCAGATGGGCGACCGGTTCACGGTCAAGCTCATGACCCCGCTGGCCGTGAGCCCGGCCTGGCAGTCGCTCCCTGCCGTGGCACAGGCCGAGGACGGTCCGATCGCCGGCTGGCAGGTCATGGGCTCAGCCACGCAAGGGCAGGATGGCTCGCTCCAGATCACGTGGACACAGGCCCTGAGCCCGGACCGGAAGACCACGATCGGGCTGCACGGCATCGCGTACGATCCGAAGATCGGCAAGCCCGGCGTGCCGGGAGCCACCTCAAGCGTCATGGCCCCGCAAGCCGCCCGCACGGCGCTCGCCGGCGCGCTGGGCGCGGTCTCGCAGTACGTGCAGGACCAGATCCAGGCCCAACAGACGCAGGTGAGCGGTCTCACGGCCACGCTCACGAGCCAAGTGCCGCCTTTCTGGCAGGTGCTGGCCCAGCAGCTCGCGACCGGGTTCCAGCCGGCGCCGGTGCAGACCGGAGGGACGACCCTGGTCACCCGCGTGCCGGCCGGGACGCCCGTTGTGGTGTTCATCACCGCGGCGAGCCTGTAACCTCAGGCGTTGCACGGCGTAGGTTTCGATCGTGTCTTGGCAATCCAGCCGAGGATATCTTGGCATTACTCGTCGGTGCGGCATGCTCCCGGGAGAGGTATCTCGACTCCCTTAGCGCACGCCCGCACGTTGTCTTGACACGCAGAAGCGGTAGGAGCATAATGGAGCCACGGAGGTGGTTCCGTTTACCATGGAGATCCAACTATCGAAGGCCGAAATGGTCGCGCGGATGTGGGGCATTCCCGAGCGTCGACTGCGGGCCTGGCTGGACAGTGGGGTCGTGATGGCGGAGGCCAAGGGTCGGGGCAGAGGCAGCATACGCTTGCTTACCGACGCGTCGCTAGCCGATGCCTTCCTTGCGGCACGGCTCTCGCACGATTTCCCAATGGAGCGCGTGAAGGGGTGCCTCGAAGCTGCACGACCGCACTACGCGGATCTCCTCGTGAGTCATGACCCATATCAAATCGTGTTTGAGTGGAAGCACCATCAGCACCAAGTCCAAGTAGCAATCGTGATGGATCAATTCCGACGGACGATGGAGCTCCTGCGCCAGGCTCCAGAAGCCACGGGGATTGATCGGGGCAGGAAACCGAAGCGGTGGCAGGACGAGTTCGCGCGACTCGCGGCCGACATTGGCAAGGATCTAAGCGCTGCCGAGCCACACCTACCGCCGATCAGGAACACCATCCGAGCGTACCGCGCCTCGCGACGTCAGGCTGTCAAAGAATTGCGTGTCACCGTCCCGGCCTAAACCGCCGGCATATACGGTGGACACCGATGTAGTGGTTGCCGGCTTCCGGGCGTTCCGGCAGCCGCCAGACCCGTCCGAGCCGATCGAGGCGGTGTTGTTCAGAAAGTGGTTACAAGGCGAGTGGACTTGGGTGGCTTCTGAAGAGCTACTTGATGAGTACCGCGAGATCTTGCTCACCGCGGAGCGCGGCCTGATCGCGTCAATCGACTCATTGAACTGGTAGCCCGGCACGCACGTGTTGTCGTGCCACGTCCAGTGACAGAGCCGCTGCCGGATCCTCAAGACGCGCACGTTATCGGGACGGCGCGCGCCAGCGGGACGCCAGTGCTCACTCGCAACATTGCGGATTACCCACCCTCATTGATACGAGCTGTTTCGCCGCAGGACGCTCTTGCGGAGATCGACGTATACCTCCACCATCCGATGGTACGACGTCGTATGCGGCGTCCCCAGAGGCCGAAGCGGTAGTAGGTCTCTCGCTTCTCCCGCGGCCTTATGAAGCGTTCTCGGGCCCCTGTAATTCGCTTGCCGCTGAAACGGGATATGTTGGCAATGCCATCGCGTTGTTGCGATATCCTCTTGGATCCAAACCTAGACACGGGTTACCACAGCGACCCTCGACCGAGCCATTAGCATGTCCTGCGCATCCGGCCGCTCATCGATATGGACCGGAGCAGGAGGACTCGGTCATGTCGCACCGTCTCCGCCGGGTGGCGCCGCGCGCGCTAACCGCCATCCCTCTCCTCGTCGTCGGACTCGCGGCCGCCGCGAGCGCCCAGTCGGTCATCCCGCCGCAGATCAACACGTACCTGTGCCAGAACTTCCAGGCGATCAAGAACCTGGCGCCGCTCGTGGCGCTCCTGGTGTTCGCCGCGGCGCTCATCTTCGGCCTGATCCGCCGGCACAGCAACCTCGTCGTGGATCTCATCGTCGGCGGGCTCATCGCGCTCGTGATCATCAACCTGCCGACGATCCTGGCGAGCGTCGGGTTGAGCGCCGGCTGCTCGTAAGGCCCGGCGTTCGTCGGCCAACGCGGCGGGGCGCGCACTCATGCCGGATTCCGGCCCGGTTGTCGGCCTCATCTGCCAGACGTTCGACGGCCTCAAGACGCTCGCGCCGGTCCTGGCGCTCGTGCTGATCGGGTTCGCCCTGCTGTTCGCGTTGATGGCGAGCAACGCGGTCGGAGGGATCTTCAGCTTCTTCGGCGTCCTCGGGGCGGTCGCGATCGCGTTCTTCGCGCTCGTGATCGTGAATCGAGGTATCGTCAATAGGTGTGGAAACGGGCCTCACGCGATGGCCCCCTGCTTGGTGGTGACCTCGACTCCATCTTGGTACTCGATCCCGAGATAGACGCGCTTC
>JAJPJJ010000010.1 GCA_021324295.1 Bacillota bacterium
GAAGCGCGTCTATCTCGGGATCGAGTACCAAGATGGAGTCGAGGTCACCACCAAGCAGGGGGCCATCGCGTGAGGCCCGTTTCCACACCTATTGACGATACCTCCCCAAGGCCAAACACATGTTTGCATAGACCTCTCCCCTGTCCAGGCCACGAGCGACCGGAGTTGGAGGGGACCGGCCGAGGCGCGTGCTGGAAGGTTCATCTGCCGTCTGTTTGGTCTGCGCGATGCCGGCCCGTAGCCTACCGACGCATCTGCGGGTCGAGATAATCACGCAGCCAGTCGCCGAAGATATTCGTGCCCAGCACGAGTACGAGAATCGCGAGTCCGGGGAGCGTCGAGACCCACCAGGCTCGCTCGAGCGAATCGAGTCCCTCGGAAACCATGATGCCCCAGTCGGGTGTTGGCGGCTGGACCCCCAGGCCGAGGAATGAGAGGCCGGCCGCTTCGAGAATCTTTCGGCCCAACTGCAGCGAGCTCATGATGATGATGCTCGAGACGATGTTCGGCACCACGTGCTTCATGATCACACGCCGATCGCTCGCGCCGAGCGCCCCCGCTGCCTCGATGAACTGCCTGTGCTTCGTGGCCAGCACCTGGCCGTAGACGAGCCGAGCGTACTCGACCCAACCCGTGAATCCAAGAGCGAGAATGAGGTTGCGGAGGCCCGGGCCCAAGACCGCGATCACGGCCAGATACAGCACGGTGGTCGGCATCGCCAGCTGGACGTCCGTCAGGCGCATGAGCGCCATGTCCAGGCCGCGGCCGTAATAGCCGGCAGCGAGCCCCAGCGTGACCCCCACCGTCGCCGAAATGGCAACCACCGTCATGCCGATGAATAGGGAGACTCGCGCGCCGTAGACGATCCGGCTCAGGACGTCCCGGCCGAGCGCATCGGTGCCCAGGATCCACGACCAATCGTGGCTATCCCACACGGGCGGCGCGAGACGGTTCATGATGTCCTGGTCGACCGGGTTGTGGGGCGCGATCACCGGCGCAAACACCGCGGCCACAACGACCCCCACCACTAGCACCAGGCCCGCGAGTCCGGTCGCGTTCCGTCGAATGATCCATAGTCGCGGCCGTCCGGACGCCGGCCGTGCGACGGCGGCAACGGTGCTCACGTGAGCCGGATCCTGGGGTCGAACCATGCGTACAGCAGGTCCACTGCTAGATTGAGGGTGGTCATAATGCAGCCGCTGAAGATGGCGAACACCTGCACGACGGGAAAATCGCGCTCGAGGATCGCGGCTAGGGCGAGCCGCCCCATCCCCGGATACGCGAAGACGAATTCTGTGATGACGGCACCGCTCAGCAGGTAGCCCAACTGCAGCCCGACCAGCGTGAGCACGGGAATGCCGGCGTTCTTGAGCACATGCCGAATATAGACCCGAGGCTTCCGGAGCCCTTTGGCCCACGCAGTTCGGACGTAGTCGTGGCCGAGGATCGTAATGACCTCTGCCCGCAGGATCCGCATGACGAACCCAGCGGAGTACGTCCCGAGCGTCACGCCCGGCAGCACCAGATGCGTGAGGCCGCCGCGGCCTGATGTCGGAAAGAGATGCAGGCGGACCGCAAACACCAGAATCAGCACGATGCCGAGCCAAAAGATCGGGGTGCACTGGCCGATGAGCGCGAGCACGCGCGCTGCGGCGTCGACCAGGCTGTCCTTGTAGATCGCCGACAGGATGCCCATCGGCACGGAGATCGTCAGTGATATGACGAAGGCAAACGCGGCGAGTTCGAGCGTGGCATTCATACGCCCGAAGACTAACCGCGCGGCCGACCCGCCGTGGCGCAGCGAATCGCCGAGATTGAGGTGCACCGCCTGGTCCAGGTACATCACGTACTGCATGATCAGCGGACGATCCAGGCCGAGCTGGTGTCGGAATGCGGCGATCTGCTGGGGCGTGGCCTGCTCGGGCAGGTAGAGAAGCGCCGGATCGCCACTGAGGCGGCTGAGAAAGAACACCAGCGTCACCACCCCAAAGACGACGAAGAGCGAAAACGCAATCCGGCGGACAGTATAGCCGAGCATAGCTGCCTACTCGACGACGGCCTTGCCCTTTCCACTCCGCGGGTCCACCGCGCCCGTCAACCGGCCGGTCGCGGGATCCCGGTAGACCGCTGCTACACGGGCAGTATAGCCGGTCTCGCGAACGGTGTGCCCCAGGTCCCGCAGTTCCCGCGCGAGCGCGGAGGGAAACGTCCGCTCAACCATGATCGGACCGCACTCTTGGTGGATTCGCTCCGCGGCCAGCGCCGCCTCGATATCCATGCCGAAGTCGATCATGTTGACGAGCGTCTGCACGATTGCGGTCACCTTCCGTGGCCCCGCCGGGGATCCGATGGCCAGCACCGCGACGCCATCCCTTAACAGAATGGTCGGTGCGCCGCCGTTGACGGGGGACTTGCCCGGCGCGATCGAATTGCGGCGACCGGGCGTTGGGTCAAACGATTGCATATCGTTATTGAACATGAATCCCAGTCCAGGAACCACAACGCCAGAACCGTCGCACACGGTGTGGGTGATAGCCGCGGCATTGCCCTCCTCGTCCATGACCGAGACGTGTGTTGTTCCCTCGTGTCCGCCGACGGACTCCGCGGCACGCAGAGAGGCGCTCAGCAGGCCTGAGGCCACCTCCTGAGCGTACGCCTTCGACGTCAGCATGCCGACCGGCACGTCGATGAATCGGGGATCAGCCATGTACCGTGCACGGTCGGCGAAGACGTGCCGGAAGGCGCGCGCTAAGAGATCGAGATACCTGGCGCTGTTCCATCCGAGCGACCGCAGATCGAACCGTTCGAGGATATTGAGGATCTCGATGAGCAGGGCGCCGCTGCCGGGTGGCGGGTCCGACAGTAGCTCATAGCCACGATACGCACCGCGCAGCGCCTCGCCGGACAGAGATCGGTACCGCCGCAGATCGTCCAGAGTGAACAGCCCGCCGTGGGACAATACGTCGCGGGCGATCTCCTGCGCGATCTCGCCCTCGTAGAAGTCATCAGCACCGGTGCCGGCAAGGCGCTCCAAGGTGCGGGCGTAATCGCGCTGAACGAGACGCTCACCCGGCCGATACACGTCGCCGTCATGCGTGTAGATCGCTGCGCAGGCCGGGGTCGCGGTGAGCGTCTTCCACGGCGGCACCACGTCCTCTACCTGCGTGTCCCGGCGCCAGAAACTGTACAGGTACTCGTCGACCGGAAATCCGTCGGCCGCGAGCCTAACCGCCGGCGCGATCAGTGCCGGCCAGGAAACCCGCCCACTCCCATACTGTACGTGCACTTGAAACATGCCGCGGACGAAGCCGGGGACGAGCACCGAGCGGTAGCCCACCTCGTTGGCCTGGTTTGCCACGGTCACGCGCTCGTTCCCATCCCGCCGTAACTCTCCCGCAAACTCGTCCGGGCGGGCCTTCGAGCCGGCCGTCCCCCAAAAACGGATCGACCCGGCACACCCCGCCGCAGCGCTGAAAACGGTCATCACGCCATTGCCACCGATGCCCGAGAGCTTCGGCCCAACGACGCCCTGCGCGAATGCCGTCGCGATCGCCGCGTCCACCGCGTTCCCGCCGGCTTTCAGGATCTCGGCACCCGCAAACGCGGCCAGGTATTCCGGACACGTGACGACGCCGCGCATGCCGATCTCAGACCCGCCCTCGCAGGAGCACGCAGCGGATTCGCCGGCACGTCATCTTCGTCCATTCATGCTTCATCCAAGCCACCGTCCCGCGCGATCGTCCTGCTTCTCCACCCAGGGCCTGCTCACGAGATAACGCAGCCGAGTTCCACGAGCTTCGTCGTGATGTTCTCAACGTTGGTGATCTCACCGCGCGCCAGCACGGGCTGCAGCTGGACGTGGGCGGCCTTGCCTTTCTCCACCAGGGCGAGGACCTCGTCCACCGCCGCCGGCGGGACCACGGCAACGCCGTCGCGGTCGGCGATGATGATGTCGCCGGGGTTCACCACGACACCACCGCAGGCGATCGGCACGTTGACCTCGCCAGCGCCGTACACGGATCCACCCCTCGGCGTTACGCCGCGGGCGTACACCGGGAGGCCGGTCGCTCGCGTCTCCTCGACGTCACGTACTGCCCCATCGACAATCACGCCGGCGAGTCCGCGCGCGCGGAGCCCTCGGCAGACGTTGCCCCCGGTCAGACCGGAGGTGAGGTCGCCGCGGGCGTTGATGACCAGAACGTCCCCGGGGCGCGTTTGCTGCGCCCCGAGCTTGAAGAGGTGGAAATGCGTGCATCGCGGGATGCTGACCGTGACCGCGGGTCCGATGATCGGTGCCATCGGCTCGTAGATGGGCCGGATCCCAGGATCCATGATGTTGGCGTCGTGCATCGCGTCCGCGAGATCGGCGGACGAGAGGCCCTCGAATCGTGCAACTGTCTTCGCGTCTGGGCGCGTGATGGCCGTGATCACGCGGAATCCCAACCCGTACATGATCGACCCCTCCCTGTAATGAAGAAGGTGCGCTGCGGCGATACAGCCGTGCTATTGATGACGAGGCGCCGATTCGCGCATCGCATCGGCCATCGACGCGAGCGCGCGGATCACCAGACCGGTCAGGCTGCAGTCAAGCATGCGGTAGCCGCGCTTCAAGTAGTCGGCGGCCGCCTTCGGATCGTTCGTCGTGTCGCCGATGACCTTGCCGGCGCCTAGAACCCGGTTCACAATAGCATCAATCGCCGCGAGCACCTCTGGGCGGCTGGTCTCCCCAGGATACCCCATCGACTGGGACAGATCGGCCTGCCCCAGTTCAAAGACGTCGATGCCGTCGACCTGGAGGATTCCATCCAGGTGCGGCATCGCGTCGATGTTCTCGATCTGCACCAGCACCATGGTCTCGTCGTTGGCCCGGCGAGTATAGTCGCCCAGCGACGTCCGGTAGCCGTACGAGGCTGCGCGGGAGCCGGCGAGGCCGCGGCGCCCCCGCGGCGCGTACTTCACCGCCTGCACGGCGCGCTCCGCATCCCCGACCGTGTTGACCTGCGGGACCATGATGCCCTGGACACCGATGTCCAGGTAGCGGAGAATCAGCTTCTCGTTGTTTTCGGGCACCCGCACGATCGGCGTCAAATTCATGCACTCGGCCGCCCGCACCAGATCCTCACAGATCGCCGGTTCGACCGCCCCATGCTCAGCGTCGATCAGCACGTAGTCAAAGCCCGCGAGCCCCGCCCACTCGACCAAACGGGGAGTCGCCATCGGGATGAAGACCCCGAAGACGCACCCGCCCTCGCGCAATTTCTGCTTGGTCAGATTAGGGCGCACACACCCGCCACCTCTCTTCTGGCGAGATCCATCGCCGCGCGCTGGCGCTGATCCTACGATCCCGACGTCGCCATGTTCAGCATTCGAGCGATACGCCGTTCGCCGGATTCGAGGGCCGCCACCAGGGCCCGGCGCGCCCCCCTCGCATCGCGCCGGCGCAGCGCGGCGGTCACCGCCTGATGCTCTCGCTGCATGGCCTTGATGTCGTGAGATTGAGCGACCGTGGACGTGATGATGCGTCGCATATCGTCGAGCAGGCCGGCGATGGCCCGCAGCAGCCGGCTGTTGCCGCTTGCTTCCGCGATCCCGAGGTGAAAGTCGCGGTTGACCTTCACGAAGCGAGCGTAGCCCTCGGGGTCCCGGGACGGAAACACCATGCGCGCGAGACACTCCAGGTGCGCCAACTGCTCTTCGGTGATTCGTTGCGCAGCCAGTTCGGCCGCCGCACCTTCCAGCACCCGGCGCAGGAAGAGCACCTCTGCGACGTCTTGGAGACCGAGCGGGGTAACGGTGTACCCCCGGCGACCGTCGGCGCTGACAAGCCCCTGCTCCTGCAGGCGCGCCAACGCATAGCGCACCGGCGTGCGGCTGCCGCCGAAGCGTTCCACAAGGGTGCGCTCCGAGAGAGTCTGCCCGGGCTTGAGCTGCCCTGACACAATGCCGGCCTTAAGCCGCCGGTACAGCGTGACGCCCAACGCGCGACTGTCGTCCCGAGCCGTCGCCACTTGCTCCCCTCTGATCAGCCCGCGGGGAATTGGGCCCGAACATCTTCCACGAGCGTTCGGAGCGCGCGCGTCGCGGTACCGACGAAGCTGCAGTTCATCATGCGGTACCCCCGGGCCACGAGCATCTTGGCCTCCTGCGGGCTCCCGACGGTATCGCTGACCACCCGGCCGGCGTCCAGAATCGCCGCCACCGCCAGCTCGACCGCAGCTTCCACCTTGGGGTGCGTCACCTCGCCGGGCAACCCCATCGACAGAGATAGATCGCCACGCCCGATCTCATACGCGTCGATGCCCGGGACCGCCACGATGTCCCGCACCCGTGCCATGGCATCCACTTCTTCCAGCATGGCGATGAGCAGCATCTCCCGATTGGCGTGGCTGACCCAATCGCGGCGGTGCAGCCGCATGCCGTAGGCTGCGGCGCGCTGCGAGCCCGCGCCTCGCCTGCCCAGTGGCGGGTAGCGAACCGCGGCCACAGCACGCTCCGCATCCTCACGCGAATTCACGTGCGGGACCATGATGCCCTGCGCGCCGGCGTCCAGAAGGCGCAGGATCGTCGCCAGCTCCGCGGTCGATACACGAACCACCGGCGTCAGCTCGACAACCTCGGCGGCGCGAATGAGGTTCTCACACTCGGCGACGTCGATCGCGCCGTGCTCCATGTCGAGGATCGCGAAATCGAAGCCGGCGATGCCGCAGAGCTCCACGAGTCCAGGCTCGGCGAACGGCACGAAGATCCCGAAAACGGTGCCGCCGGTTGCCAGTTTCCGTTTCGTCACGTTCTCGCGAATGCGCACGGCGTCGTTCCCTAACGCAGGATTGCCCGATTGAGATCGAAAAGGATGTCGGACCCCGACCGGGGCTCCCACACCACTCGCCGGTTGACGCCATAGGGTCCGAGCACCGCCACGCCGTACAGCCACGGTGCTTCGTCGACGAGCAGGTCGATCACCTTCCCGTAGATCGCCTTGCGCTTCGCAGGATCACCTTCCACACGGCCGGCCTCGAACAGCTTGGTCAGCTCGGGGTTGCTGTAGAAGTGCGCGCCCCGCGACGGCTCGAAGTGGAACCCCACATCGTCGAGTTGATGATACAAGGACACGAATCCCCACAGGCCCATTTGCCACTTGGAGGTGCGCTGTCTCGCGCCGTACTGGCTCCACTCGTAGGTCTGCAACGTGGCCCGCACGCCGACGCGCTGCAGATACCCGACGACTGCCTGGGCGATTTCCTTGTCCTGGAAGTAGCGGCCGTTCGGGCTCTCGACCGTCAGGTCGAGGCCGTTGCCGTACCCCGCTTCGCCCAACAGCTGTTTCGCCCTCGCGGGATCGTACGGGTACGCGTTGACCGGCTTGTACCCGAACATGTACGGCATCGCCGGTTCGGCAACGCGCCGGCCGTACCCTCCCATGATGCTCCTAATGATGGCGTCCCAGTCGACCGCGTAGTTCAGCGCCTGGCGGACGCGCCTATCATCGAACGGTTTCTGGTTTGTATTGAAGATGAAAAACTCCATGCGCCCGGTCTCTTTCGCGACGATTCTAAGCTTCGGATCCTGCCTGACGGCGGGCAGCTGGTCGGGCGACAAGTTGACGGCGACGTCGACCTCACCGGACCGCAGGGCAGCGGCCCGCGTCGCGCTCGATGGGATTGGCTTGATGATGATGCGGTCGACTTTCGGCCGCCCTGCCCAGTAATGGTCGGACGCCTCCAACAGCACGTGGTCGTCGGGGATCCACTCCACAAGGCGGTAGGCACCTGCGCAAATCGGGTGCCGCGCAAATTCCGCGTCGCCGAGTCTCGCGACCGCCTGTTGCGGAACCGGAAAGACGTACGGCATCTGATAGACGAAGCCGGCGTACGGCACCTTGAGGTGGAACCGCACCACGGTCGGATTGAGGATCTCGGTGCCCTTGACGATATCCACAAAGTCCGTCGCGTCCAGCGCATTGAACTTCGGATCGAGGAAGCGGTCCATCGTGAACTTGACATCGGCGGCGGTGACCGGCGTCCCGTCCTGGAACTTCGCGTTGGGCCGCAGGGTAAAATCGTATGTCACAGGATCGACCGCCTTCCACGAAGTGGCGAGCGCCGCAACAAGGTTCCAGTTCTTATCGTAGTTCACGAGCGGATCACACATTTGGAAGTACACGCTGTAGTCGACGCCGGTGTCACCCTTCAGTGGATCCCCGCTCAGGATATCCGCGCCCTGGGCGACCACGAACTGCGCGCCCGCGGGCGCTGACAATGCGGGCATCCACGTAGCGATGCCTACCACCAGCGCAGCCGCCACACCTGCCTGTATGTACCGCACCTCTGTGCCCCCCTTCGTGGTCTCGGATCTCCTCGAAAGCGAGCAACCTCACCCGCCGGCCCCGCCCTCCTGCGGCGGCCACGATCCGACGCCAGCCCCGCCGCGCGGATCCGGACCGGCTTCGAGCAGCCTCGTATCGGACCGCACGAGAATCGCCTGCACGCGGGCCATGTAGGCGCTGCGTTGCACCTCGTTGCCCATTTCGCGCAGCGCCGCGGCGGTTCGTTCCGGAAACTGCGGTTCCATGAAGATGAGCTGTCGCTCCTCGCTGTGAAACCGCGGCGCCGTGACGGCCGTTCGCATGTCCATCTGGAAATCCACGACGTTGACGATGGCCTGCTGGATGGAGCTGTAGAGCCGGCTGCCGCCGGGCGATCCGACCGCGATATACGGGGCGCCGTCTCGGAAGACGATCGTGGCGATGACACCGGCGAGCCGCTTGTGCGGCTCGATGGAGTCGCTCCGCCCCGGCAGCGGATTGAAGTGGCCGAGAAAATTGTTGTAGATGAACCCCAATCCCGGGGTGACAGTGCCCGATCCGCCGATCGATCCAATGCTGTGGTTGATGCCGACGGCGTTCCGCCCGCTGTCCACACACGTCAAGTGCGTCGTCCCGGAGAGGACCGTGCCGCCCTCCACGGCGATCCTGTCGCCCCGCCGGATCCGCTCGGCCCAATAGCGGGCGCGCTGCGGCGAGGTCAGCTCGTCTTCGACGGCTACGGCCGCCTTGAGCTCCAGGCCTTTGAGACGTGCGTAATCTGCAAATGCGGCGCGCTGCGCGCGTGCGGACAGATCGACGTACTCCGGTGAGTTGTGTCCCAGGCGCCTGAGCTCGAAGTGCTCCAGGATCTGAAGCATCTCGATAATGTTCGCCCCGGACGTCACCTCATGCCCGCGGTACGCGCCACGGGCCATCTGCTGCTCTAGGACCGGAAAGGTCCGAATGTCGTCGCGGGTGAGCAGGCCCTCGTGCGCCTCGAAATCGTCGGCGATAGCGCGGCCGATCTCGCCGTCATAGAAATCATCACCACCAGCCGCCGCGAGCCGCGCGATCGTCCGCGCCAGGTCCGCCTGTACGAACCGGTCCCCTTCCTCGTACCGGCGTCCGTCGCGGCGGAAGAAGATGCGCTGCGCCTCAGGACTGGCGCGCAGCTTCCGCTCGAGACTCGGATAGGCGGGCCGCTCCTCCGTGCTGCGCCAGAACCCGGCGATGTACGGAAAGACCTCGAACCCTTCTTCCGCGAGCCGCTGCGCCGGTCGTAGGATATCCCGCCACGAGAGGCGGCCGCTGCCGAATCGCCGAAATGCCTCCCACATGCCGCGCACGAAGCCGGGGACGATGACCGCCTGGTGACCGATCTGGTTCGGATCGCCGGCAACCACGTACCGGCCGATGGTTTCCGTGCGTCCCCCGAAGCCGGCGCGCCACGAGTCGGGCACGGGCCGGGAGCCGATGGCGCCCTCGAAGTCGAGCAGGACGTGGCGTCGGGTCCGCGCTTCGTAGTAGTACAAGTGCCCTGTCCCGCCGAGCCCACACAGCAGCGGGTTGGTCACCGCCTGCGCGAACGCGACGGCAACCGCCGCGTCGATCGCGTTGCCGCCGGCCGCGAAGATGTCTTGCCCGGCCTTCGCGGCCGGCGGTTCGGGGCACACCACCATACTGTCGACCATCAACGCAGCCACATTGGAGAGAGGTCGTCCTCGCTGGGATTGGCTACGTAGCCCGCGACATTGCGCCTGACGATCGGCGTATCCGGATCCCCTGCGATCCCACAGGTCAGCGCGCGGGGTGCGGCCGCCCATCCGGTCCCGCCTTGCGGCCACACGAGGTACCCTATCGCCAGCACGCTGACGAGGCAGACGGTCGTCCGCACATGTCGCGGCAAATGTGTCGCCTCGTACCTACTGCGCCCTCTCGAAATCGTAAAACACCTCCGCGGCATCGACACGCCTGGAAACGAGGCCTTGTGCCAGCAACTCGTCACACAGCGCCTGAATCATCCCCGCGTTCGCCGGCACGCCACTCGGATTCCAATCGCGTCCGAGCAGCGCCTGGGAGACCTCGATCTCCGCGATGAGCCATGGCGTCATCTCGGTCAACTCGTTGATCCGATCGAGCCACCGCCTCTTGGAGGCTTCGAGCGCCGTGTAGAGGCTGCGCGCTGTCGGGGGGTTCTTCTCGAAGACCGCTGTGCGGATGCCGACGATGTGGTGCGCAGGATACACCTTGGTGCGGCGGTAGTACTCGCGCTCCGCCGATGCGTAATCCGACAGGAGCCTGACGATGGGGCTGTCCGGCGCGTAGAACCCCGCCGGCGGGTCGGGCACCATCAACGCGTCGAGCTCCTCGTTCAGTAGCATCTCGCGCAGCGTGCGGCCGGCCGGCACGGGATGAACATTGCGGGGCAGCGCGCCCTGCGGGCGCGTGGAGGGCGCCCCGTCCACGGGCCCCACCGTCCACTCGATGTCCTGAATCGAGACGCCTTGCTCCCGGAGGGCTGCCCGGCTCCACGTGTTGCCCGTCGCCGGCCATTCGTTGGTGCCAATACGGCGGCCCCGAAGGTCCGCGAGCGTGCGAAGGTTGCTGCCACGCCGCACGAAGAAGCACCGATGCCGGAACGCGCGCACGACGAAGAACGGGATGCCGACGAAGCTCCGGTCGCCCTCCGCAATCCGGATAATGTGGCGGCTGAACGAGAGCTCCCCCGCGTCCACCGACGAGTCGGTGAGCGTGCGGTTCAGCGCCGTCTCCGTCGACCGCACAAACGCAAGATCGATGCCGCCCGGCGTGACATCGCCCGCGGCGAGCGGCCCGAGATAGTCGTAATCCTTCGTGAGAAGCGTCAACCTCTGTCGGGACATACCGCACCTCGGTTCCGGCGATATGGGGCGACGTCGGCTGCGCCGGCCTAGCCGGCGTGGCAACGTTGGTATACCATCTAAAATACCAGTCCCGCCCCTAAAATCCTTCCCAGGCGGACGGGGCGCGTCAGCGCAGTCGCGGATCGAGAAGATCCCGGACCTGGTCGCCGACGATGTTAAGGCTCAACAGCGTGGCCGCCAGGACGCTGCCCGGCAGCGCGGCCGTCCACCAGGCGCTGGCGAGGTATCCGCGCGCTTCACCCAGCATCGCTCCCCACTCGGGCGTGGGCGGCTGTGCGCCGAGCCCGAGGAAGCTTAACGATGCGCCGATCAAGATGGCCTCGGCGAACCCCAGCGTCGCCAGCACCAGCACTGTGTGCCGGATGTTGGGAAACAGGTGGCGCCACAGGATGCGGTAGCCCGGCACGCCCACCGCCTCGGCCGCCTCGACGTACAGTCGGTGGCGGACCCCAAGGGCGGAACTGCGGACGACACGGGCGAACGTCGGAGCCTGTCCGAACCCCACCGCGATCGTCGCTTGTCCGAGGCCGGGCCCGAGCAGCGCCACTACGATCAGCGCCAGAAGAATGCCCGGGAATGCCATCAGCACGTCCACAAGGCGCATCACCAGGCGGTCGAAACGCCCGCCGTAGTAGGCCGCGAACGCGCCGACGATGGCGCTGGCCGCAATGCTGATGCTGGTGGCGAACAACGCGAACCGGAGTGATGTCCGGGCGCCGTACGCCACGCGGCTCAGTACGTCACGGCCGTACTCGTCGGTGCCGAACGGATGGCTGAGCCCGGGCGGCGCCAAGATCAAGCTGCCTTGAATCAGCGTCGGATCGTACGCCGATACGAGCCGTGGACACACCGCAACGGCGGCGACGACGAGAATGAACATCGCCGCCGGTCCGCTCACGCCGCGGAACCGGCCGACGAAGCGCCGGACCCGCCGGCGGCCGAGCGTCCGATCGGGACGCCTCGAAACCGTGGACTCCACGGAAGCGGCCGCTCCCGTCACGTCCGGTTCACTGGAAGCGGACCCGTGGATCGATGCACGCGTAGAGCAGATCCGTTGCCAGGTTCGTCAGCGTGTAGACTACGGCGATCACGAGGACCGCACCCTGCACGACAGGAAAATCCTTATGCAGGATTCCTTCAACGAGGAAGCGGCCCAAGCCGTTGCGGCCGAACACCGTCTCGGCGACCACCGCCCCGCTCAGGAGGATGCCGAACTGCATCATGGCGAGCGTCAGCGTCGGGATCAGCGCGTTCCGCAGCACGTGCCGGCGCAGCACCGTCCGCTCGCGCAACCCTTTGGCGCGGGCGACGCCGACATATTCCTGCTGCAGGACTTCGAGGATCTCGCTGCGAACCAACCGCGCGAGCGCCCCGGCCGGGTACCAGCCCAGCGTGATCGCCGGCATGATCAGCGTCCGGAGGCCCCCTTCACCGCTCGTCGGAAGCCAACGCAGCTGAACCGAGAGAAGAAAGATCAGCAAGATGCCGATCCAGAACGTCGGCATGGAGACCCCGATGACGGCGAAGGCAGTCACCATCGAGTCGAGCCAGCGGCCCCGCTGTACCGCGGCGACGGCGCCGGCGACGCCTCCTGCCGTCGCCGCGATGATCATCGCGGCGACGGCCAGCGAGAGCGTGGACGGGATCGCTCCCTGCAGCTCCCGTACCACCGGGACATTCGACCGAAACGAGCGGCCGAGATCGCCGCGCAGCAGCCTCGCCATCTCATCGGCGAGCTGTACGACGAGCGGTCGATCGAACCCCATTTGATGTCGGATGATATCCATCTGTTCCTTCGGCATGGGGGAGTCGCCCTCGAGCGCCTTCACGGGATCGCCCGGGATCAGATGAATCATCAGCGACACCGCAAAGACGACGCCAACGAGCACGAACACGCCGTGCAGGAGGCGCGACAGCAAGAACGCGCTCATAGATCGCCGCGTGCGCGGGATGCCCGGTCGACGAAACACCACATCATCGGTCCATCGGCACCATACGCATCATCGGGCCAGCCATGCGTCGTGGAGCCAGGGGAAGAACCCTACCGCATCGAAGCGCAGATCCTGGACCTTGGCAGACATCAGCGTCGCGTTGTCGCGGGTGGTGACCGGCAGCAGGTAGGCCATGGCCATAATGCGCCGTTGTGCCAGCTTGTACAGGTTCTCCCGTTTGGTGAGGTTCACTTCAGCAGCGCCGTCGTCCAGCAGCCTATCGAGGACGGGATCCTTCACGAAATCGTAGTTGTCGCCCGTGCCGCCTGAGAGCCCCGGGATGTTCCGCGAGTGGAACGAGTCCGAGAGGATATCGGGATCTGTGCGCGCCGCCGGGATAGGCGACATGTGCGAGTCCTGCTTTTCTTGCGCGGCGTTCACGGACGACGTATCGCGCACGCCCACTTTGAGATCGACGCCGATGGCCCGAAGCTGGCTCTGCAGGACCTCCGGGATACCGTGCTCCCACGAGTTGAGCACGATCTCAAGGCGTTTGCCATTCTTCTGCCGAATGCCATCGGGTCCAACTTTCCACCCGGCTCTGTCCAACAGATCCTTCGCCTTCGCAGGGTCGTAGTGGTAGATCTCCGATTGTTTGTCGTAACTCCACGTTCCCGGCACGAGCGCACCGTACGCCGGCTCAAACGCGTGGTAGGACTGATACGCACCGTACACGATGCTCGCGATGGCTGGCCGATCGATCCCATAATTGATGGCCTGCCTGACCGCGACCTCGTCCGTCGGCGGCTTCGTCACGTTGATCGCCCAGCACCATCCCATGCCCGGGGAGCGGCCGATGACCGGCTTGAAACGGGGGTCGCCGTTGAGCCGCCTGAAATCCTGCGCCGGAGTGGCGGTAATCACGTGAACCTCCCCAGATTCAAGCGCCGCGACACGCGTGGCCGGCTCCGGAATCATCCGGAACACCACGCGATCGAGAAGCGCCTGGCCCGTTCGGCTGAAGATCGACGGTGTCGAGGCGTAGTTGGGATTGCGCTCCAGAACGACCTGCTGATTCTCCACCCACTCGACAAGACGGAAGGGGCCGGACCCGACCGGGTGCCGCCCGAAATCCTTGTCGCCGACTTTCCGGACGCCTGCGGGCGAGACCATCCGGTACGAGAAGCTCAACGCATCCAGGAACGGACCCCACGGCGACTTCAGATGAACCCGCACCGTCAGGGGGTCGACGACCTCGGAGGAGTCGTAGAACCCCACTGCCGTAGGCGTGGCTTGGCTGGCCAATGCGGGGTTATGCACGCGATCGAAATTGAACTTCACGGCTTCCGCGTTGACCGGGGTGCCGTCGTGGAACGTGACTCCCGGACGCAGACGGAACGTGTACGTTCTGCCGTCGGCAGAGACATCCCACGATCTGGCCAGCCACGGTTTGAACTTGTTGTCGGACTTGTCCCGGACGATGAGCGGATCGAAAATCTGGTAGAAGACGATCTCGTTGACCCGGTGCGCGTCCAGGTTGGGGTCGAGCTTTGTAATGGGCTGGTCGACAGCGTATACCAATGCGCCCCCGGTCCGAGGTGTGATCGCGAAGACTCGGTTCCCGGTCGCCCCGAGCCGGTTCGAAAGTGCGCCGCGCCCGGCAACACCAGCCCCAAGCACGGCTGCCGTTGTTAGGAAACGGCGGCGCGAAACTCTATGACGGCCGCCGGCCTGCGCTGGCCCGTTGTTCTCATGCTCCCCTGTGCGTGCCGGCCCTGACCTACCCCGCATACGTCCCCCTCCCGCCTGTGGTATACCATCCAAAATACCAGGATGTGGCACGAAACCCTCCCTGCTCGGCGTCGGGACGGTCGATTCATGGCATCAGGCCGCTGAGAACGACCGACGATGCGAAGGTCAGGTGGGCAGTCCTTCGAAGAACGCGCGTCCGGCGGCGCGCAACATCGTCGAGATGCCGACGGAGATCAGGCGGGCGCCGCGCGCCACCGCCTGCCGGGCTTCGCTGGCGTCCGCGACCAGCGCATCGAGCGTCTTCCCCGAGGCGACAACGCGCTCCTCGGCTCGCCGGACCATCGCCTGTACGTCCGGGTGGCCGCCTTGCCCCGGCAGCCCCAGAGACATGGCAAGATCCCCGGGGCCGAGAGCAATTGCGTCGACACCATCCACGGTCAGAATCTCGGAGAGATTGTCGAAGCCCGTCTTCTCCTCGATCAAGGCGATCAGAAGCACCTCGCGGTTCGCCTGGGCGAAATACTCGGGCGCCGTTTGCGTCAGCCCGTAGTGCGCCGCACGCGTCGAGCTACCGGCGCCTCGACGGCCCCGGGGTGCATACCGCATCGCCTCGACCGCGCGCCGCGCGTCCTCGGCGGTATTGACATGGGGAACCATGATGCCCATCATGCCGATTTCGAGATACCCGAGGATGTGCTGCGGGTTGTTTGCCGCGACGCGCACCATCGGCACGACGCCGACCGTCTCGCAGGCGCGCACAAGGTGCACCGCTGTGTCAGGCGATAGCGGCGCATGCTCGGCGTCGAGCCAGCACCACTCGAAATTCAGGTGTCCGCAAAACTCGAGGAGATCCGGACAGGCAAATCCGGTGTAGAACCCGTACACTGGCTTGCCGGCGGTGAGCTTCTCCCGAACCGGATTCGTCTTCACGAGCGGTCAGACCGGACGGACGGGAACCCGCAGCCCTGCTCACGTCGTGTCTGCTCGATCGCCCCGATGTTGGTCACCTCGATCACATTCGGCGCCACCGTCGGCGCCAGGATCGGGCCGAACAAACAACGTGTACAATCGGAAACCGATAGGCATGGACGCTGGGGACCGGCCGTCGCCCCGGCGCGAGCCGGGGCTGGGTCCTGTTCCTCCTCTCGATGCTGGAATGCATGACACGGCATACTTCCGCGGCCCGGGCGCCTCGTCCTGCCGCGCGCTGTTCGCGTCCCGCAACACGTTGATCCGCCGAAGGGGTCCCGGTGCAGAGACGACGAAATGGCCGACCGCCTATGCGCGGCATGACAGGGCCGGTCGCGCGGCGTTCTCTGACTGTGAGGCGTTGCCTCAGGAGGACCGCAACATCCTTTGGATCATGTTCACCCACGCCGCCCGCCGGCAGTTGCTGATGACTGGGGAGCCATACCGGGCTCCTTCTCGCCCAAGTCCGCGCCGATTGCGGGCCGCGTCTCGCCTCGGCCCCGCGGCATGTCCCGGCGGATGCCCAGTGAAACGGGAGGAGTGTCCTGGACGCCCGTCAGACGATCGCCTGGCCGCTCTCGCCATCGCCCAGGATGTACGCGTACTCACCCGGGTGCACTTTGGAGGTACGACTGCGCACCATCATGATCTCCGTTACGGGATACGGGGCGCGGATCACATCGAGCTCCTCGAACGTGTCGGGGGCCACCACCCGCCCCAGGATCGTGCCACCTGGGACGCTCGTCCCGAGCGCATCGTGGCCGACCTCGGGCAGGAACAGACCCCCGTGGGCTGGCCGCACGGCACCACCCTCCCGCACGACGATCCGGGCCTCACCGCGGCCGACCGGTCCGTCGAGCACGCCGAGCTTCCGTAGGATGCGGCAGGCAGCCGCGAGGCCGCGGTCCATCAGATCCGTGCCGAAGCTGGGCCCGCCGCCAACCTCAAGGATCACGGTCGGGATCTGCCGACGCGTGGTCTCCCCGCTGAGGGATCCGGCTGGATGAGCCGTCTGCCACAGGATCGGCGCACTGCCCAACATCGCCAACTCGTGCACAGTCCGGCCGAACGGCGTGCCGGGATCGAGCGTGTAGGTGTAGTGGATCTCGGTATCTTCTCCCCCGCAGTGGTAATCGAGGAAGGCGTCGATCGCCGGGACGAATCGGTCCCAGATCACCGCAGCTAGCTTCTCCGAGAGCCACCCCGCGGCGTTCCCCGGAAAGACCCGGTTGAGGTTGTGCATATCAACTGGTGTGTTCCTCGTGCCGGCCTCGAAAGACGGAGGGTTCGCGCATGGCACCATCAGGACCGTTCCACGGAAGCGGCTGTCGAGGAGGATCTGCCGCAGACGACGCATGAGCTCCGTGGTAAACAGCTCCTCCCCGTGATGCGCCGACATGATGCCGACCGCGGGGCCGTCGCCACTGCCCCGCAGGACGTGCACCGCGACGCTGAGCGCCGTGCCGCTTGCCAGGCGGCACACAGGGATGCGGACGATCTTCGTCTGCTGCTCGCCAATCGTCTCTCCGAGGAACGAGACGGGCATGCGATCGCCTCCTCATCCGTAGCATGGATGGTAACACGCGTTGCACTCATGGACCCGCTGCGCGCAGGAACGCGGCATTTGACGCCAAGGACCGCTCAGGGCCTAGACACGCAGATGCGGATCGAGCGCATCACGGAGCCAGTCCCCCAGGAGACCCACGCCGGCAGTCGCCAGGATAATCGCCAGACCGGCGAAGACCTCGATCCACCAGGCCGAGTCCAGATATTGGCGCCCGTCGTTCATGATGTTGCCCCAACTGGGCATGCTGGGGGGGAGTCCCACGCCCAGGAAACTGAGGGCGGACTCGGCGATAATGAACTGCGCGATTTGGGTCGTGGCAAGCACCGTCACGGTGGGGAGGAGGTTCGGCGCGATGTGGCGCAGGAGAATGCGGTGGTCCCGGGCTCCGATCGCGCTCGCCGCAACCACGAACTCCTGCCCTCTCAGCGCCAGCGCGTTCACACGCATCACCCGCGCGTGGACCACCCAGCCGGAGATCGCCAGCACGATCGCGATGTTGACGATGTTGGGCGGGACAACGAGCATGAATGCGATGGCCAGCAGCAGGTACGGGAAGGCCATCTGCACCTCGACGAGGCGCATGAGGATCTGCTCGGCGGCGCCGCCGTAGAAGCCCGAGAGCGTGCCAAGCAACGTCCCCACGCCGGCCGCTCCCAGGGTGGCTAGACCGCTCACACTCAGCGAGATCCGCGCCCCGTAGATGATGCGACTCAGGACGTCCCGGCCGAGCTGGTCTGTGCCGAGCAGGTAGCCCGACGTGCCCCCTTCGAGAAAGGCCGGGGGACGCAACCGCAGGGCGATCTGTTGCTCCTGCGGCGGGTGCGGCGCGAGCCATGGCGCCACCACCCCCCCGATCACGAACACGCCAACGAGAAGGATCCCGAGCCACGCGCGCACGGGAAGCAGCCACCGTCGGGCGCGGGGCTGACGCGTCGCTGCGTGCGCGGCCACGGCCGAGAGCTGCGCGCTGGACTCAGCGAGCGACTTCACGTCGACCGGACTCGGGGGTCGAGCAGCGTATACGAGAGATCGACAGCGAAGTTGGCCAGCACCGTGATGAAGCTGATATATACGACAGCGCCTTCGGCGAGCGGAAAGTCACGGAACGAGATCGCCTGGACGATGAGACGACCCAGGCCGGGCCACGCGAAGATCGTCTCCGTGATGATGGCACCACCCAGCAGCACGCCGACGTTCAGGCCGACGAGGGTCACAACGCTCAGCGACGCCTTCCGCAGCACGTGCCGGACGATGACCGCGAGCTCGCTGAGGCCCTTGCTCCGCGCCGTCCGGACGAAGTCCTCGCCGAGCACGTCGAGCATTTCCGAACGCACCAGCCTGGCGAACTGCGCCAGCGGATACATACCCAGGGTGATCGCGGGCAGGACGAGCGGCCGCCAGCCGCCGATGCCGGAGGTGGGCAGCCAGTGGAGGCGGACCGCGAAGAACAGGATGAGCATCGGCCCTAGCCAGAACACCGGGATGGACACTCCCAGGAATGAGACACCGGACGCGAGCACATCGGCCGTGCCATCCTTGCGGACCGCCGAGACCACGCCGAGCGGCACGCCGACCAGACCGGCAAACGCTACCGCCGCGCCGGCCAACTCCAGGGTCGCCGGGACGCGCTGCAGAATCAGGGGCGCGACTGGTGTCCCATACCGGTACGATGCGCCAAGGTCGCCTGTGGCGAGGTTCCGAAGGAACTGGGCATACTGGACCCAGACCGGCTGGTCCAGCCCCAATTGGTGGCGGAGGCGTGCTACCTGCTCCGCGGTCGTCTGCTCCGGGGGCAACATCATCTGCACAGGGTCGCCCGTGAGGCGGAGGACGACAAACGCCGCCGTGGAGACGCTGAGGAGCACCATCATCAGGCCCCCGAAGCGCCGGACCAGAACGCGAGTCATGGGGCGAGTGCTACGTTCGCCGGATCCGCGCGACGATGATGCGCTCGTCCGTGCGTGGCGTCATCTGGATGTTGCGGCGGAGTCCGTAGATGTTGAAGATCGAGTACAGGAAGATGTACGGGGGGTCGTCATAAATCTCGCGTTGCAACCTCCGATAGATCTCGGCACGCTGTGACGAATTCATCGCCGACGCCGCGGCGTCGATCGCCTGGTCCCACTCCGCCTTGCCGTAGAACGTGTACGGCGACTTCGTATAGAGGATACCGCGCACGAACGGCTCAGGGTCCAGAAAATCGGTTCCCCAGCTCCAGAAGAAGATCGGGGCAATCTGTCTTGCGCCTCGCATCTTCACCATCGTGCCGAGTTCCAACGCCTTCAGGTCGACCTTGATCCCCACCTTGGCCAGATCTCCGACCATTGCCTGGCAGACGTCCACCGTGGCCGGAAGAATGAAGTTCGCGGGAACCTCCATGTTGATGGCGAAGCCATTGGGGTACCCTGCTTCCCGCAGGAGCGCCCGCGCCTTGTCGGGATTGTAGGGGTAAGGTTTGAGACCCTTGTCGTACGCGAAGGTCGTGGCCGGGAAGATCGTCGGGATGCGCGTCGACATCCCGTTCAGGACAAACTTCACAATGTTGTCCACATTCACCGCATAGTTGATCGCCTGCCGGACCCGCCTGTCGCGCAGCTCTCTCCCACCCTGGGGGCTCTCCGGCCAGAACTGACAATAGGCGATGCGGTCGCTCGTGACCGACGCCACCTTGGTCATCGGATTCTGGCTCACCGTCTTCGCCTGGTCCGGGGCCAGGGGTGTGATCAGGTCCACCTCCCCTGCCTCCAACGCCGAGAGGCGGGTCGCCGGGTCGGGCACGATCCGGAAGACGACGTTGCGTAGCGACGCGTTCTGGCCCCAGTAGTCATCGAACGCCTCCAGCTTCACGTAGCTATCTGGCACCCGCTCCACGAATCGGTACGGGCCGGAGCCGACCGGCTTGTTGATGAACCCCTGCTCGCCGACCTGCTCGTAGTAGCGCTGGGGCAGGACGAAGAACCTCACGAGACGCTGCGGGAGCACCGGATCCGGTTTCCGGGTGATCAGCCTGAACGTCCGGTCATCGATAACATCAACTCGCTCGAACGCCTGCCAGGTCACGTCCCGCTTGACGTCCGTTCGCAGCGCGTCCTGCACGTTCCACCGGATCGTCTCTGAGGTGAGCGGCTCGCCGTTATGAAATTTGATTCCCGGTCGCAGCGTGAACGTCCACTCGCGAGGACCGGTGTTGGCGTAGCGCTCGGCGAGCACCGGGACGAGCCGCATCGTGTCGTCCCGCTGAATGAGCGAGTCGAAGATGGCAAAGTGGAAGCTGCTATCATCCGACCACAGCTCTCGGTGCGGGTTGATCTCGTGAAACTCGCTCGACTGCGCCAGCACGAGCCCGCCCGTGGCCCTTGGCCCCTTGGCTTCCGCCCCGCTGAGGAGGGCGATCCCCGGGCCTCCCCGGTGCCAGAACGTGGGAACGGCACCCGAGCCGATCGCGGCTCCGGTCGCACGCAGAAATGTACGCCGCGTGACCTTCACGTGTCACCTCCCTGTGCGTTACGCGGGCGGCCGCCCGCCGTTCCGTGCCGCGGTCGCCGGCGTGAATGCGCTCCACTGTGGTGGCGGTCGCCTGCCGCATCGTCCCATCCGTAGACGCGCTTCGCCGCTCGCAACGTGACGTACCCTGCAGCGACGTCCCGGGCGATCCATCGAGGATCCCTGCGTCGCGGGTCGCCGAGACCGCCCCCTCCTGGAAGCCTCAGGACTAGCTCGCTCCCGGGCCGTAGGTTGAACGGCCCAGGCGCGAGCGGCCTGCCATCCAGCAGCAGCTCACCCGGAGCCCCTGGAGATCCCCCCAGCAACCCGGGCGCCGGGAACCGGATCTTGTCGGGGCGCACGGAGATCTGCACGGGATCCGCGCCGGTGGCGCGGAACGCGATTTCCTGGCCAAGCCCGCCCCGCCACACCCCTCCTCCTCCCGAATCAGGCCGTAGGGCCCGCCGGAGGACCAGGAGAGGGGCGTTGCTTTCGATGATTTCGGCGGGCGTAATGGTGCCGTTCCCAGGGAACGCGATCGTCGGCAAGCCGTCTCGGCCCGGCGTAGCGCCCTTGCCTCCGTTCGGCAAGACGTGCGTGATGACAGGCTGGCCATCGTTGTCACGGCTCAGACAACGAAAGCTCCAGAAGGAACCGCTACCGGCCTGCACGCGGTCGGGTAGGGCATCGGCGAGGGCGGCGTAGATCGCGTTGTGGATATGGTAGCTGCTCTTGGACCTCGCCTTCACGGGCGCGGGGAAGCGCGCGTTGAAGATCGACCCCTCCGGGGCATAGACGCTGATCGGTCGGAACAGCCCCTCATTGTTCGGCAGGTCCGGCGTCAGGCTGCACTTCAACGGGTAGATCGTGTGGGCATACGTAACGTTGAGGACGCAGTTGACGCTCGCGGTGACCGATTGGGGAGATGACCCGGTGAAGTCGGCGTGGAGCGCGTCGCCCTCAACGATCACGGTCACATGGATCCGCAGGGGCTCCTGGAAGCCGTCCGCGATCGCTTCCCCGCGATACCGGCCCGAGGGGATGGCCCGGATCGCCCCGCGCATCGCCGCTTCAGACCGCGCCAGGATCTCATCACATAGCGCCTGATATCCCTGCGGCCCATAGTCCGCCACGAACTCCTCGAACCGTTCGGCGCCCAGCTGGAACGCGCCCACAACAGCGCGGACGTCGCCGATGACGAGGCGAGGGACACGGACGTTGGCCTCGAGCACGCGAAACAGCTGTTCGTTCTCCTTCCCGGCGAGGAGGAGCTTGCTGGGCGGAATCCGCAGGCCCTCTTCGTACACGTCACGCGCCTCAAACTCATCGAGGCGGCCGCCGATGTCGCTGATGTGGACGGCAGCCGCCATGAACGCCGCCAGACGGTCCCCGGCAAAGAGCGGGCGGACGACGATGAAGTCGGGAAGGTGGCCGTGGGTGAGCCAGGGATCGTTGGTGATCAACACATCGCCGGAGACGAGCTCCGCCGGAGGGAACACCCGTAGAATGTATCGGGCGGCGAATGGTAGCGAGCAGGTGAATGCCGGCGAGGAGAGCTGCGACTGTGCGACCGAGCGCGCCTGGCCGTCGAGCAAAATGACGGCGAAGTCGCGTGTCTCTCCGACGATCGTGGAAAAGGAGGTGCGCACCAGCGCCGCGTCGACCTCGTCCATCACGGTGATCAGCCGACTCCATCGCACCTGTAGGCCGATCGGATCGAGTTCGGGCACCACGCCCCTTCGCTCCCGCCGCTAGCGGCGTGCTCTCGGCTTCCGTGTCGCTGACCCGGGACGTTTCTCTCCGGCGCCGCCTCCCCCGCCCGGGCGTAGTAGCTCACGCCGTAGCCCCGAGCGTCGCAGCTTCTGTCCACCAGAGCCCGTGGGTGCGATGTCGGCACGGCGCCCGGTTCGAGCGGACACATCCACGATCACGCCATACTGCTCGCGCGCGGCCCGGGGAGAAACGTAGCCGTCCACCACGTCACGAATGACCTGCTCGACAGGGCGTTCGCGGGGATCCCCGTACCCGCCGCCCCCCGGCAGACGTAGAGACACGCGATCTCCAGGGTGGAGTGTGTGCGGTTCCACCGGCACATCGGCGTCGTTCACGGTGAACCTGCCGGCGAGCCCTGGGCCACCCCCCAGCAGCCCGGGCGGCGGACACTTCACTTTGTCGGGACGCACCGACGCGAGGAGGCTCCGGTCCCCGGTCACCTGCATCCGGATTTCCTGTCCCAGCCCCCCGCGGAGCCGGCCGGCGCCGCCTGAATCCGGGAGTAGGCGCTTATAGTCGATCAAGACCGGCGCCTGGTTCTCCACGATCTCGGTGGGCGTCACGGTGCCGTTGTAGGGGAAGGCGATCGTGGGCAGCCCGTCCATGCGTGCGGTGGCGCCCTTCCCTCCGTTCGGTAAGATGTGCACGTTGAACGGGGTGCCGTCGTCATGAAACCCATGCAGCGTGATCGCCCAGAACGACCCGCTCCCGGCCTGCACCCGGTCCGGCATCGCGCGGACGAGCGCCCCGTAGATCGCCATGTGGATGTGAAAGCTCGTCTTGGATCGGGATTTCACCGCGCTCGGGAAGGTCGTGTTGAGCACGCTCCCCTCGGGCGCGTGTATGCTGAGCGGCTGGAACAGCCCCTCGTTGTTGGGAATGTCCGGCGTGAGGCTGCATTTCAGGGGATAGAAGGTGTCCGCAAAGGTGCAGTTCATTACGCAGTTGATCGACGCATCGGCAAACTGCGGGGACGACCCGGAGTAGTCGAAGTGGATCTGGTCGCCTCGCTTCGTGACCCTCACACGCAGGTGCAGGGGCGTCCGGAATCCGTCCGCGTCCAGCTCGTAGTCCCACTCGCCGTCCGGCAGGCCCAACAGCCCCTGCCGCATCGCCCGCTCTGACCGGCTCAGGATCTCCTCGGCAAGCGCGTCCAACGCCGGGGCGCCTCCATAGTCCGCCACGAACTCCTCCAGCCGCTGTGCCCCCAGTCGCTCAGCGCTCACGATCGCGTGGATGTCCCCGACCACCATCTCGGGCACCCGGACGTTCGCCGCGATCAACCGAAAGAGTTGCTCGTTGGGCCCGCCGGCGACGAACAGCTTGCTGGGAGGGATCCGCAGACCCTCTTCGAAGAGGTCGCGCGCGTCGAAGTAGTCGAGCCGGCCGCCGATGTCCGCCATGTGCGCCGCGCAGGCCATGAATGCCAGCACCTCTCCGCCGTGGAACACCGGCGTGATGATGGAAAGATCCGGCAGGTGGCCGGTCCCGATCCAGGGATCGTTGGTGATCAGGACGTCCCCGGGAACGAGCGATTCGATCGGGAAGGCGGCCAGCAGGCGCTTCGTCGTGGTGGGAAGGTGGCAGGTGAACGCCGGCGAGCTGAGCTGAGACTGGGCCAGGCTGCGGCCGCGCCTGTCCAGCATGATCACGGCGAAGTCGCGGCTCTCCCCCACGATGGTGGAAAACGACGTGCGGACGACCGTCACGTCAACTTCGTCCATGATGGAGATCAGCCGGTTCCACTGCACCTCGATCGTGATAGGGTCGAGTTCTCCTACGATCGCCACGCGGCGCCTCCCTTCCCCTCAGCGGGGCAGATCGAGGAACAGGTTGCCGTGCGCATCGAGACGAATGCGGCTCTGCGGTCCCGCGATGATCGTGCACTCGCGCTCCTCGATCACGGCGGGACCGCCGAACTCCGCCCCGGGGGCCAGGCGGTAGCGGTCGAACACCGCGGTATCGACGAAGCCGCCGGCTTCCACGAAATAGACCGGCCGGGCGCCCTTGCGGGCGGCCGCGGGATCGCGGGGCGCACCGGACATCTCTTGGAGAGGCACGTCAGGCGGCGGGCCGGTCACGGAGACGCGGCAGGTGATGAGCTCGACTGCCAGGTTGGTGTGCGCGTGTCCGTACTTCTCCTCGTAGCGCTCGTAGAAGAGACGTGTGAGCTCCTCGGTTGAGCCTCTGCGGTACACGTCGTCTGGGATCTCCACCGTGATCTCGTACCCCTGGCCCTTGTGACGCAGATCCATGCTGCGCGCGACGCGGACCCCCGCTCCGTCCGGGTCCGCGCCGGCCTCCGCGAGGCGTGCCCGGCCCTCGGCGACCATCGCGCCGAACACTTCGTTCAGCTCGCTCCACGCCACTCGGTCCAGGCGCGTGACGAACGAACGCGCGAAATCAAACGAGCTCGCGGTCGTCACCAACCCCATCGCCGAGGTGGCGCCGGCGTTGGGAGGCACCACGACGCCTTTCATCCGAAGCGCCCGGGCCAGTTCGTACGCATGCGCCGGTCCGGCGCCTCCGAAGGCCACCAGATAGAACTTCCGTGGGTCCTCTCCCCGTTCGGCAATGTACACCTTCATCGCCGAGAGCATATTCTGGTTCACGACCTCGAAGATCCCTCGCGCGGCATCGATGACGGAGAGCCCAAGTCGCCCGGCCAGATGGGTCTCGATCGCGCGACGGGCCGCGGCCGCATCGAGCCGCATCGCCCCACCGAGGAAGTAGCCCGGGTCGAGATAGCCCAGGACCACGTTGGCATCGGTGACCGTGGGCTCCGTTCCGCCCCGCCCGTAACACGCCGGCCCGGGCTCCGCCCCGGCGCTCTGGGGGCCGACCTTGAGCAAGCCGAGCGAGTCCACGTAGGCGATGCTGCCGCCGCCTGCGCCGATCTCGATCAACTCGATGACGGGAACTTTGATGGGAAGGCCGCTGCCCTTCTTGAAGCGCTTGACGCGGCCGACCTCCATCATGTGAGCCTTCGTCGGCTGATAGTCCTTCACGAGACCGATCTTCGCGGTCGTCCCCCCCATATCAAACGACACGACGCTGCCGAGGCCCATGAAGCGGCAAAAGTAGGCAACGGCGAGCGCACCGGCTGCCGGTCCGGACTCGACCAATCGGATCGGGAACGCCTGGGCCGTCTCTCCCGTCGTGATGCCCCCGGAGGACAACATGAAGAACGTGCGGCGGCGGTATCCGACCTCCACCAAGCGCCGCTCGAGATCCTCGATGTAGGAGCGCGTGATCGGCTGAACGTAGGCGTTGGCGGCCGTTGTCGACATCCGCTCGTACTCCCGGATCTCCGGCGCAACCTCGCTGGAGATGCTGATCGGCGCGCCATTCAACTCTCGCGCGAGAATCGCCCTTGCCGTTCGCTCGTGCGTGGGGTTTCGGAACGAGTGCAGGAAGACGATGCCCACCGTTTCGATGCCCTCAGCGCGCATCCGCGCGGCCACTTTGCGAAGCCCTTGCTCGTCAAGCGGGATCACGACCTCGCCGCCTTTATCGAGGCGCTCACGCGCCTCGAAGCGCCAGCGCCGCGGGACAAGCGGTTCCGGACGTTCCAGAAACAGGTAGATATCGTAGCGTACCTCCGTCCCCATCTCGAGCACATCGCGAAACCCTTCCGTCGTCACCAGGGCAGTCTTCGCCCCCTTCCGCTCGATCAAGGCGTTGGTAATCAGGGTCGTCGCGTGGATGGCGATGCCAAGGTCCTCTCCGCGCACCTTTACACGGTCGAGGAGCGCCGAGAGCCCCTCGATCACCGCCCGGGCAGGGTCCCGGGGGGTCGTCAACACCTTGTTCAGGTGGACGGTCCCGGTCTGCTCGTCCACCAGCACAAAGTCCGTGAACGTGCCGCCGATGTCGAAGCCGAGTCGAAAGCGGCGTACGTCAGCCATCGCCCCCCTCACTGCGCCCCCGAGCGGCATCGCCGAAGATCGCCAAAAGCCGCCTGCACCTGACCACGACACACTGTCGCGTCCCCTTTGCGTGACGTACCCCTCGGCCAGGTCCCGCTCGAGCGCCGCCGGATTTCGTTCCCCCGGCGGTCCGATCCCGCTCGGGCCACAACTCAAGACGGTCCCCGGCCGGAGCGTAAGAGTGCGCGGGTTGCGTCCGGCTCGTCCACGATCGTGATAGGCCGCCACCGGATCTCAAGATCGATTGGATGCAGCGCCTGCCGCATCAGGCCATGAACACCTCGAGATCGCGAAAGGCCTGCCGGATCCGCGCGTACGTCGATCGGCGCGACGCCGGGATTCGGGCCCACATCGCGCCGATCAGCCCATAGATGATGGAGAGACTGGCGGTCACCGACTGGAAGAACAACATGCCCTCGGTGGGAACGACCACGCGAAGCTGCGCCTGCTGGGCGAGCGGCGAAACCGAGCTATCGGTGATCGCCACCGTGCGCAGGCCGTGCTCGCTCGCCCACTTGACGGCCGTGACGGTGTCCCGGTCGCATTGCCAAAAGCTGATGCCCATCACCAGATCTCGGGACGTGAGCTGCGCGAGCTGCGACGTCCAGTACACCCGTCCTCGCATCTCCACATCGACGTGGACGTCCAGGGCGGTGCAGAGCTGACTCAGCACGATCGCGGGAGCCGCGTAGCTCCCGGACGCCACCACAAGCGTCCGGCGGGCCGCGAGGAGCGCGCCCGCTACCCGGTCGAGGACGGTAAGATCCAACGTCTCCAGCAGGTTTTGCAGGTTCTGCAGGTCCCGCAGCACAGCAGCGCGATAGACGTTCCCGGGAGCTGCCCGCTGGCGCTGCATCAGCTCCTGCGGCCCGAGCAACCCGAGATAGGTGTGCCGGAGCTCGTGCCTGAGGTGATTGAACCCCGAGAACCCCAGCGCCTTCGCGAACCGTGTGATTGTGGCGGCATCCGCGCCGATGCGTTCCGCGAGCTGCCGCGTGCTGGCCAGGGAAGCAAACTGCGGGTTATCGGCAACGAACTGGGCAATAGTCTTGTGCTTGGGGCTGAGACTATCCCGGCGGCGCATCAGGAGATCGACGAGCGATAGCCGACAGGAGGCACCCCGCGCGGACGGGGGGCGAGAGGCTCGAGCAGCACGCCCGATCTGAAAGGTTGGTCCGGATCTTGGGTGCATCTCGACCCTGTTTGAAGGTTTCCTGGATGATATCACGCGGTCGATGGGCATGCAACAAACGAATGCAAAAATTAAGAAAAGTCCTCTTTCGTTGCCCGGAAGAAGAGCTCGTCGGCTAGCGGGAGGCCAACAGCCGGCTTCACCGCTTGGCGGAATCGCGCCTCGCGGCGGGAGACAAGTCTATGACCGGATTCGCGCACGGGAGACGGAGCCGAGAAGGTGAGGGCGTGTCCCGGCGACCGGCCCGTCACGCCTCCCGGATCACATCTCCCGCGGCGATCTCGCCCGTCCGGAGGATCTCCGCGCGGAGTCCGGCGCGGTGCACGAACGCCCGGAGGACGCCCGGTTGCGTCGTCGACTCCAGGTGGGCGCATGGCTCGCAGAGTCGGACGCCCACGCACAACGCCGTCCCGACCCAGAACTGTTTCCCCACCAGATCCCTGAGGTCGACTCCTTCGGTCAGCACGTTCCGGCGTGACGCCGCCGGCTCGAGTCGAATGCCCGCGTCCCGGGCGACGGCGTCCAGGTCTTCCTGAGCAATCAATGTGAGGTGGCGGCCTCCGCCCGGGTGCCGGGACCACGTGCCGGCGCCGGCGGCGTACCGATCCCCTTCGAGGCCCCGGCCAGCTGCGGCCCGCACCCGATTGGTCGCCTGCGGCAGGGTTCCCGCGTGCGGCGTAATGTAGATGGCCCGCACCCGCCCCGCGCGACGCTCCGGCATGTGACCATCCCTCCCCTCGCACGTGCCGCTCGAGACGTCGACCCGCCTCGCGCGGATGCCCCGAGCGGACCGGACCTTCGTGGCGTCGCTGGGCAGCCCCTTCCGTGGGGTGGCGGCGAGGAACCTCCCACGCCGGGGCCCCTGCTGTGTCGTTCCTCGGGTACCGCCCCGACTCCCCGACCGCGTCCGAGGAGAACGCCTGTGCCGTCGGCGACGTGCATCACCGGTACCGGATCCGCGGATCCAGCGCCGCGTAGACCAGATCCGTCGCCAGGTTGATGAACACAAACAGGACGGCGATGAACAGCACGGTGCCCTGGATCACGGGATAGTCCCGCTTCTCGATCGCATCGAAGATCAGCCGGCCGACCCCGGGCCACGCGTAGACAACCTCGACGAGCACCGCACCGGCGAGCTGGGCGCCGAACCGCGTCCCCGCCACGGTGACGAGCGGGATGAGCGCGTTCCGCAGCGCGTGGCGCCACAGGACGGCGCGGCCACGCAACCCCTTCGCCCGCGCCACGGCGATGTAGTCCTGGCGGAGGACTTCCAGCATGCCTGTGCGCGTGAATCGGGACAGCATGGCGAGCGGGATGACGGCCAGCGAGAACGCCGGGAGTACGAGGTGCGCGAGGGCGTCACCGAGCGCGGCCCAGTTGCGCTGAACAAGGCTATCGACGAGGGCGAGCCCGGTGATCCGGACCAGGTGGACGCCGACGTCCAGACGCCCGGAGATCGGGAGGACCTTGAGCCAGACGCCGAAGACGTAGAGGAGCATCAGCCCGAACCAGAAGGTCGGCATCGACATCCCCAGCACGCTGAGGGCGGTGGCCCCGAGGTCCCACCGGCTGTTGTGCGTGGTGGCGGAGACGATGCCCAGGGTGACGCCCGCCGCCACCGCGAACGCCTGCGCGCAGAGGGTCAGTTCGAGCGTCGCGGGGAACCGCTGCCAGATGTCCTCCGCCACGGCGCGCTGGGAGATGATGCTGCGCCCCAACTCTCCCCGCGCGAGGCCCCCGAGCCAGATCCCGAACTGGATCGGCAGCGGCCGGTCGAGCCCCAGATCGCGGCGCAGCGCCGCGGCCCGTTCGGGCGTCGCAAATCCGCCGAGCATCACCTGGGCCGGATCTCCGGGAATCAACCGGATCAACACGAACACGACGACCGCGACCCCGAGCAGTGTCGGGACGATGGCCAGGATCCGGAACAGAACGTATCGCGCCACGCGGACCTCACAGGTACCCGGCAAACGGCTGCCGGACGGCCGCCGCGTGCGCCCACGTGAGCAGCGTCACCACGTCGAACACCGGCAGGCCGCACGCCCGCTGCATCGCCGCCGCAAAGGGGGGCAGGTTCGTGCATTCGAGCACGAGCGCGCCGATGTCGGGGTGCGCTCGGGCAAACGTCGTCGCCAGCCGGCCCATCGCCCGGTGCATCTCCTCGACCTGTGCGTCGGTGATGCGCTCGCCGCGCAGGAGGGCGAGGAAACGCTCCTCCCGCTCGATGCCCGCCACGGCGACCGGCACGGTCCGGGTCGTCCATCCCACCGGCTCGAAATACGCATCGCCCAGCGCGCGGCTATCGGCGGTGATGATGCCGACCCGCTTCCCCGGGGGGAGCGCCGCGGCCACCCACGGCACCTGGATCAGGCTGCTGCTCAGGACCAGCGCCCCGACCGCCGCCTGGAGCTCGCGCTGGAGGATGGACAGATACCCGCACCCGGTCCCGATGATCCGTACCCCGGCCCGTTCGAGCGCACGCGCCGCCTGGGCGAAGCGCCGCGCCGCGGCGCGCGCCCTCTCCGGACACTTGAGGTCCGCGGGATCGACGTCGTCGACGACCTCGTACCGGACGGGAAACGGAAACGTCGTGGCGTTCCCCACATCGCCCGGAAGGCGCAGTATCCGGTCCGCCTGCATCACGATGCCCACGGCATATCCGTAGGTCGCCCGGCCGTCCATGCCACGCCCCCTTACGCCCGCATCCGCGGATCCAGGACATCCCGCAACCCGTCCCCCAGCATGACGAAACCGAGGGTCACGAGCATGATCGTGACGCCCGGGAAGGCCGAGGGCCACCACCGTCCGAGGATCAGGACGTCCTTGCCGGTACTGATCATCGCGCCCCACTCCGGGGTGGGCGGCGAAACGCCAAGCCCCAGGAACCCCAGCGCGGCGATGTAGAGGATCGTCTCTCCGAGCGACAGCGCCGAGAACACGATCACGTGCGGCAGGGCGTTCGGCAGCACGTACAGCCGGAGGATCCGCGCCGGCCCCGCGCCGAGCGCGCGCGCCGCCTCCACGAACTGGCGCTCCTTGAGCATCAACGCAACCCCGCGCATGATGCGGGCCATCGTGGGGGTGTTGACGATGCCGATCGCGATCACCGCGTTGAGCACCCCCTGGCCCAGCACGGCCATGATCGCGATCGCGAGGATGATGTAGGGAAACGACAGGAGGACGTCCATGACGCGCATCAGCACCGCATCCAGCCAGCCCCCGAAGTACCCGGTGGACATGCCGATCGAGATCCCGGCCACGTTCATCAGCGCGATCGCGACGACGCCGATGAGCAGCGACACGCGCGTGCCGTAGAGGATGCGGCTGAGGACGTCCCGGCCCAGCTCGTCGGTGCCGAGCGGGTACGCGGCGTTCCCGGTCCAGAGGCCCGGGACCAGCCGTGCATCGAGATGCTGTGCCAGCGGGTTGTGCGGCGCGAGCGCGGGCGCCAGCACGGCGATGCCCGCGAAGCCGGCGACGATGCTGCCGCCGGTGAGCGCGAGCCGGTTCCGGAGCAGACGGTGCCACAGGCCCGGGGGCCGGCGGGGAGCCGCACGACGTGGGCGGTCGATCCGGTCCGCGCGCGGCCCACCGGAGCGTTCCGAGAGGCCAGGTGTCATGCGTCGCGGCGCTACAGCACCAGGAGGTCGCGCGAGGCGCGCGACAGATACGCCGCCCCGCTCTCCGTCACGACCACCGTATCCTCGAGTTGCAGCCCGCCGAAGCCGATTTCGTAATACGGCGTCTCGATATTCAGAACCATCCCGGGCTGGAGAGCCTCCGCCGCGGCCGGGGCGACGGTGGGTTCATCGTACGGCTCGAGGCCGATGCCGTGTCCACAGTGCCGGCGATCGAAGTGCGGGATACCGGATGCCCGCGCGGCCTCCACGGCGGCGCGGTAGATCTCGGCGCCGGTGCGCCCCGGACCAACCATCGCGATCGCCGCGCGCTCGCCGGCCTGGACCGCAGCGTAGCACCGGGCGAGCCGCGCGCCCGGAGCGCCGACGACGGCCGTCCGCGCGAGATCGGCGTAGTAGCCGCCGTATTCGCAGCCCAGGTCCAGCATCACGAGATCCCCCGGCGCGACGGCGCGCGCTGTCGGGGGCCGGTCGACGAGGGCGGACGCCGTGCCCACGCCGACGTACCACAGCGTGGGCCGCGCGCCGGCGTCCACCATGGTGCACACGGCCACGCGCGCCAGCTCGGCCTCGCTGACCCCGGGGCGAGCGTGCCGCCAGACCTCCTGCATCGCGGCTTCGACGATCTCGGCGCCGCGGCGGAGGCACGCGATCTCCTCTGGCTCCTTGACGGCCCGCGCGCGGCGGAGCAAGGCCGAGGCCGGCACCAGCTCTGCGCCGCAAACGGCGGCGGCGAGCGCGCGGTGCAGCGAGGCCGGCGCGCCCGCTTCGTCGATGCCCACGCGGTGCGCCCCGGCCTTCGCCAGGGCGGACGCGAGCGCTTGAACGGCGTCCGGCGCGGGAGCGCTCGCCGCGAGGAAGCGTGCCACCGCCGCCTCTTCGGGGCTCAGGCCGTGCAGCTCCTCGGGAAGATTCACGAAGTTCCTGCCGTAGGGCAGGTGGCAGGCAGGCGACCGCCGGACGATCGCCGGCGCGGCGTCCGTGATCGGCGCGATCAGCAGCGGCCGCTCGGACGCCCGGAGGAGGACCGCGAGGAGCGGGTGCCCGCCCGCGAACAGCGCCAGCGATTCCATGCCGAGGGCGAACCCCGTCAGGTACAGCACGTTCGCCGGAGAGGCGGCGACGAGCGCGTCCAGGTCGACTTCCGCCATCGCCGCCCGCAGGCGCGCGAGCCGCGCCGCGCCGGGCAGCACACCGGTCCCGACGGGGTCGCGCGCGCCACCGTGGATCAGGCCCTGCATGGCCCCACGCGCAAGCGCGGACGGTCCTGCCTCAGCGCCGGCGCACGGCGCCGAATCGCGTCAGGCCGTCGGGTGAGATCTCCACGCCGGTGAACCCCGCCCGGTAGACCCAGGCGTACGCCGGGTGCATCAACGGGACGATCGGCGCGTCCTCCATGTAGATCCGCTGGATCTGCTGGTAGATGCGGGTGCGCGCGTCCGCGTCGAAGGTCTGGGCGGCCCTCGTCGCGAGCCGGCGGAGCTGCTCGCCGCGTGGCGTGCTCGGATAGTAGGTGGCGGACTCTCGCCCGAGGAGGGCGACGCGGATCAGGAAGTCGGGCTGCGGCGGCGTGTACCAGCCCTTCATCGCCAGCTCGCCCTTCAGCGTGTTGATGCTGCCCCAGTACACGGCCGAGTCCATGATGGTCAGCTTGGCGACGATGCCGACGGCCGCGAGGTCCGTCTGGACCTTCTCGGCCACCTGCACGACGTTGGGGATAAAGGGGCGCTCCACGTTGAACGTCCAGAGCTGAGCCGGGAAGCCGCGCGGGTACCTTGCCTGCGACAGCAGTTGCCTCGCCTTGGCGGGATCGTACGGCTCCCTCGGGACGCTGGGATTGTATCCCGGCATCCACGGCGGCAGCATGCTGTCCGCGACGACGCCGAGCCCCCCCTCGATCGTCCGCATGATCGCCTGACGGTCGATCGCGTAGTTGAGCGCGCGCCGAACGAGGACGTTGTCGTAGGGCTTCTTCTGGTCGTTGATCGCGACGTAACCGATGCAGGAGCAGGGCTTCGTCACGAGCACAAGGCCGCGGTCCGACGTCACGGCCTGCCGCTGGTCGGGCGCCATCCCCTTGAGAAAGTCCCCGGAGCCTCGCTTCAGCTCGAGCAGCCGGCTGCTCGGGTCGGGGACGACCTTGAACACGATCCGCTCCAGGGCCGGGGAGCCTCCCCAGTAGTCCCGGTTCGCGACGAGCGTGATGTGGTCGCCTTTGACCCACTCGCTGAACCGGAAGGGACCGGACCCCACCGGCTGGCGGGCAAACCCGTCCCCGAGCTTCTTGACGGCGGTCGGGCTCACGATGGGGATGGGCCACGCCGCCAGCATGTAGGGGAGCAACGCGTACGGCTCCTTCAGAGCCACGCGGACCGTCGTCGGGTTCACGGCCTCGGCGTGCACGATCAGGTCGCCCAGCCAGATCCCGAGCGACGAGCTGCGCCCGCGCACGAAGTAGGGGGAGTCAGGATTGAGCCGGTTGATGCTGAACGCCACGGCCTCGGCATCGACCGGCGTCCCATCGTGGAACTTCGCGTCGTTGCGCAGGGTGAACGTCCAGACGCGGCCGGCGAGGTGGCTCCAGGATGTGGCGAGCCCGGGGAGGACGTTCCCCTGCGGGCCCGTCCGGAGCAGGCTGTCGAACACGTTCACGCCTACGTCCAAGTCCTCGGTGATCGTCGTGAATCCGGGATCGAGGAAGTTGGCATCCGCGGACCGCACGAATACGAGCGCGCCGGCCGGCTGCCCCTGCGCCGGGGACCTCCCTTCGCCGGTCAGCACCACGCCGACTGCGGCAGCGATCAACACGAGCGCGTGGATCCGCCGACGTCTCATGATCGGTCCCCTCCTCCGCGTCGCGAAAGGCCGCGGCAGCTACGATTCCGGCACGCGCACGAGGAAGCTCCGCCGCGGCCCGAATCGGAGATCGCGAAACTCGCGCGCGACTTCGACGATCCGGGCTGCGGCGGCCTCGACGATCTGCCGGCCCTTCTTCGCCGTGGCCAGCGTCGGATCGCCTCCAATGCCGGTCTCCGTCTGCGTACTCCGCCAGTCCGTGAACCTGACGGGTGAAGCCCCCATCAAGTCCTCCCAAAAGTACTTGGTGTGCGCGCGGATCCCCGGGACGATCCGGTCCCGCTTCACATGCTCGGCATCGAGATAGAGGTAGGCGGAGGTTTCGAATTCACAGGCGTGGCTGGTTCCGCCCGGGAACGGGGATTCCCGCATCGCAGCGAACTCCTCCGTGATGAGGGCCCAGTACGAGACGCTGGCCACCTTGGCGGGACTCGCGAGCGTCGCCGTGCGTGCGGCCTGCTCGAGCAGGTGGGCGTTGCTCCCGTGGCCGTTGACGAGCAGGACGCGCCGGAACCCCATCCGCCCGAAGCTCTTGGCCACGTCCGTGCAGTAATGGACGAAGTGATCGGCGTCCACCGTCACCGTGCCGGGGAAGTCCATGTTGTGCTCGTTGAACCCGTAGTGGATCGGCGGCGCGCAGACGAGCAGGTCTGGCGCCGCCTCGGCCGCTCGTTCGCACACGGCAGTGACAGAGAGGTTGTCGGTGTCGATCGGGAGGTGCGGGCCGTGCTGCTCGATCGCTCCGACGGGGACGAGGACGACGCGTCGCGCGCTGACCGCATCGTTGACGTCCTCCCACGTCATCTTTGCGAGGAGGTGGGTCATGGCCGAGGCCTCCGGCGAAGAATGGTGGCGAGCATCGAATCTCGGTGTTCACGCCGCATCGAGCCATTCCCTCCTGCAGCACGATGCCGCGCTTCTCCGGCCCGCCGGCGCCGGTCGCCGCGATGACCGCGAGGCGTGCCCGCACGAGCGCAGCAGCTGCGGCTTCCGGCCGGGTGACCGTACGCTTCGGGGGCCCGCGCCCTTCGCCTGCGCCGCCGGGCCTGCAACGGCCAACCGCTCGCCCCGCACCGGCGTTCGACGGTGCCAGCGAGGCCGCATTTCTCCTGGGACACGACGATGGCCGCACCTCGCTCTCGCCGCGGCAGACCCTGCTGGACTTCCGTCAGAGCACGTACGAGACGGGCGCAACCCTGGCGGGTGGTCTCGTGAGCAGCTTGAGCGGCGCTCGGCGCACGGGGCGAGAGGCGGCGGCAGGCAAGAGGAAGGGCTCGCGATGCGGCACGCACGTGCGGCGATGGCCAACCCCGGCACCGGCGCCCGAGGCCGCGGAGCGCCCGCGGATCTGCATCGCCGGTCCAGGCGCTCGCTGGTCGCGCCATCGGCGAGCCTGGCGGCGCTTGCGGGTGCGCTCGACGCCGCCGCCGCCCCTCCCGACGTCCGGCCGCCCGCTGGCCCGGCGGCTCACCACGAAGAAACCAGGAGGACGGGATTTTCCAACAGGCGCTTCACCTCGACCAGGTACTCCGCCGCCCCGGCCCCGTCGGTGACGCGATGGTCCGCGGAGAGCGTGAGCTCGATCATGGGGCGCACGGCGATCTGCCCGTCCCGGACCACGGGCCGTTCCTGGATCCGCCCCACGGCGAGGATCCCCGCCTGCGGCGGATTGATGATCGCGGTAAAATTCGTCACATCGTACATACCGAGGTTGCTCACGGCGAAGGTTGCTCCGACATAGTCTTCCTGCCTGAGGCGGCGCTGCCGGGCCCCCTCGACGAGCCGGCGCGCCTCTTGCGCCAGCGCGAGCAGCGGGAGACGATCCGCATCCCGCAGGACGGGCAAGACGAGGCCGTCGGGGATCGCGACCATGATCCCGAGGTGGATCCGGTGGAACCGGCGCAAGGTCGCCGGTTCGATCAGCTGCGCGTTGAGGTGCGGGTGCCTGCGCAGCGCGAGGCCGGCGGCCTTCAGAATCAGGTCGTTGACGGAGACGCGGCCCTGCTCCTCGCCGTACGCGGCCCGGAGTTGCGCGCGGAGATCGAGCGCCCCTGTCATGTCGGCCTCGGTTGTCACGTAGAAGTGAGGGATCGTCTGCTTGCTGCGCGCCACGGTGCGGGCAACGGCCTGGCGCATCCGGGAGAGCTCGACGTCCTCGAAGTCCGCCTCGGGCGCGGCCGCCGGCCGGCCGGGCGCGACAGCGGGCGGGGCCGCGGGGGACGCCAGGTACGCCTCGATGTCGCGCTCGACGACCCGGCCCCCTGGCCCGGTTCCGGTGACCCCCGACAGATCGATCCCCCGCTCGGCCGCCAGGCGCCGCGCGATGGGGGACGCCCTGATCCGCTCCTGTGGGCGGGGCGCCTCCCGCGGCCGTGGAGGGGCCGCTCGTTCTGCCGGCCCCGCCCCGCGGGTCTCCACCGCGCCCTCCGGAGGGGGCGGCCCGGCAGGGGCGCCCGGTGGCGCCTGCGCGGGCGCCTCGCCGCCGTTGATGTAGGCGATGATCGTGCCGACAGCGGCGGGGGTGCCTTCCGGGACGAGGATCTGCGAGAGCGTGCCGCTCGCCTCGGCTTCGATCTCGACGTTGACCTTGTCGGTCTCGATCTCCGCGATCACGTCGCCGCGCGCGACCCGGTCGCCGACGCGCTTCTTCCAGGAGAGGACCTTCCCCTCCGTCATCGCGTCGCTCATCTTCGGCATGATCACTTCTGCCATCCCGGCCCTCCGTGTCGGTCCGGTGGGACCACGCGCCCGGAGATCCCGCGGTCCGAGCGTCCCGCTCACGCCACCGTGCGGCGGACCGCCTCGACGATCGCCCGCTCGTCCGGCACGGCGAGGAGTTCGAGGTTGCGGGCGTAGGGCATCGGCACGTCCTTGGCCGCGACACGCTCCACCGGCGCGTCGAGCAGGTCGAAGCACCGCTCGTAGATGCCCGCGGCGATCTCCGCCGCCGCGCCGAAGAGGGGCCACCCTTCCTGCACGACCACCGCGCGGTGCGTCCTCGCGACCGAGGCCGCGACCGTCTCCAGGTCCAGCGGCCGGAGCGACCGGAGATCGATCACCGCACACTCCACCCCGTCCCGCGCAAGCGCCGCCGCGGCCGCGAGCGTCACGTGCAGCATGCGACCGTAGGCCACGAGCGTCACGTCGTCACCCGGGCGCGCGACGCTCGCGGCGCCGAACGGCACAACGTGCTCTCCGTCGGGCACCTCTCCTTTGATCCCGTACAGGGCCGCGCTCTCCAAGAAGATGACGGGATCCTCCCCTCGGATGGCCGTCCGCAGCAGGCCCGCGGCGTCCGCCGGGGTCGCCGGCGAGACGACCCGAAGCCCCGGGAAGTGTCCATAGAACGACTCCAGGGACTGGGAATGCTGCGCCGACAACTGCACCCCGCTCCCGTTCGGCCCGCGGATCACCATCGGCACGCTGATCTGGCCCCCGGAGAAGTACCGGACCTTCGCGGCGTTCTGGATGATCTGGTCCGCAGCCCCGAGCGAGAAGTTCCACGTCATCACCTCGAGGACCGGCCGCAGCCCGAGCATCGCCATCCCGATCCCGCACCCGATGAACCCGAGCTCGGAAATCGGGGTATCGACGACCCGTCGGGGGCCGTACCGCTTGAGCAACCCCTCGGTCACCCGGAACGTGCCCTCGTACACGCCGATATCCTCACCGAGCAAGAGGACACGCGGGTCCCGGTCCATCTCCTGGATGAGGACGGCCCGAAGAGCCTCCCGGTAGGTCTGCTGGGACACGGCTATCCCTCGGAGGGGGCGCGGGGCGCCGCCTCCCCGCCGGCCGGAGTCCCGTAGACGTCGGTAAGGAGGTCTTCAGGCGGAGGCGGCGGGCTGGAGTCGGCGAAGGCGGCGGCATCGGCCACCGTCCGATCCGCCCACGCGGCGATCTCTGCCGCCTGCGCGTCGTCGAGGAGGCCGGCGGCCCGCAGGCGCTGCTCCGCGAGCAGGATCGGGTCGCGCTTCCTCCACGTCTCGATCTCGTCCTTGGTCCGGTACGGCTGAAAGAGATCCGCCGCGCCGTGGGCGGCAAACCGGTACGTCACGGCCTCGACGGCGTGCGGACGGCCACCCCGCCGGACCTCGGCCACGATGCGGCGCGCGGCCTCGTACACGACCTCGAGGTCCATGCCGTCGCAGCGCTCCCGGGGAATGGCGTACGCGTCGAAACGGGAGGCCAGATCCGGATTGGCCGACGCCCTCGGGACCGACGTGCCCATGCCGTACTGGTTGTTCTCGACGATGAACACGACAGGGCACAGGCCCTCGCGGCCCCACAGCCCGGCGAGGTTGGCCGCCTCGTGGAACGCGCCGGTGTTCATCGCGCCGTCCCCGAGGAAGCACAGACACACGCGGTCCGTCCCGTGGGCGCGCAGGGCGTACGCGGCGCCGACGGCGAGCGGGAGGTGGCCGCCGACGATGCCGTAGCCGCCGTAGAACGCCCGGGCTACATCGATGAGGTGCATCGACCCGCCCTTCCCGCGGCAGACCCCGGTGCGCTTGCCGTACAGCTCGGCCATCACCTTGTTCGGGTCGGTCCCCCGCAGGAGCGCGTGCGCGTGGTCCCGGTAGCCGGTGAACACGACGTCGTCCTCGCGAGCAGCCGCGAGCACCCCGGTGGCCACCGCCTCCTGCCCCGTGTACAGGTGGAGGTACCCGCCGATCTTGCCTCGCCGGAAACTGCGCTCGGCGTGCTCCTCGAAGCGGCGGACGAGCACCATCTTTCGATACCCGTCCAGCAGCACGGCGGTGTTCACAACGAGGCGCTCAGGCATCGCCGCTCGCTCACCCGGGCACGCCACCCGAGGATCGCCAGACGGCGGGCGGTCCCCGCAGCGCCGCGTTCACGCATGCCGCGCTCTCATGCCATCCGGCGCCGACGAGACGCCACCCCACCCCCGGAGCAGCGGGTTCTGCCCGGCCTCCGGCGGATCTTCTCCTTCGCGCGCAGGACCGGCATGGTTGCCGTCGGTCGCCTCCAGACAGGTTCTACCCAGGCCGGAGGTCTTCGCTCGTGACCGGGTAGCTTCCAGGCGAGAAGATCCACCTCCCCGCGGACGGCGATCAGGATGAGGTCCGGAAGCCGCGCCGTGGTCACTGGAACACCGGACGCCGCGCCGCGCGGCCGCGAGCACCGCGCACCTTCGGGCGCTCCACCGGCGCCCGGCACGCGCTTGAGCGCCTCGGCGCAGGGCCCCGCCAGCCGTCGCGGCAACCGGCGCGTCGCCTGGGGCCCGGACGCATCGTGGGCGCGCAGCCCGAGACGGGCGCGCTTGGCCGTGACGCTGTCCGACCGGCGATCCCACGCCCGGCGCCCGGCCTGCGTCGCTATCCGCCGCCGGTCGTCAGGCGGACCCGCCGGGCCCGACCGCGATCTGCCCGCCCTGGATCACGAGCATCACCCGCCCGAGCGCCGCGATATCCTCGGTGGGATCCCCGCGCACCGCGACGAGGTCCGCCAGTTTGCCCCGTTCGATCGTCCCGAGCCGGTCCGCGACGCCGAGCGCGCCGGCCCCGTGTCGCGTCGCGGCGATCAACGCCGCTGCGGGGCTCATGCCGCACTCGACCATGTAGCGCAGCTCTTCCGGCAGCGACTCGAATTTGCCGAGGCCGAAGAAGATGTCGGTCCCTGCGCCCATCGTGACGCCGGCCGCCATCGCAATCTGGAAACTCTCCACGTGGCGTTTCGCGCGAACGGGGATCGACCGCATCATCGGCACCGCCTTGAAGTCGTCCCAGCGGTCCATGATGAGCTTGGACACGAGCAGGGTCGGCACCATCGTAATGCCCGCGTCGGCCATCGCCCGGGCCGTCTCCTCGTCGAGGTCGCAGCCGTGCTCGATCGTATCAACCCCCGCGCGGACCGCCATCTTGGTGGACTCGAGCAGCGAGGCGTGGCACGCGACGCGCCGTCCGAGCCGGTGCGCCTCGTCGACGATCGCGTCCATCTCCGCCTGGGTGAACTCCACCACATTCAACGGCCCGTTCGTTGTCACCTTGATGCAGTCGGCGCCGGCCTTGACCTGCTCCCGCACCGCGCGCCGGCAATCGTCCGGACCGTCCGCCTCGCGCGCCAGGCCGGGCGGAGCCGGCGGCTCCGAGCCGTGGCCGCCCGTCATGCAGATGATCTGCCCGCAGGCGTGCACGCGCGAACCCGGGAGGTCGCCGCGGGCGACCGCGTCGCGCAGGGCGATGGCCACCCCGTCCTGCGTGCCCACGTCGCGGAGCGCCGTGATACCCGCGGCCTGCGCGGCCCGGGCGTTCCTGGCCGCGGCGAGCGCCACGGCGGCGGTGGGGGCGGCGCCGCGCACCCCCCATCCCAGATGCACGTGCAGATCGATCAGGCCCGGCACCAGGGTACAGCCCGACAGGTCGATCGTGCGGGCCGATCCGCCGTCGCCGACCGCGCCATCCGGCAGCACGTCGGCGATGCGGTCATTCTCGATCACCACGGCCCGCCGCTCGCGCGGACCGCGACCGGTTCCATCGAACACGCGCGCACCGCGTAGAACCATCCGCTCCATTCGCACGACCCCCCTCGACGCTGGTACCCGGCGTCCGTCGCCGGCGCATTCCGGTCGACGGTGAATCAGATCTGGAGCCGCGGATCGAACGCGTCGCGCAGCCCGTCGCCGACG
The DNA here is from genome assembly GCA_021324295.1 of Bacillota bacterium. Classification (GTDB taxonomy): domain Bacteria; phylum Sysuimicrobiota; class Sysuimicrobiia; order Sysuimicrobiales; family Segetimicrobiaceae; genus JAJPJJ01. The sequence goes on from JAJPJJ010000010.1 coordinate 40,945, forward strand.
AGATTGAACGCCATCACGGCGAGAAAGACGCAGAGGCCGGGAAAGAACGAGACCCACCACGCGACGCCCAGGTACTCGCGGCCGTCGGCGATGATGTTCCCCCAGCTTGGCTGCGGCGGCTGCACGCCCAGACCGAGAAAGCTGAGCCCCGCCTCCGTCAGGATCGCCAGCCCGACCCGCAGCGTCGCCGAAATCACGATCACCGGCACGACGTTGGGCAGCAGGTGCCGCACGATGATCCGGCTGTTCGGCGCGCCGGTGGCGCGGGCCGCGGTCACGAAGTCGCGCGCCCGCAGCGCCATGATCTCGACCCGCACCAACCGCGCCGTGGGCGGCCACGCGGTCAGCCCGATGATCCAAATCAACCGGCCGACGCCCGGGCCGAACAGCGCGAGAAACGCCACGGTCAGGAAGAACACCGGGATCGCCAGCACCACATCCGTCACGCGCATCAGGACGCTGTCGGCCGCGCCGCCGAAGTAACCCGCCAGCGCCCCGACCAGGACGCCGGCGACGATCGAGACCAGCATCGACAGCACGCCGATCGCCAGCGAGACGCGCGACGCTACGATCACGCGGCTGAGGATGTCACGCCCGAGGTTGTCGGTGCCCAACCAGAACGGGCGACCGGGCGGGTGAAGGATAGCGAGGACGTGCGGCGCGGCCGGCGGAAACGGCGCGAGCCGCGGGCCAGCGAGGGCCACCAGGAGGAATGAGGCCATGATCGCGGCGCCCGCGATCGCGCGCGGATTGCGGACGAAGCGCTGCCACGGGCCGCGCCGGCCGGCCGCAGGCCGGGGCGGCGAGGCCCGCCTGCCCACCTCGAGCGGCCGGCTAGCCACCGGCCGCGGCGCGCCTCGGGCCGGCGAGCACCGCCGACACGTCCTCGTCGCCCGCGCCGACGCCGCCACGCGCAACCATGGCCAGCCTCATTGGTAGCGGATCCGCGGGTCCAGGTAGAAGTACCCGAGGTCCGCGAGCAAGTTGCTGACGACGACCAGCACGCCGGCGACCGTGGTCGTCGTCAGCACCGTCGGATAGTCGCGCGACAAGGCGGCGTTCACGGCGAGACGGCCGAGGCCGGGCAGCGCGAAAATGGACTCCACGATGACCGAGCCGCTCAGGAGAAACGGCAGCAGGAGCGCCGCAATCGTGACCACCGGCAGCAGCGAGTTGCGGGCGACGTGCCGGAGCAGCACCGCCCGCTCCGCGAGGCCCTTGCTGCGGGCCACCTGCACGTAGTCCTGGCTCAGCGCCTCGAGAAGCGACGACCGCCCGTAGCGCACCAGCACCGGCAGGATCCCGAGCGCCTGCACGACCGTCGGCATGATGAGAAACCGCCAGATCAGCCCGGGGGAGTAGCCGGAGGCACCGACCGGCCGGATGCCGCTGGCCGGGAGCAGGCCGAGCTGCTCGGTGAAGACGAAGATCAGCACCAGGGCGAACCAGAACGTCGGCAGCGAGATGCCGAGCAGCGCAAACAGCGTCGCCGCGTGGTCGACCATGCTGTAGGGGCGGACCGCGGAGACGAACGCGATCGGCGCCGCCAGCGCCCCGGTCAGGGCGAGCGACGTGGCGGTCAGAATCAGGGTCGTGGGCAGCGCCTCCGCGACCTGGCGCGTCGTCGGCCGCCGGTCGCTGAAGCTGCGGAGCCGCCCGGTGAAGAGGCCGGCCATCATCGAGATGTACTGTACCGGCAGCGGACGGTCCAGTCCGAGCTCGTGGCGGAACTGCGCCAGGTCGGCGATCCCGCGCTGCTCCGGCGGGACCAGGAACAGCACGGGATCCCCGGGCGCCAGCACCAGGAGGGCGAACGTGATCGCCGTGATCCCGAAGATCAGCGGAACGAGCGCCAGCAAGCGGCGGGCAAGATAGCGGGCCACGGACGCGGACGGGGCTCCGGGGCGCCTACCGCGCCTTCCTGCGCGGCACCGATGTGAAGGAGCCGCCCAGCGGGGCGATGCCGTTGCCCGGCTCGGGCGGGGCCGCCGCGCGCCGGATCGGCAGGTCGTAGCAACGCCGGATGCTCGACCCGAGCCTCGCGATGTCCGCTCCGTAGATGTGGAGCGAGATCGCGACGCCGGGGCCGCGATTCTCCACGCGATGGATATCGCCTGGAGGGGTGAGCGCGGTCGCCGACCGGGTTTCGTTGACGGAGTGTCCCGCCGCGACGAGATACGCCGTCCCGTCGACCTCGCGCAAGGCGTAGCGAGCCTCGAACTCGTGGCCCTGGTGAACCCCCACCACGCACCAGGACACGTGATCGTGGATCGGCGTCGCCTGGCCGGGCAACCAGACAAGGCTGACGACCGAGAAGCGGCCGCCGGGCTCGACATGGAGGACATGCTGGCGATACTTCACCGGATCGGGGACGCAGTGCTCGGGCAGGAGAAGGTCGCGCGCGCCCAGGTGCGGCCTGAGCGCGCGCGCAATCGACGCGCCGATCGCCGCGCCGTCCGACCCTGCTCCGGCAATCGCCCGGATCTGCCCGATCAGGTCACGGAGCCGTTCGCTCAGGGGCGGCTGCACGTCGGTGGCCATCTCCGTCCCTCCCTCGCCCACGCACCGCTCTCCAGGCACGGCGGTGGTCCGGCGCGACCGCTACGGGTCTGCCGCGAGCGCGTCCCGGAAGAAATCGAGGACCTTGGGCCAGGAATCCGCGGCCGCGGCGGCGTTGTCCTTGGGGTTGCCGCCGTAGGCCATCAGGCGTCCGGACAACGGGTGAACCGACGCGCTTACGGTCGCCGGGAGCCCGGGTTGGCCGATGATATGGCCGGCGCCCGGATACGACAGGTGGCGATACGGAAACCGATGGCCGCGCCGCGCCAGCCGCGTCATCGCGATCTCGGCCAGCACCGGCGACGGCCACATCCGATCGTCCTGGCCCGAGATCACCAGCACCGGGCCGTTGATCCGCTCGACCGGAATCTCCGCGGCCCCAACCGCGGGTCGGTCCTCGAGCGCGCGGAGAAAGACCGGCGTCAACGCCAGCGGTTCCGGAGACGCGGGTTCGTCCGTCTGGCGCGGATCGTGGGACGACACGAACGGCACCGGCTCGCCCCGGTACGTCCATGCCGGCCTCCGCCCGCCGCGGTCGCCTCCCGGAACGGCCGCCCAAACGACGCCGCTCGGGACGTAGCCGACCACCGCCGCGATATCGGGGAACGTCGCGCCGAGCAGCAGTGCGAGCTCGCCGCCGCGCGACGTACCCATCACCCCCACCGGACGATCGGCCACGGTGCCGTGGCTCCGCAGCCATCGGATCGCCGTCTCGAAGTACTCGAGCGGGATCTCCGCCAGCCACGGCGGCAGGTGCTCCACGCGGAAGTAAGCCAGCGCGAGACCGACAAAGCAGTGCGACGCCAGCAGGGCCGCGGGGCCTTCCGGGACGCCGCCTCCCGATCCGGGCACGACGATGACGGCGGGGCGCGGCGCGGCGGCGGCGGGGCGAAAGAGCGTGCCGACCAGGCCGCGGTCGCGCACCTCCGTCCGTGACACGCCGGGCCCGGCGAAGCAGCGGCCGACGCGCAGCGATGCCGGCCGCCCGGCGCCGGATTCGGCGACAAGGTGCGTGTCGAGGGGCGCCGCCGTTCCCCATCCCGCGGAGGGCTGCCCCTCCACCAGTCGCATCGACCAGAACAGCCCGCGGGGGTCCGGAGCATCGTAGGTGCCGCTGAGCGGGCGCGTCGCGGACACGTCGACCGTTCCGTCGTGGTCGGCCTCGTATACGGCGTGCGATTCCCACAGCCTGTTCAGGCCGTCGCGCATGCGCGCGCGCACCGTGACGGGCCGCCCCGGCCGGCAGCCGGAGACGACGACGCGCAGCGGTTCGTCGACCAGCACCGGCGACGGCGTCACGCGCAACTGCAGGGACGGCGACTCGACCATCGTCCGCTAGCGCGCCTTCCAGCGCGGCAGGGATCCGAAAAAGTCGCGGAGCGAACCGATGCCGCCCGGCAGCGCGATGCGCTTCCGGACCCCCCAGATGACGTCGGGCCGGATGGTGAGCACGTGCGGCACGTCCTGGATGATCAACTGCTGGATCTGCGCGTAGAGCGCCTTCTGCCGGGCGCGGTCCCGCGTCAGGATCACCTCGTCGAGCAACCGGTCCATCTGTGGGTTGCTGTAACCGATGGTCTTGGCGCCCGACCCGGTGCTCTTGAAGTTGTCCTCCAGCTCGGTCTGGGGCGGGATGAGGAGGTTGAACCACGCGATGCCGACCAGTTCGATATTGCCGGCAGGCGTGAAGTACCGGCCGAAGAAGTCGCCGCGCTCGATCGCCTGCACCTCGATGTCCATGCCGATCGCGCGGAGATACTGTTGAATGAGCAGTGCCTGGTTCTGGTAGTCCTTGCCGGCGAGGAAGCCGTACTTGGCCTTGAACCGCTGGCCGCCCTTCTGGAGGATGCCGTCCGGCCCGGGCGTCCAGCCGGCCTCCGCCAGCAGCTGCTTCGCCTTGGCCGGATCGTAGGTATAGCCCTTCAGGCTCTTGTCGTACTGCCACAGGCTGGGGTGGATGGGACTCTGCGCCACCGTGCCGAGGCCCTGGTACAGGGCGCGCAGCATCTCCGGACGGTTGACGGCGTACGCCATCGCCTGCCGCACGCGCACGTCCTGGAAGATCGGCAGCCGGAAGTTCGGCGCAAACCAGTAGAAGGTATCGCCGGGGACCCGCAGGACCGTGATCTGCGGATCGCGCTGGAATGTCCGGTACGCTTCGGGGATGATGCGCCCGGCGTCGATGTTGCCGGCGCGCAGCTCCGCCAGCACGGTGGCGTCTTCGGGGATGAGCTTCAGCACGATCCGCGGCAGGCTCGGCGCGCCGCCCCAGTAGTCCCGGAATGCCTCGAAGGTGATGCTCTCCCGCTCCCGCCACTCCACGAGCCGGTACGGCCCCGCGCCGACCGGCCGGCGTGTGAACGGCGACTCCTGCAGCCGGCCCACGTCGAGCCCGGCGAGCGCGTGGGCCGGGAGGATCGCCACCGTGCCGATCTGTTCGTAGAAGAACGGGTACGGACGGTCGAGGATGAACCGCACCGTCCGCGGATTCACCACCGTGATGCCGGTGACCGACGGCGCCTTGCCCGCCTTGTACTCCTGGGCGCCCGCGATCTCCAGCAGCGCCGGCGGCGTCGTGGGGTACCTGGGGTGCAGGTACAGTTCGTACGTGAATTTGACGTCCTGCGCCGTGACCGGCGTCCCGTCCTGGAACCTGGCCTCCCGCAGCGTCACAAGGTAGGTCTTGCCATCCGGCGAAACAGGATACCTGGCCGCCAGGCGCCCGATGACGTTGCCCTGCGCGTCCACGGCCGTCAGCGTGTCGTTGATCAGAAGACTGACGTAGCTGGTCACCGCCTCGCTGCTGCCGAGGATGCGGACCGGCAGGCCCCAGATCGCGACGACCGCCTGCGCGGGCCCCTGGCCCTGCGCCGGCGTGCCGCCGAACCCCGCGGCGCCCGCCGTCATGACGAGCGCGAGCAGCACCGCGCCCGCACGTACCTTCATCGGCACCCCTCCCCGCCGGTCCTTCCCGCGCGCCGGCGACCGCCCTCAGCGTGGTGTCTCGACGTAGGGCAGCACCTCTTCGATCACGCGGCGGAGTTGTCCCATCTGATCCCAGCTGGTGCAGCGCAGCCCGACCGTGTGGATCCCCATCCGCGCGTAGACGTTGAGGTGCTCGATGCACTGCTGCGGCGACCCCGCGGCCGTCCAGCTGGCCACGCGCGCCTCCGAATAGTCCATCATGTAATACGTGTCCAGAAACCGCTTCGACTCGGCGAGGGCCGCGCCCTGGTCTTCGTTGACGTTGATGTTGTGGTAAATGCTGAGCTCGAGCTCGTCCGGGTTCCGCCCGAGTTCCTGCGCCTTCCGGCGGATGTCCTCGACCCGCCACTGGACGTCGTCCGGGTCGGAGAGCGAGGTCTGCCATCCATCGGCGTGGCGGGCGACACGGCGGTGCGTGCGCTCGATGCGCTCCCGCGGCCCCGTGGCGTTGTTGGCGATCCAGATCGGCGGCCGGGGCTTCGCCGCCGGCTTGGGCTCGATCGTGATGCCACGCAGGCGGTAGTGCTTGCCCTCGAAGGTGACCTGGTCTTCGGTCCACAGCCGCTTGAGGATCGTGATCCATTCCACGAGCCGCTCGACCCGCGCCCGGTTGTCGAGCCCGTAGTGTGCGGCCTCGAGCGCGCCGCCCGCCTGCGGGACGATGCCGGTGCAGGCGATCAGCAGCGTCCGGCCGCCCGCCAGCAGATCGAGGCTCGCCCACTGGTAGGCCAGCAGCACGGGGTCGCGCAGCGGGAAACTCGCCATGCACGCCGGGGCGATGCGGACCCGGTTCGTGCGCGCCGCGAGGCCGGCCATCAGCGTGATCGACTCCATGCGCGGCTTGCCGAGCAGGCTGTCGCCCACCCAGACGTCGCTGAAGAGCCCGGAGCGCTCGGCCGTCTCGGCCATCTGCAGCATCTGCGCCACGGTGGTGACACCGATGAGCACGCCGCGGTTTGGCAACGTCAGCGCGAATTTCACTGCGGCCCCTTTCCTCCCCACGCTGCCGCAACGCCCGGCGCTGGCTCTTTGCGCGGCCTGGGTGGCAGATGCCGTGCGCTTGACGGCGCGGCAAGCGGCTTATTAAACTGATCATAAGAATTATTGTTGATCATGTCAATCGTATCGTCAGGGGGCCGCGGTGCCCAAGCGCATGGCCGCCGGCAAACGGCCGTCACGGCCCGGGGAGTCAGTGGCGCGGGCCCTGCACAACCAGCTCCGGCAGGGCGTGCTGCGGGGGATGTGGCGGCCGGGCCACACGCTCGTCGAACACAAAGTGGCGCACGCGTACGGGGTCAGCCGGGGACCCGCGCGCGAGGCGCTCAAGCTCCTGGAACGCGAGGGCCTCCTCACGGCGATCCCGCGCCGAGGGTATGTGGTGTCGATGATCACCGTCCGGCAGATCCGCGAGTTGTTCGACCTCCGCCTGATCCTCGAGCGCGAGGCCGCGGCTCGCGCCGCGCGCACGGCCACGCCCGAGGATGTCGCCCGGCTCGAGGCGCTGGTCGGGGACCCGTACCTGCTCGGTGACCAGGAGAGCTATGCGAGGTTTCTGAGCCAGAACAGGGCCTTTCACGTCGCGATCGCCCGCCTCACGCGGAACGATCGGATCGCAGCCCTGGTAGAGGCCCTCCTCGAGGAGCTCGAACGGCTCTTCCACCTCGGCCTCGACGTTCGCGACCGTGCGGAAACGCTCGTGTCGGAGCACAAGGAGCTGGTGGACGCGATCCGCGCGCACGACCCGAAGCGCGCGATGCGGGTCGCGGCGGCGCAGATCGAGAACGCGCAGACGATGGTGCTGGAAGGTGTGACGCAGGGGCTGCTTCCCGCCGCCGTCCCTTGAGCCGCCCGATTCCGCGCGGGCCGGAGGACTCCGGTCGGTCCGGCGAGAACCCGCTGTGACGTGGGCCCCGAGCGTCCGCGCGTCTTCACCGACCACATCCTCGTCGCGGTGCGCGACCTCGCCGAGGCGGCGCGCAGGTTCGAGACGGCGTACGGCCTGCGGGCGCTGGCAGGCGGCCGCCATCCTGGGGCGGGCACCGCGAACATGATCATCCCGCTGGCGTCGGCGTACCTCGAGCTCATCGCCGTGGTCGACGAGGCGGAGGCCCGGCGGTCGCCGACGACCCGCCGGATCAGCCGGGCCATCGACGATGGCCGTACCTTCGCGACGTGGGCCGTGCGAACCGACGACCTCGACGCGCTGCGGCGGCACCTGCGTGCCGCGGGCGTGGACCTCGGCGAGCCGGTGGAGGGGGCCCGGGAGCGCCCCGACGGCGTGACCCTCCGGTGGCGGACGCAGCTGCTCGTGACGCCGGGCGAGCCGAGCGTGCTGCCGTTCGTGATCGAGTGGCACGTGCCGGCGGGACAGCACCCCGCGGAGGCGAGGGTCGACCATCCTTCGCGGGCCCACGGCATTCGCACCATCCGGCTGGGCGATCCTGATCCGGCGGCGGCGGAAGCGCACTTTCGCAAGCTCTTCGGCGACGATCTCAACGTCGCGTTCGAGCGCGCCACCACCAGCGGCGTGACGGCGGTGGAAGTGGAGACGACGGGCGGCGTTTTGACGATCGCCTGACGCCCGCCCGCGGCGGCGAGATGCGCCGCCCCGCTTCGAGACGGCACGCGCGCCCGGCGGCTCAAACAGCCCGCGTCCGACGACGCGACGAGGCCATCCTTCCCCCCGACCTGCACGCCCGCCGCGGCGAGGCCCGACCCACGGCACGGGCGCGCGGCCGCGAGTTCGCCCGGGCTTCGGGGCCGTGCGGAACGGAGGACCCTCCACGCGCGCACCGCGAAGACACAATCGGGAGGTGACCCACATGCGACGGACGATCGGCCCGCTTTCCGCGCTTGCGCTGCTCGCGACAGGGGCGGTCGCGCTCAGCCCGGGGACGCCCGCGGTCGGCGCGCCGGCCGTCACCACCGTCCAGGGAACGGTGACCGCGGCCGGCGCGGGCGCCCTCACCATCGCCACGTCCGCCGGCCCCAGCCGGGTCCGGACGACGGCGACGACGCGTGTGCTCCATCGCCTGCCGGCCCGGCTCGAGGACATCAAGGTCGGCGACTTCATCGGCGTCGCCGCCCGCAGGGAGGCGAACGGAGCGCTCACCGCGGTCTCCATCAACATCTTCCCGCCCGCGCTCCGCGGGCGCATCCGCGAGGGGCAGTTCGCGATGGAGAGCGGGAACATCATGACGAACGCGGTCGTGACGCAGTACGTCAGCCGTGTATCCGGGCGCACCGTCACGTTGACGTACGCCGCGGGCGCGGCGACGATCGCCGTGCCCCCGAGCACGCAGATCCACCGCCTCACGGTCGGCTCGCTCGCCGAGCTCAGGCCCGGGATGCACGTCATCGCCCGGGGGACGGCCGGCGGCGACGGCGCCCTGATCGCCTCGTCGATCACCGTCGAAGGTCCGGGGCTTCCGTAGCCGCGGCGATCCCGCGCCCGGACACGCTCCCGACGGCGTACGATGGCGGGCCCGCGGACCTCATGAGGATGGCCCGGCGCCTCTCGGCGCGGCTGGGATACGCCGCCACCCTGGGCGGCGTCGCGCTCGTCAGCCTCGCGATGTGGCTCGCGCGGCCCTATCTGGCGCTGGCCCCGATCGCCCTCATCCATCTGCTGGCGGTCTTCTGCGCGGCCCTGCTGTGGGGCATGGGGCCGGCGATCGCGGGCAGCATCCTCGCCTTCGTGGCGCTCGACTACCTGTTCGTCCCGCCGTTCTTCTCCCTCACCATCGCCGCCCCCTCGGAGGTCGTCTCGCTTGCGGTCTTCCTCGCCGTCGCGATCGTCACGAGCCGCCTCGCCGCCTGGGCGCGCGCGCGGGCCCACGAGGCGGAGGCCCGCGCCCGGGAGGCCGGCGCGCTCCTCAGGCTCAGCGACGCGAGCGCGGATGCGGGCAGCATGCCCGCCACGCTCCGGGCGATCGCGGAGCTCGCCACGGGCGTCTTCGGGGTGCGAAGCTGCGCGATCCTCCTGCCGGACAGCATGGACGTGCTGCGGGTGCAGGCCGCGGCCCCCGCCGCGGACGCCTGCGCCCTGACCAGGGACGAGGAGGGGATCGCGGCGTACGTGTGGCGCGAGCAGACGCTCGTCCCCCACGGACCGACCCTGTACGTGCCCCTGCGGATCGGAACCCAGCGCGTCGGCATCCTCCGTGTCGGGCCGCGCCCGGACGGTCAGCCGCTTCCCGCGTCCGAGCACGCCCTCCTGCAGACGTTCGGAACCGCGGCCGCGGCGGCCATCGACCGCCGGCGCCTCCAGGACGCGGCCACGCAGGCGGAGGTGCTGCGGCGGTCCGATGCCTTGAAGACAGCGCTGCTCGGCTCGGTGTCCCACGACCTCCGGACCCCGCTGGCGACGCTGAAGACAGGGATCACCGCGCTGCTGCAGGCCGACCTTGCCTGGGACCGCCAGGCGCAACAGGAGATGCTGGCCGCGGCCAACGAGGAGGTGGACCGGCTGACCCGCCTGATCGGCAACCTCCTCGACCTGTCCCGGATCGAAGCGGGGGAGCTCAGGCCGGATCGGCAGTGGTACGAGATGGGCGAGCTGATTGCGGACAGCGTGCGCCGCGCCTCCGCCCGCCTGCGGGATCACCGCGTCACGGTCGAGATCCCGGACGGCGATCTGCTAGTCTATCTCGATTACGTGCAGATCCAGCAGGTCCTCGCCAACCTGCTGGACAACGCCGCCAAGTACTCGCCCGCCGGCGGCGAGATCCGCGTGACCGGCGCCGTCGAGGCCGACGCCTTCGTCATTCGGGTCCGCGATCAGGGCCCGGGGATCCCCGCCTCCGAGGCGGATCGCATCTTCTCGAAGTTCTACCGGATCAACGGACGCCACACGGGCACGGGGCTGGGGCTGGCGATCTGCAGGGGCCTGGTGGAGGCCCACGGCGGGCGGATCACGGTCGAGAACCCGGGGAGGGCGGGCGCGGTGTTCGCCGTGTCCCTCCCGCTCACGACGCCGCCGGCGCTCGCCGGCCGACTGGCATGACCGGCGCCCGGGTGCTGGTCGTCGACGACGAAGCGCCGATCCTCCGCCTGCTGCGGCGGACGCTCGAGGCGCAGGGGTACGCGGTCGAGGCGGTGGAGACCGGGCAGGCTGCGCTCGATGCCGTAGAGCGCCATCGTCCCGACGCGGTCTTGCTGGACCTGATGCTTCCGGACGCGGACGGGCTCGAGGTCTGCCGGCGCCTCCGCGAACGCCTCGAGGCCCCGATCATCGTGCTCTCGGCCCGTGGTGAAGAGCGAACGAAAGTCGACGCGCTGGACCTGGGGGCCGACGACTACCTCACCAAGCCGTTCGGCACGGCCGAGCTGCTTGCCCGGCTGCGGGTCGCCCTCCGCCACGCCGCGGGGAGCCACACCGGTCCGATCATCCGGGCGGGAGATCTCACCCTCGACCTCGACCGCCGGCTCGTGACGCGGGGCGGCACGCAGGTCCACCTCACCCCGAAGGAGTACGAGGCGCTCAAGTACCTCGCCCAGCACGCCGACCGCGTGGTGACGCATCGGGCCCTGCTCACGAGCGTCTGGGGACCGCAGTACGGCGAAGAACTGCACTACCTGCACGTGCTCGTGAACCAGCTCCGCCGGAAGGTCGAGCCCGATCCGTCGCATCCCAGCTACATCCTCACCGAGCCCGGCGTCGGCTACCGCTTCCGCCTCCCCGACTGACGCACCCCCGCCAATCTTGAGCAAAGCTTGAGGCGGCGGTCCTCGCCCTTGATCCCGGCTTGAGCGCCCTCCTGATAGAGAGGACGCGGGTACCCTACGAGGAGACCACATGCCGGATCAGGCCGTCGTCTCGACGCCGCCAATGGCACCGAGGGAGTCCGGGGAGCACCTGCGCCGGGACATCACCGTGTGGGGCTCGTTCATGTGGGGCTACGCCGACGTGGGCGCCGACATCTACGTCGCGCTCGGCATCGTCGCAGCCGCGGCCATGGCGTTCACCCCCCTGGCCTTCGCCCTCGCCGGCGCCGTCTATGTTCTCATCGGCCTCGCCTACACGGAACTGGCGAGCGCGTATCCCGTGGCCGGCGGCGGACAGTATTACGCAGCCCGGGGTCTGGGGGACCTCTGGGGCTTCGTAGCCGGCTCGGCGCTCCTCCTCGACTACACGATCGATATCGCCCTCTTCGCGGCGTCCTCCGCAGGCTATATCAACTTCTTCATCCCTGGGATCCGGAACTATGCCACGGACATCGGACCCTTCCACCACATCAACCCGCTCTGGGCCGCCGAAACGATCATCATGATCGTGTCCCTGATATGGCTGAACATCCGAGGGATACGGGAGTCCACCCTGTTCAATGAGCTCCTGGGCAGCCTCGACATGATGACGGAGTCGCTCGTCATCATCTTCGGGTTCCTCTTTGCTTGGAAACCGGAGCTGCTGGTCCACCAGTTTCAAACCCAGCAACCGTCCCTCGCCCGGTTCATGTACGGTTCGTCGCTGGCCATCATCTCGTACGTGGGGCTGGAGTCGATCTCGCAGGCGGCACAGGAAACGCGCCGGCCTGCCACGATCATCCCCCGCACCTCCATCGGGCTGATCTTCAGCGTGCTGATCTTCGCCATGGCGTTCTCGACGTTGGGGATCGGGATGCTGCCGTGGCAGGAGATCGCCGCGCATTCAGGGGATCCCATCGCGCTGCTCGCCCAGAACATTCCGCTGATCGGTGTGGTCGTTGGTCCCTTCACCGCGCTCATGGGCGCCACGATCTTGCTCATCTCCGCCAACACCGGCGTCATGGGCAGCTCGCGGCTGACCTTCTCGATGGGCCAGCTGGGGCTCGCCAGCCCCTGGCTGGCCGCCGTGCATCCTCGGTTCAGGACGCCCCACCGCACGATCATCGTGTTCTCACTCCTGGCGATCGCCGAGACGGTGCTGGCGTTCCTCACGCCCCAGGCGATGGACACGCTCGGCAACATGTACGCCTTCGGGGCGACGCTCGCGTATCTACTCGTCTTCGTGTCCCTGGTGCGGCTGCGCCTCGTGGACCCGGTCACCCCGCGCCCCTACCGTGTTCCCCTGAACGTCACGTGGCGCCGCGGGGACGAGCGCGTCCAGGTGCCGGTCCTCGGCATCCTCGGTATCGGTGGGGTCAGTCTGATCTTCTTCGAAGTGATCTTCACTCACCAGATCGGGCGGGTCGCGGGGCCGGCGTGGGTGCTCCTCGGAGTGGCCTACTATCTCTGGTACCGGCGACGCGCGGGATACCCGGTGTGGGGGTCGCTCCGGCGCGACTGGCCGGCGGAGCAGATCGCCATCCTGAAATCCGCCGAAGAGTTCGAGCTCCTGGAGGAGTACCAGTTTGCGCTCGCCGCAAGCGAGAGGGCCCGCGCGCGCCGGAGGCGCCTGCCCGGCGGCCCGCCCGCCCCGCCGGAGACCGGGCGGGAGGCGTCCCCCTGATGCGCGCCGCCGTCTTCACAGCTTTTTCATAACTTCTTGTAGGGTCGAGGGCTGGCGCAGTGCTTAGTTGACCGGCAGCAATCTTTCAGCCCTATCCATCTCCGACGATGGCTTGCGGACCCGGACAGCTGCTGGGACAA
>JAJPJJ010000034.1 GCA_021324295.1 Bacillota bacterium
CGGCCTCGCGGCGGTGGACGTGAGCACGCCCTCGGCCCCGAAGGTCGTCTACCAGGACCGGTTCACGTTCGCGACCAACGGCAACCACGCCGGGCTCGTGATCGCGCAGAACCGCGTGTACGCCGGCGCCGGCGGCTCGAGCCTCCGGATCTACAACCCGTCCACCCTCAAGATGACCGGCGCGATCGCCGGCTTCGACGTCAACTTCCTCGACGTCGTCGGTAGCACGTACCTCGTCCTGGCCAACTACTGGCAGACGACGAACCCGGAAGGCGTCTACCTCTACGATATCTCCCAGAACCCCGACGCCCCGCTGCTCGTCGACTACTATCCCAAGTCCTACGCCAACGCCAACTTCCGCGCCCGCGCGGTCGGAACGAAGATCTACGATGTCCCCCTCTGGGGCGTCGCCGTGCTGCAGACGCCTTGAGCCGCCCCGGTCCGGCCGAGGATGGTCGTCTAGCGCTCGCCCTGTGGCTCGGGGAGCGGCAGGGTCACCCGTTGCTGCGTCCGCGCGGCGCGAGCGCACGCTTCGACCAACTCGGTGGCGCGGTAGCCGTCCTCCGCGGTGACCGCCGGCGGACGCTCCCCGAGCACCGCGTCGATGAACAGCCGGTCCTCGGCCGCATACCCCCACTTCTGCTCGAACGGCATCGCGGCGCAGTCGATCACCTCGGCCGCGTCCCGCGCGCCGGGGCTGAACGAGGCGCGCTCCATCTCCTCGGTCACCACGGCGCGGTGCTCTCCGTAGATTTCGAGCCGCTCCGAGGGAAACAGCCAGCTTGCGTGTGCGACGCTGGTGAGCGAGGCGATGACCCCGCTGCGGAATCGCAGGAGCATGACGAAGCCGTCGGGCTCCGCGTAGACGCTCCGCCGGGCCCACCCCTGAATCTCCGCCACGTCGCCGAGCAGGAACCGGCTCATGTCGAAGAGGTGGACCGGCGTCTCGTAGAGGTACCCGCCGGTCACGCCAGGGTCGGAGGTCCACGCCGGCTGGCGGAGCTCCCCGCGGTTGTGCTTGAGCTGCGCGGCGAGCGGCGCGAGCCTGCCCTCATCGATGAGGCGCCGCGCGAACCTGTAGACGGGGGCGAACCTCCGGTTGAAGCCGATCTGGTAGACGCCGCGGGACCGGCTCGCGGCGTCGCGGATCCGCCAGGCCCCCTCGAGCGACGTCGCCATCGGCTTCTCGGAGAACACGTGCGCGCCGGAGGCGAGCGCGGCCAGCACCGGCTCGACGTGGTACGTGTTGGGTGTCGTCACGTAGACCGCGTCCGGCGCAGCGTCCAGCAGCGCCTCCAGGCTCCCCAACGGCCTGGCCCCGACCTCGGCGGCCAGCCGCCCCGCCGCCTGCGGCACCGCGTCGGCGATGCCGACTATCTCGACACGCGGATCCTGCCGGAGATTCAGCGCATGGATCCGTCCGATGAAGCCTGCCCCGAGAACGCCCACCCGTACCGCCACCGCAATACCTCCTCCGGCTGTGGCCGGCCGGACACATTCACCGGCGCGGACCCCGGGCCCTCCGGCGCCCCCCCACCGCCACGCCGGTCCCGGCGCTCCCCCCGAGGGCTTCAGCGAAAGACTGCACGCCGCGTGAGCGCGCCCTCGGCCCCGAAGGCCGTCTCCATGCCCGCTCTGGCGTCACCGTGCAGCAGACGCCGCAACGTCGAGTGGATCAGTGCGCCGACGGACCGGGTGCGATGGCCGCCGGCGTGTGACCGTGCCGATAGACGGTCCGCATCACCACCGGCCGGGAGCGGGGCCACGTCCATGTCCCGTTCGTGCGGAAGTTCCACACCGCCGCCGCCCCGATGCCGGCGATGTTGGACAGGAGGTACGGGATCGCGGCCGTGGTCAGCAAGAACAGCACGCCGATCTGCATGCCCGCCGACGTTCCCGTGACGATGCAGTAGCGCACGTATCGCGCGGCCTTCGCCGCGAGCGACGGCGACCGGCGGTCCCTCCACGTGAAGGCGTCGTTCAGGAGAAAGTTCCACGTCGTCGCGACGGCCGCCGCGCAGGCGCCCGCGAGGACATAGTGGAGGCCTCGCGCCGCTAGAGTCCAGAGCACGCCCATGTTCACGAGCACGCCCGAGGCACCCACGAGACAGAAGCGGAGGAACCGCAGGTCGTCCGGGTGGACGGTGACCAGCCTCATGAGGTGACACAGGTACTCCCATTGTTGCCGGAGGCCCAGCTTGCTCGCTCCCGCGCGCCTCGCCTGAAACCGGTACGGCACCTCCACGACCCGCCGGAGGCGGCCGCGCACAAGAATCTCCAGCAGGATCTTGTAGCCGGCCGGACGGAGCGCGACCCCCTCGATCACCTCCCGCCGCACGGCGAAGAACCCCGACATCGGGTCCGACACGAGCCGCGCACGGGTCAGGACGGCACGGGCGAGGAGCGTCGCGATGCGCGAGGCGAGCCGCCTGGGCGCCGTGAAGGCCTCGTACCCCCCGCCGGCAACGTTCCGGCTCGCCACGGCGACGTCGGCGTCGGTGCGCTCGAGCGCTTCCAGCAGGACAGGGATGACCTCCGGGGGGTGCTGGAGGTCCGCGTCGAGAACGCAGAGCACGGTCCCGCGCGCCCGGCGGAGTCCTTCGACGACCGCCGTCGCCAGCCCCGCGCGGGCATCGCGGTGAACGAGGATGACGTGCGGCCACCGGCGGGCCGCGCGCGCGATCTCCGCGTCGGTGCCGTCGATGCTGTCGTCCACAAAGATCAGCTCATGGGGTGTACGGGCCAGCGCGCGCTCGACACGATCGATGAGGCGGCCGATGTTCGCGCGCTCATTGTACGTGGGAAGGATGACAGACACCGGCACGGCTACGGGGCCTCCAGGATATCGACCCCGTACAGGGCGACGCGATAGATCCGCCGGCCGAGGGCGCGAGCGCGAAAGTTCGCGTTCCCTGTCGGCCGCGGGAACCGCCCGACGACGGCGGGGACGTCAGGGTTCCGGCGCAAATCATAGACGTACACGCCTTCGGGGAGCTTCGGGTACCAGTAGTTTGCGACGACGAGGAAGGCGTCTCCCAGGGTATCCAGGAAGTTGGCGTTGAGCCCCGGGATCGTCCCGGTCAACCGCAGTGTCGAGGGATCGTAGATCCGCACACCCTGGTTCCCGGCGCCGGCGTACACGCGGTTCCGCGCGATCACGAGCCCGGCGTGGTTGCCGTTGGTCGCGAACGTGAACCGGTCCTGGTAGACGACCTTCGGGGCCGAGGGCGTGCTCACGTCCACCGCCGCGAGGCCG
>JAJPJJ010000030.1 GCA_021324295.1 Bacillota bacterium
GTCCTGACAGATAGCTGGCCCGCCCCCAGAAGCGCCCGAGGGCCCGCAAACCGCAGGAAACGTGGCTCCGAGGCGCGTCCGCCCTGGTCAAGTTCCGAAGCCGCTGGTGGCTTCCTCCCGCCATTGACACCACAGACCGGTGAGGATATACTCGGCTCAAAGTTTGCACCCGAGCATGGATCCGATACGCAGCACGTGCACGCGCCAGGCCCGTCTCGGAGATCGTCCGGCATCACACGGCGGGTACGCGTGGAGCGGCACATCAGAGCAGGCATCGTGAACAGGGGTGCGGATGAACGCGACGGCCCGGCGGGGAGCACAGGCTCTCGCGCGCGGGCCTGTGTGTTTATCGGCCGCCGTCGTCCGGCGCGGCGGGCGTCCGTCCGATCGTTCTGGGGATCGGCCGGGACCGCCGTCCGAACAGCGCTTCACCTCCGTTCGATCCATGCCTCCGCTGCGCATCGTCGACCACCGGGCCAGAACCGACGTCGGGATGGGCGCGTAGATTGGGAAGAAGAAGACCTAAACAGTGCGCAGCGTGGATTGGGCCGTTGACCCCTCGTCGATAAGGATCGCCCGACCAGGAAATAAAGAGAAGGGGAGACGCCTCAGCCGGTCACAGGCGCACCTCGAAGCCAGGTGGAGGCTATGGATACGATCAGCACAATCGCGGACTATCTGGAGGCGAGCCGCCGCGACCGGCGTCTGGCCCGCACGACGCTGCACTACATCTCCGACATGATCGACTACTTCGGCAAGGCCCGGGTGTTCGAGGGTGTCTACGGGATGGACAAGCAGCTCGACGCCATCGTCGCGTTCTTCAAGGGATACGCGATGAGCATGGAGCGACGGCTGCTCCTCCTGGTCGGTCCCCAGGGATCCGGGAAGTCGATGACCGTCGACAAGTTGAAGCGCCGGCTCGAAGAGTACTCGCACAAGCCCGACGGCGTCCTGTACGCGGTGGAGGGATGCCCGTTCCACCAGCATCCGTTCGACCTGGTGCCCCCGGACGCCCGGGACGCGGAAGGCATCTGGTGGCACGAGGAGGCGGTGCCCTGCCCGGTCTGCGAGCGCAAGATCGCCGCGCACGGAGGGTGGCGGTCGGTGCCGGTCGTGCGGACCTTCATCTCGGTCCGCGACAAGGTCGGGGTGGCCAAGCACACACCGACGGATCTCCGCCGCGAGGACATCACCAACTTCGTCGGCAACATCAACTTCGCGATGCTCAAGGAGCGCGGGTCGACGTACGACCCGGAGGCGTACGACTTCGAGGGGAAGGTCATCTGGGCCAACCGCGGCATCCTGGACTGGACCGAGGTGTTCAAGAGCCGCCGCCAGCTCCTCTCGCTGTTGCTGGAGCTCATCCAATCGAAGCGGATCGACCTCGCGAACTTCCCCACGGTGCACGTCGACGCGGTGGTCATCGGCCACACCAACTACCCGGAGTACAACGTGTTCCTGGCCGAGGACATCATGGAGCCGCTGCGCGGCCGCATCCACAAGGTGGACTTCCCCTACAACGTCGACGTGCAGGGCGAGATGCAGATCTACCGGGGGCTCGTGGAGCGCGCGAACCGCGTCCGGGGCGAGGCCAAGCACGTGCCGCAGGACGTCTACGAGCTCGCGGCTACGTACGCGGTGCGGACCCGGCAGGAGTCGCAAGGGCTCCGAGGGCTCTCGCCACGGTTCTTCGAGGACGCGTTCTCGCTCGCGTACACGCGCGCCGGGCGGTGCATCGACCTGGAGGTCATCACCGAG
The DNA here is from genome assembly GCA_021324295.1 of Bacillota bacterium. GTDB lineage: Bacteria > Sysuimicrobiota > Sysuimicrobiia > Sysuimicrobiales > Segetimicrobiaceae > JAJPJJ01. The sequence goes on from JAJPJJ010000030.1 coordinate 1,759, forward strand.
GCGATCGAGGAGACGTTTGCGCACCAGTCGATCAAGGACCTGAACCAGAAGGACCTCCTCAAGCTGTTCGAGGAGACCAAAGTCGAGTTCGTCAACAAGAAGGTCGATGTGATCGTCGAGGAGATCGTGCCGGCCCACTTCTACGATTACGCCCAAAACCTGTACCTGAACTACCTCGACGCGGCCGCCCGCAGCGTGCTGGGCGAGGCCCTCTCGGACGGCGAGAAGGAGCTGCTGGACGACGTGGAGGGCATCCTCGTCCAGAAGCGCCAGATCAGCCGCCAGGGGCGGGTCGCGTTCGAGAACGTGCTCCTGGAGCGGCGCGACGAGCTGCGCCGGATGAGCTACAAGGACAACGAGCACCTGCGCGGCGCGATGAACGAGATCGTCTTCAACAAGATCAAGAACTGCCTCCGCCTGTACGAGAAGACGGAGGAGATGGACGCCAAGAGCCGCGACCTGCTCGACGTCCTGCAGCGCAGCGCGATCGAGGAGCACGGCTACTGCCCGTCCTGCGCGCGGGCGCTGTTCAAGATCATCGGGCGCAGCTTCTAATCCACCCCACGAATCGGCTCCGGTGATGCGAGTTCGTGGGGGCCTGGGCCCTCCCCGGGAGGGTGTCCGGGACAGGCTCGCAGACACAGGGAGAGACGGGGCGGGGGGCCTAGCCACTCCGGGGGACGGCCGATGAAGATTCACCGAGGGCGGATCGCCCAGTACAAGCACGATCAGCTCCTGCGGGAGTACCTGAAGCAGAACCTCAACGACCTCATCCAGCAGAAAGAGCTGATCGTGGACGGAAAGGTCAAGACGCAGATCGCCACCCTCGACCTCCCCACGCTCAAATTCGGCGAGGAGGCGCAGTTCCTGGCGCAGGGGGCGGGGGGCGGCGCGTCGGGGGGCGGCGCGTCGGGCAGCGGACCGGGCGGCGAGCAGGTACAGGCGCTGGGCGGGCTCCTGGGCGGCGATCACCACGGCAAAGAGCTGCACGTGGAGCTGGACTTCGACGAGTTTGTGAAGCTGGCGCAGGAGGTGTTGCTCGACGAGCTCCGGCTGCCTGCCTTCCACGAGCCGGCCCGCTCGGGCGAGGTGGAAAGCCAGGACACGCCCGAGCTCGACGACCTCGACCGCATCGGGCTGCGCGCGGACCTGAACCTCGAGGAGACGATGGTTCAAAGCCTTCTGCGCAACGCGCGGGAGCGCGGGGTCCTCGACTACGACGTGGACGTCCAGCAGGACGCCTGGTACTTCATCGAAGATCCCACCACATTCCAGAACAACCGCTCCGTGGAGATCTACGTCCTCGACATCTCCGGCTCGATGCGCGGCGAGTATCTGGCGCTCGTGCGGAAGACGATCTTCATCCTCTGGCACTACCTCGAGCGGCGGTATCCGACGAACCTGCGCCGCTACGTGGTCTTTCAAGATGTCGCCGAGGAGAAGACGCGAGACGAGTTCTTCTGCGTGGAGTCGAGCGGCGGCACGCACATCAGCACCGGGTTCGAGAAGGCGGTGGAGCTGCTCGAGGGCGTCACGGAATACGACAAGTTCCTGTTCATGTTCACGGACGGGGAGACGAGCTCCGGTGACTTCGACCTGGCCAAGAAGAAGTTCGAGGAGGCGGTCGCGGCGTTCGACCTGGTGAGCTACGGTCACGTCAACCCCGGCGGCCGCGGGATCGGCGGGTTCAGCGAGTACGTCCAGGAGGCCGCGAAGAGCCGCGGCGGGGCGGTCTTTGCCAACCTGGTCGACCTGGAGACGATCCGGTCGGCGATGAAGGAGTTCCTAGCGTTCTTCGACGGGCGCACGGCCAGGAGGCACGCCGGCGCGCTCCCGCGCTAGGAATCGCATGACCCCGGCGATGTGCTGGGGTGGAGTACGGTGGCTAGCGGAGACGTGGGAGCATGGGCATGGTCGGCGAGTACCAGAGCGTGATCCAAGAGGTTGAGCGCCTCGCGCGCGCGCGGGGCCTCGCCTTCGATCCGGTGATCTTCCAGATGACGAACAGCGACGAGATCGCCGAGGTCGCGAGCATGGGCCTGCCGAACCGGTTCATCCACTGGTACTGGGGCGGCACGTACAAGGAGCTGGTGACCCAGCAGAACAAGGAGGTGTTCAGCATCCTGGAGCTGGTGCTCAACACCGTGCCGTCGCACGCGTTCCTCCGCAGCAGCAACACGTATCTCCAGAACGTCCTCGTGATCGCGCACGTGTTCGGGCACGCGGACTTCTTCGCCAACAACCACTGGTACCGGAAGTCCAACAAGAACATGTTGAACGAGGCGGAGCGCCACGCTCGGCTCATTCGCACGTACGAGCAGCAGTACGGCAAGGAGCGCGTGGAGAAGCTTCTCGATGCGCTGCTGACCGTGAGCACCTCCGTGAACGCGTTCGAGCGGAACCCGCAGGAGCGGCGCAAGCGCCTCATCTACTCTCTGGAGGAGCGGGCGCCGCTCGAGGACTTCGAGCGGGCGCTGCTGGAGGCGATCCGGGAGGAGGCCGAGTACTTCGACCTCATCCAGCGGACGCACATCATCAACGAGGGCTGGGCGACGTTTGTGGAGGCGGAGCTCCTGACCCGCCTGTTGACCGCCCGCGAGTGGGCCAGCATCTCGGTCCAGCTCTGCAACCGGCCCGCCCCGTACACGATCGGTTACACGCTCTTCAAGCACGTGCGCGACCACGAAGGGTTCGATCGGGCGCTGGAGATCCGCCGGTTCTACGAGGACGTCAGCCTGATCGACCTCACGCTGACGGAGGAGCTGGTCCGGCGGCTGGACATCTTTGTCTACGATCCCAAGGAGAAGCAGAAGAGCTACGATCTGCAAAAGGTCAAGGACATGCTCATCGCCCAGAAGCTGTACAAGGGCGAGCCGCGGGTGGAGGTCGACCCATCATCGCAGGGGCGGGATCTGCTGCTGGCCCACATGGACGAGGACCGCAAGCTGGAGCCCAAACGGATCGGCCTGTTCCTCAAGGCGGTCCACACCCTGTGGCGGAACCCCGTGAAGCTGCGCGCCAACGGCAAGGTCTACACGTTCGACCGCCGCGGGCTGTCCTCGACGTAGCCGCGCCGCAGCGCAGCGGCCCCGGGGCGGGTGGGCGGGCGCCTCGCGCCCCCGCGGCGCTACACCTCGGGCTCGAGGACGAGATCGAGCACCCCCGCGCCGCTCCCCGGCCGGGGGAAGTACACCGTGGCCAGCGGGCGGAACCCCGGGACCGCCACCCGGATGTGGATGTGCGGCTGGATGCCGTCGCCCCCCGGGAAGTTGCTCTGGAAGCGGTACCGGCCGCCGGCGTCCGTGACGACCGTCCCGCGGTGCGCGTCGTCGTACCGGCCGTTGGGCCCCCGCAGCCACAGCTCGACGCGGGCGCCCCGGATCGGCGCGCAGTCGATCCCGGAGCGGACGATCCCGCTCAGCACGAACCCGGTACCGACCGACGAGCGCACGGGTGCGTTGGGCTTGTAGAACGGGTCCTCCGCACCCTGGGGCGTCAGCGAGCACTTGGCGGCCGGCGCGGCGCCGGCGGGGCCGCCGAGCGCCGCCGTCAGGGCCGCGGCCGCGAGCCACGCGATGGCCCGCTCGCGCCGTCCCGTCCCGTCGCTGGTCTTCATGTCGCCCCTCCAGCTCGATCGGACCTTGGAGCACCGGTGCTGCTTCGCTTTCCCGACGGCCGCGAGGCACTCCTGCTGGGCCTCAGCGGAAGTCGCGGCTGCGCACCGCCGCCGGCCGGCGGCTCACCGCGGGCGCCCACAGCGCGTCCACGACGATGTGGACGATGCCGTTCTGCGCCTGCACGCGCCCGGTCACGCCCAGCAGCGCGGCGGTCCTGGCCAGGGTGGAGTACCGCTCGAACACCCGCTCCCAGAGGACCACGTTCACAAAGCCCGTCTCGTCCTCCAGCGTCATGAATGTGACGCCGGCGGCCGTCCCCGGCGTCTGCCGGCAGATCACGAGCCCCACGTACCGGACCCGCCGGCCGTCCGGGAGCCCGGCGACCGTGCGCGCCTCCGGGAGCCCGGCGGCCCGCAGCTCCTCCCGCAGCGCCTCCAGCGGGTGCCCCCGGGGGCTGTGGGCGCAGGTCAGGTAGTCCCAGGAGATCTGCTCGGCGGCGGTCAGGGGCGCAAACGCGGGTATGGCCTCGCGGACCCGCAGGGGCAGCGCCATGTCCCGCCGGCGCGCGAGGCCACGGACCTGCCACAGCGCCGCGCGGCGATCGACGCCGAACCCCTCGAACGCCCCGGCCTCCGCGAGGGCCACGAGCGCGTCGCTCGTGAGCCGGGCCCGGCGCACGCAGTCGTCGAGTGAGGCAAACGGCGCCTCAGCACGGGCGTCCACGAGGTCCCTCCCCTCGCCCTCGCCGAGCCCGTTGACATACCGCAGGCCCATCCGCACCGCCAGGCCGCCCGCGCTCTCGGCGCAGGGCTCGAGGGTGCAGTCCCACGCGCTGTGCCGGACGTCCACGGGCCGGACGGCGACACCGTGGCGCCGGGCGTCCCCGACGATCGTGGCGGGGCTGTAGAAGCCCATCGGCTGCGCGTTCAGGAGCGCGCAGGTGAACTCCGCGGGGAAGTGGCACTTGAGGTATGCGGTCGCGTAGGCGATCAGCGCGAAGCTCGCCGCGTGACTACAGGGGAAGCCGTATTCCCCGAACCCGCAGATCTGAGTGAAGATCCGCTCCGCGAACTCCGGCGCGATGCCCTTGGCCTGCATCCGCGAGAGCAGCCGCTCGCGGTGGCGCTCGATGCGGCCGCTCCGCCGCCACGCCGCCATGTCGCGCCGGAGCTGATCGGCCTCGCCCGGCGTATAGTCTGCGGCGACCTGGGCGAGGCGCATCACCTGTTCCTGGAAGAGCGGCACCCCGAGCGTCTTCTCGAGCACCGGGACCAGCGAGGGGTGAGGGTATTCGACCGGCTCCACGCCGGCGCGCCGGCGCAGATAGGGGTGCACCATGCCGCCGGTGATCGGGCCGGGGCGCACGATGCTGATCTCGATCACGAGGTCGTCGAAGCTCTGCGGCCGCAGACGCGGGAGCATCGCCATCTGCGCGCGACTTTCGATCTGGAACACGCCCACCGTATCGGCGCGCCCCACCATCTCGAACGTCGCCGCATCGTGTGGAGGGATCGTCGCCATCGACAGCTCGACCCCGCGGTGCTCGCGCAGGAGCCGAAACGCCAGGTCCAGATGCGTCAGCGCCCCCAGCCCCAGCAGGTCCACCTTGAACAGCCCGAGGTCCTCCAAGTCATCCTTGTCCCACTGGATGACGGTGCGGCCCTCCATCGCGGCGTTCTCGACCGGCACGATCTCGTGCACGGGGTGGTCCCCAAGCAGGAACCCGCCCGGGTGGATCGACAGGTGGCGGGGGACCCCGATGATCTCGTTGGCGAGGCAGAGCAGGTGGCGGTGCGCGGGCGCGTCCGGATCCAGCCCGGCGGCCCGCAGCGCCTCCGGCTGCACGTCGCCGCCGTAGTCGAGCAGCCGGGCGAGCCGGTCGAGCGATGTCTCCGGAATGCCCAGCGCCTTGCCGACATCCCGCACGGCCGACCGCGGGCGGTAGCGGATCACGTTGGCGACCATCGCCGCGTGGTCGCGGCCGTACCGCTCGTAGACGAACTGGATCACCTCTTCGCGGCGGTTGTGCTGGATGTCCAGGTCCACGTCGGGCGGCTCGGCGCGCTCCCGGGAGAGGAAGCGCTCGAACAGGAGGTCTACCCGCGCCGGGTCCACCGCCGTGATCCCCAGGCAGTAGCACACCGCGGAGTTGGCGGCCGACCCCCGGCCCTGGCAGAGGATCCCGCGCTGCCGGCAGAACCGGACGATCTCCCACATCGTCAGGAAGTACCCGCCGTAATCCAGCTCGTCGATCAACGCGAGCTCCCGCTCGAGCTGCTGGTGCACCCCGGGCGGGATGTGCCCGCCGTACCGCTCCCGGGCGCCCTCGAACGTGAGGTCGCGCAGCCATGCCGCGGCGTGCATGCCGCGGGGAACCCGTTCCTCCGGATAGCGATACCGCAGCTCCGAGAGCGCGAACGTGCAGCGGGCGGCGATCTCCTCGGTGCGCGCGACCGCAGCCGGGTCGTCGCGAAACAACGCCGCGAACGCGTGCGGGGGCACCAGGGCGTGCTCGGCGTTGGGCTTGATCCGCTGCCCGGCGCCCGCGATCGTGATCCCGTGCCGAATGCAGGTGAGCACGTCCTGCACCGGCCGGCGTGCCGGCGTGTGGTAGAGCACCTCGATGGCGGCCACGGCCGGGAGGGCGTAACGGGCGGCGCGCGCGCGCAGGCGCGCTTCCTGCCGGACCTCGGTGTCCCGCCGGTGGCGGGCCACCAGCGCGTACAGGGCGTCGCCGAACGCCTCCCGGAGCCGCCCCGCGATCGCATCAGGATCGGAGGGGCCGGCGAGGAGGCTCCGGTCTCCTCCCCACAAGGCGATGAGGCCCCCGGCGTGGGCGCACACTTCATCCCACGTAACGGCGCACGCGCCCTTGGGGGATCGCAGCCGCCCGGCCGTGAGGAGCCGGCAGAGGTTCGCGTAGCCCTCGCGGGTCCGCGCGAGGAGGACGATCGCCGAGCCGTCGGTGAGCGTGACCTGCGCGCCGACGATCAGGTGGATGCCTGCCTCGCGCGCCGCCACGTGTGCGCGCACGATACCATACACGCCGTCGCGATCCACGAGCGCCACCGATCGCAGCCCGAGATGGTGCGCCTCCTCAACCAGCTCCTCGGGATGCGAGGCGCCTTCGAGGAAGGAGAACACACTCTTGCACCACAGCGGCGTGTACACGCGCGCTACTCCACCTGACCGTGGAGGAACCACCGACGCCGGCGACGGTCGTAGTACACCCAGATCAGCGCTCCGCGCCGGGCCTGCACGAAGTGGTAGGCGCGGTCGACCTCCTGTCTCCACCAGCCGCCGGAGAGCACATACGGGCCGAGCAGCTCCGCGACCGCCCCGTGCGTCACCCCCAGGATGAGCCATCCATCGTCGCGCAGGTGGCGGGACGGAGGCGGCAGGGGCACCGGACGGGTGAGGATCCGCCTGATGAGCGTCCGCGCGGCGGGTGCCGGCCGCGCGCGCCGGAGCGACGTCACCGGCTCCCAGCAGACGCGGGCTTCGGGCAGGTGCGCGTCCCGCAGCCGCGCGCGCACGACGGCGTGCTCACCCAGCTCAGCCCGGAGGCGCGCCAGCGCGCGGTTGCCCGCCGCAAGATCCCGCCGCGGATGCTCGGCAAACAACCGCTGTTGCTCCGGGGACGCCGGCAGGCCCGTGGCCACAATCTCCACATCCGTGATCCCGGCCGGAAGCGGCGAGGCCTCGAGGCGCAGCCGCGCCAGCTCCAGGATCTGCACGGGATCGAGCGTGGGTGCCGCCGGGCGGATCCATTCGTCCCGCCATCCGTGTCCCTCCAGCCCGATGCGCAGGTGAAGCCCGGCGAGCGCCTCGCCCCGCGCGGCGAGCTCGGCCAGCATGGGATCGAGGAGGCGCTTGAGCATGAACACGCAGCGCGCCGCATCTGTCTCCGGCGCATCGAGCGCGAGCCGGCGGCGCACCGGCATGCGCTCCGCCCACGGCCGCAGCGGAGTCCAGAGGGTCCCGGCAGCCGCCTGGTGCAGCCGGTACGCGTCCCTCCCGAACCGCTCGTGGAGGCCGGCGCCCGGCAGGCGCAGCAGCGCGCTCACGGTGGTGACGCCGAGCGTGCGCAGCGCGTCCCGGACCCCGGGATCGATCGCGAGGCGGGCCAGCGGCACGTCCATCGACGCCGCCTGCGCGTCCGCCGGGTCGTCGAAGACGCGCGTCGTCCGCACGGCCTGCGCGACCGCGTACGTGCCGAAGCGCGTGAACCCGACCACCACGACCGCGTGGAAGCCGGCCTCCCGGAGGTCCGCCCGGATCGCCTCCGCCCAACGGGCCGGTGATGGGTGCAGGCGCTCGAGCCCGGCGGTGCCCAGCCAGAAGACGCCGGGCTCCTCCACCGAGGGCTCCACGTCCGGCGTGAACCGCCGGAGCCGGACGTGGAGCCGGTCGCGGTGCTCGTAGACCTGCGCCGGCGAGACGGCGCCCGCCCGGAGGGCGGGGGCCAGCGCCAGCGCGGCGGCGTACCGCATCCCGGGGAGCACGCCGGCGCGGCGGGCCTGTTCGTTGACCCACACGACCGGACTGTGCGGCCGGTCGTCCTCGACCACGGCGGCCGGGACGCCGCGCCACCCGGGATGGCGCTGGAGCAGGATCTGCAGCGGGAACGCGGGGAGGCTAACGCAGGCCATCCGGTCCACGGCAGACCTCCTCGGCGCTCCAGGGCCCCCGGCGCTTGTCTTTGACGACGTGCAGCGTGCACCTGAACAGGTCGGCGGCGATCCGCTCGCGCCGCGTCCATCCCCGCAGCGCAACCAGCGAGCCGAGCGAGGGTGCACGCTCGGCTTTCTGCGTTATGCAGACGATCGCCGTGTGGTGCTTCTGAGCCAGCCCCACAAGACGCGCCAGCGCCGGAAGCGGCAACGCCGCGTCCGATCCCAGGTCCAGCACCAGCAGGCCGAAGGCGCCCGATCGCGCCAGCCGGTCCGCGCTGCGCGCGGCGGCCACCGTGTCGGGGACGCGGACGACGACCAGCGCATCGAGGTCCACTCCGCTGTCCGCGGCGTCCACAGGAAAAAACGTGCTGTCCTGCAGGGTGATCCAGGCGACGGGCTCGCCCTGCCGCTGGGCGTCCAGCACCAGGCCGAACGCCATGGTCAGGCCGGCCGTATTCCCCACGCCAGACAGCTCGCTCACCTGGCCGGCCAGAGCCGCCACGGACCATGCCCTGTGGACCGCGGGCTCGGTGGAGGCGAGCGATGGCGACAGCGGGCTCGGAGGGTTCCGATCGAAGCTCAGCATCACGCTCCTCGGCCACGCCGTGTGTGCCGAAGCCGGTCGTGCCTGTGGACGTGGGGTTGCTCGATGGCCGCGATCAGGAGCGCTCTATATCGTACGTATGTTCGGTATTGGGAGGCAAGCCGCTCTTCCCGTGAACCAGGCCGTTCTCGGCTCCATAGTTGCCGCTGGCTGCGACAGCGCTCTGCTTTTGCGGGCACGCCCGGTCTTAGGGCGATATCCGCTGGCATGTGAGGGATCGCGATACCAAGCTGCCGCGCCGGTGCTGCCCCTGCGGGCTGTTCGGTAGCTTTATCGATGAGGCTCGTGTGAATCGATCACCGAAGGGGATGGCATGCGGGCTCCGAAGTCCTCTTACCGTGGACGTGCTGGAGGTCAAGCACACGCTCGACGGCGCCGTGCACACGTTTCCCTGCCGGGCGGTGGAGGTGACCGGTGAGCGCGCGGTGCTCCTGTACACGCTCCCGCGTCCCGGCCGCGTGGCCGACCTCTCCCTGCCGGCCGGGACGTTGACGGTCGCGTACTTCTGGCGCGACCGCCCGTATAACGTCTACCACTGGATCGCCCCGGGCGGGGACACGCTCGGCTACTACTTCAATGTGAGCGGTCCGGTCCGGATCGCAGGCGACCGGGTGGAGTGGGAGGATCTCGAGGTGGATATCCTCGTGACCCCGGACCGGCGCGTGCGGGTGCTGGACGAGGACCGCATCCCGGTGGTCGCCGCGGGACGCCGCGGTGAGATCGACCGGGCCCGCGCGCGGGTGCTCGACGAGCACGCGCGCGTGGTGCGGGAGACGGAGGAGGCGTCGGCGGCGCTGCTCGCGCGGATGCACGCAACGGAGGCCCCGGAATGAGCCTGCGGAACAAGGTCGCCGTGGTCACAGGGTCCAGCCGGGGCATCGGGCGGGCGATCGCGCAGGCGTTCGCGCGGGAAGGAGCGGCCGTGCTGCTCAACGCCGCGCACGCAGTCGAGGAGGTCCGCGCCGCCACGCTCGCGATCACCGCGTCCGGGGGAAAGGCGCTGGCGGTCCAGGCGGACGTCGGCCGGCCCGAGGAGGCGCGCGCGCTCATCGGGCGGGCCGTGGAGGCGTTCGGGCGGGTGGACATCCTGGTCAACAACGCCGGGATCGTCGACCGGTCGGGGCTGTGGGAGATCGACGAGGACAAGTGGGCCCGGATGATGGCGGTGCACGTGACGGGTCCGTTCTTCGCCGCGCAGGCCGCCGGGGAGATCATGGTGCGGCAGGGCGCGGGCGTGATCATCAACATCGCCTCGATGCGGGGGATCGAGCCGGGCACCGGACCGCTGCACTACAACGTCAGCAAGGCGGCGGTGCTGATGCTGACGAAGTGCCTCGCCCGGGACCTGGCGCCGCACGTGCGCGTCAACGCGATCGCCCCGGGCTATACGGACACGGCGTTCCACGCCGAGCGGACGATCGCGGAGCGGGAGCAGATCACCGCGCGGATCCCTCTGCGGCGGTTCGGCCAGCCAGGGGACGTCGCGCGGGCGGCCGTGTTCCTGGCGTCGGACGAGGCGGCCTACATCACCGGGCACACGCTCGTGCTGTCCGGCGGTGTGGTGATGCGGTAAGGGAACCGCGCTACGTGTCCTTGACGTTCTTCTCGAAGTCGGCGGGCTTCACGTGCTCGAGGAACTTCTTGAACTCCTCGACCTCGTGCTCGTCGAACGCCTTCTTGAGCTGGATGGCCCCGCTCGCCACCTTCTCGTCCACATAGATCGGCGCTTCGGTCCGCAGGGCCAGCGCGATCGCGTCGCTGGGCCGCGAGTCGACGACCACGTCGTTGCCGTTGCTCTTGAGGTGGATCTCCGCGAAGTACGTGCCGTTCTGGATGTCCGTCACGACGATGCGGCTCACGCTGACCGCGAGCTGTGCGAGCATCTGTCGCATCAGGTCGTGCGTCATCGGGCGGGGCATGCGCATCCCCTGCAGCTCCATGGCGATGGACTGGGCCTCGGGCGTCCCGATCCAGATTGGCAGCGCCATCGTCCCCGCCTGATCGACCAGCAGCACGACGGGGTTCATCTGCTGGTCCATCGCCACGGTGCGAACTTTCATCGAGATCATGAGCCGCCCTCCCGGTCCGCAATCTCAGGGCCATTATATCAGAGCGGCCCAAGGGCGAGAATCGAGGGCCTGGCGACCGCCCGTCCACTACGATGTTACCCGACGGGAGGCCCTTTCAGTCAGCCCGCGGGCGCCCCTGCGTGTCGGCCGGCCGCACGCGGCTCGAGGCAGGAGATCGCGCGGCGAGGACGAATACGAGCGCCGGTCATCCACGCCAGGACACAGCTCGCGCACCGGCCCCGCGGCCGTCGCACCCTCGCTGGACGTCGTCGCTCTCATCTATATCGACCGCGAGGGGTGCAGATGCCGGCACGTCGTGGCGCAGCGATCGGGCTAGCGGTCTGGGCATGCATGTTGCTCGTGCCGCTGGTGTCCGCGGCGGACCCTGTCCCGGGCCGCGGGGCCGTCCCGGCCACCCGGGCCGCGGTCCCGCCGCCCCCGCCGGGCGATTCCTCCGAGCACGCGCGATCCCAGCCGCCTTCGCGCGCGGCCGTGCCGGCCGCGGCGCTGGCGCGGACGTCCATCCCGTCGCGGGGTCCGCGGCTCGCGCTCGCTGTCGTTCGAGCGGCGCGCCGGTTTCTGGGCCGGCCGTACCAGTGGTCCGGGATCGGGGATCGCGGGTTCGACTGCTCCGGGCTGGTGTTCCGCGTCTTCGCGATGGTGGGCCGCGTCGTGCCGCACTCGTCGTTCGCCCAGTACCACGCGGGCAAGCCGGTCCCGGCCCGCGCGCTGCGCCCCGGAGACCTCGTGTTCTTCCGCACTTACAGCGCCGGCCCGTCCCACGTGGGCATCTACGTGGGGGCCTCCCGGTTCATCCACGCATCGCCCTCGCGCGGGGTCACGATCTCCTCGATGCGGGAGCCGTACTTTCGGTCCCGGTATCTGGGCGCGCGCCGGCTCTAGTGCGTGCTCTCCGAAGTCTTGGCGAGGGCTGCACACAGACGAACCGGCGGCGGGGTGCCCCGCGCTTCCGGTCGAGGAACGGAGCCCCACCCCAACGAATCGCGGGCGCACGGTGATTCGTCAGGGGCCCCGGGAGGGCGCGCAGGGCAGGCCCGCCGCGTCCCCTCGTCGGGGGCGCGCGACGGGGCGCTAGCGGGCCGGTAGCGTTCGCTGGCGCCCGCGGTACCATATAGTGTGGTGGCTCCTGACACGGTGGGACGATCGCGGCGCGCCCCGGGCATGCTCAGGCGCGTGCTCCTCCGCGCGTGGACGGCGGCGCTGGTCTGCGCTGGGGTGGCCGGCCTCGCCGGCGGCGGCTACCCGGTAGGCCCGCCGGCCGGCGCGGTGTGGCCAATGCGCGGCCGTGACTACGGCATGTCCTCGTTCTCTCCGATCGCCGGCCTCTCCCCAGCGATGCTCGGGAGGCTGCGCCCCGCGTGGCGCTTCGTCGCAGACGGCGGCATCCCCGGCAGCCCAGCGGTCGACGGACACACGGTGTTCATCGGATCGTCCCGCGGCACGCTCTACGCGCTCGACCTGGGAACCGGGCGCAAGCGCTGGGAGGTCGCGCTCGGCGCCCGGCCGCAGACCGCCTACGGGTTCCCGACGCTCGGGATCAGCGGCACTCCGATGCTGGCCGGTGACCGCGTGTACGTCGCGACGGCGCAGACCGACGTGGTGTGCCTCGACGCCGCGACCGGCGGGTTCATATGGCGGACCCGTGTGGGCGATCCCCGCAAAGGTGAGGCGATCTGGTCGGCGCCGCTCGTCTGGCGGGATCGCGTCTACGTAGGGATCGATGGCGTCCTGGACGAGCCGACCGTGCGCGGCCGCGTGGTCGCGCTCGACGCCGCAAGCGGGCACATCGTGTGGACCTACGTCGTCCCGCAGTACGCCGGGGGAGGGGGGGCCGGGGTGTTCGGCAGCCCTGCCCTGGACCCGGCGACCGGCACGCTGTTCGTGGCGACGGGCAATCCGACCCCCAAGAATGCCCCGCCGCCGGGGCCGGACCCCGGCTCGGACTCGATCCTCGCGCTCGATGCGGCAACGGGACATCTCCGGTGGGCGTTCGGGCCGACGCACCCCCACGACGACCAGGACCTCGACTTCCTCGGCACCCCGAACCTCATCGCCCGACCCGACGGCCTCGCCGTGGGCGCCGGGGAAAAGGACGGCGTGTACTACGTGGTCGATGCCCGCACGGGCAGGCTCGTGTGGAAGACCGCGCTGTCCCAGCCGGGCCGGGTGGCGGAGATCATCGGTAGCGGCGCGATCGCGTTCGGCAAGATCTTTCTCGGCACCCAGGACTTTCCGCCAGGGGTGACCACGTTCAACCCCGACCTGCCCGGGCGGCTCGTGGCCCTCGATGCGATGACCGGGCGCATCGCATGGCAGCTCGCCGGGCCGAAGCAGATCCTCGGCCCCCCGGCCGTCTCGAAGGAAGGCGTGGTCTTCGCGGCGGACTACGCCGGCACCGTCTGGGGCGTGAACGGGCGGACGGGCCGGTCGCTGTGGCGCGGGACCCTCGGGGGCTTCGCCTGGAAGGGCGGCGTGTCCCTGGCCCCCGGTGCGCTGCTCGCGGGTGCCGCCGCGCCGGCGAACGCTCTCGTGGCGTTTGGTCTCTATCCCTCCCCGTGAGGCGGCTGCCGTCGCGCCGCGCGTCCTCCCCGCCCGCGATCCCGGACGTCCGCGCGTGGCGGCCTGGTATGCTGTGCTCGGGAGCGGCGGCCTCGCGGCGGTGGAGGGATCGATGCACACGTTGCCGGTGATCGACCTGCGCCTGACGGCGGCGATTGCGCTCGGGAAGGCGACCGCAGCGCTGAGCCGGTGCCTGCGCCGCGGCGGGGGCACGACGATGCCGGGGCGCGTCGCCCGGGCGGTGGAGCCGCGGGTGCTCGGGCGCCTCGCGCGCCGCCTCGCCGCCGGCAGCGTTATCGTGGCCGGGACCAACGGCAAGACGACGACCGCGCACCTGCTCGCCCACATCATGCGGACCCTGGGACACCGGCCGGTGCACAACCGCGCGGGCGCCAACCTGGCGGCGGGCCTCGCCTCGGCGCTCATCGAGCACGCCGACCTGTGGGGCCGGGAGCGGGGGGACCTCGGGATCTTCGAGGTCGACGAGGCCACCGTGCCCCGCGTCGTCCCGCAGCTCGCGCCGCGGGTCGCGGTGTTCACCAACCTGTTTCGCGATCAGCTCGACCGCTACGGCGAGATCGACTACATCGCCGGCCTCTGGAGGTCGGCGGGCGCATCGCTCGCAGCGGATCTCACCTGCATCGCGAACGCCGACGATCCGCTGGTCTACGAGGCCGTGCGGGGACTCCCCGGCAGGCTCGTGACGTTCGGGATCGAGGACGAGCGGCACGCGCTGCCTGCGCTCGAGCACACGGCGGAGGCCCGCTACTGCTACCGGTGCGGGACCCCGTACGCCTACGCGGTCACGTACTTCGGCCACATGGGGCGCTACCACTGTGCCTCGTGCGGTGTGCGGCGGCCCGCACCGGACCTCACCGGCCGGGACCTCTCGCTCGCCGGACCGGACGGCGCCGAGCTGACGCTCGATGCCGGACCCCGGGGAGCCGTGCGCGTCCGCACGGTGCTGCCCGGGCTCTACAACGTGTACAACGTCCTCGCGGCGGCGGCGGCGGCGCTGCAGCTCGGCGCCGGCCTGCCGCGCGTCGCCGAGGCGCTCGCGACGTTCGCGCCGGCGTTCGGACGGGCCGAGCGGGTGCGGCTCGGGGAACGCGAGGTCCAGATGCTGCTCGTCAAGAACCCGGCAGGGTTCAACGAGGTCCTCCGCACGGTGCTGGCGACCGGCCCGCTGTCCGTCCTCCTGATCGCGATCAACGACCGAATCGCCGACGGCCGCGACGTGTCCTGGCTGTGGGACGTGGACGTGGAGATGCTCGCCGGCCGCGTCGCCCACGTCGTCACGAGCGGCTTGCGCGCCGAGGATATGGCGGTTCGGCTGCTGTACGCGGGCCTCCCGGCCGAGGCGATCGAGGTGGAGCGCGCGTACGACCGCGCGCTCGGCCGCGCCCTGGGCCACCTCGCGCGGGGGCGGTTGTTTGTCCTACCCACCTACACGGCGATGCTCGCGATCCGCGGCGTCCTCGAACGGTGGGGCGCGGTCCGGGGATTCTGGGAGACGTGACGCTGCGGCTGCGCATCTGCCACCTGTACCCCGATCTCCTGAACCTCTACGGGGATCGCGGGAACATCATGGTGCTGGTGCAGCGCGCGCGCTGGCGCGGGATCGACGTGGCAGTGGACGAGGCGCGCCTCGGCGACCGCATCGATCCGGACGCGGCGGATCTGTACTTCATCGGCGGCGGGGAGGACCGCCAGCAGCGCATCGCGGCTGGCGACCTCGTGCGCCTCAAGCGCGGGCCGCTGGAGGCCGCGGCCGAGGATGGTGCGGTGGTGCTGGCGGTCTGCGGCGGGTACCAGCTCGTCGGGAGGTTCTACCGGCCGGCCGAGGGCGAGGACCTGCCGGGCCTCGGCCTTCTGGACCTGTGGACGGAGCATCCGGGCCCGGGCGCCCGCCGCCTGATCGGCAACCTCGTCATCCAACCCGAGGGCGGGGGCCCTCCGCTCGTCGGGTTCGAGAACCACGGCGGCCGGACCCGGCTGGGGCCCGCCGCGCGGCCTCTCGGGCGGGTCGTCTCGGGCTTCGGCAACAACGGCGACGACGGCTGGGAGGGCGCGGTCTCGGGCCGCGTGTACGGGACGTACCTGCACGGCCCGCTGCTGCCCAAGAACCCGGAGTTTGCCGACCGCCTCATTCGCGAGGCCCTGAGCCGGCGCCACCCTGGGATCGAGCTCGCGCCGCTTCCGGATGTGCTCGAAGCCCGCGCGCGCGCGGCGGTGCTCGCGCGGGTCACGAAGGCCGAATCCGGATGAGCGTCAGGGCGCCCGGCCTCCGGGGGACCCCGCAGGTGCTCGTGGGCATCGCGACCGTCGTCGGCGTCGCGGAGCTGGGCTTCGGCACGGTGGTCCCGCTGCTGCCGCTCTACCTGAAGGAGCGGCTCGGCGCGAGCGCCACCCTCGTGGGCGTCGTTGTCGCGATGTTCGCCGCGGTCGAGACGGTCTTCAAGACCACCTGGGGCGGCCTCGCGGATCGGATCGGGCGGCGTCCTGTGATCGTGGGCGGGCTCCTGCTGGCGAGCTGCGCCCCGGTCATCATGGCGGTCCTGCGGGTCCCGGCGCTGTTCATCCCGCTTCGGCTCGTGGACGGCACCGGCAGCGCCGCCGTGTGGCCCTGCGCGGCCGCCGCGATCGTCGACCGGACCCGGTCGGAGCGCCGTGCCGCGGCGATGGGCACGCTCAACATGTTCTTCCTGGCCGGGCTGGCGCTCGGCCCCACGCTCGGGCTCCTCGTCTCCGGGCGCGTCGGCGAATACCAGGCCGGGTTCTACACGGCGAGTGCGCTCCTGCTGGCGGCGGCGGGCGTCGCCGCGATCGTCTTCCGGGATCTGCCTGCGCCCCCCGCCGCGATGCCCTCGCGCGCCGGGGCACCGCCGGGCCGGCGGCGCCCCGGCGCGCTCGTGGCCGATATCCTCGGCACGATCCGGAGATCCCCGTCGCTCCTCGCGATGCTGGCCGTGGGATTCATTCAGATGTTTGGGGTCTCGCTCCTCGCCCCGATCATCGTCATCTACGCGCACGAGGTCGTGCGGCTCAGCGACCAACTGATCGGCCTCATCTTCCTCGTCTTGGTCCTGGCCGTCGCGATCGCCTCGGTCCCGGGCGGGCGCCTGGCCGACCGCATCGGCCGGCCGCGGACCGTGGCCTGGGGGATGGTGTTCGCGAGCGCGGGGATGTGGATGCTGCCCCTCGCCGGGGAGGGCCACATCGCGATCCTCGGCGTGACCGCGCTCCTGCTGGGGGGGAGCTACGCCGTCTCCTCGCCGGCCTGGCTCGCGCTGATGAGCGAGACGGCGCCGCCGGGCAGCACCGGCCTGGTGATGGGCGCCTCCGAGACGGCGCAGGGAGCCGGCTTCGTCGTTGGCCCGGTGCTGGGCGGGCTGCTCTATGACCACCTCGGCCCGCGGGCGCCGTTCGTGGGCAGCGCCCTCCTGCTCACGGCCGGCACGGCGCTCGCGGTGCTGACGCTCGGCCGGCGCGACCGCGGCCCGGCGTAGGCGCCGGCCGCGCCCTCGCGGGCCCGTCGCGGCCCGGCCTGGGCCGCCGGGTCCGGGAGCGTCTCCACGTTCGTGCTCGATCGCCCGATCGGCAGCCTGGCGGGAGGAATCCTGCAAATCGGTAAGAAGTTGGCGATGACGGGCCGCGGCTTCCGTTGTGACCTCTTCGTCCTCTCATCGCCGCGACGCTTGCCTCCCACCGATGGCACCCCGCGTACAGCCCGTCTCTGTAGGGCGCGAGGCGCAGGCATCATCAAATAGCACGAACCCCAGGAGGTGTCCGATGCCAAAGTACCTCATCAAGGCGTCGTATTCGGCGGACGGGACGAGGGGCCTCGTCAAGGGCGGGGGCGGCAGCGCCCGGCGAGCCGCAGTCCAGCAGATGATGCAGGGGCTTGGTGGCAGGCTCGAGGCCTTCTACTACGCGTTCGGAGACGACGATGCGTATGTGATTGTCGACGCGCCGGACAACGTCACCGTGGCCGCTGTGTCTCTCGCCGTAAACGCGTCCGGGGCGGTCTCCGCGAAGACCGTGGTGCTTCTGACTCCCGAAGAGATCGACGAGGCCACAAGGAAGACCGTGAGCTACCGCGCCCCTGGGCAGTAGACCCGAGCGGGGAGCGGCCGCAGGGCCGCTCCCCGGAGGCGCGCGCGATGCGGCGGCTCGTGCGGATCTGTGCGGTCCAGGGCCGCCGGAGCCTCCGTGAAGCGGAGACTCCGAGGAGAGCTGCACTTCCCGTCGATGGAGGGGTTCCAGCAGGCGGCCCGGTTCGAAGGCGCTCAGGAGGCGATCGCCGACGCCGTGGCTCGACAGGAGGAGCGCCGGTCTTCCTCATCGCCGGCGAGGAGAAGCCCGTTCCCTTCTAGGTACTGCACACCCTCACGGCGCGCGTGGGCCGATGGCAACCGAGGTCGCCACCGGCATCCATCGCTGCGGCACGCCGCTCGTCAACTGGTACCTCGTGAGCGCCCTGGACGGTGTGACCGTCGTCGATGCCGGTCTTCCGATAGGCCGGCGCTTCACCGTTCGCCTCCGGCACCTGGAAGAAGAGGCCGTGCAGGTGGAACGGATGGTCGAGCGGGGTCGCATCGATCGATGACATCCCACACCTGGCGCTCGCCCAGGCGCACCGGCTGCCCGTGACCTCGTTGCTTGACCCTCCCGAGCGGCACTGCCTATACTGGCATTGGATCTGCTCCTGTTACCCTCGACCCACTACATCCCGCGGAGGTGCGGCATGGAGCTCTCCGGCAAGAAAGTCGCGGTGCTGGCGGAGGACCACTACGAGAATCTCGAGCTATGGTATCCGGTCCTGCGGCTCCGGGAGGCGGGGGCGCACGTCACGATCGTCGGCCCAAAGGCGGGGGAGAGCTACAAGAGCAAGGAGGGGTACCCGGCCAAGGCGGACCTCTCGATGGACGACGCCCGCGCCTCGGAGTTCGACGCGGTCATCGTCCCGGGCGGCTATGCGCCGGACCGCATGCGCCGCCACCCGGCGATGCTGCGGTTGGTCCGGGAGGCGTTCGAGCAGGGGAAGGTGGTGGCCGCGATCTGCCACGCGGCCTGGGTGCCGATCTCGGCCGGGATCGTGCGCGGCAAGACGATGACGTGCGTCAGCGCGGTCAAGGACGACGTGATCAACGCCGGCGCGCGCTACGTCGACCAGGAGGTCGTGGTCGACGGGAACCTGATCTCGTCGCGGACGCCGCCGGACCTGCCGGCCTTCTGCCGGGAGATCATCAAGGCGCTCGCGGCGGCGAAGGTCGGGGCGCGCGCCTGATGCGCGCCCGCGGAGCCGTGCGGGACAGGGCCCACCGCGGACGCGGCGTCGGGCGCGGGCCGGTGCTCGGCCGGGCGGCGGTGAGCGCGGGGGAGCGCCGGAGCGGGCGGATGCGCCGCTCCGGTCCCCCGCGATGATCCTCGAGGGGTTCCCGGTCGGCCCGGTCGGCGCCAACTGCTACATCTTCGGCGACGATGGGACCGGCGAGGTGTTCGTGATCGATCCGGGCGACGAGCCGGAGCGCATCCTCGAGCGGCTCCGGCAGCTCGGGGCGCGGCCGGTCGCGATCGTCAACACGCACGGCCACTTCGATCACGTCCAGGGCGTGGACGCGGTGCGGCGCGCCACCGGCGCGCCGTTCTGGATCCACGAGGCGGAGCGCGAGGTCCTCGAGCAGGGACCGGCGCGCGCGCAACTCCTGTTTGGGATCTACGTGCCGCCCTCCCCGGTGCCCGACCGGTGGCTGGCGGACGGGGACCGTCTGGAGGTCGGCGGCCTCGCGCTAACCGTGAGGCACACGCCGGGGCACAGCCCGGGAGGGGTGTGCCTCCTGGGCGACGGCCTCGCGTTCGTGGGCGACACGCTGTTCGCCGGGAGCATCGGCCGGACCGACCTCCCGGGCGCCGACCTCGACACGCTGCTCCGGTCGATCGCGCGGGTGCTGCTGCCGCTGCGGGACGATACGGTGTGCTATCCGGGCCACGGGCCCGAGACGACGATCGGCGAAGAGAAGCGCACCAACCCCTTCATCGCGCCGCTCCTGCGCCGGGGGGAGGAAGGGCCATGATCACCGGCGTCGCTGCGTGGGGCCCTGTCGCGCTTAGGGTCGGGGCCGGTGTCGTGTTCCTCGTGCACGGCTATCCGAAGCTGTTCGGCCCGCAGCCCGGGCCGAGAGGGTTCGCCCAGTCTCTCCAGGCCCGCGGGTTCGCCCCGCCGCTCTTCTGGGCGTTCACGGTCGCGATCGCGGAGTTCGTCGGCGGCATCTTCCTGCTCGTGGGGCTCCTGACGCGTCTCGTCGCGCTCGTGCTGGCCATCGAGTTCCTGGTGATCATCCTCAAGGTGAAGTGGCCGAAGGGGTTCGGCGGGTGGGAGTACGACTGGACGCTGCTTGCGATGATGGTGGCGCTGCTGCTGACCGGCCCCGGGCGCTGGGCCCTGGATCACGCCCTGCGTCTGCCGCTGTGACAGCCGGCTAGCGGCAGGTGGCCCCGCCCCGCCTGCTGCTGGTGCACGGCGCCGGGGGGACGTCCCGCGGGTGGGACCCGCAGCGCCTCGCGTTTCCCGGTGCCGTGGCGCCCGATCTGCCGGGTCATGCCGCGGCGACGGCGGGCGGGGGGACTGCCGCGGGGCGGCCGGGCGCGGCGTACCGCCGCATCGAGGACTACGCGGAGTGGCTGCGGGCGACCGCGCACGCGCACGGCTGGCTCCCGGCCGTGCTGGCCGGGCATTCGATGGGCGGCGCGATCGCGCTCACCTACGCGCTCTCGTGGCCGGACGATCTCGTCGGGATCGTGCTGATCGCGACGGGCGCCCGGCTCCGCGTGGCCCCCGAGATCCTGACCGGCATCGCGGCCGACTACCCCGCCGCGGTGGAGACGATCATCGCGCGGTCCGTCTCCCCATCCGCCGATCCCCGGCTGGTCCGGCGTCTCCGGGAGGCGATGCTCGCGGTCCCGGCGGTCGTGACCGCGGCGGACTTCCAGGCGTGCGATGCATTCGACATGACGGGGCGGCTCGATGCGGTCCGTGCGCCGGCGCTCATCATCGCGGGCCGGGAGGACCGGATGACCCCCCCGCGGTACGCAGAGTACCTGCAGGCGCACCTGCCGCGCTCGCGCCTGGTCTGGATCTCCGGCGCCGGGCACATGGTGCACGTGGAGCGCCCGCGCGAGGTGAACGAGGCGATCCGCGGGTTCCTCGCCGAGCTCGCCGGGCGGGCACCGCGGTGAGTGGACGGCACCCCGCCCCCGCGGCGAGCGTACCGGGATGTGGCGATGGGGATACCTGGAGGTAGGAGGACGCGAGCCCGGGCTCCGCGAGCCGGCGCCCCGGGTGCTCGCGCAGGCAGCCTGGCACAGAGGGGGGCACACGCATGGGCACAGCCGGCAAGGCGATCGTCGAGCTGGACGTCGATCAGCTCATCACGGAGCTCACCAAAGACTACCTGGACGAGCTGCTGGCGTTCTACTCGTACTGGATCACGGCCCAGGTCGCCGAGGGGTTCCACGGCGAGGAGCTCGCGGAGCACTTCGACGAGGAAGCCAAGGACGAGCTCGGGCACGCCCGCAAGCTGGCGGAGCGCATCATCGAGCTGGGAGGCAGCCCGGTGGTTCACCCGAAGGACTGGGAGCCCGGCGCGCACGCGCCGTGGACCGCGCCGCGGGTCGACCGGAGCGACGCGGACGGGATGCTGCAGGACCAGATCAAAGCGGAGCGCGACGCGATCACCGCCTACAACAGGCTGGCCAAGATGACCTTCGGCAAGGACCCGGTGACGTATGCGCTCGCAAGCGAGCTGCTCGCGGACGAGGTCCGGCACGAGGAGTTCCTGGAGAACCTGCTCGGCCGGAGAGGCCGGGCGCACCTCGAGCCGCGGGAGCACGGGGAGCGCGAGCGGATACGCTAGGGCCGCCCCAACGCATCGCATCTCCGCAGCGCTGTGTCGGGGGCCTCGGCGGGCAGGAGCGCGCGCGGCCACCGGGGAATACCCGGCGGGGATGAGCACGGGGCTCGATCTCGCAGCGGTCCGCGACGCGTCTCCGCGCGAGCTGCGCCTGCGGATGCGCTCCGGGGCCTGGCGGGCGCCGACCGCCGGGCTGGCCCCGGGGTATGCCCAGGCGAACCTGGTCGTCGTGCCCCGCGCGATCGCGTACGATTTCCTGGTCTTCTGCCAGCGCAACCCCAAGCCGTGCCCTCTCATCGACGTGACCGAACCGGGGAGCCCGGAGCCGTCGCTTGCCGCGCCCGGGGCGGATCTGCGCACCGACCTCCCGCGCTATCGCGTGTACCGGCAGGGCAGGCTCGTGGCCGAGGAGGTCGAGATCACCCGGTACTGGCGCGATGACCTCGTCGCCTTCCTCCTCGGGTGCTCCTTCACGTTCGAGGCGGCGATGCAGCGCGCCGGCCTCCCGGTCCGCCACATCGAGGACGGCCGCAACGTCGCGATGTACGTCACGGCGCTCGCCTGCCGTCCCGCCGGCGCGCTGCACGGGCCGATGGTCGTCAGCATGCGGCCCGTGCCGGCGCCGGATGTGCCCCGAGCGGTGCTCGTCACGTCGCGGTACCCCCGCGCGCACGGGGCGCCGGTCCACGTGGGCGACCCGGCGGCGATCGGCGTGCGTGACCTGAGCCGTCCGGATTTCGGCGATCCTCCCCGGATCGCGCCCGGAGACGTGCCCGTGTTCTGGGCATGCGGCGTGACCCCGCAGGCAGTGGGGATGGCCGCCGGCGTGGAGCTGATGATCACGCACGCGCCGGGACACATGTTCATCACCGATCTGCGGGACGAGGACCTGGCAGCCGGCTGATCCGTGTCGCCGCCGGCACGCGGGCAGGCTCGAACCGCCCGCCGGCATCGGTCCGTACCAGAGAACGGAGGCGGCCGCGGCGCTCCCGCTCCGGCGGGAGGCCCGGGGATCGCACCGGTCCCGGGCGGGGGACGATCCCGCGCCCTGGATCGCGCGCGGCGGGCGCGGTCGGAAGACTGGGGGGGAGGGGGTCAGCGATGCGGCAGCGCGTAAAGCGACGGGAGCTTCTCAAGCTGACCGGCGGCGCAGCGGCGCTCGCCGCCGCAGGGTGGCGCGCCGGCCCGGCGGGGGCCCAGGCGGAGGAGATCAAGATCGGCGCGCTCTATCCGCTCTCGGGCTCGCTCGCGCGCATCGGCGCGGACATGAAGAAGGCCGTCGACATGGCCGCCGAGATCGTCAACACCGCGCGCCCGGACCTCGCGCCGCTTGTGCTCGCGGCCACCGCGGGACTGCCCCGCCTCGGCGGGCGGAAGATCCGCCTCGTCTGGGCGGACGCGAAGGACCCGGCGACCGCGCGGGCGGAGGCGGAGCGGCTCATCGATCAGGAGAAGGTCGTAGCCCTGATGGGCTGCTATGCGAGCGCGATCACGGCCACCGCTAGCCTGGCCGCGGAGACCCGGGGGATCCCCTTCCTGAACCCCGAGTCCTCCTCGCCCACCCTCACCGAGCGCGGCTTCAAGTGGTTCTTCCGCACCGGCCCGCACGATCGGACCTTCACCGAGATGTTCTACCGGATGTTCGCCGACCTCAAGAAGAAAGGCCGGCGCATCGCGAAGTTCGCGATCCTCTCCGAGAACACGGAGTTCGGGGCCACGGCGGCCAAGGTGGAGGAGGAGCTGGGCAAGCAGCAAGGGTACCAGATGGTCGCGCGCGAGATGTACACCTCGCCGCCCGCGAGCCTCGACGCCGAGCTGACGCGCATCCGGGCCGCTGCCCCGGATGTGCTCATCGCCAACGGCTACCTGATCGACGCCGTGACGACGATCAAGACGCTAAAGACGATGGGCTACGCCCCGCCCGGGATCGTCGTGCAGGACTCCGGGTACGTCGTGCCCGACTACCTGAAGGAGACGGGGAAGGACGGGTACTACGTGATCAGCCGGGCGTCGTGGGCGCTCGGCCTCGGTGTCCGCAAGCCGCTCGTCCGGAAGGTCAACGAGCTGTACCGCAGCCGGTACAACGAGGACATGGACGAGACGAACGCCCGGAGCTTCACCGGGTTGCTCGTGCTGGCCAACGCGATCAACCTGGGCGGCGGGACGAGCCCGACGCAGATCCTCCAGGGGCTCCTGCGCACCGATATCCCCGGCTCGGAGACGATCATGCCGTGGCAGGGGATCAAGTTCGACAAGAACGGCCAGAACGTGCACGCGAGCGGGGTCATGGTGCAGATCCTCGACGGCAAGTACAAAGTCGTCTGGCCGTTCGATCTCGCGGAGACGCCGATCGTCTGGCCGGCGCCGCCCTGGAACAAGCGCTGACCGGGCCGCCGGCCTCGGCGGGGCGGCGGCGTGGCCTGCGAGGCCGCCCACCGGCCCGGCCGGCCTCCGCGGAGGCGCCCCATGGAGCTTCTCCTCACCGCCTCGGTGGACGGCCTCGTCATGGGCCTCGTCTACGCCCTGGTGTCTTTGGGGCTGGGCCTGATCTGGGGCGTCATGGACGTGATCAACTTCGCCCACGCCGAGTACATGATGCTGGCGATGTACGCGACGTATTTCGCCGGGCGGTGGCTGCACCTCGACCCGCTCGGCGCGCTGCCGGTCGTCGTGGCGCTCGCGTTCGGGGCCGGAGTCGCGACGTACGTGGTGCTGATCCGCCGCATCGCGGGGGCGCCGGCGGTCACGCAGATCTTCGCGACGTTCGGCCTGCTGTTCTTCCTCCGCTACCTCGCGTTCGCGGTGTTCGGCCCGAACTTCCGGGGGATCTCCTGGCCGCTGGCGAGCGGCGCCATCGTGCTGGCAGGCGTGCCGGTCAGCGCGGCCAAGGCGATCGCCGGAGCGGCGGCCGTCGTCACCTTCGCGGTCCTCCACGTCTTCCTGCAGTACACGAAGGCCGGGAAGGCCCTGCAGGCGACGGCCCAGAGCCCCACCGCGGCGCTCGCGCTCGGGATCGAGGTGGAGCGGATGTACGCGCTGGCGTGGGGGCTGAGCATCGCCACCGCGGCGGTCGGCGGCGTCTTCCTCCTGCCCTTCTACCAGGTCAGCCCGACCGTGGGAGATGCGTTCCTCCTGATCACCTTCGCGAGCGTGGTGCTGGGCGGGTTCGGCAGCCTCTGGGGGCCGCTCGTGGGAGGCGTCGCGATCGGCTTGATCGAGGGCGTCGCCGGCACGATGCTCGCGCCGACGTTCAAGCTGCTCTTCGTGTTTGCGGTGTTTCTCCTCGTGCTCTTCATCCGGCCGGTCGGGATCCTCGGCGGGCAGCAGACGTGATGGCGACGGTCCTCACCGCCGCGGTGTGGGCCGCGCTCCTGCTCGTCCCGGCTGTCGTCCGCAACGCCTACTTCCTCAACGGGATGATCCTCGTCTTCATCTACGGCACCGCCGCCCAGGCCTGGAACCTCCTCGGTGGGTACGGCGGCCAGCTCTCGTTCGGCCACGCCGTGTTCTTCGGGATCGGGGCGTACGCCAGCACGCTGCTGCTCGCGCAGGCCGGGCTGAGCCCGTGGATCGGGATGTGGGCCGGCGCGGCCGTCGCGGCGGGGGTCTCGCTGCTCATCGGCTACCCGACGTTTCGGCTCCGCCGCCACTACTTCGCGCTGGCGACGCTCGCGCTCGCGGAGATCGTGCGGATCGTGTTCCTCAACTGGCCCCTCGTCGGGGCCGCGGTGGGGATGTACCTCCCCGTGCGTCTGATGAACCAATCCTGGGCGATGATCTGGAACACCAAGGGGCCCTACTACCTGCTGGCCCTCGCGCTCTTTGCGCTGGCGTGCGCCCTCGTGCGGCTCACCGACCGCGCCCGCCTCGGCGTGTACCTGCGGACGATCGACGAGGACGAGGACGCGGCCCAGGCGCTCGGCATTCCGGGGCGCCGGTACAAGCTGCTGGCGATGGGGCTGAGCGCGGCCCTGACCGCGCTCGCCGGCACCCTCTTTGCCCAGTACGTCCTCTACATCGACCCCTCTACGGTCCTGGACCCGTCGCGCTCGGTGCTGTTCGCGATCATGGCGCTGCTGGGTGGCCGCGGCACGGTCGTCGGCCCCGCGCTCGGGGCGGGGTTCCTGACGCTGCTCTCGCAGTATGGCGGGGGCACCCTGGGCGGGCTGGGGCGCGGGTACGACTACGTCCTCTACGGCCTGGCCATCATGCTGGTCGCGGTGTACGAGCCGCGGGGCCTGGTAGGGCTCGTGGAGCGGCTCCGGCGCTCCCGCGGCGCCCCCGCCGCCGGCCTGGGGCCGTCGCCGGTCGCGTCGCCCGCGACCGATCCCAGACCGGGGGGCGAGCGGCGGCCGCTGCTCGTGGTAGAGCGGCTCTCGAAGCGGTTCGGCGGCCTGGAGGCGCTGCGGGGTGTCGCGCTCGATGTCCGGCGGGGCGAGATCGTCGGGGTGCTCGGGCCGAACGGCGCCGGCAAGTCGACGCTGTTTGACTGCGTGACCGGGTTCCTGCGGCCGTCGGAAGGCGCGGTGCGCCTCGCCGGCGAGGGCGGCGAGCGCTCCCTCACCGGCCGCCCGCCGTTCTGGATCGCCCAGCAGGGGCTGAGCCGGACCTTCCAGTTGATCCGCGTCTTCCCGGGCCTCACCGTGCTCGAGAACATGCTCGCCGGCCAGGAGCACCGGGGCGAGCCGCTGCTCCAGGCCTTCCGCCCCAGCCCGCCCGAGGTGTACGCGCGCGCGCTCGAGCTGCTCCGGCTCGTCGGGCTCGAGGCGGCGCGCGACCTCCGCGCCGGCGCTCTCTCGTACGGGCAGCAGAAGTTGCTCGCGCTCGCGATGGCGCTGGTGCGCCGGCCCCGCCTCGTGCTGCTGGACGAACCGATGGCGGGCGTAAACCCCACGGTGGTCGAGCGCCTCCGGCAGCACATTCGCGCCCAGCACGCCGAGGGTGTGGCGTTCCTCATCATCGAGCACAACATCGAGGTGCTGATGGAGCTGGCCGAGCGGTTGTACTTCCTGGCCGAGGGGCGCGTCGTCGCCGAGGGGCCGCCCGAGGCGATCCAGCGCAACGAGGAGGTCCTCGGCCTCTACTATGGACGGTGAGGGCCCCCGCGGCGACGGGGCGCTGCTCGAGGTGGCGGACCTCCACGCGGGCTACGGGCAGCAGGAGGTCCTGCGCGGCGTCTCGCTTGCGGTGCGCCCCGCGGAGACGGTGTGTGTGATCGGACCGAACGGCGCCGGGAAATCAACGCTGCTCCGGGCGATCTTCGGGTTCCTCCGCCCGTCGCGCGGGGCGGTGACGTTCGAGGGCGCCTCCCTCGTGGGCCGCCGGCCCCCGGAGATCCTGCGGCGGGGGATCGCGTATGTCCCGCAGGGCGCGAGCGTGCTCCCCAACCTCAGCGTCGAGGACAACCTGATGCTCGCCGCCTACATCCGGCGGGACCGCGAGGTCGGGCGCGATATCGCGCGCCTGCTGGCTCTCTTCCCCGCGCTGGGCGCCCGCCGGCGGATGCGCGCCCGCACGCTGAGCGGCGGGGAGCGGCGGATGCTGGAGATCGCCCGCGTCCTCCTGCTGCGCCCGCGCCTCGTGCTGCTGGACGAGCCGACGATCGGCCTCGCCGGCGCGGCGACGGCGTTCATCTACGACCTGATCCGGGAGTTTCGCGGACAGGGCGTCGCGGTGCTGCTCGTCGAACAGAATGCACGCACGGCGCTGCGCAACAGCGATCGCGCGTACGTGCTGGACCAGGGCCGCGTCCGCTTCGAGGGCAGCGGCGAGGAGATCCTCGCCCACCCGGAGGTGCGGCAGGCGTACCTGGGGGGGCGCGCCTGAGCGCGGTCCGGCACGCCTCGGACACGACGGCGCGCGGCGCGCGCCGCCCGTGCACGCTCCGCGACGGAGGATGGGCATGCGTGAGGCCTGCTACCGGATCGGGGTCGACGTCGGCGGCACGTTCACCGATCTGATCGCCGTTTCCGAGGAGGGGGGCGCGCTGCTGCCGGTCAAGGTGCCGAGCACCCCGCGGGCGCCGGCGGACGGGGTGCTCGACGCGCTGGGCCGTGCCTTCGCCGCGCGCCCGGGGCGGGCGAGTTACGTCGTGCACGCGTCGACGATCGGCACGAACCTCTTCCTCGGTCAGATCGGGCTCGACCTGCCCCGGACGGCCCTCCTGACGACCGAGGGGTTCCGGGACGTCCTCGAGATCGGCCGCCAGCGCCGAGCGGAGCTGTACAACCTGTTCTACCGCAGGCCGCGGCCGCTCGTGCCCCGCCGGCTGCGCATCGGGATCCCGGAGCGGATCGACGCCGGCGGGGGCGTCGTCCAGCCGCTCGAGGAGGCGCGCGTCCGGGAGGCCGCCTCCCGCCTGCGGGAGGCGGGGGTCGAGGCCGTCGCGATCGTGTTCCTCCACAGCTACGCGAACTCCGCGCACGAGCGGCGCGCGAGAGACATCCTCCAGGCCGCGCTGCCGGAGGCGGTGATCGTGACGTCCTCCGAGATCGACCCGGAGTACCGCGAGTACGAGCGGGCGAGCACGACGGTCGTCAACGCCCTGCTCTCGCCGGTCGTCTCGCGCTACCTGCGGGGGCTCCGCAGCCGGCTGCCGCAGGAGGCGTCCGGGGCGCCCCTCTACGCGATGCAGAGCAGCGGGGGGATCACGACGATCGAAGGCGCCGCGGCCCGGCCCGGGACGATCATCGAGTCCGGGCCGGCCGCGGGGGTCGTCGGCGCCGCGGCGCTCGCGCGCCGCCTCGGATGCGACCGCGTGCTGAGCTTCGACATGGGCGGGACGACGGCCAAGGCAGGCGCGATCGTGGGCGGCCGCCCGCAGGTCGTGACCGAGTACGAGGTCGGGGGGACGGTCCACGCGGGGAGGATCGTGCGGGGCAGCGGTTATCCGGTGCGCTCGCCGTTCATCGACCTCGCCGAGGTGAGCGCCGGCGGCGGCACCGTGGCGTGGGTGGAGGGGAGCGCGCTGCGGGTCGGGCCGCTCAGCGCGGGCGCCGATCCCGGGCCCGCCTGTTACGGCCGCGGCGGCGACCGGCCGACCGTGACCGACGCGCACCTCCTGCTCGGGTGGCTGTCCCCGGAGGGCCTGCTCGGCGGCCAGATGCGCCTCGCGCGCGAGGCCGCGGAGCAGGCGATGGCCGCGGTGGCGCGGCCGCTCGGGCTGGGGCTGACCGAGGCGGCCGCCGGGGTCCTCGAGATCGTGAACGCGCAGATGGCGCGCGCGCTCAGGATCGTCTCACTGGAGCGCGGTCACGATCCGCGCGAGATGGTGATGGTGGCGTTCGGCGGCGCCGGGCCGATGCACGCGGCCGCGCTCGCGGACGACCTCGGGGTGCGGGAGGTGATCGTGCCGCGCCATCCCGGCCTGTTCTCGGCGGTGGGGCTGCTCGCGGCCGACCTCCGCGCGGATCGCGTGCAGAGCGTCATGCGGCCGATCGAGGCGGTCGAGCCGGGCTGGCTGGATCGCCGGTTCCACGGGCTCGACGCGGAGGCGCAGGCGGCGGTCCGGGACGGCGACGCGCGCCGGCAGGTCGTGGTGCAGCGCGGACTGGACCTGCGCTACGTGGGGCAGTCGTACGAGCTGACCGTGCCGGCCGGCGCCGACCTCGCGATGGTCGCGGAGGCGTTCCGCGCCCGGCACGCGGACATCTACGGCTACGCGCCGGCCCGGGAGCCGATCGAGGTCGTCAACGCCCGCGTGACGGCGTTCGGCATCATGCCGCCGTTGCCGCTGTGGGAGGCCCCGTCCGCCCCGCGCGCCGCGCACGGCCCGCAGGCGCGGCGCCGCGCGTACCTCGGCGGGGAGTGGCGCGAGGTGCCGGTGCTCCGCCGGGAGGCTCTCGTTCCAGGGGACGAGGTCGCCGGCCCGGCGATCGTGGAGGAAGACGACGCCACGACCATCGTGCCCGCCGGCTGGCGGTGCGCCGCGGGCGAGGCCGGGACGCTGCGCCTGCGGCGGGCAGCCCGATGAGGCCGCAGCGGGCGCTGCGCGCGCGGGACGCGGCCGCCGGCCGGCGGCATCCGGAGGGGAGGGCGGGGCGATGAGGCCGGATCCGATCACCGTGGAGGTCATCCGGAACGCGATGATCTACGCAGCGGAAGAGATGGGGCTCGCGCTGCGGAACGCGAGCTACTCCCCGAACATCAAGGAGCGCATGGACCACTCCTGCGCCCTGTTCGACGCGACGGGGCGCCTGATCGCCCAGGCCGAGCACATCCCCGCCCACCTGGGGTCGATGCCGCTCGGGGTGCGGAACACCGTGGCGCTGCTGCGCGAGCGGGACCAGCGTCCCGGCGACGTGTTCATCGTCAACGACCCCTACATCGCCGGCACGCACCTGAACGACATCATGATCATCCGGCCGGTGTGGTGGCAGGGGACGATCCTGGGGTACAGCGCCAACAAGGCGCACCACGTAGACGTCGGCGGCCGCACGCCCGGCAGCCTCAGCAGCGACGCGCGCGAGCTCGTCGAGGAGGGCGTGATGGTCCCGCTGCTCTCGATCGTCCGCGGCGGCGATGAGGTCCCGGAGACGGTCGAGATGATCCTGGCCAACGTGCGGTCGCCGGAGACCACGCGCGGCGACCTCCGGGCGCAGATCGCCGCCGCCTCGCTCGGCGAGCGGCGCGTCCTGGAGCTCGTCGAGCGGTATGGACCGGACCGCGTCCTGGCCGCGTGGGACGCGATCCTCGACCAGGGAGAGGCGCAGGCGCGCCGCGCGTTCGGCACGCTGCCGCCCGGCCGGTACGCCGCGGAGGACTGTCTGGAGGACGACGCGACGCCGGGAGGGCTGGTGTGGATCCGGGCGGCGGTGACCGTGGGCGAGGCGCGCGTCCGCGTCGACTTTAGCGGGACGGATCCCCAGGTGCCGCGGCCGATCAACGCGGTGTTCGGGGTGACGGTCGCCGGGACGGTCTACGCCCTCAAGGCGGTGTGCGACCCGTCCTCGCCGATGAACGAGGGCTGGCTGCGCCGGGTCGAGATCACTGCGCCCCCGGGTACGGTGATCAACCCGGTGCGGCCGGCGCCGGTCGGCGTGGGGAATACGGAGACCAACCAGCGGGTGGCCGATGTCATCCTCCGGGCGCTGGCGCAGGCTGTGCCGGAGCGTGTGCCGGCCGCCTCGAACGGGTCGATGAGCAACGTGACCGTCGGCGGCCTCGACGCGGCACGCGGGCGGAGCTGGACGTTCTACGAGACGATCGCCGGCGGAATGGGGGGGCGGCCCGGGCTCGACGGCGTCGACGGCATCCACTGCAACATGACCAACACGATGAACACGCCCATCGAGGCGATCGAGCAGGAGCTGCCGGTGCGCTTCCTGGCCTACGAGTTCCGGCCGGGGACGGGCGGCGCGGGGCGGTGGCGGGGCGGGTGCGGCGTCCGCCGAGCCTGGACGCTGCTCGCGGAGGAGGCGACGGTATCGATCTTGACCGAGCGCACGCGCGTGGCGCCGTGGGGCCTCGCGGGCGGGCAGCCGGGGGCGCTGGCACGCCACCTCGTGCGCCGCGCCGGCGGCGCGGAGGAGGTCCTGCCGCCCAAGCACACGACGCGGCTGCGCCGGGGAGATGCGCTCGTGATGCAGACGCCGGGCGGCGGCGGGTACGGGCCTCCGGAGGAGCGGGATCCTGAGGCGGCGCGGCAGGACGCAGCGGACGGCCTGCTCTGATCCCTCACGCGCCGCCGCGAGGCGATCCGCCGGACCGCGAGCGCGCTGCGTGGAGCGGTAGCCTCCCCGTCTTCACACCGCCTCCGCACTCCCTCCATCTCCCAGGCACAGGGGTGGAGCAGCGCCTCTCGATGCGCCGCGAAGAGACCCAGGTGCTTGCCCGGCCCGATCGAGGACCTGCGGACGCTGGCGACTGCCGAGGGTCCGTCGCCGATCCGGCAACGTGGTGACGACGCGGGATGCGTCCCTCTGGCTCTCGCCGGCCCGCCCGCGCGATAGTGGCCGCCGGTCGATGGCGGCTGCACACGCGACACGAGCGCCTCGATTGACAGGCGGCCCGTTCTGTGCTGAGATGGACGCGAGCGGGGCGCTTGCAGTGTTACGCCGGACCGCATATCGCTCCTCCGTAGGGGCAAACCCAGGGAGATCTGGGGACGCAAAGCCACGGGACAGGCCAGCGCTGCTGGCAAGTCGGCCGGGTTGCCAGGCGGGGCGTGGAGCCAGGACCTCCCGTGGCACGCGGGAGGTTCCTTGTCTCTGTATCCACCCTCCGTCGATGCCGCCCTCGCGCAGCATCCAGAGTCACGCAGCGAGACGCTGTACTCGGAAGGGAGGTGTCTCGAATGAGACGAGGGGGTTCGGCTCGGATCCTACGGCGGCTGGCTCTGGCCGCCTCCGCCTTCCTGATCGCCGGCGTCCCCTCAGCGTTCGCCGGCGCAGTCCTCACGTTGGGGTCGCCCGTCACGGTTTCCGGTCCCACACCGTTCACGCCCGGATGCAACGGCGCGCCGCAGACCGGCACGAACTTCCCCAATGCGGAGGTGGAGCCGTGGGTCGACATCAACCCGGTCAACGCGAGCAACATCGTGGCCGTCTGGCAGCAGGACCGGTGGTCGAACGGCGGCTCGAACGGCCTCCTCGCGGGCGTCTCGTTCGACGGTGGCGCCACCTGGACCAGGACGGCGGCGCCATTCGCCCGCTGTGAGGGCGGGACTGCGGCTAACGGCGGCAACTTCGAGCGCGCAAGCGACCCATGGGTGAGCTTCGGCCCTTCCGGCAGCGTGTACCAGGCTTCGCTCTCCTTCAACAACTCCAATTTCACCAGCGCGGTGCTGGTGAGCAAGTCGACCGACGGCGGCCTGCACTGGGGCAACCCGAAGACCGTGATCCTGGACACGGCCCCCACCGTCTTCAACGACAAGGAGTCGATCACCGCGGACCCCGGCAACGCGAACCTGGTCTACGTCGTGTGGGACCGGCTCGTCGTCCCGACGGCGCGCGCCCGGGGCGTGTCGTTCGAGCACGCCATCGGCTTTCGCGGGCCGGCGTGGTTCTCGCGCAGCACGGACGGGGGCGATACGTGGGCGGCGCCGCGGATCATCTTCGATCCCGGCGAGATCAACCAGACGATCGGGAATCAGATCCTCGTCCTCCCCAACGGGACCCTCATCGACGGCTTCAACCTGATCTTCAACGTCAGGGGCCTGCGGCAGCGGGGCTTCAACGTCGCGCTCATCCGCTCGACCGACAAGGGTGTGACATGGTCGCGCCCGATCATCGTGAGCAAGCTGCTCTCGCGGCCCGTCACCGACCCCAATACCGGTCAGGCGGTTCGGACCGGCGATATCCTGCCGGCGTTCGCGGTGGACCGCAGCAGCGGCACCCTCTACGCCGTCTGGATGGACACCCGGTTCAGCGGCGGAGTCAAGGACGACATCGCGTTCTCGATGTCCACCGACGGGGGCCTCACGTGGACGGCGCCGGTGAAGATCAACAAGACGCCCGGGAACGCGCCCGCGTTCACCGCCTCCGTGAAGGCCGGGCCCGACGGCCGGATCGCCGTGACATACTACGACTTCCGCTCCCTGGCCGCGGGGAACACCACCACACTGCCGACCGACTACTGGATGGTGAACTGCCTCGTCAACTGCACCGCCCCCGCGAGCTGGACGGAGCAGCACCTCGCCGGTCCGTTCGATATGATGCTCGCGCCGAACGCCGGGGGCTTCTTCGTGGGCGACTACGAGGGCCTGGGCGCCGCAGCCTCCGCCGTGTTGACATTGACGGACGTATTCCAGCCCGTTTTCGCCGCGGCGGTCTCGCCGGCGGATCCGACCGACGTCTTCACGCTGGCGGCGACGACGCCAGAGGTGAGATGAGCCCGTAGCCGGCGGAGCAGCTCTCGCCCCGGGCGCCACGCCGGACGAACGGCCCTGTGCATGAGCGCAAGGCGCGTATGCCGATGCCGCCAGCGGCTCGCAGGACTTGCGTCCTTCGCGTCAGGCGCAGCGCTCGTCTGCATGCTTCCCGAACCGCGCGAACCGGTACGGCGCCCTCGATGGGCCACTCCTCACCGAAAGACCCGTGGGACGACTGATAAGGATGAATGCGGCTCGACATCCGGTCAGGTGCCGGGGCGGATCTGGCGGTACACTGCCCACACCGCGCTCACATACCACCGTGTTTCGGCGTAGGGAGGGATGCCGCGGTACCGCCGAACGGCGCCGTCGCCCGCGTTGTATGCCGCGAGCGCAAGCCGCCAGTCGCGGAACTCCTGGTAGTACGCCCGCAGCATCGTCGCGGTCCCGACGAGGTTGCCCCAGGGATCGCGCGCGTCCACGCCGGCCGCGCGGGCGGTCCGCGGCATCAACTGCCCGAGGCCGGTGGCGCCGGCCCAGCTCGTCACGGCGTGATCGAAGCGGCTCTCGATGTACACGACCGCCGCGAGCAGCCACGGGTCGACCCCTTCCCGGCGGGCCGCGGTCACGACGTGCTCGCCGATCCACGCGGCCTGCGCCAGCGTGAGCCGCGGATTCGACGCCCGGGCCAGCGCCGCGATCGCCCTCGGCGTGCCCGCAACGGCCGCCGGCGGCCCCTGGCGGAACACGCTCAGCCGGCGTAACCAGCCCTTCGTGACTCGCTCCTGGAAGAACGAGTGCGGGCGCCGGAGCCCTTCGCGGAAGTAGGCCTCGGCGTCCTGGATCCGGCCGGCGGCGGTCGCGGCGATACCCGCCCAGATCGCGGGGAGCGCCGACTGCGAGCGCTCCTGCGCCAGCCGGGCAAACACAGCGAGCGCCCGCGCCGGCGCGCCGGCGCGGTATGCGTCGATGCCGTCCTGGAGGGACGCTGGGGCGCTCGGGCCCTCCCCGGCCCAGGCCGCGATCGCGCCGAGGCCCAGGAGCGCGGCGAGCGTGGCGGCTACGCCCCGAGAGGCCCGGCGGATGCTGCGCACGAGGCCGTCGGTTGTTCGGGCTGATGGGTGTGCATCGCGCGTGCGACCTCACGCCTCGTGGGGGGCGGCGTCGCACACTCTGTGTGCCCAGCGGGGGCGGCGACGATGACACCCTCGTGCGCGAGCCACGCGCGCGAGCTTGCACAAACGTTCCCCGAATCCCGCCTCGAATCTCCGCGCGGGGCGCTTCAAGTTCCACGCGACGGGCTGGATGGAGGCGATGCCGGGTCATCGCTGGCTGGCGGGCGCTGCGGGGGTCGGGCGACTACGATCCGGACCGCGGGCGGCCCTCGCGAACTTCCACCCCGAGCATCCGCTCCCACACCTTGACGAGCGCCACGGTGTCCTCCCCGTCCAGGCCGAGGGCGCGGGCGATCGTGTAGGTGAGCAGCGCCGCCGAGGTCACGGGCAGCGCCAGCCGGACCTCCTGGGCCATCTCCTCGGCGAGCCGCAGATCCTTGTGCGCGAGGTCCACGCGAAACGCCGGCGCGAACTCGCGGCTGAGGATGCGCTGACCGCGGCTGGGGATCGCGTTGGTGGCGCCGGATCCTGCGGCGAGCGCGGTGATGAGCTGCGTGGGGTCGAGGCCCAGGCGGACGCCGAGGGGCAGCGCCTCCGCGAGAACGGCCATGGAGGCGAGCGAGAGCATATTGTTGAGCAGCTTGGTGACGTGCCCGGCCCCGGTCGCGCCCATATGGAAGATCGCGCGTCCCATCGCCTCGAGGGCCGGTCGGATGCGCGCGAGCGCATCCTCGGGTCCACCGACGTAGATCGTCAGCGTGCCCTCCCGGGCGCCGCGCACGCCGCCCGTGATCGGTGCGTCGAGCATCGCGATCCCACGGGCCCGGAGGCGCTCCGCGAGCATGCGCGTCGAGGCGGGGCGGCTCGTCCCCATATCGACGAACACGCTCCCCGCCCGGCCCGATGCGAGCACGCCGCCCTGCCCCAGGACGACCTCCTCGACCTCCGCGGAGGAGGGAAGACAGGCGATGACCACCGGGCACTCCGCGAGCAGGTCGGAGAGGGAGGCGGCGACGCGTGCGCCCTGCGTTTCGAGCTGCCGGGCCGGCTCCCGCCGCCGGTGCACGAGGGTGGTGACCGCAAACCCCTTGCGCAGGAGGTTGGCCGCCATGGGCTGGCCCATCACGCCGATGCCGACGAAGCCGATGCGCTCGGTCATGGACGTACGGCGAACCTCGCCTCTGGTCTCCCGGCGGCGGCCGCTCCGAATGTGGCTCGGTCGCCGGCGAGCGTCCGCGATCGTTCACAGCTTCGGACCGGAGGGCAGGGCTTCCTGTGCGAGAGCACGTATCCCTCTGCGGAGTCCGTGCACCACGCCGGAGGCATCTGCGGCCACGAAGGAGGACGACGCGGGAGGGATGCTATGGCGCGCGCCACCGATCTCGACACCGAGCTGGGACAGAGCTTCGGACGGTCCACGACCGGCGACGGCGCCGCCGGTGTCCAGGCCGCCCCGATGGGGCGATGGCTGCCGTAGCCTCGTACGGCGGGCGCCTCGACTGGCGCCGGACCATCGCCTACATCGACCACAACGGGACCGAGATGGAGCGCGCGCGGCTGCGCGGCATCCTCGGGCGGCCCCGGCCCGGCGCCAAGGTGATGCGCGCGCTTGAGGCGCGGCAGAACGACGACGGCGGGTTCCCGCACGGGATGGTCCAGGGCCGCCTCTCGACGATCGAGGCGACGACGACCGCCCTGCGGTGGTTGGACGATCTCGGGCTGCGCTCCAGCCCCTACGTCGAGCGCGCCCTCACCTTCCTGCTCGCCGCCCAGCGTCCCGATGGGTCGTGGGACGAGCCGCCCGGGCTGATGCGGTACGGGCCGTCCCCCCGCCTCCTGCCCGGCGATCCACGCGTGCGGAGCCTCTTGACCGCGCTCGTGGGCTTCTGGCTCGTGCGGCTCGGGCATCGCGGCGACGACGCGGTCGCGCGGGCGATGGCGTACCTGCGCGCCCGCCAGGCCACGGACGGGCGATTCGTAGGGTTCCTGCCAGCGACGTGGCTCGCCGTGGCGGTGTTCCGATTGGGCGAGGGAGCGCAGTCGGCGGCCGCGGCCCGCGGGCTGGAGGCGCTTACGGCGGTGGCGCCGGAGCGATGGCCTCCCGGCTGGCTGGCCGGGATGCTGAACTGCCTCGGGGATGCCGGCGTTCCCGCGGATCCGCTCCCGGTCCGGCAGGGCCTCGCGCGGCTCGCCGCTCTGGCCCGGCCGGACGGGTCGTGGTTGTCCGAGGAGGGCGAATTCCACCACGTGGAGGTCACGCTGCAGGCGCTGCGGGCGCTGCTCCTCTACGATGCCGTCTCGGGCGACGCGGAGCCCTCCGAGCCGGCGGCCGGGCCGGATATGGACGCCGCGACGTGACGGGCGCCGCGCCCTCCACCGAGCAGGCCCCGAGGGCGCGAGGGCAAGCTATACTGGAGACGAGGGGTACTCCGATGAGCGAGCAGCTGCTCAAGCAGATACAGGGCGTGGTCAGCGAGGCGATGGAGGAGCGCCGCGGCCTCGTCGTCTACTCCCGGCTGGAGCCCGTGGAGCTGGACCGGCTCGCCCGGCGGGTGGAGCGGGACGCGCTCGAGAAGATCCGCGGGCTGCTGCCCGAGGAGACCACCGATCAGCGCGTGCTCGGGCTGCGCAACCGCCTGCAGCGGATGCTCGAGGAGCTCGAGGAGCTGGGGGAGCAGGGACAGATCCATGAGCGCAGCCGGCAGATGCAGAACGACGAGATCGTGTGGCAGGCCTTCGAGGATATCGCCTGGATGGTAGGGGTGCAGTAACCGGGGCCGTTACCGCCGCCGGCCGCCGCGCTTGGCCTCGGTATTGCGCTTCAGGTCGAGGAGGCGCTCCTCGCTCTCCTTCATGAACTTGGCCAGCTTTTCCTCGAACGTCGCCTTCGCGCGGATCCGAGCCTGGCGCTCCGCGGGGTCCAGGGCCTGCTTGACCGAGAGATCCAGCTTGCCCTTCTCGTTGTACCCGAGGACCTTGACTTTGACGCGCTCCTGCTCCTTCAGGTAGTCCCGCACGTCCTTGACGTAGGTGTCGGCAATTTCGGAGATGTGGACGAGGCCGCTTTTGCCGTCGGGGAGCTCAACGAAGGCGCCGTAGTGGGTGATCTTGACGACGACGCCTTCCAAAATCGTGCCCGCTTCAAGGCTCATACCAGGGACGCAGTCCCTCCTTCGCTCAGCAATGCGCAGGAGATTATAGCCTACCCCCCGGGGGGTGTCAAGGAATGGAGCCATCCGCGCGCCCACTCGAGGATCGCGCGCAGCCGAGCGGTCCATGCGGACCGGCCGGCCGGCGCCGCCCCGGGCGCACGCGCGTCGATCCGGCCGGCGGCCGCCTCCGGCTTGGCCTCCTCTGCCGGGGCGGCGCCGGGGGGATGCGCGCCCGCAGCGGTGGTCGCGCCGGCGCCGTGGCCGGCCGGCACGATCAGCAGCTCGATCTCCCCCGGGCGCACCAGCCCGAGCTGCTGGCGGGCGAGCCGCTCGATGTAGCGGTCGTCCGTCTGCAGCCGGTGGATCTCTTCGCGGAGCAGCTCGTTCTGCGCGATCAGGGCCCGGCGCCGCTGCTCCAGCCGCGCGGCCTGGCGCGCCAGCGTGTAGGTGCGCGCGTACTGGGTCGATAGCGCGACCATCATCGCCGCCATCACGCACACGGCGATCGCAGCCACGAGCCGCTGCAGGGGGGCCGGCTTCCGGCGTCGCGGCCTGGCGGACCCCCCCGGCGGGCACGCCGCGGTCCGCTCGTGGCCGGCACCCGGTGCGCCGGATGCGCGCCGTGCGGACCCACCGGGGCGCTGTGGGATCACCGGGGGACGACCGGCCCCAGGCGGTGCCGCGGGCGCGGCCACATCCAGGGCACCGCGAGGGCGGCCAGCGCGGCCAGCAGGACGGGACGGGCGCGCTGCCACAGGTCGAACGCGCGAATGACCGCCAGCCAGAACGGCGTGAGCGTTCCATCGTGCTCGAGGTGGAACCACGCCAGCGCGACCTGCCGGAGGTAGCGCGCCGTTTCGGGGAACGGCGGCACGCCCCGGTGGTGGACGACGGTGCCCGCCCCGGCGTTGTACGCGGCGACGGCCAGCACGACGTTGCCGCCGAACCGGTCGAGGAGCCGCCGCAAGTAGGTGGCGCCGACCTCGAGGTTGGCGGCCGGGTCGTTCATGCAGGGCGGGGCCGGGCCCACCGTGGCCCCGCAGGCCGCCGCGGCATCCAGCTCCCGCCACGTCGCGGGCATCACCTGCATCAGGCCGTAGGCGCCGCGCGGGGAGCGGGCCTCGGGATCGAAGCCGCTCTCCGCGGCGACGACCGCCGCGAGCAGCGCGGGGTTGAGGTGGTGCGCGACCGCGGTGCGGTTGATCAGATCGGCGTAGGGCACGCCGTGCACCGGCCGCGGACGCGCGGCGCTGCGCGCAAACTCCGCGACCGCCGTCCGAACGTGGACGGTCGTCAGGTAGACGACGGTGAGTGTGAGGAGGAGGGCCGCCGCGCACAGCGCCGCGTAGAGCTCGGTCCATCGCGGCGCCCCTCCCGTGCGGCGACGGATGGCCATGGATGCGTCTCAGGTTCTGGGCGCGCGGCCGGATTCCTGCTCTCGCCCGGATCCCGCCGCGCGCCGGGTCAGCGCCGCGGCGCCCGGGAAGCGCGCGGCGCCGCCCAGCGCCGCCTCGATCCGGAGCAACCGGTTGTACTTGCAGACGCGCTCGGATCGGGCGGGGGCGCCGGCCTTGATCTGCCCGACCCCCGTGGCGACCGCCAGATCGGCGATCGTGGTATCCTCCGTCTCCCCGGATCGGTGCGAGATGATCGCGCCCCATCCGTGCCCGCGGGCGGCATGGATCGCCTCGAGCGTCTCGGTCAGCGTGCCGATCTGGTTGGGCTTGATGAGCACCGCGTTGGCGGCCCCCCGCTGGATCCCCTGCCTGATGCGGGCCAGGTTGGTGACGAACAGGTCGTCGCCCACGAGCTGCACCCGGCTCCCGAGCCGATCGGTGAGCGCCACCCACCCGTCCCAGTCGTCCTCCGCGAGCCCGTCCTCGATCGACACGATCGGAAACCGGTCGACGAGGTCGACGTAGTACGCGACCATCTCGGCGCTCGACCGGCGGGCCCGCCCGCCATCCAGCGCATACCCCCCATCCGCGAAGAAGCTGCTGGCCGCGGGATCGAGGGCCAGCGCGATATCGCGCCCGGGCGCGAGCCCTGCCCGCTCGATCGCCGACACCAGGAGGTCGAGCGCCTCCTCGTTGCCCGAGAGCCGCGGTGCGAACCCGCCCTCGTCGCCCACGCCGGTCACAAGGCCCCGGTCGCGGAGCAGGCGGCGCAGCGCGTGGTACGTCTCGGCGCCCATCCGGAGGGCCTCGCTGAACGCGGGCGCGCCCCACGGCACGAGCATGAACTCCTGGAAGTCGAGCCCGTTGTCCGCGTGCTTGCCGCCGTTGATGACGTTCATCAGGGGAACGGGCAGGGTCACGGCCTCGTCCCGGGCCAGATACCGGAAGAGCGGGAGACCGCGGTCGGCCGCGGCCGCGCGGGCGACGGCGAGGGAGACGCCGACGATCGCGTTGGCGCCGAGCCGGCTCTTGTTGGGCGTGCCGTCCGCGTCGCACAGCGTCCGGTCGATCCCCGACTGGTCCAGCGCATCGCGGCCGAGGAGGAGCGGCGCGAGGGTCTCCCGAACGTGCGCGACAGCCCGGCGGACGCCGAGGCCGCCGTACCGCGACGGGTCCCCGTCCCGCAGCTCCAGCGCCTCGTGGATGCCGGTGCTGGCCCCGGAGGGAGCCGCGGCGCGCCCGCATGCGCCGGAGTCGAGGGTGACCTCGACTTCCACCGTCGGATTTCCACGCGAGTCCAGGATCTCGCGTGCCCTCACCGCCTCGATCAGCGACACGGACAACCTCCCTCGGCCGCGTCCTCCCACAGGCCGCGTCGGCGCGCCGCGGCGCGTGGGAGGCTACGTCCCGGCGTCCTCGAGTACCTCGCAGCAGTCCTCCGCGCCGTGCGGGGCGCCGCGGTCGGGAACCCGGCGCACCCGTACACGGATGCGGCGGCCCGCGACCTCCACGCTCACGACATCCCCAGGTCGCACCGGCGCGGCGGGAGGCGCCGCCCGGTCGTTCAGCGTGACCCGGCCCGCGCGGCACAGGCTGTTGGCCAGCGCCCGGCGGCGGATCAGCCGGCTGACCTGCAGGAACTTATCGAGCCTCACGCCACAGGGCGAGCAGCTCGTCGGCCGTGTATTCTCGCAGGGACTGGCCGGACGCGCGCGCCCTGGCTTCCATGCGATCGAACCGCTCCCTGAACCGGGCGCACGCCGCCCGCAGCGCGAGCTCGGCGTTCTGGCCCAGGTAGCGCGGGAGGGCGGCGGCGGCGAACAGCAGACCGCCCAGCGCCGCCTCGACGGCCTGCGGCGGAGAAGCCACCGCGGCACGCTCGAGCTCGTCGAGCCGCTCGCGGACCGCGCGGATCGCCCCGGCGAGGTCGGGCCACGCGACCCCGCGCTCGGCCGCACGCGTCTGCATCTGCTGCGCGAGCGCGAGCGCCGGCAGCGTGCGCGGGAGGCCGCTGAGGGCGCCCCCGGGCTGCCCGGCCGCGCCGGCTTCGGCCGCCGCGCCTCCGGCGTCGGGCCCCGCGTGCGCCTGCGCACGCTCCTCTTCCTTGATCCTCTCCCACCGCGCGAGCACCGCGTCGGGCGAGGCCGCCCGGGCTCCCCCAAAGACGTGCGGATGTCTGCGGATCAGCTTCTCCGCGAGCCCCCCCACGACGTCCTCGATCGTGAAGCGGCCGTGCTCGGAGGCGATCTGGGCGTGGAAGACGACCTGCAGCAGCAGATCGCCGAGCTCCTCGCGCAACCGCCCCGGCGCGCCGTCCTCGATCGCCTCGAGCGTCTCGTAGGCTTCTTCGAGGAGGTACGGCCGCAGCGAGAGGTGGGTCTGCTCGCGGTCCCACGGGCATCCGCCGGGGCCGCGCAGGCGCGCCATGAGCTCGACGAGCTGCGCGAACGCCCGCCCGCGACGGTCGGGCATCAGCGCGCTCCCCCGAGGGGCGCCCGCTCACGCTCGATCCCCGGGGCGGGCGCGCCGGTGCCGGCGGCGCCCGCGGCGAGCCTCTCCAGGATCTCTCCGATCAGCCGCACCGTCTCCTCGAACGGGGCGCCGTCCGTGCGGATCAGCACGCCCTCCGGCGTGAACCGCACGCGATCGTGGGGCCGCGCGAGCAGCGCCTCGACCACGCCGGCGCCCACCTCGGCGTCGGCGACGCGCAGCAGCACGTCGGCGCGCTCCCGCGAGATCGCCGTCACCCCGGCACGACGCGCCAGCACGCGCAGGCGGAGCACCTCGGCGAGGTGCCGGGCGGGCGGCGGGAGCGGGCCGTACCGGTCCCGCAGCTCCGCGACCGCGGCGTCCCACTCCTCGAGCGTCCCGGCCGCGGCGAAGCGCCGGTAGGCCGCCATTCGCTGGCCGGGCGACGGGATGTACGTCTCGGGCAGGTAGGCGTCCGCGTCGAGGTCCACCGCCACCTCCGGAGGCTCCTCGACGATCTCCCCGCGGACTTCGCGGACCGCCTCGTCGAGCAGGCGCATGTAGAGATCGAGCCCGACGGCGGCGAGGTGCCCGTGCTGCTCGGGCCCGAGGATGTTCCCGGCGCCGCGGATCTCCAGGTCGCGCATCGCGAGGCGGAGCCCGGACCCCAGCTCGACGAACTCGCGCATCGCCACGAGCCGCTGCTCCGCCTCGGGCGTCAGCCGCGCGTGCTGCGGGTAGAGCAGGTACGCGTACGCCTGCCGATCCCCGCGGCCGACGCGGCCGCGGAGCTGGTAGAGCTGGGCCAGGCCGAGCAGGTGTGCGTCCTCGATGATGATGGTGTTCACGCGGGGGATGTCCAGCCCGATCTCGACGATGGTCGTGCAGACCAGGACGTCGTACCGCCCGCCCAGGAAGTCGAGCATCACCCGCTCCAGGCGCGCCTCCGGCATCCGGCCGTGCGCCACGGCCACGCGCGCCTCCGGTACCGCGGCGCGCAGGCGCCGGGCGGCCCGCTCGATCGTCTCCACGCGGTTGTGCACGACGTAGACCTGGCCGCCGCGCTCGAGCTCGCGCCGGATGGCATCGCGCACGAGCTGCGGGTCGTCCTCGCGGATATAGGTGAGGATCGGCTGCCGCGCCTCCGGCGGGGTCTCCATCACCGAGAGATCCCGGAGGCCGGCGAGGGACATCTGCAGCGTGCGCGGGATCGGCGTGGCGGTGAGCGTCAGCACATCCACCTGCGTCCGGAGCTGCTTGAGCCGCTCCTTGTGCCTGACGC
Organism: Bacillota bacterium; assembly: GCA_021324295.1. Lineage (GTDB taxonomy): Bacteria > Sysuimicrobiota > Sysuimicrobiia > Sysuimicrobiales > Segetimicrobiaceae > JAJPJJ01. Next base: position 44,442 of record JAJPJJ010000030.1, read on the forward strand.
CGAACCGCTGCTCCTCGTCGATGATCACGAGGCCGAGCGAGCGGAACGCGACGGACGGGTGGAGCAGGCGGTGGGTTCCGATCAGCACGTCCACGGCCCCCGCGCGGGTCGCCTCCAGGATCGCCCGTTGCTCGCGCGGCGTGCGGAACCGGCTCAGCATCTCCACCCGGACGGGGTACGGCGCGAATCGTTCGCGGAACACGGTGTAGTGTTGCTGGGCGAGGATCGTCGTCGGCACGAGGACCGCCACCTGCTTGCCGTCCATCACCGCCTTGAACGCGGCCCGCAGGGCGACCTCGGTCTTGCCGTAGCCGACGTCCCCGCAGACGAGCCGGTCCATCGGCCGCGGGGCCTCCATGTCCCGCTTCACGTCGTCGATCGCCTTCTGCTGGTCGGGCGTCTCCTCGTACGCGAACGCGTCCTCCAGCTCGCGCTGCCATGGGGTGTCCGGGGCGAACGCGTGTCCGCGCGCGCGCTCCCGGGCCGCGTAGAGCTGTAGGAGGTCGCGCGCCATCTCGCGGGCGCGCTCCCGGACCCGCCGCTTCTCGCGCTCCCACTCCGTGCCGCCGAGCCGGTGGATCTGGGGCGCCTGCCCGTCCACCCCGACGTACCGCTGCACCAGGTTGATCTGATCCGTGGGGACGTACAGCGCGTCCCCCTGGGCGTACTGGAGGTGCAGGTAGTCCCGTTCGCTCCCGCCGATCGCGAGGCGCACCAGCCCGCGGTACACACCGATCCCGTGGTGGACGTGCACGATGAGGTCCCCCGGCTCGAGCTCCGTCCAGCTCCCCAGCCGGGCGCCGTCCCGGACCCACCGCACCGCCCTGCGGCGCCGGCGCCAGCCGAGGATCTCGCCGTCGGTGAGGACCACCAAGTCGTCGAGCGTGAACCCCTCCGTCAGCGCCTGCGGGACGATCGCGACGGTGCCCGGCGCGGGAGGCTCCCGGAGGTCCTCCACGACGCCGGCGGGCACCCCGTGCTCGGCGAACAGCTCGCTCATCCGGTGTGCCTGCCGGCTCGATACGACGACGCGCCGACCGGCGGCGAGCCAGCGGCGCACCTCCTGCGTCACGCCCTCGATCTGGCCGGCGAACGATTCGACGACGCCGGACGGCAGGTCGACCGCGCGCTCCCCGAGCGGCCGGCGCAGCGTCGAGATGGAGAGCGCGCGGTGCCGGGCGAGCGCCTCCTCGATCGTCTCCCAGGGCACGAGCCCGGGCGGTGTCGAGGGCGCGATCCGGCCGGCCTCGATGGCGCGTGCGCGCGCGGCGCCGGCCTGCGCGTGCAGCGCCAGGGCCTGCCGGGATATCTCCGCGGGCTCGTCGAGCACGCAGACTGCGTCCTCGAGCGCGTCGGGGAGGGTCGGGCCCGCCGCGCCGGGCGGACGCGCGGGAAGGACCACCGCGGCATCGAGCGCCGCGGTCGTGAGCTGGGTCTCCGGGTCGAACGCCCGGACCGACTCCACGTCGTCGCCGGTCCACTCGATCCGCACGGGACGCTCCGCCGTGGAGGGGAAGACGTCGAGCAGGCCGCCGCGCACCGCGAGCTGTCCAGGGGCGCGGACGAGGTCCGTCCGCTCGTACCCTCCGGCGGCGAGCCGCGCGACCGCGTCTTCGAGCCGGAGGCGCGCGCCCGGCCGGACCTCGAGGCGGGCGCCGGCCACCCACGCGGGGTCCGGCAGCGGGGAGAGGAATCCGGCCGGGGACGCGACCACGATGATGGGGACGCGGCGCCGGATGGCCTCCAGCAGGCGCTGCCGCTCGGCCTCCGCCGCGACAGAAGGAGGGTCCTCCGGGGCGAGCGGCTCCCAGAGGCCGAGCAGGTGGATCTCCGCCGTGCCGGCCGGGAGGAACGCCGCAAGATCGTCGGCCAGCCTCTCCGCTTGCTCCCGATGCGCGGCGAGGACGAGCCACCGAGAAACGTGGTCTCGCGCCGCCACGATCAGGGCGGCGGCGAGGCAGGCCTTGGCCGCGCCGGCCGGCCCGGTCACCCAGGGACGCCGGCCCTCGATGAGTTGCTCATAAACAAGGAGAAACTCCCGTCTGCGCTGCAGAAGCGGGAGCACCCCGGATGCCGCCACGAGTCGAAACCTCCGCCCGACCATTGTACGGGCCGCGCCCGCGTGCGTCAACCGAGCGAAGTGCCTCAAAATTATCGACACCGAAGAGCGAATTGTTGCCTCAAAATGCCGGTCACCGGCACCCAGGAGGCAACGTGGGTCCTCTCAGTGTACGGGAATA
>JAJPJJ010000075.1 GCA_021324295.1 Bacillota bacterium
GGGCATCTGAAGACGTACGTCACGTGTCACCACCACCGTGTCGACCTGACCCCCGCCCGGGCCATCCGCGCCCGGCGCCGCTCATCCGGTTCTCGACGCGCCGCGTCTCTTCCTTGTGCCCCGGCGCCGGGCGGGGGCCGTCATTCCTCGGTGATCTCCCAGGCATGCGAGATCGCCACGCAGCCCTTGAGCGTCTGGGCGACGGGGCAGCCCCGCTCGAACACCGCGAGCGCTCGCTCCGCCTCCGGGCGCTTGCCGCGGGGGATCGTCAGGTGGTACCTGACGCGAATCTGCGTCACCCGCATCACACGGTCCGGGGCCTCGATGATCCCCTCGGCCTCGGTCCAGAGCTTATCGGGGTGGCTCGGGATCCCGCGCGCCTCCAGCGCGCCCGCGAGGGTCCCGGTGAGTCAGCCCGCCGCCGCGCCGACGAGGTGGTCGAGCGTGCTCGGGAGCTCCTCGTCGGGCTCCATCCCGTAGAACGCCTTGATCCCCGCGTTCACCCCGTAGCGGACCGGCTCGGCGAAGCCCGCGAGATACGCGCGCCGGTTGGGACGCTTCTCCTGGTAGACCCGTACGCGGGCGACGTGCACGATGTCCACGCATCACCTCCCCGACGCTCCGGCGGCCCGCCGCCCGGCCTCGGCCCCCCCGGCATCGCACGGCGAGCGGGGAGGCCGGCTCCGGCGCCTACCGGCCCGTCCACCGCGGCGGGCGCTTGTCCAGGAACGCGGCCACCCCTTCTTGGAAGTCCGCGCTGTTGTAGCAGGTACTCACGAGATCGCGGCCGGGATCGTCGGGCAGCAGGCGGTGCACGACCCGCCGGATCGCCTCCTTGCTGACGCGCAGCGTGAGCGGCGGCGCCGAGGCGATGCCCTCGGCCAGTTCCCGCACGCGCTCGGCGAGCTCCGCGGCCGGCACGACCTCGTTCACGAGCCCCCAGGCGAGCGCCTCGCGCGCACTCACGTGGCGCGCGGTGTAGATCATCTCCTTGGCCCGCGCCGGGCCGATCAACGCGACGAGGCGCGCGTAGTTCTTCATGGAGAGGCAGTTGCCCAGCCGGATGACGGGCACCCCGAACGTCGCGCCCTCGGCCGCGAGCCGCAGATCGCAGGCGATCGCGATCGTCATCCCGCCGCCGATCGCGAATCCCCGGATCGCCGCCACCGTCGGCTTGCGCACGCCTTCGAGCCGCCCGATGACCCGGTCGATCCGCTCCTCGTACTCGACCCCGGCCTGCGGGTTCCCGCGAAACGCCGGGAACTGCGAGATGTCGGTGCCGGAGATGAACGCGCGGTCGCCGCTGCCGGAGACGACCAGCACCTTGATCCGGTCGTCCCGATCGACCTCCTCGCACACCTCGACGAGCCGCTCGTACATCGCCCAGGTCATCGCGTTGCGCTGTTCGGGGCGGTTCACCGTGAGGTACGCGACGCCGCTCGCGACCTCGAAGAGCATGGCGGACGGCTCCACGGGCTGGCTTCACCTCCTCAGCGCATCGCCCGCGCCACGCCGCGACGTTCCCGGGACGGCGGGGAGACGGCTCCTCGTCGCGTGGCCCAGGCATCGGGCCGTGGGGACGGCCGGGGTGCGCCCGGAGGGAGGGGCCGGAGGATCAGGGCGACGGCGTGGACGGCTTCGGCGCCCCCTCGTCCTGCGCGGGCTGGTCGCCAGGCGCCTCGCGGGACTCGCGCCTCTCCCCGTCCGGGCCCTGAGGCTTCGTCGGACGCGTCACAACCTGCCGCAGCAGCTCGCCGGCGATATCTCCGATCGTGACGCGGCCTTCGTCTTCCTGCGTGTTGATGTACTCCTTCACCCGGGCGCGTTCGCGCTCGCGGGCCAGCCGCTTGAGGCTCAGGATCATGCGCCGCTCGTCCGGACGGATCTCCGTGACGAGCGCCTCGATGGTCTGGCCCACCTGCAACACGTCCTCCACCTTCTGCACCCGTTTCTCGGCCATCTCGGAGATCGGGATGAACGCGTCCACCTCCGGCAGCCGGACGAACGCGCCGGACGCGACGAGCCGGACGACCTTGCCGCTGACGACCTGGCCCGGACGGTAGGCGTCGCCCAGGTGCTGCCACGGATCCGGGAGGATGTGCTTGAGGCCGAGCGAGATCCGGCCGGCCTCGCGATCCACCCGGAGGACCGCGACGGTGATCTTCTGGCCCCGGCGCACGACCTCGGATGGATGCTTGATGTACGTCCACGACATCTCGCTGATCGGCAGGAGCCCGTCCACGCCGCCGAGGTCCACGAACGCCCCGAAGTCGGTCAGGCGCTTGACCACGCCATCGCGCACCTGGCCCTCCTCCAGAGACGCGAGGACCTCCGCGCGCGTCTTCTGCTTGATCTCGGCGACCGCGTTCTTGTGCGAGAGGATGACCCGGCCCTTGGACCGGTCCACCTCGATGACCTTGAGCGGGATGCTCTGACCGACGAGCGCCTCGAACTGACGGCCCTTGGCCTGGGTGAGGTCGACGTGGCTGCCCGGCACGAACCCGCGCATGCCCAGGTCGACGACGAGGCCGCCTTTGACCTTGTCCACCACCATCGCGTGGAGGATCGCGCCGGTGTCGAACGCCTTGTGCACGCGGTCCCACGCGAGCGCGAGATCGGCCCGCTTCTTGCTGAGGAGGATGTTGCCTTCTTCGCCTTCCACCTTCATGACGTACACGTCGATCTTGTCGCCGACGTGGAGCCCCTGCGGTGTCTCGCCCTGCGCCGAGAGCTCTCGCGGCGGGATGAAGCCTTCGGACTTGGCGCCGACGTCGACGAGCACTCCCTCGCTGTCGACGCGCACGACGGTGCCCTGGACGATCTGCCGCTCGGCCAGCCGGGGGATCCGGGCCAGATCGATCTCCTCTGCCTGGGGGGCCGGGGCTCTCTCTTCGGACATCGGACCGTGAACCACCTTTCTCCTTATCGGTCGCGCCCGCTCGACGCTCGGACGGCGCGAGCGGGGATGATTCCCTTCGCCGGGGCGGTGTCCTCTCCTTCCGGGCGGGCGCCTGCCGCGCCCGAGGCAGCGGCGCCGGGGACGCGAGTGCTGGGGCCGGGGTCTCTAACCCTCTAACCGGGCCTCCGGGCCGCGGCCCCAGCGCCGCGTCGCGCGCTGTCGATTGGGGGGCGCGCCGGGCCTGGCGCGCCCTCCCACCCCACGGATCGCCGGTCTCCCGCGATGCGTTGGGGCGGGACGCCGTGCCTCGATCGGAAGCGCGGGGCACCCCCCGCGGCCGATTCGTCCCGCTGCGCCCTCCCCTGGGCCCCGGGACCGTGCGCTAGTCGCGACAACGGCCGCCCCGAGCCGGTGATTCCGCCGGCGGCCCGAGCAGGCTCCGGATCTCCGCGGGCACCCGCCGCGGCCGCCCGGTGCGATCCACCACCGCGTGAACGGTGTACCCGTCGGCCACGAGCTCGCCGTCCGGCCTGCGCACCACCTCGTATCCGAACGCGAGCGTCGCCGCCTCCAGCGAGCGCAGGCGGGTCCGCACGGCCAGCACGTCATCGTAGCGCGCCGGACGGCGGTACCGGCAGCAGGCCTCCACGACCACGAGCAGCCAGCCGTCGCGCTCCAGCTGCGCGTACGACCGGCCCCGATCCCGGATGAACTCGGTGCGGCCGGCCTCGAACCAGACCAGGTAGCTGGCGTGGTGGGCCACCCCCATCTGGTCGGTCTCGTCGTACCGCACCCGCACCTCCAGCTCGGCGACGTGCATGCCGCCCTCCTTCCCTACGTCCCGGCGCGCGGCGCGGTTCACGCACCGGCGACGCCGCCGTGCTCGCCGGCTAGAACCCGCGGCCGCGCAGCCGCGGGTCGAGCAGGTCGCGCAGCCCGTCCCCCATGAGGTTGAAGGCCACGACCGTCACGAGGATCGCGAGGCCCGGGAACGTCGCGATCCAGGGCGCCGTGAGCATGTACGAGCGGCCCGTGGCGAGCATCGACCCCCATTCCGGCGTAGGAGGGCTCGCGCCCAGGCCCAGGAACGACAGCCCGGCCGTCTCGACGATCGCGAACCCCACGGTCAGCGTGGCCACCACGATGATCGGGGAGAGGATGTTGGGCAGCACGTGCCGGCCGAGGACCCGGATCGGCCCGGCCCCCAGGGCGCGAGCCGCCTCGACGAACTCCTGCTCCCGGATCGCGAGCACGGCCCCGCGCACCAGCCGCGCGAACTGCGGGGTGTACACGATGCCGATCGCGATCATCGCGTTCGTGAGGCTGGGGCCGAGGATCGCGACGACGATCATCGCGAGCAGCAGGTACGGGAACGCCAGCATCACATCGACCGTGCGCATCGCCGTCGCCTCGACCCATCCGCCGAAGTAGCCCGCGACGGTGCCCAGGACGATGCCGAGCGCCATCGCGATCCCGTCGGCCAGGATGCCGACGACGAGGGCGATCCGCGCCCCGTAGAGCACGCGGGAGAAGACGTCGCGGCCGAACTCGTCGGTCCCGAACGGGTGCGCCGCCGAGGGCGGCCGGAGCTGCTCGGTGAACGCCTGATCGACCGGGCTGTGCGGGGCGAGGGCGCGGGCGAAGGCGGCCGACCCCACCACGAGCGCCAGGATCGCCGCGCCGACCACAAGGTGGGGGCTGCGGGCGAGGCGGCGCCACGAGAGCGCCGCGGCGCGCCGGCGCGCCGCGGGCGGCGTCCGGCCCGAGGCCGCCGCCCGGACGCCGGCCTCGTCAGCCATAGCGGATCCTCGGGTCGAGGTAGGCGTAGAGGACGTCGACGAGCAGGTTGGCCAGCACGAAGACCGCCGCGGCGATGAGCACGACGCCCTGGACGACCGGGTAGTCGCGGGCGAGGATGCTCGTGATCGCGAGGCGGCCGAGGCCCGGCAGCGCGAAGATCGTCTCGGTCAGCACCGCGCCGCTCAGCAGCAGCCCGAGCTGCAGCCCGACGAGCGTCACGACCGGCAGGAGGGCGTTACGCAGGGCGTGGTGGCTGACCACGCGCGGCTCGGGCACGCCCTTGGCTCGCGCGGTGCGGACGTAGTCCAAGCCGAGCGCCTCCAACATCGTGGAGCGCGCCATCCGGGCGATCGTCGCCATCGACGTGAGCCCCAGCGCCACCGCCGGGAGAATGAGGTGCCGCACGCTGCTCCGCACCACCGCCCAGTCGCCGGTGAGGAGGCCGTCCACCAGCGACATGCCGGTGATCCGGTGGAACCGCATCCCTTCGTCGAGCAGGCTGCCGAGGGGCAGCCAGCCCAAGATGCCGCCGAAGACCAGCAGCAGCAGGATCCCTGTCCAGAACACCGGCATCGAAACGCCGATCAGCACGCCGACCATCGCGCCCGCGTCCAAGGCCGAGCGCGGGTGGCGCGCGGCGAGGATCCCGACCGCGAGCCCGGCCGCCACGGCAAACAGGAGCGCCGCGAGGCTGAGCTCCACCGTGACCGGGAGCGCCTGCCCGATCTCCCAGATCGCCGGCTGGCGGGTGCGGATCGAGACCCCGAAGTCGCCGTGCACGGCGCCGGCGAGGAAGCGCGCGTACTGCACGTAGACCGGCCGGTCCAGCCCGAGCTGGTGGCGCAGGCGCTGGAGGTCGGCCTCGGTCCCCTTGTCGCCGAGCAGGAGCTGCGCGACGTCGCCCGGGAGGAGATGCATCCCGAAGAACACGAGCACGCTCACCCCGAGGAGCACGGGGACGAGCTGCACGAGCCGGCGTGCGATGTACCCCAGCATCCGGAGAGCCTCGCGCCGCCCCGACGCCGCCGGGCGGCGCGAGGGTGACGGTCCTGCCGCCCCGATGGTCGCCCGGGGACGCCGGCGGGGAGCCGGCGGCGCTCGGCCCCGCCGGCTCCCCGCGCGGGCGCGGCCGGCTACTGCAGCGACACGAGCTCCATGTGGAAGAACATCTGCAGCGGGTTCAGCAGGAAGCCCCGCACGGTGGCGCGCGCGGCGCGCACCTGGCTCGTGTGGTTGATGAAGATGCCCGGCGCGTCGTCGTGGAGGATCTTGTTGGCCTCGATGTAGATCTGCGCGCGCTTGGCCTGATCGGTGACCTGCCGGCCCTGCTGGATCAGCTTGTCGAACGCCGGGTTGTGGTGGCGCGTGCAGTTGTTGGTCCGCTGCCGGTTGTTCGCGTAGTCCCACTCGAAGAGGTCGCCGAGGAAGTTATCGGGATCGCCGTTGTCCCCCGACCACCCGCAGATCGCAAAGCCCTCGTACTGGGTGTGGCGGATCTTGTCGAGGTAGGCGCCCCACTCGTATTGCGTGATCTTGGCGGTGACGCCGACTTTGGCGAGGTAGCCCTGGACCGCTTCGCCGAGCTTGGCGCCGCCGACCGGGTTGTACCCGCGCGGGTTGGCGTAGACCATCATGTCGGTCGCGAAACCGTTGGCGAACCCGGCCTCCTTGAGGAGAGCCCGGGCCTTCTCGACGTCATACGGGTACGGCTTGACGTCCTTGTTGTACCCCCAGAGCACCGGCGGGATCCCCTGGCTCGCGGTCGTCGCGCCGCCGTACAGGCCCTTGTTGATCGCGTCCTTGTCCACCGCGTAGTTCATCGCCTGGCGGACGCGCCGATCCCGAAACGGGCCCCGGTCGTTGGACATCGCCACGTACAGGATCGTAAGCCCGGGCTGCTGGTACAGCTTGAGCTGCGGGTTGCCCGTCACGCGCGGGTAGTCGGCGGGGGGCACGTCGGCCAGGATCTGGACCTCGTTGCGCTCGAGCTTGAGCATCCGCGTGGCGCTCTCGGGCACGATCTGGAAGATGATCCGGTCGATCTTCGGCCGGCCGCCCCAGTAGCTGGGGTTGGCCTCGACCGTGATGTGGTCGTTCCGGACGGCTTCGACGAACTTGAACGGGCCGGTGCCGACCGGATGCTGGCTCGCGTCGCAGTTGTACTTCTTGGTCGCCTCCGGGCTCATGATGCCCTGCCACACCATCGCCAAGCTGGACAGGAACGGCGCGTTCGGCTTGGGGAGCGTGAAGCGCAGCGTGTCGTCGTCGAGCACCTCCATCTTGGCGACGGTCCCGTCCTTGGCGTTGCCGAAGGTGAAGTCGTCGTAGGTGTCCACGCCCTTACGGGCCAGCACGTAGCACGGGTTGTTGGGGTTGATCGCACGGTCCACGTCCGCCGCCACCGTGCGGGCGTTCATCGGCGTCCCGTCGTGGAACGACACGCCACGGCGCAGCCGGAAGGTGTACACCTTCCCGTCGGGGGAGATCGTCCAGGACTGTGCCAGCCCAGGACCGACGAGGCTGCTGCCGGGCTTGTAGTTGACGATCGAGTCGAAGATCGTGGACATCACGAACCCGGACTCGTTGTTCTCCACGGTCTGGGGATCCAGCCCCGTCTGATCGGCGCCGATCGCGATCACGAGCGTCTTGGGCGCCTGGGCCTGCGCGATGCCCCACAGCCCGACGGGCACCAGCGCCGCGACCAGGACCCACGGCAAGAACCGGCGGACCACTGCGCGTGCCATTCCCCACCCCCTTTGTGGATCGGCCAGGCGCCTCCCCGACGGGCACACCGCGGACGAGACCTCCGGCGCAGCCCGGACGGCCGCCGGGGACGCCCCGACCGGGTAATGATACGTGGTGCGGAGACCGCGGCCCTCCCTATCGCCCTGTCAGACACCGGCCGGCGCGGCGTCTCGGCGCGGGAGAGGACGGCTGGGCCTCCTTCGTGTCCGAGGACGCCCCATCGGCCCGGCGGGCCGCGCCGAAGGCGTCGACCTCCTGGTACACCGGAGCGACGCCGATCGTGGTGCCGCTCTGGTACACCGGAACGCCGATCGTGGTGCCGCTGGCTCGCGGGTCGGCTCGGGCTCACCCGCCCGCCGGCATACCCTTGTGCTCGCGGGCGGGGCGCGTGGGGAACGGCCGATCGCCGAGGTCCGTGTTCAGCTCGATGGAGACGAAGCGACGACGCCGTGCGCCCGTCGCCCCGGCGGGCCGTCGTCGCTGGGGGCTGTCGCCCCGGGGGACGCCCGCGCATCGCCGTCGATCCCCGCGATGCGCCTCGTCCCGGTGGGGGGCTTCGCCGGGCAGGCCTACCCGGTGGGATGCGCGGGCGCGCCGCGGAGCTCGCGGGACCGCTCGGCGGCCCGCTCGACGGCGTGCCGCACCGCCGCCCGGAACCCACCCTCCTCCAGCGCCCGGATGCCGGCCATCGTCGTGCCCCCCGGCGAGGTCACACGCGACCGCAGGACCGCGGGGTCCTCGTCGGTCTCGGCGAGCATCCTGCCCGCGCCGAGGATGGTTTGCGAGACGAGCGCCAGCGCCACGTCCCGCGACAGCCCGGCGCGCAGGCCCGCGTCTACCATCGCCTCAGCCAGGAGGTAGACGTACGCCGGGCCGCTGCCCGACAGCCCGGTGACGGCGTCGAACAGCGCCTCCGGGACCACGACGACGCGGCCGATCGCCGCGAACACCTCGCGGGCCGTGGCGAGGTGTCCGTTGCCCGCCCAGCGCCCCGGGCAGATCGCGGTCGCCGACGCGCCGACCGCGCTCGACGTATTGGGCATCGCCCGCACGGCCGGCACACGGCCGAGGTGTCGCTCGATGCGCTCGAGCGGAACGCCGGCGGCGACCGAGACGATGAGGTGGCGGGGCTCCGCGTGCGGGGCGATCTCCTCGAGGACGCCGGGCATGTCCGCCGGCTTCACCGCGAGGACGACGACCTGGCTTGCGCTCATCAGGCGCGCCTTGTCGCGCGTCGTGCGCACCCGCCACTCGCGCGCCAGCCGGGCCAGCCGCTCGTCGTTGCTCTTGTTGGTCAGCCAACAGCGGTCCGCCGGGACCGTGCCGCTGGCGAGCAGCCCGCGCAGCATCGCCTCGCCCATGTTCCCGGCGCCGATGAGCCCCACAGAGCGATCCATCGTCCAGCCTCCACCCGGCGTGCGCCGCCGCACACTCAAAAACGCCCCCTCGCCAAAGGGCGAAAGGGCGCTTCCGCGGTACCACCTTTGTTCCCCGGCCGTGCGGCCGGGGCACTCTGCGCTGTCTCGGGCGTCCCGGCTCCCGTTTCGGCGGCCGCCGCCGCGCCACGGGAGCAGCTCCGGGGATGGGTTTCGGAGGCGCCTGCGGCAGCGCTCGCAGCCTCTGGCGCTGCTCTCTCGACGCAGGCGGGGCATCCTACGCTCCCCGTCATCGCCGGCGCGTTTGTGGGGCTTACTATAGCATCGTTCGACTCCGGCCGTCAAGCGACCGAATCACGCCGTCCAAGATCTTACCGTGAGGCGCATCGTCGCGCTATCGAAAATCTTACCGGGCGGTACCTCCCACATTGTCGCCCCGGAGGCCCCGGTGACTCCCGCAGCCCGGCGCGAATACGCTCGTGCCGTCCGTCCACGCGACGCCCGTTGCGGCACAGGAGTCACCGCGCCGCGCGGCGCATACAACCGTGGGCGATGCACCGGCCGCGCGGACGCCCGCGGCCGGGAGGACGACGTCGTGGGGTGACTCCGCGTGAGCGACCGCATCGGTTTCATCGGCCTGGGCATCATGGGACGTCCCATGGCCGGCCACCTGGTCGGAGCCGGATACGAGGTCACGGTCTGGAACAGAACACGCAGCAAGATGGACGAGCTCGTGCGGGCCGGCGCACGGCCCGGGAGCTCGCCCAAGGACGTCGCGACGCGCAGCGACATCACGATCACGATGGTCGCCGATACGCCCGATGTCCGGGAGGTCATCCTCGGTCCCGGCGGGGTCATCGAGGGGGTCCGGCGTGGGAGCGTCGTGGTGGACATGAGCACGATCTCGCCGGTCGCCACCCGGGAGATCGCGCAGGAGCTCGCCGCCCGGGGCGCCGAGATGCTGGACGCGCCGGTCTCGGGAGGGGAGAAGGGGGCGATCGAGGCCACGCTGTCGATCATGGTCGGTGGGAAGCCCGAGGTGTTCGAGCGCGTCCTGCCCGTCTTCCGGCGGCTGGGCAGGAACATCGTCCACCTGGGCGGGATCGGGGCCGGCCAGGTGACGAAGGCATGCAACCAGCTCGTCCTCTCGCTCACCCTCGTCGGCGTGGCGGAGGCGCTGACGCTGGCGCGCAGGGCCGGGGTGGATCCGGCGAAGGTGCGGGCGGCGCTGCTCGGCGGGTTTGCCCAGAGCCGCGTGCTGGAGCTGCACGGCCAGCGGATGCTGGATGGGAACTTCGAGCCGGGATTCCGGACCCGTCTCTACCACAAGGATATGGGAATCGTGATGGAGACCGGACGGGCGACGGGGGTGCCGCTTCTCGGGGGCGGCCTGGCCGCCCAGCTCTACCAGGCCGCGATGAGCCGCGGTCTGGGGGAGAAGGACTACTCGGTGCTGGCGCAGGTCATCGCCGAGCTGGCGGGGTGACGCGTCTGTGCGCCACGACAGACGCGGCACGCCCCTCGATGGCGGCTATTCGGCCCGCGCGAGGAGCACGCGGTACCGGCGGGCAAGCTCCACGTAGTGCTCCGCGCCCTGCCGGATGCGGGCCAGGTCGTCGTCGGTGAGCGCGCGGACCACCCTGCCGGGGACGCCGAGGTACAGCGTCCGCGGCGGGACTTCCTGACCTTCCGGCACGAGGGCGCCGGACCCGACGAGCGCTTCCGCGCCGACGCGCGCACCGTTCAGCACGATCGCGCCCATGCCCACGAGCGCGCCGTCTCCCACCGTGCACCCGTGGAGGATGGCGCCGTGGCCGACGGTGACGCCGCGGCCGACCAGGACCGGGAAGCCCGGATCGGTGTGCGCGCAGCAGCCGTCCTGCAGGTTGCTCCCCTCGCCCACCGTAATCGGCTCCTGCTCCGCCCGCAGCAGCGCGCGGAACCACACGCTCGCGTGGGCCTCGATCGTGACGTACCCGATGAGGTCTGCCGAGGGCGCGACGAACGCCTCGGGGTGCACGCGCGGCCGGTGCGGCGGGATCGCGATCAGCATGGCTGTCCTCCTTGGCATCGCCAGCCGCGCGCCGGCCGCCGCCGGGCCGTGGCGGAAGCGCGGCGTTGCGGCCGCCGGCCCTGCTACAGCGACCAGAACGCCCCGACCACGCGGCGAACCGCGCGGGCGCGCTCCTGGGCCACAGCGAACGGAGCTTCGCGGAGGCCCGCGTCCGGCTCGACCACGCCGGAGGCGATCCCGGTGAGCCCCTCGAGCGTCGCCGCGACCGAGGACGCGAGGCCCTCGAGGTCGTACCCTCCCTCGAGCACGGCCGCGACCGGCGTCCGCGGCACGGCGTCGCGGACGAGCCGGGCGAGGCGGCCGAACCCGCGCGCGGTCAGCAGCATCCCGCCGAGCGGATCCCGGTGGTGCGCGTCGAACCCGGCGGAGATGAGGACCAGCCCGGGCGCGACCGCGGCGATGAGCGGCAGGACGATCTCCTCCCAGAGGTAGGCATAGCCGCCGTCCCCCACGCCCGCCGGCAGCGGCACGTTGACCGTGGTCCCCTCGCCCGGGCCGGCGCCGGTCTCCTCGAGCGCGCCCGTGCCGGGATACCAGTGCTCCTGGTGGAGCGAGCAGAAGACCACGCGACCCTCCCGGTAGAAGATCTCCTGCGTCCCGTTGCCGTGGTGCACGTCCCAGTCCAGGATCATGACGCGCTCGAGCCGATGGGCCTCGACCGCGTGCCTGGCGGCGATCGCGACGTTGTTGAACAGGCAGAACCCCATGCCCGCCCCCGGGCGCGCGTGATGCCCGGGCGGGCGGACAAGCGCCATCGCCACCGGCGCCTCGTGCGCGAGCACGGCGTCCACGGCCAGCAGCGCGCCGCCGACGGCACGGCGGGCCGCATCGTACGAGGCCGGGGAGACCCACGTATCGGGATCGAGGGAGCCGCCGCCCGAGGCGGCGGTCTCGCGCACCCGCGCGATGTGTCCGCGGGTGTGCACCCGCGCCAGGACGTCCTCGTCCGCCGCCTCCGGCGCGCGGCGCCCGAGCGCCTCCCCCAGCGGCGTCCTGCCCAGGACGGCCTCGATCGCCGCGAGGCGCGCCGGCCGCTCGGGGTGGTGCGCGGGGGTGAGGTGCCGGCGGCAGTCCTCGTGGGTGATCAGGATGCCGGGGGCCGGTTCGCGTGCCATGATCGGCAGACCTGCGGCGAGGCCGCTCGCTCACCCCGCGAATCGGGTCGGGCAAGGTGGCCGGGACATGCGCTCAGGGGTGGCGGGACGGGGCCGTCGCCGCCTCGCGCAGCCGGGCGATAGCGGCCGCCGGGCCCTCCGGTGCCCCGAACACCGCCGTCCCGGCCACGAGCACGGTCGCGCCGGAGGCGACGGCCGCCGCGGCGGTGTCCGGCCCGATCCCGCCGTCCACCGCGATCTCGAATGCGAGGCCGCGGGCGCGGCGGCGCTCGGCCAGCTCGCGGATCTTGGGCAGCAGCTCGGGAATGAACGCCTGGCCCCCCGCGCCGGGCTCCACGGTCATGACGATCACGGCCTCGACCCACGGCAGCGCCCACGCGATCTGCTCGAGGGGCGTCGCGGGGTTGAGGGCGACGCCCGGGCTCACGCCGAGGGCGGCGATCTGACGCACCGTCTGGTACAGGTGCGGGGTGGCCTCGACGTGCACCGCGAGGCGTGAGGCGCCGGCGTGCGCGAACGCCTCCAGGTGACGATCGGGCTCGACGATCATCAGGTGCACGTCGAGAGGCAGCCGGGTGGCCTCCCGGACCGCGCGCACGACCACCGGTCCCATCGTGATCTCGGGCACGAACCGCCCGTCCATGACGTCGACGTGGATCATCGAGGCGCCCCCACGCTCGGCGGCCCGTACCTCCTCGGCGAGCCGGCCGAAGTCGGCCGCAAGGATCGAGGGCGCGATCTTGATCTCCATCATCGATCAGGGGCGCCGACGCGGTCTCCGTAGCCCCGCGACAGAGGCGCGCGCAGGGCAGGCCCGCCGCGTGCCCCGGTCGACGGTGCGCGGCGCGGCCCTAGGGCCGGATCTCCTGGATGAGCCGGTAGTCGATGTAGACCTGGACGATCGTGTACCCCACGCCCGTCACCTCCTTGTCGAGGTTCTCGCCCGGCGCGTGCGTCCCCTCGTAGGCGACGTGCACGCCGCGCTGGTCGACGACCACGATCTTCACGACCTGGCGCGGCGGCCCCTGCGGCACGACGAGCGTGATGTGAGCACGGCGGACATCGGATGCGCCCTGCGGGGAGGGCGCCGCGGGCGTGCCGGTCACGATCGGCTGCGGCGGAGGGCTGCTGCCCGCCCCCTCCCGCACCGCGATCGCCACGGCCACCGCGTCGCCGTGGTGGATCTGCGTGCCGGCGGGTGGCGTCATCGCGACGACCTGCCCCGGCGGCACGTCGGCGCGGGGCACCTGGGTGACCTCGCGCAGCGTCACGCCGAGATCCTCGAGCGCCCGGCGCGCGTCGTCGAGCGAGCGCCCGACGAGGTCGGGGAGGGCGAAGGCCTGCTGGCCCTTGCTGACGGTCAGGTTGACCGCGGCGCCCTGCTCGACGGAGGCGCCCGGAGCGGGGTCCTGCAGGAGGATGAAGCCCGAGGGCACCGTCTGGTCGTACGCCTCGCGCACCTCGCCCACGGCGAGGCGGGCCTGCTCGATCGCGAAGCGCGCGTCCTCGAGCGATCGCCGGCGCACGTCCGGGACGCTCACCATCTCGGGACCGAGGCTCGTGACGAGCCCGATCACGCGGCTGACCTTCACCGTGCGGCCGGCGGGCGGATCCTGGCCGACGACCGCGCCCGCGGGCACCGTCCGGCTGTGGCGCTGCTCGACCACCTGCACGCTCAGCCGGCTGTGGCGGGCGATGCGCTCGGCGTCGGCGAGCGTGTGTCCGGCGAGATCGGGGACCTGCACCTCCGGCACGTTCAGGTACGCGTTGAGTGCCTGCCAGCCCACGGCCGCCCCGCCAAACAGCACGAGCAGCACGGCGGCCGCCACGAACGGCGCGATCGGAGCGGCCGCGCGCCCAGGACGTGCACGGCGGCCGGCCCCCGGCCGTCCGGGCGGCGCGCCGGACCGCTCCGGCGCGCCCCGCTGGTCTGCGGGACGGCGTTCCAGGACCGCCGTGGACTCGACCTCCGGGCGCTCCTGCCAGTGGGCCGCCCGCCCCAGCAGGTCCTCGCGCATCTCGCGCGCCGACGCGTAGCGCTCATCCGGGTCCTTGGCGAGCGCTTTGAGGATGATACCCTCCATCGCCCGGGAGAGGCGGCCTCCCCTGCGCCGCGGCACCGGCGGGGGGTCGTGCATGTGCTGGAGCGCGATCGCGATCGGCGTGTCGCCCTCGAACGGCAGCCGGCCGGTGGCGGCCTCGTACAGGACCACCCCGAGGGAGTAGAGGTCCGCGCGGCGGCCGACGCCGAGGCCGCGGGCCTGCTCGGGCGAGAGATACTGCACCGAGCCCAGGACCGTCCCGGTCTCCGTGATCGACGTGGCCGCGAGCGCCCGCGCGATCCCGAAATCCGTCACCCGGACCTGGCCGTCCGGGCCGATCAGGATGTTCTGCGGCTTGATGTCGCGGTGGACGATCCCCATGCGGTGCGCGTACTCCAGCACTTCGCAGACCTGCGCCCCGATCCGGCGGACCTCCGCTTCGTCGAGCGGGCCGCGCCGGCGGAGCAGCGTCTTGAGGTCCTCGCCGTCCACGAACTCCATCACGATGTAGTGCACGTCTCCGTCACGCCCGTGATCGAAGACCCGCACCATGTGGGGGTGGCTGAGCTGTGCGACCGCCTGCGCCTCCCGCTCGAACCGCGCGACTAACTCCGCGTTGTGGGCGTACTGGTCGCGCAGGATCTTGATCGCAACCGGCCGGCCGTCGCCGGTCGCCCGGCCGCGGTACACGAGCGCCATCCCGCCCTCGCTGAGCGGCCCGACGATCTCGTACCGCCCGCCGAGCACCCGGCCGATCACGGGCGTCCCTCCGCCTGTTGGGCGGCGAGCGCCGCGGCGATGACCTGCCGCGCCGCCGGCGCGGCGATCGCGCCGCCCGCGCCCGCGTTCTCCATCAAGACGGCGGCGGCGACGGACGGCCGGTCGGCGGGCGCAAACGCGATGAACCACGCGTGCGTCGGCCCGTGCGGGTTCTGCGCCGTGCCGGTCTTGCCGGCCACCGGCACCCCCGGGATCTGCGCGGCGGTGCCGGTCCCGCTCCGCACGACGTCGACCATGTCCTGCGCGATCTGGGCGGCGAGCGCCGCGGGGAGGACCTCACGGCTGCCCCGCTGCGCGTACGCGGAGAGGATCCGCCCGTCCGGGCCTCGCACCTGCGAGAGCAGGAACGGGCGCATCATGACGCCGTGGTTGGCGATCGTAGCTGCAACGAGCGCCATCTGCAGCGGCGTCACGAGCAAGCTGCCCTGGCCGAACGAGATCTGCGCGGTGCCGCGGGGCCCGAGGCTGCGGGCGGCCGGCACGAACCCGGCGGCGGTGGGCAGGTCGAACTGCGGCGGACGGCCCAACCCGAACGCCCGGGCCATGCGCACGATCGCGTCGGCGCCGAGCATCCCGCCGAGCTGCACGAACGCGGTGTTGCACGACACCGCGAACGCCTGCCGCAGCGTCAGGCGGCCGTAGCGTTCGTGGTCGAAGTTGCCGATCACCGCCCCCGCGACCGTCGTCTCGGCAGGACAGTCGAGCACGGTGTCGGACGTCGCGCGGCCGGACGCGAGCGCCGCGGCGAGCACGATCGGCTTGAACGACGACCCGGGCGGATACTGCCCCTGGGTGGCCCGATCGAGCAGCGGCGACGAGGGGTCGCGCGCGATCGCATCCCATCGGGCGTCCACGGCCGCAGGGTCGAACGAGGGACGGCTGACCAGCCCCAGCACCGCGCCGGTCCGGGGATCCAGCACGACGATCGCGCCCCGGCGGCCGGCGAGCGCGCGCGCCGCGGCCTGCTGCACCGCCGTATCCACGGTCAGGACGAGGTCGTTGCCCCGCGGCGGCCCGCCGAACGCCTGCTGCAGCGCCTCCCACGGGTCGCGCGCCGGCAGGCCGAGGAGGGCGGGATCGTAGCGGGCCTCCACGCCCGCCAGCCCGTACCGGGGACTGCGGTACCCGAGCACATGCGCGAACAGGTCCCCGAAGGGGTAGCGGCGCACCTGCCGGCCCCCGAGTTCCTGCGAATCCGCGAGCACCCCCAGACGCCGGTCGAGGATCCGCCCCCAGCGGACGCGCTCGGCGGCCAGCGCGAGGCGCGGGTTGCCCGCCTGATCGGCGAGCTGCGGCCCCCAGATCACCTGGACGCCCGCCAGGTACACGACGAGCACGACGAGCAGGCCGGCCAGGAGCCGGCCGAGGTTAGCGACCCGCGGCGCCATGGCGCACCGCCGCGGCCGGGGGCGTGCCGCCCGCGGGGCCGCGGCTCGAGATCGCGAGGAGGAGGCCGAGGGCGGCGAAGTTCGTCATCGCGGCGCTGCCGCCGTACGTGAGGAACGGCGCCGGGATGCCGGTCAGCGGGATCAGCCGGGTGCTCCCGCCCAGGATGATGAACGCCTGCAGCCCGAGGGAGGCGGCGAGCCCGGCCGCGACGAGCACCTCGAGCGTGCCGCGCGAGCGCGTCGCCACGCGGAACATCCGGCCCACGAACAGCAGGTAGAGGGCGACGGTGCAGAACGTGCCGACCGCGCCGAGCTCCTCGCCGATCGTGGGGAAGATCATGTCCGTGTGCGCGGCGGGCACCAGCTCCGGGTGCCCCGCCCCGAGGCCGGCGCCGAGCACGCCGCCGCTTGCGAGGCTATAGAGGCCCTGGACGATCTGGTACCCGCGCCCGGATGGGTCGGCCCACGGATCGAGCCAGACGTCCACGCGGACGCGGACGTGCGCGAACAGGTGGTAGCAGAGGGCCGCGCCCGCGGCGAACGCGGCCAGTCCGACCCCGACGTAGTCGAGGCGGCCGGTGGCGACGTACAGCATCGCGAGAAACACGCCATAGTAGAGCAGCGCGAGCCCCAGGTCGCGCTGAAAGACGAGGAGCAGGAGGGCAAACAGACAGACGGCGAGCATCGGACCGAGCCGGGCCAACTCGGCGCGCCAGCGCCGGGGACCGGGCAGCGTCAGGAGCCGGTACGTGTCATCGAGCACGCCGGCGAAGAAGGCGACGAGCAAGAGCTTCACGACCTCGCCCGGCTCGAGCGTCAGGGGACCGAGCGGCAACCACTGCCGGGCCCCGTTGCGCTCGAGCCCCAGGGTGACGGTCAGGGCCAGCAGCGCCATCCCGGCGGCGGCGCACAGATACGCGTATCGCCGGACCCAGCGCAGATCGCCGAGCGTGCCGAGCACCACGAGGAGCGCGGCCAGCCCGAGGGCGACCCACGCGGCCTGCCGGAGCAGATACTCGGGGCGGACGCGGTAGATCATGACCAAGCTCACCGCGGACAGCCCCGCGGCGATCGGCAGCAGCAGCGGATCCGCCTCGCTGCGCATCGCGCACAGCGCCCCGTGGACGACGAGGAAGCCGCCGAGCGCGAGCGCGCCGGCCGCCACCGGCGTCCACGGCTCCGAGCGGTACAGCGCGAGGTGCACCGTCGCCAGCCCGAGGGCGCCGAGCAGCGCCGCGCCCACGAGCAGCCTCCGCTCGCGCGCCCTCGCCGCACCCGTCCACGCCAGCGCCGCGCGGGCGGCCACGGACGGATCGGGCGGAGGGGCGAGCGCGGTCGTGTCCACGGCCCTAGGGGCGGCCGACCAGGTCGCGGAGGAGCGCCTCCGCGTCCTCGGGGCTGCGCGCCGGGAGCCCCTGCTGCAAGCGGCCGCGGTACGCCGGGGCGATCTTCGCGACGGGCACCGACGTGGTGCGGAGCACGGAGAACAGCGGCACGCCAAGAACGCGCGCCGGGACGCCCTGCATCACGGCGACGCGATCGCCGCGCACGCCGAGGAAGTAGGAGTGCTCGAGCCGGTACACCCCTCCCCCCACCGCGACGAGGCCGGCCAGCGCGAGGGCCGCGGCCAGCCGGGCGACACGGCCCACCCAGCGGGGACGCAGCCGGACGATGACCGCAGACGCGTTGTCCAGGCCGCCGCGCGCGTTGGCCAAACCGGTGAGGATGTGGCCGGCTTCCAGCAGGTCCGGGGTCCCGCGGATCACCGCGGCCATCTCTTCCGCCGAGACGGCGGCGTGCAGCCCGTCGCTGGTCAGCGCCAGGATGTCCCCGGCGCGCAGCGGGACCGCGATCACGTCGATCTGCACGTCGTCCTCGGTACCGAGCGCGCGCGTGAGCACGTGGCGCTGCGCGTGCGCCCGCGCCTCGGCGGGCGCGAGGCTGCCGTGGCGCACGAGCTCGGCGACGAGCGAGTGGTCGGTGGTGAGCTGGCGCACCTCCAGGCCGCGGATCAGGTACGCGCGGCTGTCGCCGACGTGGGCCACGATGCCGTCGCGCTCGCCGACGACCACCGCGGTGCACGTCGTCGCCATCCCCGACCGCCCGGGGGCGGCGGCCCGCTCGCGGATCGCGGCGTTGGCCCGCCGCAGCCCGAGGATGAGTGCCTCCCGAGGGGGCACGCGTTGCGCGATGAGCGCGGGCACCGCCTCGCGGAGCGCCCCGACGGCCAGCTCGCTCGCCACGCTGCCCGCGGCGTGCCCCCCGAGCCCGTCGGCGACCGCGTACAGCGCCGTCCCGCGCCCGGCCTGGTCGAGCGTCAGCACGCGATCCTCGTTGGTCTCGCGGACCCGGCCGATCTCGCTGACCCCGGCGCCGTGCGCCACAAACCCCCGCATCACGCGCCGCCCGCCCCCGCACCCGCGCGCGCCGGAGGCCCCACCGGCGGCTCCACGCGGAAGGCGAGCACCGTCCGCCCCAGCTGGAGGCGGTCGCCCGCGCGCAGCGCCGCGGCGCGGCGCACCGGCCGCCCGTTGAGCAGGGTGCCGTTGGTGCTGCCGAGGTCCTCGACCCACACGCGGCCGCCGCGCTCCACGATCCGCGCGTGGCGGGAGGAGACGTAGTCGTCGGAGAGCACGATCGCGCACCCCGGCGCGCGGCCGATCACCGTGTCGCCGGAGACCAAAAACTCGCGGCCGCGCATCCCCTCGGGGGCCTCGGCCACGAGCAGGGCCCGCGCGGGCGAGCTCGCCACCGGGCGCGCGCCGAGGTCCGCCAGCACCGCGGCGGTCACGCGGGCGACAAACACGAGCAGGCCCGCGAGAAACGCGTACCGCAGGACGGGCACCAGCAACAGCATCACGGCGGCCCGGCGACGAGCTCCAGGACGACGGTCCCGATGTGGATGCGGTCGCCCGGACGGAGGGCGACGCGGGACGCGCGCACGGGGTGGCCGTTCACGAGCGTCCCGTTCGTGCTGTCGAGGTCGATGATCGAGACGCCGTCCGGCGTGATCTCGACGCGCGCGTGGGTGCGGCTCACGCTGGGGTCGTTGAGCACGATGTCCTGATCGGCACGGCGCCCGATCGTCACCGCCGGCTGGGTGAGGGCGAACTCCCGGCCCGCCGTGCCCGGCGGGCCGGCCTGCACGCGCAGCCGGCGCGACCCCGGGTCGCGCCGGTACACGCGCGTATCGTCGGTCACAGCGGGCCCGGCCGAGGCCTGCGGTTCGCGCGGGGCCTCGGGCGCGGGCGGACCGGCGGCCTGCGGCGGCGCGAGCCGGGCGTCCACGTAGATCTCGCCCGGGGCAATCTCGTCGCGGGAGTCGAGCACCACGCGCGCCGGGCCGGGCAGATGCGCGCCGAGCTCTTGCGCCCGCGCGCGCAGCGCGTCCTCCAGCTCTCGCGCGAGCGGCTCCCGGAGAGAGGCGTACGGCGCGAAGTCGCGGGGGTGCAGGAAGACCCGGTACTCGTTCGGCACGAGCATCCCGCGCAGGCCCGCCACGGCGCCCCGATCCATCTCGCGCAGCACCCTCCGCGCGATCTCGACCGGGTGGACGCGGTCCCGGCCGCGGGAGAACCACCCTTCCACCAGAGCCTCGATGCGCCGCTCGAGGCGCAACAGCAGGCTCATCGCGTCCAGCGCGAGGGCCGGCCCTGGCCGTCCCGCAGGCGGAGCTGCCCGCACGCGGCCTGGATCTCGACGCCGCGCTCGATCCGCACCGTCACGGGGATGCCCTGTCCGCGCACGACCCGGGCGAACGCGCGCACGCGCTCCACCGGGGGCCGCGCGAAGGGAACGCCGGGCACGGGGTTGAGCGGGATCAAGTTGACGTGGCAGTTTAGACCGCGCACAAGCCTCGCGAGCTGGCGGGCCTCCGCATCCCCGTCGTTGACACCGTCGATGAGCACGTACTCCAGCGTGATCCGCCGGTGGGTCTCCGCGACGTACGCCCGGCACGCGGCGAGGAGGTCCGCGAGCGGGTACCGGTGGTTCACCGGCACGAGCCGCTCCCGCAACGCGTCGGTCGGCGCGTGCAGCGAGACCGCGAGCACGAGCTGCAGGCGCTCCCTCGCCAGCCGGTGGATCTGCGGGACGAGCCCCACGGTGGAGATCGTCAGGTGGCGCATGCCGATCCCGCACCCATGGGGCGCGGCGAGGATGCGCGCGGCCCGCACGGTGGCGTCGTAGTTCGCAAGCGGCTCCCCCATGCCCATGAAGACGGCATGGCTCACCCGGCGGTCCGCGTGCGCGCGGATCAGGAGCGCTTGCCCGATGATCTCGCCGGCCGAGAGGTTACGCGCGAACCCGCCGCGGCCGGTGGCGCAGAACGCACACCCCATCGCGCACCCGGCCTGCGTGCTGAGGCACGCGCTGCGCCGCCCGTCGTCGAACCGCATCAGCACGCACTCCACCGTCTGTCCGTCCTCGCAAGCGACGAGGAACTTGGTCGCCGCGCCGCCGGGAGACGTCTCCGCCCGGCGGAGGGCGAGCGCGCTGATCCGGGCGTCCCGGCGCAGGCGGGCGCGGAAGCCGTGCGGCAGGTCGGTCATCTCGTCTGCGGTGGTCGCGCCGCGGGCGTACAGCCAGCGGGCGAGCTGCCGGCCGCGGTACCGGGGCTCGCCGAGCCGCTCCGCGACCTCCTCCAGCTCCGGAAGCAGGAGTCCGCGGAGGTCGGGCGCGACGCCGGAGGCGATGCTCACGCCGTCCTCCGGAGCGCCGCGACAAAGAACCCGTCCGTATCCGCGCGGTGCGGGTACAGGAACGCCGTCCCCTCCGCGGCGAACGTCACGCGATCCGGCGCGCCGGGGGGCCATCCCGCGATCGGGAGCGGCGCAAACTCGTCGTGCTCCCGCAGGAATGCCTCGATCACGGCGGGCCCCTCCTCCGGCTCGAACGTGCACACGCTGTACACCAACACGCCGCCGCGCCGTACCGCGCCCGCGGCCCCGCCCAGGAGCCGGCGCTGCACTGCGGCCAGGCGCGCGAGGTGCTGCGGCTGGAGGCGCCACTTGATCTCCGGTCGGCGGCGGACGACGCCGAGGCCGGAGCAGGGAGCGTCCACGAGCACGCGGTCCGCCGCGCCGGGATATTCCGCCCCGACGCTCGCCCCGTCGAGCTCACGTGTCTCGACGATCGAGATCCCCAGCCGCGCGCACTGCCGCGACACGGCTGCAAGCTTGGCCGGCCCGACGTCGCAGGCGATGACGCGTCCACGGTCCTCCATCAGCGCCGCCAGGTGCGTCGCCTTGCCGCCCGGCGCCGCGCAGGCGTCGACCACCGTGTTCCCCGGCGCGGGCGCGACGAGCCTCCCGACGAGCATCGACCCCTCGTCCTGCGGCGTGAACCACCCGGCGTCGTACGCCCGCTTGCGGGCGTCGGCGGGGCCCGCGACGATCCGCCGTCCCTCGGGGAGCAGCGCCGACGGCTCGGTCTCGACCCCCGTCTCCGCGAGCCGGGAGGCCACCTGCTCGGGCGCGCCGCGCAGGGTGTTGAGGCGGATCGCCGACGGCGGCGTCCGGTTGTTGGCCTCGCACAGGGCGCGGGTGCCCTCCAGCCCGAACCGCCGCAGCCAGCGCGCGACGAGCCAGGCCGGGTGGGAGTACCGCAGCGCGATCCCCTCCACCGTGCCGCGATCCGCAGGGATCTCCGGCGGAGACGCCGCCATCCGCCGCAGCACGGCGTTCACGAGCGCTGCCGTGCCCGCGTGTCCCACGCGCTTCGCCAGGCTCACGGCCTCCGAGACCGCGGCGAACGCGGGGATCCGGTCCATGAACAGGATCTGGTACGCGCCCAGGCGGAGGACGGTGCGGATGCGGGACGGCAGCGCCTCGAGCGGCCTGCGGGTCGACCGGGACAGCGCCCAGTCGACCTCGGCCCGATGGCGGAGCGTCCCGTAGGTCAGCTCGGTGACGAGAGCCTCGTCGGCCGGACGGAGCCCGGCGCGGTCCAGGGCCCGCCGGAGGAGGGTGCCGCTC
The DNA here is from genome assembly GCA_021324295.1 of Bacillota bacterium. Lineage (GTDB taxonomy): Bacteria > Sysuimicrobiota > Sysuimicrobiia > Sysuimicrobiales > Segetimicrobiaceae > JAJPJJ01. The sequence goes on from JAJPJJ010000075.1 coordinate 22,195, forward strand.
CAGGCGCCCCCGGCCTCGACGCGGTGCAGGATGTCGAACGCCACCTCGCGCGCGGCGCGCGGCCCGTCCACGGAGCGCAGGGGGTACGACGCGGCGGCATCACTCCTCCCGCCGCATGTTGTACAGGAGCAGCAGGCGGACCAGCTCGAGGATGGCCGTCGCCGCGGCCGCGACGTACGTGAGCGCGGCCGCGCCGAGCACGCTGCGCACGCCCGCCAGCTCGTCGGGCGTGACGAGCCCCTCGGCCTGCAGCAGGCGCAGCGCGCGCGAGCTCGCGTTGAACTCCACCGGCAGCGTGACGACGGTGAACGCTACCGCCGCGCTGAAGACCAGGATGCCGAGCTGCATCATCAGGCCGGAGTGGAAAAAGAAGCCGAGCAGGAACAACGGCCAGGCCAGCCACGAGCCGAACTGCGTGACCGGCACCATCGCCGACCGCAGCGCCAGCGGCCCGTAGTGCTGCGCGTCCTGGAGCGCATGTCCGGTCTCGTGCGCCGCGACCCCCGCGCTGGCAACCGACGCCCCGTCGTACACGCCGGGGGAGAGCCGCAGCACGCGCGTGCGCGGATCGTAGTGGTCGGACAGCATGCCCTCGGTCCGTTCGATCTCGACGGCCGACAGGCCGTTGCGCCGGAGGATCTCCGCGGCGACCTGCGCGCCCGTCATCCCGCTCGCGATGGGCACCTGGCTGTACCGCCCGTACGCGGACTGGACCCGGAGCTGCGCCCAGATCGCGAGCAGCAGCGCCGGCAACACGATGATGTAGGTCGGGTCCCAACCCCAAAAGAACATGTTCTCACCTCGCTACCGCCGTCGCGGGCCCGCCCGCACCGCCCCTCCCGCCCCCGGCGCGCGGGAGGCGCCCCCTGTTTCCACTGTATTGTAGCATAGCCGACCCACGCAGGGTTCCGCCCTCACCGACCGCCGAGGACGGCGCCGGCCCGGACCCGGTGTCCGCGGACGTAGGCGGCGGCGGACATGCGGCGGCCGGAGGCCGGCTGGACCTCGTGGATCAGCACGACCCCGCGCCCCGATGCGACCACGATCGGGGCGCCCTCGGCGTCGTCGGCCCGCAGCACGACGCCGGGCGCGGCCTGCTCCGGCGCGTCGCCTTCCGCGGTCGCGCGCCAGATACGCAGCAGCTCGCCGTCCCGGACCGTATACGCGACGGGCCAGGGCACGAGCGCTCTCACCAGGTTGACGATGCGGTCCGCCGGGTCGCTCCAGCGGATCAGGCCTTCCTCCCGCCGGAGCTTCGGCGCAAACGAGACCTGCGAGGGGTCCTGCGGCCGGCGCGGCGCCCGGCCGGCCTCGATGAGCCGGATCGCCTCCACTAGCAGCTCGGCGCCCTCCCGCGCGAGGCGCGCTTCCAGCGTGGCGCTGGTGTCGTCCGCGGCGATCGGCACCCTACGTTGGAGGATGATATCCCCGGCGTCCACCTCCGCGGAGACGTGCAGCACGGTGACCCCGGTCTCGGTGTCGCCGGCGGCGATCGCGCGCGCGATCGGCGCGGGGCCGCGGTACCGGGGGAGCAGCGACGGGTGCAGGTTGATCCCGCCGTGCCGCGGGATCTCGAGGAGGGCGGGCGGGATGATGCGGCCGAACGCGACCGCCACCGCGAGATCGGGGGCGAGCGCCCGGAGGCGGCCGAGCAGATCGGGACTCTGCAGGGAGACGGGCTGTAGCACCTCGAGGCCGTAGCGCGCGGCGACGTCCGCGACCGGCGGCTGCTCGACGCGGAGGCCCCGGCCGCGCGGTCTCGGGGGACGCGTCACCACCGCCGCGACCTCGGCCGCCGCGAGGACCGCCTCGAGCGACGGGATCGCGAACTGGGGTGTGCCGAGGAAGATCACCCTCACGCCCGTGCCCCGCTCGGCGCGACCTCCGTCGTCTCCTCCACGCGCCGCAACGTCCCGGGATCCTGCACGCGGTCGGTGAAGAGGATCCCATCCAGGTGATCGATCTCGTGCTGCAGGACGCGCGCGAGCAGCCCCTCCGCCTCGATCGTGACGACCCGGTTGCGGCGGTTGCGCCCCCGGACGACCACGCGGGCCGCCCGCGGCACGTCCCCGAGGAGGCCCGGGATGCTCAGGCAGGCCTCGGTGGCGACCTGCTCGCCGTCCCGGCGCACCACCTCGGGGTCGGCGAGCGCGATGCGGTTGTTCTCGACCTCGGCGACGAGCACGCGCCGGCTGACGCCGACCTGGGGGGCGGCGAGCCCGAGGCCGCGGGCATCCCTCATCGTCGCAAACATGCGGTCGATCAGGACCTGCACGTCGCGGGTGACGGCGCGGACGGGCTGGGCGCGGCGCCGCAGGATCGCGCCGCGCGGGCTGTCGACGGTCACGATGGGAAGCGTCTGCGGCGACGACGCGCGCGCGGGCATCAGCACATCTCCTGCGGGTCCAGGTCGACCGTGAGGCGGCGGTCGCGCGGTCGCCCGCGGGCAGCGCCCGCCCCCCCCGCGCCGGCGAGCGCCGCGCGGGCCGCCTCGCGCACCGCCTCGGCGGTGGGCGCGCGGAGCACGCACTGGACGCGGAACCACGCGCGGCCGCCCGCGTCCAGGGCGGGCGCGGGGCCGAGGACCTCGACGCCGCGTTCGCGCGCGATCGCGCCCGCGCGGGCCGCAAGCTCGGCGGCGACCTCCCGGCTCCGCGCCGTCGCCACGAGGCGCGCCAGGTGCGCGTACGGCGGATAGCCGAGCTCCCGCCGCACCCGCAGCTCCTCCTCGTAGACCCGCTCGTCCTCGCCGGTGCGCAGCGCCGCGATCACCGGATGCTCGGGCACGCGCGTCTGGACGACCGCTTCGGGATCGGGCGGCCCCGCGGCCAGCGACAGCACGGCGCGGAGCTGCTGCAGCGCCCGCTCGGCCGCGCGGAAGTCGGGAAGGTAGAGGGCCGCGTCCGCGTCGATCACGCCGACGAGCGTCGGGCGGAGCCGCCGGGCCCGCAGCAGGAGCTGCGTGCCGACGAGGAGGCGGACGCGGCCGGTGGCGAACTCCTGGGCCACCGTGTCGAACTCGCGCGCGGTCTCACGGTCCACCCTCGCCGTCCGGACCGAAGGAAACACCCGGCGCACCACCTCCTGCACCCGCGCCGTGCCCGCGCCGAGCCACCACAGGGCCACGCCCCGGCACCGCGGGCAGACGTCGGGCGCCGGCCCGGCGCGGCCACACACCCGGCACCGGAGGGTTGCTCCTCGGTCGTAGGCCATCGGGATATCGCACCGGGCGCAGCGCACCGCAGCGCCGCACTCCCGACAGAGGAGAACGCGCGCGTACCCCACCCGGTTCACAAACAGCGCGATCCGTCCGCCAGCCCGCAGGTGCCGGCGGATCGCGTCGATGAGCGGCTGCGCCAGCAGCCCGCGCCGGCGGGACCCCCGCCCATCCCGTGTGTCGACGATCACCACACGCGGGCCCGCGGCGGCGGGCTCAAGCCGCGTGCACTCCATCTGCCCGGCGGCGGCGGCGGCGTAGGCCTCCACCGACGGCGTCTGCGTGCCCAGCACGACGCGTGCGCCCTCGATCTGCCCGCGGGCGAGGGCCACCGTGCGGGCGTGGTAGCGGGGGGCCGCGTCCGCCTTGTACGACGGATCGTGCTCGTCCTCCACCACGATCAGGCCGAGGCGGCTGAGCGGGACCCACAGCGCGGAGCGCGTGCCGACGACCGCGTCCGCCGCGCCGCCGTGGATCTCCCTCCAGGTGGCCCGGCGCTGCGACGGGGGCAGGTCCGAGTGGAACAGCGCCACCCGCATCCCGCCGGCGAGCCGGAGCCGGGAGGCGAGGTCGCTCGCCTGCGCGATCTCCGGAACCGTGATCAGCGCCTGCCGGCCGGATGCCACAGCAGCGGACGCCGCGGCGGCGATCCACCGGCGCCGCGCCTCGGCGTCGCCCCAAAGCAGCACGGGCTGGCCGGCGGGCGCCGGCGCCGCGCCGCGCTCCGGCCGGCTCTCGCCGCGTGCTGCGCAGTCCCGGAGGGAGGCGGGGGGCGCATCGGCGAGCCGCACGGCCCCCGCGGCGACGAGCCGCCGCAGCGACGCGCGCCCGCCCGCCCGCACGAGCTCGGCTACGGGGAGGCCATCGGGGGCGGCTGCGAGCGCCGCGAGGAGCGCCCGCTGCCGGCGCCCGGGCCGGCGAGCGCCGGCCGCGCCGTCCACGAGGATGGCGACCCGCGGACCGCAACGGCGCGTCGCGCGGGCCACCTCGGCGGGCACCAGGCACCGGACGGCGTCGAGGAGCGTCGCGAGGGTCTGCCGCGCGACCGTGCGCGCGAGCTCGAGGAGCGCCTCCGAGAACAGCGGCGTGGGATCGGGGACGTCCAGGAGATCGCGCAGCGCGCGGTCGCCCATCGGCGGGCATGGCCCGACCCCGAGGACGAACCCGTGCGCGATCCGGCGCCCGAGCGGCACGCGCACGCGCACGCCCACGCGGACACACGCCCCGAGCGGCGGCGGCACGCGGTACGTCAGCGGCCGGTCCGCGATCGGCGACGCGACGTCGAGCAGGACCTCCGCGCAGGCGGCGCCGGGCGGAGGTGTGGCGTGGACGGGGTCGTGCTCCATGCGCCTCCTCGCACGCCGTGCGGGATCGACCGGGGAGAGGTCAGCGACCCGCGCTCGCGCCCAGCAGCTCGACGATCTCGGCGACGATCGCGTCCGGCTCCACCATCCGGCCCAGACCCACTTTGCCCGAGGCCAGCTCACCCCGCGCCGGGCCGGCGATCCGCACGCCCCTGGCGCGCAGGCGCTCGGTGTTCTCCCGCACCGCGGCGGATTCCGCCATCGCGTCGCTCATCGCCGGCGCGAGCAGGATGGGCGATCGGGTCGCGAGCGCCGTGGCGCACACGACGTCGTCGGCGAGCCCGACCGCGAGCCGGGCCAGCATGTCCGCCGTCGCCGGAGCGACGACGTAGAGATCGGCGCGCTCGCCGAGGGCGACATGCGGCTCGTCCCACGGCGAGTCGGGCGCCCACATGTCCGTGACCACCGGGTGGCGCGAGAGCGCCCGGAACGTCGCCGGCCCGACGAACCGGGCCGCCGCGGGGGTCATCGCGACATACACATCGGCGCCCTCGCGGAGAAGCAGGCGGACGAGGGTCGCGGCCTTGTACGCCGCGATGCTGCCGCAGACGCCGACGACGATCGTCCGGCCTTCGAGCCGCCTGTCCGCGGTCACGGCGACCGCCCTGACCCCGTCGCTCCGCACGAGTGGCTGTCCACCGGGCGGTGCGGGGGGACCGAGCGGTCCGGCCGCACCGTCCGCGCCAGGTGCAGCAGCGCGTCGGCAAGGTGCTCCGGCTGCCACAGCCCGGTATCGACGACGAGATGGTAGCGCGCGAGATCGGCGAGGTCGATGTGGTAGATCTCCCGGTACCGCCGGCGCTCACTCTCCTCGCGCGCGCGGACCTCGCGGGCGGCCGTGTCCGGGTCGAGGCCGTCCCGGGCAGCCACCCGCTCGACCCGCACCGCGAACGGCGCCCGAAGCCAGATTCGCAGGTCGCCGTCGATCAACCAGCCGCTGAGGCGACTGTCCACCAGGATGTCGCCCGCCCGGGCGGCCTCGATCTGGAACTCGTCAAGCGCCCGGTCGATCGCCGCATCCTGTTCCGCCATGCGGCCCAGCGCCGCAAGGCTCACCGCCCGCCGCCGCGCTTCTTCGCGGAACACATCCCCCGCGGACAGGTAGCGCAGGCCCAACGAACGGGCCAGCAGGCGGGCAACTGTGCTCTTGCCCGCGCCGATCTCCCCGCTGACCGTCACGATCATTGGTGGCCGGGGACGGGCGACTCGGTGGCTTCTTCCTCCTCCTCCGCGGGCACCGCCTCCTTGCTCGTGAACCGGTGGGCCACCGTCTCCGGCTGGACCGCGGACAGCACGACGTGCCCGCTGTCGGTGATGACGACCGCGCGCGTTCGCCGGCCGTAGGTCGCGTCGATCAGGATCCCCTTGTCGCGAGCCTCCTGGATGATCCGCTTGATCGGCGCGGAGTCGGGGCTCACGATCGCGATGATGCGATTGGCAGCCACGATGTTGCCGAAACCGATATTGATGAGCCGCGTATCCATGGCCACCGCCCTTCTCGGCCGATCGCGACGGGAGCCCCGCCTACTCGACGTTTTGGACCTGCTCGCGCAGGCTCTCGAGCTCGCCCTTGATCGCGATCACGCGCCGGGTGATCTCCAGGTCGTTGGCCTTGCTGCCGATCGTGTTGATCTCCCGCCCCATCTCCTGCAGGATGAACTCCAGCGTGCGGCCGACGGCGCCACCGGAGGCGAGCGTCGTCTGGAACTGCGCGACGTGGCTCCGAAAGCGCGTGAGCTCCTCGGTGATGTCGCAACGGTCGGCAAACAGGGCGACCTCGGTCGCCAGGCGCCCGGCATCCACCGGCGTCGCGCCGGCCAGCTCCGCCACGCGCCGGCTCAGCCGGGCGTGATAGTCCTGGACGACCTGCGGGGCGCGCGCCTCGATCGCCGCGATGTGGCCGGCCAGCCGCTCCATCCTCTCGAGCATATCGGCCGCGAGCCGGGCCCCCTCCGTCTCGCGCATCGCGATCAGCCGGTCCAGCGCCACGCCGACGCCCGCGGCGATCGGGGGCCAGGCCGCTTCCAGATCCTCGCGCTCCTCCTCGATCCGGATGAGCTCGGGGAGGGAGACCAGCGCGGAGAGATCCAGCGTCTCGGAGATCGAAAAAGCCTGTTTCAGGTCGTTTAGGACGCTGGCGTACGCTCTGGCCAGGTCGAGGTCGGCTCTAACCGTCCGCGGTCGCTTTCCGTGGTCCTCCCGGATTATAGCAACCTCGACCCGCCCCCGCAAGATTCGCCCCTGCACCAGGCCGCGCGCGCGGTCCTCGAGGGCCGCGAGGTCGCGTGGCAGGCGCACGACGACGTCGCAAAACCGGTGATTGACGGACCGGATCTCGACCGTGTAGCGGCCGATCGCCGTCGTGATCTCCCCCGCACCGAACCCCGTCATGCTGCGCGCCATAGGACTCCCCCCCGGCCGCCCGCGCGTGCGGCGCCGGGGCACGCCAGAGAGTCCGGCGGCCGACGAGGAATCTCCTGCTCGCACGCGCGCCGCCTCGGGTGCGCCCTACGCTATACTCCGGTACGGATAGATCGCGCACGCGGAGGCCGCGGTGGTCGACATCCCTTCGCCGTCGTTCGACGCGCTGGCTCTCGCCGCGGTTGCCTGCGAGCTGCGGGCCCACGTGGGAGCGCGGTTTGCGGGCGTCCGCCAGGTGGCGCCCGACGCCATCGTGGTGAGCCTCGGGGGCGGCCGGCATGCGCACCACCTCTTCTGCTCGATCCATCCGCGGGTGGCGCGCGTGCACTTGGCGGCGCGGCCGGAGGCGACCGAGCGCCTCGCTCCGTTCGCCCTGCTGCTGCGCAGCCGCCTCGCGGAGGCGCGGCTGGCGGCCGTGGAGCAGCCGCCGTTCGAGCGGCTGCTGCGCCTCCGCTTCGACGCGCTCGGCGGACCGCTCGTGCTCGCCGCCGAGGTGATGGGCCGCCACAGTAACCTCATCCTGGCGGATGCGCGCGTCGTGCTCGGCGCGCTCAAGGTCGTCACGGAGCAGATGTCGCCACGCCGGCCGGTCCTGCCCGGCCGCCCGTACCTGCCTCCGCCGGCGGACCGCCCGCGGCCCGATACGGTGGACGCCGCCGCGCTCGACGCGCTGCTGACCGGCGACACGCCGCTCGAGCAGCGGCTCATGCGCGGGCTGCTCGGCGTGAGCCCTCCGGTCGCGCGCGAGATCGCGCTGCGCGCCGCCGTGGACCCGGCGGCGCCCGCCGGATCCGCGCGGGCCGCCCGCGACCGCATCGAGGCGGTCCTCCGCGAGCTGCGCGAGGTGGTGCGGCGAGCCGCGTTCGCCCCGACGATCTACGAGGCCCAGGGTCGTCCGGTGGCGTTCTCCGCGATCCCGCTCGCCGCCTACGCCGGCCTGGAGGCGCATCCCGCCGCGAGCATGAGCGAGGCCGTGGAGCGGTACTACCGGCACGCGGCCGCCGCAGACCCCCTGGACGAGCGGCGCCGCGCGCTCGGCTCCGCCGTGCGCGCGGCGCTCCACAGGACCGAAGCGGCGCTCGCGAGCAACCGGCAGGCGCTCGCCGAGAGCGAGCGCGCCGATCGCCTCCGCGTCATGGGCGAGCTGCTGCTGACGTACGGGAGCCGGGTGCGGCCCGGCCAGACCGCGCTCGCCGTCCCTGACCACACCGCGGGCGGCGCGGAAGTGACGATTCCCCTCGATCCCGCGTTCGGGCCGGCGGAGAACGCGCAGCGGCTGTTCCGTCGCTACCAGAAGGCCCGGGCCGCCGCGCGCGCCATCCCCGCGCGGATCGCCCAGCTCGAGGCGGACGCCCGAGCCCTCCGCGAGGCGCTGGTGCAGATCGAGGCCGCCGGCTCAGCCGACGATCTCTGGGAGATCCACGACGACCTGGCCGCGCGACGGATCCTGCGCCGCCCTCCGCGGACGCGCCCGCGCGCGCCGGCGGGGCCGCGCCGATGGCGCACGGCGGGCGGCGCCGTGATCGTCGCCGGGCGCAGCGCCCGGGAGAACGACCACGTCACGTTTCACATCGCGGGCCCGGACGACCTCTGGTTCCACGCGCGGGGGGCACCGGGAGCGCACGTGGTGTTGAAGGGGACCCCGGAGCCGTCGGAGGCGGACGTCACCGCGGCGGCCGGGGTCGCGGCGTACTACAGCGAGGGACGGCGCGCCGCGCAGGTCGCGGTGGACTGCGTCCCCCGCAAGCGCGTCCGCCGGCCGCCGGGCGCGCCGCCGGGCGTGGTCACATACGAAGGCGAGCGGACGCTGCTCGTCGCCCCCGCCCTGCCGCCCTCCCCACCGCAGGCGGGCACGGGGAGGAGACGCGCAGCACGATCCGAGGCGTGAGCGGCTCGTGCTGCGTCCTGTGAGTCCGGCGGGAGGCACGCACGTGGGGGGCGCGGCCTGCCCTCCGCCGTTCCAGCCACGCCCGCGCGACGGCGCGCTAGATGGGCTCCTCGATGACGACCTCGTCGCGCCCGTCGGCCTCCACGAGGCGCACGGTGACCGTCTCACGCGATGAGGTCGGGAGGTTCTTCCCCACGTAGTCGGGGCGGATCGGCAGCTCGCGGTGTCCCCGGTCCACGAGGACGGCGAGCTGGATGCCGGCCGGCCGGCCGCGGTCGATGAGGGCGTCGAGGGCCGCCCGCACCGTGCGGCCGGTGTACAGCACGTCGTCGACGAGGACGATCTGCCGGCCGGCCACCGGAAACGGCAGGTGCGTCTCCGCGGCCGCCTCCGAGGGCGGCCGGCCGCGCGTCCCGCGGTCGTCTCGGTAGCCGGTGATGTCGAGGGTGCCGACCGGGATCCGGACGCCTTCGGCGCTCGCGATCGCCTCCGCGAGCCGCTCGGCCAGGTACACACCCCGCCGGCGGATGCCGACGAGGCACAGCGCGGACGCGCCCTTGTTGCGCTCGACGATCTCGTGGGCCATCCGCGTCACGGCCCGCCTGATCGTCTCCCGGTCCATGACCTTGGCTTTTTCGCGTAGCTCCACGCCCGACCCCGCACCACCGATCCGGCGGCGCCGCCTCCGACGCTTCTATATCTACTCCGCCGCGCCGCCCGTGTCTATCGCCCGGCCGCCGGGCGGGGCCTCCGCCCGCGCCGCGTCGTCCTGCGGCGCGGCCCCGCCGGATGCTCCGGCGCGCAGGCGCGCGAGCAGGAGCGCCATGTCCTGGGGGATCGGCGCCGCGAACGCCATCGGCCGCCCGGTGCGCGGGTGGGTGAACTCCAGCCGCGCCGCGTGCAGCGCCTGCCGGCGCATCTCCGGGACGTGGGCGCGGCCGTACACGGGGTCGCCGAGGACCGGATGCCCGATGTGCGCGAGGTGCACGCGGATCTGGTGGGTCCGCCCCGTCTGGAGCCGGCACGCGACCAGCGTCGCGGCGGGGAAGCGCTCGAGCACGGTGTAGTGGGTCACCGCCTCGCGTCCCGCGGGCACGACGGCCATGCGCTTGCGGTGCACCGGATGCCGGCCGATCGGCGCCGAGACGGTGCCGGCGTCCCGCCGGACCCTCCCGCGCACGACCGCTAGGTACGTCCGGACCACCGTGCGGGCACGGAGCTGCGAGGCGAGCGAACGCTGCGCCGCCTCGGTCTTCGCGACGACGAGCAGCCCCGACGTATCCTTGTCCAAGCGGTGCACGATCCCCGGCCGGAGCGTGCCGCCGATCCCGGGCAGGTCGGGGACCCTCGCGAGCAGCGCGTTGACCAGCGTCCCCGACGGGTGGCCCGGCGCCGGGTGCACCGGCAGGCCCGCCGGCTTGTCGACGACGAGCAGATCGGCGTCCTCGTAGAGGATGCGGAGCGGGATCGGCTCTGGGGTGAGATCCGCCGGCGCGGGCGGCGGCACCAGCACGCGTACCCGCTGCCCGGCCCGGAGCCGGAAGGCGGCCTTCCGCGGCGTGCCGTCCACGAGGGTGCGCCCCTGGGCGGCCAGGCGCGCGATCCGAGCGCGCGAGAGCTCGGGGATGCGCTCGGCGATCGCCACATCGAGCCGGCGTCCCCGGTCCGGCTCCTCCGCGTCGAACTCCAAAGACGACTCGCGCGCTCCCGACGGGGCGCCGGGATCCGCCGCGGCGGGAGCGCCGACGTCAGTCGCGCGGCTCACCGGCCCCCGCCTGCGCGGGCGCGTCGGTCGGCGGCCCCGCGTGCCGGTCGGCGAGGGCGCGGAGCTCCTCGCCGCGGTCCGGGCGGCCGGCTGCGCCGACGGCGAGATCGGGCGCCGCCGCTCCCGGCCGGCTCCTCCGCGTCCACACGAGCGCGCTCGCCAGGGCCACGAGGATGCTCACCGCCTGGGCAAGGGTGAGGGGACCGAGCACGCGCGGGCTGTCCATCCACACCTCGACGATCGCCCGGCCGGCCGCGTAGAGGAACAGAAACGCCCACAGCAGCGCGCCGGGCGCGTGCGGCCGCCTCTCGGCCCACCGCAGCAGGCCGAAGACGATCAGCGCCATCGCCAGCAGGTAGAGCTGCGTCGGGTGCCGCGCCTCCCCAAACAGCGTGACCGCCCAGGGGACGCTCGCGGGCCGGCCGTAGTTGAGCCCGTACAGCAGCGTGCCGATCATCGCGATCGCGTATCCCACGGCCAGGCCGGGGGCCGCCGCGTCCGCGAGCTGGCCCAGGCTCCAGCCGCGGCGCCGGCTGTACAGCCACGCCACGAGAGCGCCGCCGGCCAGCGCGCCGTAGAACGTCAGCCCGGCGTCCTTCCAGATCGTCACCACGCGCATCGGGTCTCCCGCAAAGTCGCGGAGGTTCACCAGCACATACCCGATCCGGGCGCCTACGACCCCGCCGATGATGGCGTACAGGCTGAGGTCCAGCACCTCGCCGGGATCCCATCCGAACCGGCCGGTCCGCGCCCGCAGCACCAGGATCCCGGCGACGAACGCCAGGAGCAGGAACACGCCGAACGAGGACACGGGAAACGGCCCGAGTTGGAAGAGTACCGGTTTCATCGCTCACCGTTCCTTTCCGCGAGACGATGGCGTGCGAAAGGTGGCTTCGGCCCCGCCTCTCGTGCCTCATTGAGCTTAGCAGGATCGCCGGCCTCAGGCAATTGCGCGGCCCGAGGGCGCCGGCCCGCGGCGCTCGCGCCGCGCGGCCGCCTCTCGTCGCCGCCGGATGCCGGAAACGACGGCGCGGGCGCCGCCTCCGGCGGGAGGCGCAGGGGACTCCCGCGGCGAGGCCGCCGGGGTGCCATGCAGGGCGTATCGTGCGGTCCTCGGGACCGCCTAACCGCGCGAGCGCTCGGATCGCGAGAGGGCGAGCAGCAGGAGGCCGGCGCCGATCACCACCGCGGTATCGGCCACGTTGAACACCGGCCAGACGTGCAGGTCGAGATAGTCGAGCACGTAACCAAACCGCAGGCGCTCCACGATGTTCCCGAGCGCGCCGCCCAGCATGAGCCCGACGCCCCACTGGCCCGCCGCGCTGCCGGACCACGCCGCCCTGTTGTAGAGCAGCACGCCCAGCACCGCCACCGCGAGGCCGACGACGGGCGCCGGCCCCAGGCCGGAGAGCAGCCCGAACGCCACGCCGGTGTTGCGGAGCGTGGTGAGGGACAGGACATGCGGCACCACGACGTGCTCGTGGCCGACCGGGAGCGACGTGCGGACGAGCCCGCCTGTGAGCTGGCTCGCCGCCACGGCCGCCAGGAGCCCCGCGATCAGCGCCGGGATCGGACGCCTCAACGCGCGAGGCTGCGCAGACGCTCTTCCCGCTCCTTGCAGCGGATGCATAGCCGCGCGTACGGGATGGCGCGGAGCCGGTTCGCGTCGATCGACTGACCGCACCCCTCGCAGACCCCGTACGTCCCCTGGCGGATCTTGCGGAGGGCCTCCTCCACCATCTGCAGCATCCCCTGCACGCTGCTCTCGAGGGCCAGGCCCTTCTCCCGCTCGAACGTCTCGGTGGCCACGTCGACGAGGTCGTCCTCGTAGCCGGAGATATCCGCGACCGGCTTCTCCTCCGTCCTGACCTGGTGTTCCTCCATCTGGGAGAGCTCCTGGCGCAGGCGGCGACGCTCCTCGAGCAGCAGCCGGGTGTACGCCTCGTACCGCCCGGCCGGAATGCGGTCCGGCCGCGCGGGTTGAGCCCGGTCCGGGGAGGCTGTCCGGGCCTTGCGCGCGGCCGTGGGACCGGGCCGCGTGTCCCGGGCACGACGCCGGGGCGTCGACTTGGATGGGCGCTTCTGCGGCATTCAGGTCCTCCTCACGGGCTCGGCGGGTCCCTGGGTAGTGAGGTGCGCCTTGTGCGAACGCCGGGATGCCCGCGGAAATTCCCCGGCCTCCCGGATCACCGCCCGGGCCAGGATCTCGGTCCCATCCAGAACGGGCACCGCCGCCCACCGTGCACCGGCGACGAGCGGCAGCTCGGTGCACCCGAGCACGATCGCGCGGGCGCCGCTCCGGACCAGGGCCGCCGCTGCCTCCCGCACCCGGCCCCGGACCGCCGGGCCGAGGTCCCCGGCTTTGATCGCGCGGATCGCCCCCATGACGCGTTCCTGGTGCGCGGGATCCGGCTCCACCACCGTGATCCCCCGTGCCTCGAACGCCCGGTGGTACAGGCCGGCCCGGACAGTCGCGGTGGTGGCCAGCAGGCCGACCCGGCGCGGCGCCGGGCGCAGGCGGCTCGCTGCGGCGGCCACCTCCTCCGCGAGATCCAGCACCGGGATCCCCGCGGCACGCCGGATCGCGTCGAGGAAGACGTGCGCGGAGTTACAGGGGATCGCGATCAGGTCGGCCCCGGCCCGGACGAGCCGCCGCGCGGCGGCGACGAGCGCCGGCGTCGGATCCGGCCCGGCCCCGAGGACCGCGGCGGTGCGGTCGGGGATCGTCGGGTCGCTGTCGATGATCACGTGCAGGTGATCCTGGTCGCGGCGCGCCGGCGTGAGCCGGACGAGCTTCGTGTAGAAGTCCGCGGTTGCCAGGGGGCCCATGCCCCCCAGGACCCCGACGACCCTCCTCCGCGCCGCCGCGACCGCGCCGGGGCTCACCGCCGCCTCCCGTCGGGTCCGGTCCTGGCGGGCGCGATCCCCAGCCGGACCTCGCGCCCATCCAGGCGCACCGCCTTTCGGTGCACCCGGTCGTCCGCGGGGATCCCGGAACGGGCGTCGCGGGCGAGCACCTCGCGCAGCACGTACTCGCGATGCGCCCGCAGGAGGTCCGCGACGGCGTCGTCGCCCTCGTAGTAGAGCGTGATCCGGTCCGCGATCGCGAGGCCCGCCTCCTTCCGCATCTGCTGAACCTGATGGACCAGCTCCCGCGCCATGCCTTCCCGGATCAGGTCCTCGCTGAGCGCGGTCTCCAGCGCCACCCAGTTCCCCCCGTCGCCGGCGCCGGCCAGACCCGGCCGCCAGTGCATCCGGACGTCGACCTCGGAGCGCTCGAGCACGACCTCCTCGCCGTCCGGGAGGCGGAGCCGGTACGGCTCGCCCTCCGGGGTGCGCTCCACGAGGGACTGCCCGTGCTCGCGGAGCGCGCCGACGATCACGGGGAGCCGGCCGGCAAATCTGGGGCCGAGGAGATCGAACCGCGGGCGCACCTCCAGGCGGCCGAGCGCGGCCGGGCTGCCGGCGAACCGGATCTCCTTCACGTTCAGCTCCTCCCGGACGTGCTCCACCAGCTCCGCGAAGCGATCGACCGATCCGCTGCGGTCCACCATCGTGGCCGACGCGAGCGGCTGGCGGACCCGGAGGCCGGCCTCCCCGCGCGCAGCCCGCCCCAGGGACACCAGGCGCCGCGCCTGCTCCGTTGCCGCCTCGAGGTCCCGGTCGATCGCCGATGCGTCGGCCCGCGGCATGTCGCAGAGGTGGACGCTCACCGGCGCGCGGAGGTCCACGGACCGGACGAGGTTCTGGTAGAGGGCTTCCGCGAGGAACGGGACGAACGGCGCGAGCAACTTGGCGAGCGTGACCAGCACCTCGTGGAGCGTCTGGTACGCCGCCTGCTTGTCCGCATCCGCTTCCGACTTCCAATACCGGCGCCGCCCGCGCCGCACGTACCAGAGGGAGAGGTCCTCCACGAACCGCTCGATCGGGCGCGCCGCGCCCGCCGGGTCGTAGTCGTCCAGCCGGTCCCGGACGGTCTCGACGAGGCCGGCGAGGCGCGAGCGGATCCACCGGTCGAGCAGGCCCGGCGCGGCCGCCGCGCCCGAGGCCCCGGGCGTCCACCCGTCCAGGTTGGCGTAGGTCACGAAGAACGCGTAGACGTTCCACAGGGGCAGGATGAACCGGCGCCGCACCTCGTCCCCGGGCCCGTACCCGAAGTTGATGTTCTGGGCCGGGCTCTGGACCGCGTACAGCCACCGCACCACGTCGGCGCCCATCCGCTCCGCGGCGTCGTTGAACTCGATCATGTTGCCCCAGCTCTTGTGCATCTCGCGGCCGCGCTCATCCCGGACCGTCGCATGGCCGAGGCACACCCGGTACGGCTCGCGGTTCTCAAGCACGGTGCTCATCACCAGCATCGAGTAGAACCAGTTCCGGTACTGGCCGGGGAAGGCCTCGGTGATGAAGTCCGCGGGGAACCACTCCCGCCACCGCTCGCGGTCCTGCCGGTACCCCATCGTCGAGTACGGCACGATCCCCGCGTCCAGCCACGGGTTGCCCACGTCCAGGATGCGGGAGACGACCTCGCCGCACCGGGAGCACCGGATCTTGACCGCGTCGATCCACGGCCGGTGCGGCGTGTGGCCGGCGAACGTCTCCCACCCCGCCACGGCCCGCTCCCGCAGCTCGTGCTCGCTGCCGATCACCTCGAACGACCCGCACCGGTGGCACTCCCAGATCGGCAGCGCCAGCCCCCAGTACCGCTTCTTGCTGATCATCCAGTCGTGCATGTTGCGCAGCCAGTCGAGCTCCCGCTCCAGGCCGAACTCGGGAATCCAGCGGATCCGCCGCGCGATCGCCATCATCGGCTCCCGCAGCGGGTCCATCGCGATGAACCACTCGTCGACGAGGCGGAACACGAGCTGGCTCCCGCACCGCCAGCACAGCGGGTACCGGTGCGTGTAGTCGGCCGCATGGTAGAGCAGCCCGCGCCGTTCGAGGTCCTCCTTGATCGGCGCGCCGACGTCGTAGACGTGGCGGCCGGCGAGCCAGCCGTACGGCTCGGTGAACACGCCGAACTCGTCGATCGGCGCGAGCACGCTGAGCCCGTGCGCCTTCCCGAGCGCGAAGTCCTCGGCGCCGCAGCCGGGCGCGATGTGCACGAGGCCCGTCCCCTCCACCGCGCTCACGTCCGTCCACGGCACGACCCGGTGCGTCACGCCCTGCTGGGCGGGGAGGTCGTCGAAGGGGCCGGTGTAGGTCCACCCCACCATCTCCGCGCCCGGGAGCTCCCGCACGATGCGGTACGGCCCGCGGAGCGCGTCCAGGCGCTCCCGCACCACGTAGTAGCTCTCCCGCCCCTGCTGGGCCTGGACGTACGCGAGGTCCGGGTGCACCGCGACGGCCACGTTGCTCGTGAGCGTCCACGGCGTGGTCGTCCAGACCAGGAGGTACTCGCCCGGCCGGCCGGCGAGCGGCAGCCGGACCCACAGGCCGAGGTGGGTCACCTCCTGATACCCTTCGGTGACGATCTCGTGCTCGGAGATCCCGGTGCTGCACCGCGGGCACCACGGCATGACATCGTGGCCCTTGTAGATGAGCCCGCGCTCCCAGCACCGCTTGAGAAACATCCAGATGCAGTAGTTGTTCTCGTCGGACATCGTGTAGTAGGAATGGTCCCAGTCCATCCAGTAGCCGAGGCGGAGCGACTGCTGCGTCTGCACGCCGGCGTAGTGGAGCACGCGCGCCTTGCATCGCTCCACGAACTCGGCGATCCCGTACCGCTCGATGTCGCGCTTGCTCGTGAAGCCGAGCTCCTTCTCCACCTCGACCTCGACCCACAGCCCCTGGCAGTCGAACCCGTTCTGGTAGCGCTGCCGGTGGCCCAGCATCGTGTGGTAGCGGCAGAACAGGTCCTTGTACGTCCGCCCCCACGCGTGGTGCACGCCCATGGGGTTGTTGGCGGTGATCGGCCCGTCGAGGAACGACCAGCGGACCGGGGCGTCCGCGTTGCGGGCGATGTACTTCGCGAGGATCCCCTCCTGCCGCCACCACGCGAGCAGCGCCCGCTCCTGGGCGGGGAAGTCGATCCTGGTGTCCACCGGCTGAAACGGCATCCTGCTCCTCCTCGCGCTGCTGTGCGCCGCCGCGCGGACGGACCAACGAAAACCCCCGCCCACCAAGGGACGGGGGAACCGCGGTACCACCGCTCTTCGGACCGCGCCCGCCGCTCGGGGCCGGCCCGCGCCGCGGGCCTCGGGCGCGACGCCGCGGGGCGCTCCCCGGTGCCCGGGGGCTCCGGCGGGGCCCCGGGGGCGCGAGCCCCTCGGGCCGCGGCTCCGAAGGCGATCGCTGCCGCCGGTCTCCTGCCGGCTCGCCCCGCTCCCCGCCTCGGGCGGCAGCGGTGCTCCGTCATCGCCGTGTGTCCCGGCGATTCTAGCACACGCGCGCGGACGCGGTCAATCGCGCCGCGTCGCGGCCCGGCGGCGCCTACCGGAGCGGCCCCGCGGCCTTCGGCCCCCGGTCGCCGCCGATCCGGGGCAGGCCGACCGGCGCCAGGACCTGCCCGGCGGGGTCTGGGGAGGCCACCGCCTCCGGCGCGGGCAACCCCGGCACCCCGGGCACCCCCAGGCCGCGGTGCTCCGTCTTCATCCACTCCAGGCGCCCCGTGAACACGCTGCGGGCGTAGCGGGCGAGCGCGAGCGGCAGCGACACGGCCTGATGCATCGAGAACAGCAGGTAGCGGCCGGAACGCTGCAGCAGCTCGAGCGGTCCCCGGGCGCGCTCGATCCCGATGCTCATGACCATCGTGCAGATGAGCACGATCCAGTAGTACGTGTACAGGGGCTGGTGCGGCGCGGACAGCGCGGTCGCGACCGACAGCCGGTGCGTGAGCACGTTGATGAGCCAGCCCTCGGCCAGGTAGGCATAGCTCGTCAGCATCGACGTCGACAGCACGAGGGAGCCGGAGAGGAACACCAGGAAGTCGAGCCGTTTGTGCCAGGGCACCGGCGCCCGGAGCAGCGCCGCCGCGTGGTCGAACAGGCAGCGCAGGGAGCCCTCGGACCAGCGCGTGCGCTGCTGGATCAGCCCGCGCCAGCTCGCCACCGCTTCCTCCCAGACGATCACGTCCTCGCAGTAGTACACGGTCCACCCCCGCAGCGCGTAGCGCACCGCGAGGTCGATGTCCTCGGTGAGGGCGGCCTCGTTCCACCCGCCCACCGCGTCGAGGGCGTCCCGGCGCGTCACCAGGCCGTTGCCGGTCAGGATCACCGCCCCGCCGAGCCGATGCCGGCTGCGCTGCGCGAGCGTCTGGAACACGACGTAGTCGTCGTCCTGGGCCTGCATCAGCAGGGTGCGCCGGCCGTCGTAGACGAGCTTCCGCGCCTGGACCGCCGCCACGCCGGGCTGCGCCAGGTACGGCACCAGGCGCTCGAGGAAGTCGGGCGCGACGCGCGCGTCCGCATCGAAGACGCAGATCGCCTCGCCGCGGGAGGCGGCGAGCCCCACGTTGAGCGCCACGGCCTTCCCGACGCCGTCCTCGGGAGCCGGCCGGACGATCGAGAAGTCGAGCTCCCGCCGCAGCGCCTCGAGCACCTCGGGCGTCCGGTCGGTGGACCGGTGGTCGACGACGATGACTTCGAAGTGGGGGCCCCCGCGCGGCCCGGCGTAGTCCAGGCTGCACAGGCACCGCACCGTATCGGCGATCACGTGCTCCTCGTTCCGGGCGGGGACGATCACGCTCACGAAGGGCCGGTACCCCCCGGGCGGCGGATCCGGGGCCTTCCTCAGCAGCATCCCACCGGCCATCACGAGCGTGCCGTAGACGCTCGAGAGGAAGAACACCCAGGAGACCCACATCGCGTCCCGGGCGGCGAGGACGTGGATCGACAGCGCGAGCCAGACCACGGCGAGCAGGACCACCGTCGCCTTCCGCCGCAGCTGGGCCGGCTCCCTCATGCCGCTCCCTCCGCCACCGCCGCGGCGCCCGGGCCCCACGCCGTCGCCGCCCCGGCGTCCTGCCGCGCCGCCGCGAGCGCGCGCCGCAGCCCCTCCGCGTACGGGGGACGGATGCAGCCCCCGTCCGTGACGATTGCGGCCACGAGCTCGTACGGGGTGACGTCGAACGCCGGGTTGCGCACCGCGACCCCGGCGGGCGCCACCCGGATCCCGGCGAGCGTCGTCACCTCATCGGGCGGACGCTCCTCGATCGGGATCGCCTCCCCCGACGGCGTGCCAAGATCCACGGTCGAACAGGGAGCCGCGACGTAGAACGGGATCTGGTGGGCCCGGGCGAGGACCGCGAGCGTGTACGTCCCCACCTTGTTGGCGACGTCGCCGTTGGCCGCGATGCGGTCGGCGCCCACGATCACCGCATCGATCTCGCCGGCGCGCATCAGCGCCCCCGCCGCGTTGTCCGTGATGAGCGTCGCCGGGATGCCGAGCTGCCCGAGCTCCCACGTCGTCAGCCGGGCGCCCTGCAGCACCGGCCGCGTCTCGCAGACGATGGCGCGGATCCCGCGCCCTTCCTCGTGGGCGCGCCGGAGCACGCCGAGCGCGGTCCCGTAGCCGCCGGTCGCGAGCATCCCGGTGTTGCAGTAGGTCAGCACCCGCGCTCCGGGCGGGAGGAGCGCGGCCCCGTACCGGCCGATCCGCCGGTTGGCCTCCGCGTCGGCGCGCGCCAACTCCCGGGCCGCGTCGAGCAGCCGCGCGGCGCGGTCGGCCGGCTCCGGCGTCGCGCGGGCCACGCCGAGCAGCCGGTCGAGCGCCCAGGCGAGGTTGACCGCGGTGGGGCGTGTCGCCCGGAGGCCCGCCGCCGCCTCCTCGAGGGACGCCCCGGCGCGGGCCGCGAGCGCGAGCCCGTAGGCCGCGGCGAGGCCGATCGCGGGAGCGCCCCTCACCCGGAGCGTGCGGATCGCCTCCGCCACCTGCTCCCACGACGTGCAGCTTAGCGTGCGCACCTCGTGCGGCAGCGCGGTCTGGTCTATCAGCAGGAGCGCTCCATCCTCCCACCAGAGGGGGGCGTCCGTGCTCATCGGACAGAGCCTCCTTCCCCGGTCCGGGCGTCGACGCTATTCGACGGGAAACAGCGGACCGGACGCCATCTGCTCGCGGAGCCGCTCGGCCGTGATGGACACGTGATGGGGCGTGAAGAGGAAGATCTCGTCTCCCACGCGGTGCATGTGCCCGTCGAGCGCGTACGCGACCCCGCTCAGGAAGTCCACGATCCGCTTCCCCAGGTCCTTGTTGGCGCCCCGCAGGTTGATGACGATCGGCCGGTGCGTCTTGAGGTAGTCCGCCGCCATCTGCGCCTCGTCGAAGGCGGCCGGCTCCAGCACGATGATCTCCATCTGCCGCTGCGTGTGCAGGCTGAAGATCGGCGCGCGCTGCGGTGATCCGTCCCCGGCCGCCGGGCGGCCGCCCGGCGCCTCCTCGTCATCTCCAAAGCCCAAGAAGCCCCACATCCGCTGCATGATTCGGCCCATCGCTGCGCCTCCTACGCCGCTCCGTGCGCTGCTGTGATCGGTGCCGAGCTGGCTGTGCCGGGAGCCGCTGTCGAGACGTGGTCCGGACTAGGTGAACAGCGCCCGTCCGATGCGGACCATCGTCGAGCCTTCCTCGACCGCGACCTCGAAGTCGTCTGTCATGCCCATCGAGAGGTGCTCCAGCTGTGCCTCGGGCAGCGCGTCCCGGAGCCGGTCGCGGAGGTCGCGCAGGCGCCGGAAGAACGGCCGGGCGTCCTCCGCCCGCGGGACGATCGGCGCGATCCCCATCAGGCCGCGGATGCGGAGGCCGGGCAGCCGGATCGCGCGCGCGAGCAGCTCCCCCACGGCTTCCGGGGCCACGCCGTGCTTCTGCGGCTCCCCGGAGATGTTCACCTGGATCAGGACCTCGGCGGGCCGGCCGGATGCGGCGGACGCCCGGCGGCTGATCTCCTCCGCGAGCGGGAGCGAGTCCACGGAATGGATCAAGTCGAACAGCCGCAGGGCCTCCCTGACCTTGTTCCGCTGCAGGCTGCCCACCAGGTGCCAGGACACGCCGTCGACCTCGCGCACCTTCTCGCGCGCCTCCTGGACGCGGTTCTCGCCGAACACCCGGAGCCCGCACGCCACCGCGTCGCGGATGCGGTCCACGCCGACGGTCTTCGTCACCGCGACCAGGAGGACGTCCTCCGGCCGCCGGCCGCCGCGCGCGGCGGCCTCGGCGATCCTGGCCCGGACGCGCGCCACGTTCGTTGCGATATCCGCCATGGGCCGCTCCTGGCCGGCGTGGTATTCGACGGCGCGCGACTATTCCCTCCGCGCGCTATCGCACAGGCGGATGCACGCCGCCATGCGCCCGGTCACGCGATCTCGCCGGTACGAGAAGAACAGGTCCGGCCGGCACCTCGTGCACCCTCCCACCGCCTCCACGTGCTCCGGCGGCACTCCGCAGGCCGCGAGCTGGGCGCGGATCAGCGCGCGCAAATCGACGCGCCGGGGGAGCGCGCTCCCGGAGGGGGGCGCGAGCGGCGCGCCCGCCGCCTGCGCCGCGCGCTCCAGGGTCCGCGCCACGGCCGGGCCCACCTCGTAGCAGCACCCTCCGATCGCTGGGCCCAGCGCGACCCGCACGCTCCGCGGCACAGTCCCGAAGGCCTCGCGCATCCGGCGGAGCGCGGCGGGAACGATGCCGTCCGCCGTCCCGCGCCATCCGGCGTGGACCGCCGCGATCGCGGGGCGGGCGGGGTCGAGCATCAGCACGGGCACGCAGTCCGCCGCGTAGACAGCCAGCCACACCTCCGGCGACGCCGTGAGGAGGCCGTCGACGCCCCGGAGGACGCTGCCGGCATGCTCCCGCCCCACGACCGCGACGGCGGGGCCGTGGACCTGCTGGACCTCCACGAGGCGCTCCAGGCGCGCCCCCACGGAGGCGGCGACCCGGCGCCGGTTCTCGGCGACCGCCTCGGGGGCGTCGCCGGTGGTGTAGGCGAGGTTGAGGCTCTCGTAGCGGCCGCGGCTGACCCCGCCGCGCCGGGTCGTGAAGAGGGCCCGCGCGCCGGGCTCGAGGCCCCGCGCGCGCAGCAGCGGGGGCATCAAACGATGCGCTCGCGCACCACGGCGCTGGCGTAGTCGAGCAGCGCGACGACGATCGCGATCATCCAGAGCGCGGTGGCCGCCTGGCGCCACTGCAGCAGGTTGATGTACTGCTGCAGCACGAACCCGATCCCCCCGCCGCCGACGAACCCGATCACCGTGCTGAACCGCACGTTGATGTCCCACCGGTAGATCGTGAACGCGATGAACTGCGGCACGATCTGGGGGACGACGGCGTACCGGACGACCTGCAGCGGGCTCGCGCCCGTCGCGGTGATCGCTTCGATCGGCCCCCGGTCGATGCTCTCGATCGCCTCGGAGTACAGCTTGCCGAGCGCCGCGATGCTGTGCACCCCGAGCGCCAGCACGCCGGCGAACGGCCCCAGCCCGACCCAGACGGTGAAGATGATCGCGAGCACGAGCGCCTCGATCGACCGGGTGAGGTTGAAGCAGGCGCGCGTCAGCGCGTACACCACCCCGCCGCCGGGAACGTGGGAGGTGAGGTTCCGCGCGCCCAGGAACGAGAGGGGGACCGCGAAGAGCACACCCATCGTCGTGCCCATCAACGCGAGGAAGATCGTCTCGATCATGCGGTCGACCACGACGACGAGGGTCGGGCTGGGCCGGAGCGGTCCGGCGCCCGTGGTGACCTCCGCGACGACGAGGTTCCGGGTCCCCTGCGCCGGCGGGGCGGTGAAGCCGACGGCGAAGCGGCCCTGGCTGTCGGTCACGAACGAGGCGACCTGCTGGCGCTGGCCGATCTGGTTCTCCCACCAGAGCACACCCGGGCGCCCCGGCGCGAACCCCCGGCCCTCCGCCCGGATCCGGGTCCCGATCGGCCCGGTACGGGGGGAGAGGACGAGGCGGGGACCCGACGGGGTCGGCGGCGCGGGTGGCGCCTGCCCTCCATAGTAGAAAGGCGCGGACGCTCCCTCCGTCCGGGGCTCCCGCGTGAGGATGTCCGGGGACGAAAGCGCGACGACGAACGGCTCGATCAGCCGCGCGCCCCGCCACAGCTCCGCGAGATGGATCTGCGTGATCCGCCACCCGTAGCCGTAGACCAGGAGCACCACGGCGCAGCCGGCGTAGAATCGCCACGACCGGTACCAGACCGCGGGACGGGCGCGGGGCGCCGGCCGGAGGTTGGCCTCCTCGAGGGCCATCAGCCGATCTCCACCGCCACCGCCTCCTCGCCGTAGATCCCCCGGAAGCGCGCCTCGTCGATCTCCCGAGGCAGGCCGTCGAAGACGAGCTCGCCGGCCCTCAGCGCCAGGATCCGGGTGCCGTACCGGCGGGCCAGGCTGAGGAAGTGGAGGCTGCAGAGCACGGTGATGCCGTCCTTCCGGTTCAGCTCCTCGATGTACCGCAGCACGGAGTGAGACATCGCCGGGTCGAGGCTGGCCACCGGCTCATCCGCCAGGATGAGCCGGGGCTCCTGCATCAGCGCGCGGGCGATCCCCACCCGCTGCTGCTGCCCGCCGGAGAGCGTGTCGGCCCGGGCGGCGGCCTTCTCCGGGATGCCCACCCGCTCCAGGTTGGCCAGGGCCTGCTGGACGAGCGGCCCCGGAAAGTAGTTGGCCAGCGCCCAACTCGGCGGGAGATAGCCGAGCCGGCCGGAGAGGACGTTGGTCAGCACGGAGGCGCGCCGGACGAGGTTGAATTGCTGGAAGATCATGCCGATCCGGCGCCGGATCTCCCGCAGCTCCTGTCGCGAGGCCGCCGTGACGTCCCGTCCTTCGAAGACGATCCGGCCGGAGGTCGGCTCGACCAGCCGGTTGATGCAGCGCAGCAGGGTGGATTTGCCGGACCCCGACAGGCCGATGATGACGACGAACTCTCCCCGGGCCACCTCGAAGGAAACGTCCGAGAGGGCCCGGGTGCCGTCCGGGTATACCTTGGTGAGTCGCTCGATGCGGAGGACCGGCTCGCTCACCGCTCGCGGCACTCCCCTGCGCGCCCGCCGGCATCGCCCGCGCGGGGCTCCTCAGTACCCCATCTCATACATCCGCCAGCGGGCGGGATCTACCCTTCGCGCCCGCGCGACGCGGCCTTCGGTTTGGCGCGGCGGCCGGCCGGAGCCCACCGCGTCACCCGGGCGCGAAGGACGGCCCCGCGCGCCCTGCCGTTCCTCCCGCGGAGTGTCCTGCCGTGCCGCGCCGGTAGGCGACCTCCGGAGTCTGCGGGGCGGCGCACAGACGAATCGGCGGCAGGGACCCGCCCGTCGCTTCCGGCCGAGGAACGGCCTCCCACCCCACGGCATCGCGGGAGCACGGCAACTCGTCGGGGGCCCCGGGAGGGCGCGCGGGGCGGGCCCGCCGCGTCCCCCGGTCGACAGCGCGACACCGCGCTAGCGCGGCTTGATGAGCTCCTCCAGGTTGACGCCCGCATAACGGGCCACGTCCCGCACCGGGTTGTAGAACGCATCCAGGCTCGGGGTCTTGACCTTGTACTTCGTGACCAGCAGGTGGTAGTCGGCCAGCGCCTCGATCTCGTACAGCGACTTGAGCGCGTCGAGGCCGGCCGGGGTCTCCGAGAACCGCAGCAGCGCGTTCGTCACCCTGTCCGTGACGTCCGCCGGCAAGCCGTGCCGAAAGCTCACCGTGTCGTTGGGGATCGGATCGGAGTACCAGACCACCTTGACCTTCTGCATCACGTCGGGCAGGGTCTTCTGCACGGTGGCGCGGGCGTCCTCGAACACCGCGCCGGCGTCCGCCCGGCCCTGGTACACCGCCAGCACCACGTTGTTGTGCGAGCCCGCGAACACGGTCTGGCCGAAGAACTTCGCGGGGTCGTACCCGGCCTTCTTGAGCGCCGCGAGCGGGAACAGGTACCCGGAGGTGCTGGCCGGGTCCACGAACGCGAAGCGCTTGCCGCGCAGGTCCGCCAGCGAGGCGATCCCGGAGGAGGCCTGCGTGATGATCTCGGCCCGGTAGTACGGCAGGCCGAACCTGACCGTCACGAGCCGCACCTCGACCCCGTACTTCTGATGCGCGATGACGTAGGAGAAGGTGTTGAGCCAGCCGATGTCCGCGCGGCCCGCCCCCATCGCCTCGATCACGCCGGCGTAGCTCGTCGCGACGAACGACTCGAACCTGTACCCGGTCGCCATCTCCAGGAGCCGCGCGATCCGGTTGCCGCTTTCCAGGATCGTCCGCGCCTCTCCGGATGGGACGAACGCCATGACGAGCTTGGGCGGCGCCGCGGGCGCCGGGCCGGCGCCCGCGAGGCCGAGCGCGAGCGCGGCGGCCACGCCCACCGCGATGAGACGGCACGTCGTCATGAAGACCCTCCTTCGAGCTCTCCGAGGCTGGCCGGTAGTTCTGTCGGCCGGAGAGTTTCTCCTCTAGCGGGGGAGCAGCCGATCAGCAGGCGACGGGACACCGGCTTTCTCGCTCACGACGACCAGCCGGCGACTCTCGGGCGACAGCGCGCTGCCGTCGAGGCCTCCATAGCGCCCCCGCACGCGCAGCCCCGCCGCATCCAGCATCCGGGCGAGCTCGGCCGGCGCATAGGATCGGAGCGAGTGGTAGACCTCAGCCGTCCGCCCGTCCGGGAAGCGCACCGTGCCGCGCGCCTCGTAGCGCTCGGTCCCGGCGTCGAACCGGGATTCCCACACGACGCGCACGCCGTCGGCGTGCTCCTCCACCTCCACGGCCGGAGCGGCGTACCGCCGCGCAAGGTCCTCCCGGTGGGCCAGCTCCAACAGGAAGCGCCCGCCCGGCAGGAGCGCACGGTGGACGGCGGCGAGGACCTTGCGGTCCTCCTCCTCCGTCTCCAGGTAGCCGAACGATGTGAAGACGTTGATCACCGCGTCGAAGGCGCCCTCGAAGGGGATCTCCCGCATGTCCGCGCGCACCCAGCGCACCGCGACGCCGCGCGCGTGCGCATCGGCCCGCGCGCGCGCGAGGAGCACGCCGCTCAGGTCGAGCCCCGTGACGCGATAGCCGCGCTCGGCCAGGGCGATCGCGTGGCGGCCCTGGCCACAGCAGAGGTCCAGGACGACGCTGCCGGGCCGCAGAGCGAGGAGGGCCAGGATGCCCTCGACGTCCCGGGCCGTCCGCTGCGGGCTCACGTACGGGGCGTAGGCCCGCAGGTACTCCTCGCCGAAGGACGTGGCGTACCAGGGACGCTCGCTCACCGCCGGCTCGGCCTCCTCGGCGCGCCGTCTTCGGGGCCGGCGCGGGCCGGTCCTCGGCGGAGCATCCCCGGCGGCGCGGCAGCGGTGGCGCCCCGACGTACGCGCCGGCAGGGGAGCGTCTCGCGACCGCAGAACGCCACGGGGGAGGTCGGTGCCCTGTGCCCCTGCCGACGCACCTCGCGTACAACGGCCGCACGGTCCTCCTGAAGTACCACCGCCTGCTGAGCGGCATCCACCCGCATGCGCCGAACTCCGTCGCGGCGCTGCGGCACCTCGTGGAGGAAGGCGCGGCGTGCCTCGAGGTCGATATCCGCCTGACCGCGGACGGGGCCTACGTCCTGCTGCACGACGAGACGCTCGAGCGCGAGACGAGCGGCGTGGGGCCGGTGCGCGAGATCACCCGCGAGCGGTTCACGGCCCTGCGCCTGCGGGGATCGGAGGAGCCCGCGGCGGCGCTGGACGAGATCGTCGCGGTCCTGCGCGGCTGCGGGCGCGAGCTCAAGCTGCAGGTGGACCTCGCGGAGCGCCTGCCCCTGAGCCGCGAGGAGGCCGCGCGCCTCGCGGATGGGCTCGCGCCGCTGCGGGAGCCCGTCCGCGTCGTCGTCGGCTGCATGGCCGACTGGAACCTGCGGGCGCTGCGCCGCGTGGACCCGACGCTTCCCCTTGCCTTCGACATCGGGCAGTACCTCGACGCGCCGGTGGATGGGATCGTCCGTCTGCCGCTGCGGACGAACGCCTACGGGTACCTCGATGACCATCCGCTGGGGTACCGGCGGCTGCTCGCGCCGGCGGCCTACCTGGAGGACCGGCTCGAGGCGTTGGTCAACCTCGTGGATGCCGGCGAGTACCACCTCCGCAAGGACTTTCTCGTCCGGGCGCTCGCGGACGGGTTCAACCCGGTCGCGTTCATCCACGGCTACAAGCCCGGCGCGCAGGTGGACGTCTGGACCGTGAACGCCGGCGCGCCCGATTTCCCGGGGGCGCTGTTCGCCGCGCTCGACGCGGGCGCCGATCAGATCACCACGGACACAGCGGTCCAGCTCGCCGAGACCCTGGCGCGGGCCCGGTCGTGAGCCCTGCGGCACGCGCACGCCGGCGGCCGTGGAGGACGATCGGCTACGCCGTCGCCGCCGGGGCTCCGCCTGAACGGGGCTCGGGAGCGCCGCTCGCCCGCGCGCCGCATCGGCTCCGCGCCGGCGGGCGAGGTGGCGCCGCTAGCACTTCGAGTAGCCGCAGAACCGGCAGTGGCTGCAGCCGTTCTCGTAGACGAGCGAGTTGCCGCAGTCCGGGCAGATGCCGGCAAAGGTCAGGAGCGGCTGCTGCTCCTCCTCGAGAGGTGCCGCGGAGCTCGCAGACCTCGCGCCCCTCGATCCCGCATCCGGCGGCGGATCGTCCGCCGCGTCGGCGTCGGTGGGCCGGTCGGGGCCCGCTCCCCCGTTGGCGTGGCCGTTGCCCAGGCGAGGCACCGGCAGCCGGTCCGCCATCGGGAACACCTGGTCGGGACGGAACCCCGGGCCGTAGAGGGCCCGACCGAGCGCCAGCGCGACGCCCTGCGCGATCGTCGTCACCCGGACGACCGTGCCGTCGCCGGAGCGGTCGATCGCGACCTCGCGGGACTGCACCCGCCAGAGCTGCTCGATCACGTCGCGCGGATCCGCACCGGTCCGCAGGGCGAGCGAGGCGAGCCGGCCGACCGCGTCGGCCTCCACGTCGAGGGACTGGACGAAGACCTCGCAGACGCCCTGGTCGTCCTCGTTGATCGTGACGTAGATCCGGCCGCGAGGGGTCTCGATCCGCTCGGTCCGGCCGGTCGTCACCTTGGGCCGCGGCCGGGTCTGCCCCTTCGGTGCCGGCTCCGCAGCGGGGGCGGGGGCCGGCGCGGGCGACCCGGGGACGGCGGCCGCCTTGGCGGACCGGTCCTTCCGCGCGGTCAGGATGTTCTCGCGGGAGCCGGCGCGGTAGACGGTGATCCCCTTGCAGCCCATCTTCCACGCGTGGAAGTAGATCTCGCCCACGCGCTCCTCGGACGTGTCGGCGGGCAGGTTGACCGTCGAGGAGATCGCGTGGTCGATGTGCTTCTGGATCGCGGCCTGCATCCGCACCCGCATCTCGGGCTTGATTTCGTGCGCCGTGACGAAGTAGTCGGGGAGCTCCTCCTCGCCCACCCCGAACCTCTCCATATAGGCCCGCACGAGCGGGTGGTACACCGTGAACGTCTCCTGGGAGAGCGACTCGCTCCGCCGCGTGTAGCCGAGGTCGAAGATCGGCTCGATGCCGCTCGTGGTCCCCGCGAGGGACGCGCCGCTGCCGACCGGCGGCACGGTCAGCAGGGCGACGTTGCGCAGCCCATGCTCGCGGATGCGCTCGACGACCGTGGGATCGAGCGTCTGGATGAAGGCGCCCCGAAGATGCCTGTCCCCGTCGTAGCCCGGGAACGTCCCCTTCTCGATCGCCAGGTTGACGCTCTCGTCGTAGACGATGTTCTTGATCCGCTCGAACATCCGGTCGACGAACGTCACCGCTTCCTCCGTGTCGTACCTGAGGCGGAGCTTGCACAGCATGTCCCCCAGGCCGGTGAACCCGACGCCGATGCGCCGCGAGTAGAGGCTGGCTTCGCGCTGAGCAGGCAGCGGGTGTTTCTCGGCGTTGTAGTCGAGGACGTTATCCAGGAATCGCGTGGCCAGCCGGAGGGCGTGCTCCAGGCGCGGCCAGTCCACTCGCGCCTGCGGCGTAAACTCGTCGACGACGAACTCGCCGAGGTTCACGTTGCCGAGGTCGCACACCCCGTAGGGCTCGAGCGGCACCTCGGAGCACGGGTTCGTCGTGATCACGCCCATGCCGTTGTACTCCGACGTGCTCCAGCGCTTGACCGTGTCCCAGAAGATGACGCCGGGCTCGGCGTGGTGCGTCGCCCCGTAGATCAACTCGCGCCACAGCGCCCGCGCCTTGATGGTGCGCCGCACCTGCGCGCGGTCGTTGTCGAAGCGGAGCACCCAATCGTCGTCGCGCTCCACGGCGCGCATCAACGCGTCGCTCACGCGGACGCTGATGTTGGCGTACCGCACCCGGTCCAGGTTGCGCTTGATCCTCGTGAACTCCAGCACGTCGGGATGGTCGTCGGCGATCGTGATCATGAGCGCGCCGCGCCGGCCGCTCTGCCCGATCGTCCCGGTCGTGAGCGACATCAGCTCCATGAACGAGATCGACCCGGTGCTGGTGCGCGCGGCGTTGTTGACGGGAGCGCCCTTGGGGCGGAGCACGCTGATGTCCGTTCCCACCCCGCCGCCGAGCGAGTAGGTGCGCGCCGCCTCCTTCATCCAGTCGAAGATCGCCTCGATCGAATCTTCCTTGATCGGAATGACGTAGCAGTTCAACGCCGTCACGCGCTTGGGGTTGCCGATCGCGTGCATGATCCGGCCGCCGGGGATGAACCGGAAGCCATCCATGAGCCAGTAGAACTCCTCCGCGTACCGCGTCCGCGCGGCGTCGGTCGGCTCGACGCCGGCGACGCCACGGGCGATCCGCTGCCACATCGCGACGGGCGTCAGCTCCAGCACCCGACCGTCCGGATCGCGGAGGGCGTACTTGTCGTAGAAGACGCGGGCCCGCAGCTCGTCTCCGTTGAAGAACGCCAGCGTCTCGGGCGGCAACGCGGTGGGATCTGCGGCGGACGCAGGGGGTGTGGCGGCCTGCTCAGGGGTCGTAGCCATCGGCGTTCCCTCCTGACGCGAGATGCATCGCGGCGGTCCGGTCCACGGCCGCGGGCTAGTTCTGGTCGGGGTTCTTCGGAGCGAGCGGGATCAACAGGACCTGCGACCGGAGCTCGGCCTCGAGCTGCTTGCGGGCCTTGAGCGCTTCGATCTCCTCGATGAGCCGATCGACGTCTCCCACGCGGCGGTAGACCGACGCGAAGCGGACATACGCCACATCGTCGAGCTGGCGGAGCCGCTCGATGACCCGATCTCCGATCTCCCGGCTGTGGACCGAGGCCGCTCCGGCTTCCAGGATCGCCCGCTCGATCTCCTCCGCGATGCCCTCGAGGGTGGAGAGGTCCACGGGGCGCCCCTCGGAGGCGCGCAGCATGCCGCGCAGGATCTTGTCCCTGTCGAACGGCTCCCGCCGTCCGTCCCGCTTGATGACCTGCACGACCACCCTCTCGGCGCGCTCGAACGTCGTGAAGCGGCGGCGGCAGGCGACGCACTCGCGCCGGCGCCGGATCGCCTCCCCGGTCTCCACGGAGCGGGAGTCGATGACCCTCGTGTCGCGCGCGGAGCAATAGGGACACCGCACGACCGTTCGCGTCCTCCCCTACATTTAGGCGCACCACGCATACTAGCATACAAGATATTGTGCCTCAAGGCTGGAAAAGGGGGCTGCCGGCCGGTGGCGTCCGGCGGAGGCACGCGCCGGGCAGGCCTCGGCGCCCGACCCCTTCTCTCGCCTGGGGGCGCCTCCGCACCCGGGCGGGCGCGATCACCGGCGGGCGGGTCCGGACCGCAGGTCCCGGGATCGGGCGCCCGCTCGCCGCGGCGCCGGGTGGTGCTGGGTGCGGGCGAGGGGCGCCAGGCCGCGACCGGGTACGTTGCGGCTGTCAGGTGCGGAAGATCACCGACTCCCGGCTCGTGAGGGCGATCGCGACCTCGAGGGCCAGCGCCGCGTAGAACGCGGAGGACACCGCGGCGAGGACCAGGTGGCCCCAGTTCACGGTCCCGAGCAGCAGCTCGCGGAACGCGAAGAAGGCGTTCAGCGCGGGCACCAGATAGGCCCACCCCGAGCGCTGCCATTCGCTGATGAACTGGACGGCGAGGGCGGGGAGCACGGTCACGAAGTACAGCGGGGTGATGTACTGGTGCGCCTCCCGGGGCGACCGGGCGAAGATGCTGATCGCGAGCTGGATCGCGCTCACGAGCGCGGAAAAGAGCAGGGCGACGCCGAGCATCACGACCGCGGTCCCGAGCGGGAGGCTGACGTCCAGCTTCTTGGTGGTATGCAGCAGGTACGGGTAGCCCCAGCGGAGGCTGATCATCATCGTGATCAGGACGACGATCACCGCCCCCATCGAGGCCGTGATCACGGAGAGGAACTTCCCGATGACGATCGCCTCCCGGCTCGGCGGGGTCACGAGCAGCGACTCCAGCGTGCCCCGCTCCTTTTCGCCGGCGGCCAGGTCCACCGCCACAGACATCCCGCCCACGACAGCCCACATCGCGATGAAGAACGGGAGCAGGCTCGCGAGCAGCAGGCCCGAGAGCTGGCGCTCGGTCGCGACGTTGCGCTCGTCCAGCACGACGGGGAGGAGATCCCTGGGGTTGAGGTGGCGGGCCGCCAGGCGCCGCGCGACGATCTGCTGGCTGTACCGGGAGATCAGCTCCACCACCCGCCCGCGCGCCGCGACGCTCTCGGGGTCGCTCGTATCGTAGAGGAGGCCGACGTGCGCCTGCCCGTCCCTGGCCAGGATCGCGTCGAAGCGCGGCGGGATCCGCAGCACCGCCAGCACGCGGCGCCGCCGCAGCGCGTCCACCGGGTCGCGCGCGCGCACCGGCGTTATGAGCCCGGTCGTGTAGGCCGTGTGGATCAGCCCCGGGGCCTCCCCGACCACGGCGACGTTGGGGGTGACGCTCTGGAGCCTGTGCTGCTGGCGCTGCGCGAGGTATGGGATGCCGAGGGTGGCGAGCGGCATGAACACCGCGGGCAGCACGATCATCACGACGAGGGTCCGCCGATCGCGCACCGCCTCGAGCATCTCCTTGGCGTAGACGGCGGCGATCCAGCGGCCGGTCTCCTGCGGCCCGGGCGCCGGCGGGGCGGCCGCGGGGCGCTCGTGGACGCGCCCGCGCCTGGCCCGCCGGTCGCGGAGCGCCTCCAGCATGACGGACCAGACCAGCCGGCCCCGCTCGTCGTGCAGCGTCCGCATCGATCCCCAGCGGCTCTTCCACCGCGTCCACGCCCCGCGGATCATACGACCGCCCGCTCCACGAGCTGCACGAAGATCTCCTCCAGGCCCATGCCGGTGCGCGCCTTGAGGTCTGCCAGGCGGCCCTCCGCCCGCACCCGCCCGTCGGCGATGATCGCCACGCGGTCGCAGAGGCGCTCCGCTTCCTCCATGATGTGCGTGGAGAGGATCACGCAGCGCCCCTCCTGCTTGAAGCCCAGCACAAACTCGCGCACCGAGCGCGCGGAGAGGACGTCGAGGCCCGAGGTCGGCTCGTCCAGGAACACCACCCGCGGGTTGTGAATGAGAGCCCGCGCGATGTTCACCTTCTGCTTCATGCCCTTGCTGAACGTGTCGGTCAGGCGGTCCAGGTGGGGCCCAAGGTCGAGCGCCTCGCTGATGTCCCGGAGCCGCCGATCGAGCGCGTCCGCCGGCACCCCGTAGAGGCGCCCGAAGTAACGGATGAGGTCGCGCGGGGTGAGCCGGCCGTAGACCCCCGCGTTCTCGGGGAGCACCCCGATCGCCCGCCGCACCTCCGCCGGCTCGCGCACGACGTCGTGGCCGGCCACGCGCGCCGTGCCCGCGGTCGGTCGGAGGACCGTCGTCAGCATGCGGATCGTGGTGGTCTTGCCCGCGCCATTCGGTCCGAGCAGGCCGAACACTTCGCCCGCATAGCAGTGGAACGACACGCCGCGCACGGCGTAGAAGCTCCGGAACTGCTTGTGCAGGTCCATGGCCTCGACGAGCACCTCGTGCCCCGGCACGGCGGCTCCTACGGCGTCGCGAGCGGCACCGCGCTGAGGATGAAGATCGCGGCGAGGGCCGCGGCGGCGGCCTGGTGGACCGGCGTGGCCGGCGAGATGTCATCGAGCGGCCCGGGATGGCCGCGGCGGATCATGAGCAGGATCAGGAGGGCCATCACCCAGTACCCGAGGAGGATGCCCACGGCCACGGCGACGTACGAGAGGATCAGGTGGGCCCGGGGGCCGAACACCGCGCGCGTCACGTGCCCGCCGTCCAGCATGCTGGCCGGCAGCAGGTTGAGGGCCGTCACGAGGAGCCCGACCCAGCCCGCGAACGCCATCGGGTGGATGATCACGTCCGCCGAGGCCGGCGGGTGCAGGAGCCACCGGACCAGCAGGTCCACGAGGAGGGGCGTCGGCAGGGCCACGACCGGGCAGCCGCGGGCGACGATCGCCGCGTGGGAGATCACGAGGGAGTGCCGGACGCCGAGGACCAGGATCGGCACCGCCACGAGGAACCCGGCGATCGGGCCGCTCGCCCCGAGCTCCACGAGCGCGTCCCGGTTGGGCGCGGGGGTGCGCGTGAAGATCACCGCGCCGAGCGTCCCGATCGACAGCCCGGGCAGCGGCGGCATGGGGATGAAGTACGGCAGGCTCGCGTCGATGCCGCGCCAGATCGAGACGAGCTTGTGCCCCATCTCGTGGCAGACGAGGATCGCCATCAGCGACAGCGAGAACGCGAGCCCGCCCTGCACGGGGCCCAGCAGGTCGGGGACGCACTCTCCGCGCGAGTTGAAGTAGCCCACGAGGAACGTCGTGGCGAGCGTCGCCGCGAACAGCCCCGCGGGCAGGAGCCACGTCACCCGGCCCGTCGGCGGCTTCGGGATGACGAGCAGCACCGTCTCCCCCTCGCGCCGGCGGAGCAGCGGCAACAGGCCGAGGCCGCTCAGCGCGCGCCGGAGACGCAGGAACCGCGCCTTGTCGTCGGGGCCGGGGATGATCGTGAACACCGGGCGGCCGTCCTGGAACCACAGCTCTTGGACCGGAAAGTTGGCCTCGACCGCCGCGCGGACCGCAGCGAGCTGCTCGTCGGCAGACGCGATCATAGACCCTAGCCTACCATCAGGCACGGGCCCAGAAAAGGCCGTGGGTTGCGGACCGGCTCGGATCGACCACCCCCGCGATAGCGCCCGCCGCGCAGCGGAAGCGCCCCACGCTAATGTTTACCCAGGGCGCGCTCCCGGTAGCAGGCGCGGCGCATCGCGCAGGCGACGGTCGCGGGAGGAGTGCTTCGGGCGGCGCGTGCCGCGGGGCGGCGGTCCCGTGGTAACGGTAGACGCGGCGGGGTGTGGGGTCTATCCTCACAGACCCCACACCCTGTCCGCGCGCCACCGGGTCAACGCGATGGAACGCTAGCGCACGACCTCCGACGTCTGGGGGAGGTTGCAGCGAGGCGGACCGGCCGCGGGGGTGCCCCGCGCGTCCGGTCGAGGAGCGGCGTCCCGCCCCAACGCAGCGCGGGAGCACGGCGATTCGCCGGGACCCCGCGACGGCGCGGAGCGCAGGCCCGCCGCGGCCGCTCGTCGCGACGCCGCGCTAGCGCTTCCTCAGGAACGCCGGGATGTCGAGGTCGTCGAGCCCCAGCCGCGTCTCCCGCTGCGGACCGCTCACCGCGGCCGCGGGGGCGGCCGCCTCCTCCGCATCCGCGCGGGACGCCTCGAAGCCGGTCGCGATCACGGTGATGCGGACCTCCCCGTCGACCCGCTCGTCGATCACCGCGCCGAAGATGATGTTGGCCTCCGGGTCCGCCGCCTTGGCGACGACCTGGGCGGCCTCGTTGACCTCCAGCAGCCCGAGGTCCAGTCCGCCCGTGATGTTGATCAGGACGCCCCGTGCCCCGTTCATGGAGGTCTCGAGCAGCGGGCTCGCGATCGCCGCGTGCGCCGCGGCCGCGGCCCGCCCCTCGCCGCTGCCCACCCCGATCCCGATCAGCGCCGAGCCGGCCTCAGCCATGACGGTGCGCACATCGGCGAAGTCCAGGTTGATCAGCCCCGGCACCGTGATCAGGTCCGCGATCCCCTGCACCCCCTGGCGAAGGACATCGTCGGCGACGCGGAACGCCTCCACCACGGTGGCGGTCTTGTCCACGAC
Source organism: Bacillota bacterium (assembly GCA_021324295.1). Classification (GTDB taxonomy): domain Bacteria; phylum Sysuimicrobiota; class Sysuimicrobiia; order Sysuimicrobiales; family Segetimicrobiaceae; genus JAJPJJ01. The sequence goes on from JAJPJJ010000075.1 coordinate 56,826, forward strand.
CTGCAGGAGCCGGTCGTTGGGGATGGTGATCACCGTGTTGACACGCTGGCGGAGCGCCCGGATGCCCTCATCCGCCGCGGTGGCGCGCCGGCGCCCCTCGAAGCTGAACGGCCGCGTGACGACCCCGATCGTCAGCGCGCCGAGCTCGCGCGCCACTTGCGCAACGATCGGGGCGCCACCGGTGCCGGTGCCGCCGCCCATGCCCGCGGTGACGAACACCATGTCCGCGCCCTCGAGCGCCTCGGTCAGCTCCTCGCGGGTCTCCTCGGCCGCCTGCCGCCCGATCTCCGGATCGCCGCCCGCGCCGAGGCCGCGCGTGAGCTTGCCCCCGATGTGGATCTTCTTGTCGGCGTTGGAGAGCGCGAGCGCCTGCGCGTCGGTGTTGATCGCGATGAACTCGACCCCGCGCAGGCCCGCGCTGATCATGCGGTTCACCGCGTTGCTGCCGCCACCGCCGACCCCCACCACCTTGATCGCGGCGTACCGCCGGAGGTCTCTGTCTCCATTGACCATCGTCACCCCTCCCAGTGCCTCCGGGGCAGAGGCGCCCCGCTCTCCCGCCCGCCCCGCCCCTGCCGGCCCGAGTCGCTCCGAGACCATGCGCTGTACCGGGTGCCACCGTTTGTCCGTCATCTGCCCGCTCCGTTCGCTTCGAGGATTGAACGTGTCCGGAACCCCGCCCGCTGCGCCGTCTGTTGTGCCAACTGTGCTGCGCCCCCCGGACCCTGGTCTCCGCCCACGGCCGGCCGGGATCGCCCGCGTCCTCACCCCCCCTGCGTGAACTCCCGCACCCACTGCCGGATGCGTCCGAACAGCGTTCCGGTCCCATCGAGGTGGTGTGCCGCGCGCCCCGTCGGGCGCTTGCGCGCCGCGTGCAGGATCAGGCCGACGCCGGTGGCGTAGATCGGGCTCCCGACCACGTCCGCCATGCTGCCGGACACCTCGGGCACACCCACCCGTGCCGGCAGGTCCAGCTGCTCGGTCGCCGCGTCGGCGATGCCCCGCAGCAGCGCGGTCCCGCCCGTCGCCACCACGCCGGCCGGGAGCAGCGGCGCGTAACCCGAGCGCCGCAGCTGCGTTTTGATCATCGCGAAGATCTCCGAGAGCCGGGGCTCGATGATCTCGGCGAGGACCCGCCGGGGCAGGATCCGGGCCTCCCGGGTGCCGATCGGCACGACCTCGATCGTCTCGCCTTCCGCGGCCATCGCCGCCGTCGCGCACCCGTGGCGGATCTTGAGCTTCTCCGCCTCCACGATCGGCGTGCGCAGCCCGACCGCGATGTCGCTGGTGATGTGGTGGCCGCCGATCGGCAGCACGGCGGCGTGGCAGAGCCCTCCCCCGAGGAAGAGGCCGAGGCTGCTCGTGCCCCCGCCGATGTCCACGAGGGCGACCCCCAGCTCGCGCTCGGCCTGGGAGAGCACCGCCTCGCCGGACGCGAGCGGCTCGAGCACGAGCTCCTCGGCCTCGACCCCGGCGCGCTGCACGCACTTCAGGAGGTTCGCGAGAAACGTGGAGGCGCCGGTGACGATGTGCGCGTCGACCTCGAGGCGGGTGCCGTACATGCCGACCGGGTTCTTGACGCCGTCCTGCCCGTCGACGACGAAGTCGCGAGGCAGGAGGTGGATGATCTCGCGGTCGCTCGCCGGGATCGCGGCCATCCGCGCCGCCTCCACCACCCGGGAGACGTCGGATTCGCCGATCTCGTGATCGCCGCGCGAGACCGCAACGACCCCGCGGCTGTTCTGGGAGGCGATGTGCTCGCCGGAGACGCCGAGGACCACGCCCGCGATCTTCACGCCGGCCATGCGCTCGGCCGCCTCGACGGCGTCCTCGATCGCCCGGGTCGTCCCGTCCAGGTCGACGACGACGCCCCTCCGGACGCCAGTAGAGGGAGAGGTCCCCATCCCGGTGATGTGGACCTCTCCCTCTTCGTCCGGCTCTGCGACGATCACGCAGACCTTGGTGGTGCCGATATCGAGCCCCACCAACGGTCCCCGCCTGGCCAACGGGGCACCTCCGGGTGCGATGGCAGCTGACGACCGAGCGCGACTCCAGCTTCTATGGGGGGTGCACGCCGCCCGGGACTATTCCACGCCTCCGCCGCTTCTCCTGCCGGGCCGGCGGGCTCAGCGCGCTCGAGGGGACCGGGTGGCCGGGATGCGGGGCGCCGGGGCCGCCCCCCGCGCGGGATCGCCCGCCTGGGAGCCGGCGGCCTCGCTCGGCTTCACGATGACGCTCCCGGGGAAGCGCAGGTCCACGTACTCGACGCGCATCCCGCGTGAGCGCACCGCGGCGAGGACGTCGGGGGCCATCGCCAGCCGGGAGGCGATCCCGTCCGCGCCGCCGACGCGCACGGCGATGCCGTCGCGGGTCTCCAGCACCGCCTCGCCGGCGTCGACCTGGATCTCCGCGACGTCCGCCCGCAGCGCTTGCGGCAGGCTGCCCGCCACCCCGGCCCCCAGGCGGACGCCGGGATCCTGGACCGCGGCCCCGGGCTCCACCGGCGCACCGAGGCGGCCGACACGGAGGACCGGGTACGGCCCCGCGGACGGCGCCGCGGCGATCGCCACGCCGTTGGCCGCGAGCAGCACGTAGCCGTCCCCGACCGGCAGCGCCGCCACCGGGGTTCGCTCGCGCACGGAGATCACGAGGCGCCGCGGAAACGCGAGCGAAACCGATGCGTCCTCGAGGCGCGGATCCGCGCGGAGCCGCGCCCGGATCTCGTGGGCGTTCACGCGAAAGACGCTGTCGCCCGGGCCGACGCCGGCGCGCCGCAGGATCTCCGCGGCGGGCACGGCCGCGTTGCCGCGCACGGCGACGGACCGGATGTCGAAGACCGCCGAGGCAGGAAACGCGGCCACGCCGCAGAGCGCACAGATCGCCGCGAGGAACCGCATGAGGCGCGCGGCGACGCGGCGGCGCCGCCGCCCCGCGTCGCCGCCCCGCGCCGCCGGCGTCGGACCTCCCGCGGGACCGGCGGCCGCGGCCCGCCCCGCCGCGTCGCGCTCCCGGCTCACCCAGCGGAGCCGATACACGACGGGCTGATCGCCTCTCCTCATGCCGGATCGAACTCTCCGAGGAGCTTGATCTCGGTGTGGAGCTCGGTGCCGCACCGGGCGCGCACCCGCGCCCGCACCAGCTCGATGAGCGCGAGGACGTCGGCCGCGCTGGCCCCCCCGGTGTTCAGGATGTAGTTGGCGTGCCGGTCGCTCACGACCGCGCCGCCGACCCGCAGCCCCTTGGCCCCGGCGGCGTCGATGAGCCGGCCCGCGTAGTCGTCGCCCGGGTTGCGGAAGATGCACCCGGAGCTCGGCGGTCCCAGCGGTTGCGTCTCGCTGCGTGTCCGAAGCCAGCGATCCAGCCGCGCGAGCGTCTCCACGGGGTCCGCCCGCCGGAGCGCGAGCACGGCATCGAGAACCACGGCCGGCTCGTGCTGCACACGGCTCTCGCGATACCGGAACCCCAGCTCGGCCGCGCGCCACCGTGCCTCCCCTCGCGGGGTCAGCACACGGACCTCCGCCACCACCTCGGCCAGCGCGTGGCCGTGGGCGCCCGCGTTCATCGCAACGGCGCCGCCCACCGAGCCCGGGATGCCGGCGGCGAACTCGAGCCCGGCGAGCCCGCGCGCGGACGCCCGGCGGCTGAGGTGCGGGAGGCTGACCCCGCACTCGGCGAGCACGCGCTCGCCGTCGTAGCGGACGCCGTCCTGGCCGCGGCCGGTCTTGACCACGACGCCGCGCACGCCGCGGTCGGCGACGAGCACGTTGCTGCCGCGGCCGAGGACGATGAACGGCTCCCCCGCGCGGTACAGCCAGGCCGCGGCGGCCGCGAGCTCGGACAGGCTGCGCGGCAGCACCAGGATGTCCGCCGGGCCGCCGATCCGGAACGAGACGTGCCGCGCAAGCGGCTCGTCCACGCGCACGCCGCCCGGGCACAGGCGCTCGAGGTCGGCGACGAGCCCTCCAGTCACGCTACGCGTCATGGCTGCGCTCTATGCCCCGGAATGCACCGTCTCGCGGGCCGGGCGACATGCTCTTGCGGGGCGCGGACTCCGTCCTCCGCTCCGGACGTCGACATCCCGACGTCGATACCTAGCGAAGGACAGACCCCACACCCTCCTGGTCCTGCCAAGCTGCGCTACCCGGCGACGAAGGACGTCGGCCCGGCGGCCGAGGCGGGCCGCTCGCGGAGCCGCGCGGCGAGGTCGTCGGCCACCCGCCAGACGTCCCCCGCCCCGATCGTCAGCACGAGGTCGCCCGGCCGGACCTCGTGCGCGAGCTGCGCGGCGACCTCTGCGAGATCGGGCACGAACCGCACCGGCCGCCGTGCGCCGACCGCGCGGACGATCAGGCCGGCGTCCACGCCCGGGATCGGCGCCTCGTCGGCCGCGTAGATCTCGGTGACGATCACCTCGTCGGCGCAGTCGAACGCCCCGGCAAATTGCGCACCCACGGTCTGCGTCCGCGTGTACCGGTGCGGCTGGAACACGGCGATGATCCGCGCGTGCGGCCAGCACGCGCGGGCGCCCTCGAGGAGGGAGCGCACCTTCGTCGGATTGTGCGCGTAGTCGTCGACGATGAGCACCCCGCCGACCTCGCCGCGCACGGTGAACCGCCGCTGCACGCCGCGAAAGGCGCCCAGCGCCGCGGCGCAGACGGCGAACGGGACGTCCAGCGCCATCGCCGCCGCCAGGGCGCCGAGCGCATTCTGCACGTTGTAGGGACCGGGAACCCCGAGCGTCACCGTCCCGAGCGTGGCGCCCGCGCGCTGGACCTCGAAGACGGTGCGGCGGCCCGCCATCGCGCGGATGCGGCCCACGTACGAGGCCCCGGGCTGGAGGCCGTAGGTCACGACGTGCGGCCGGGTGCGCGCGGCGAGCGCGCGGCCGGCGGCCGCATCCGCGCACACGACCGCGATCCCATCCCGGGGGAGGCCGTCGAGGAACCGGCTGAACGTCTCCACCAGGCGGCCTTCGGTGCCGTAGAAGTCCAGGTGGTCCGTGGCATCCAGGTGCGTGACGACCGCGCACCGGGGCGCGATCCACAGGAGCGAGCCGTCGCTCTCGTCCACCTCCGCGACGACGTCCGGTCCCCGCCCGGCCCGCGCGTTGCCGCCGAAGTCGTCCACCTCTCCCCCGATCAACATCGTGGGATCGCGCCCGGCTCTCTCCAGAACGAGCGCGAGCATGGACGTGGTCGTCGTCTTCCCGTGGGTCCCGACCACGGCGATGCCGCCGGCGCCTGCCATGAGCGCGGCCAGCATCTGCGCCCGGTGCATCACGGGCAGGCCCTGGCGGAGCGCGGCCTGCACCTCGACGTTCTCCTCGGGCACGGCCCGGCTGATCACGACCACCTGACCCGGCTCCACGTGCTCGGGCGCGTGCCCGATCCGGATCTGTGCGCCGAGGGCCCGCAGCCGGCGCGTCGCCTCGGTCTCGCGCAAATCCGAGCCGGAGACCCGGTAGCCGCGCGCGAGCAGCACCAGGGCGATGGCGCTCATCCCGGAGCCGCCGATGCCGATCAGATGGACGCGCGTCCCCGGCGCGATCACCGCGTCTGCCCCGCGGGGAGCGGCCGCGACCGGTGCGTGTGCACGTGGGATGCCCTCCGCCGGCGCAAGATCCTACACCCCCCTTGTTCCCCCGGACGCGCGGTCCCGGACGGGCCACGCCGCGGGGCGGCGGACCAGGCCGGCGATCAGGTCGAGGACCCGGTCGGCCGCGTCCGGCCGGCCGAGCGCCCGGGCGCGCGCCGCCATCTCGGCGCGCCGGGAGGGGTCGTCGAGGAGGGCGGCGATCTCGCCCGCCAGGCGCTCGCCGCTCAGCTCCCGGTCGGCGACGACGACCGCCGCGCCGGCCTCCCGGAGCGGCGTCGCGTTGTGGGCCTGGTGGTCCTCGGCCGCGTAGCGGTACGGCACGAGGATCGCCGGGAGCCCGCAGGCGGTGATCTCGGCGAGGGCCGTGGCGCCGCACCGGCTCACGACGAGGTCCGCGCACGCGTACGCGGGCCCGATCCGGTCGAAGTACGGCACGCGCACGTAGCGGACGCCGCCGACCTCGCGCGTCGCGCGCTCACCCGACGGGCCGGCCCATCCGCGCCCGACCTGGTGGAGCACCTGCAGGTCCCGGCGGCCCGCGAGGCGCGCCACGGCCTCCTCGACGGCGGCGTTGAGGCGCGCCGCGCCCTGGCTCCCCCCGAGCACGAGCACGGTGCGCCGGGACTCCTCGAGGCCGAAGAGCCGCGCGCCCTCCTCCCGGCTCGCGGTGTAGACGTCCTGCCGGACCGGCAGCCCGGTGACGACGCCGCGGCCCGGCGCGCGCGCCGCCGCGGCGCCGGAGGCGACCGCGACGGCGCGCGCGCACCTCGCGAGCACGCGGTTGATCCGCCCCGGGATCGCGTTCCCCTCGACGACGACGACCGGCACGCCCAGGAGCGCGCCGGCGAGCGCCGGGGGCGCCGCCGCGATGCCGCCGGTGACCACGATCGCGTCCGGCCGGAACCGCGCCACGACCACGGCGGCCTGCGCCAGGCTGGCCGCCCCGGTGGCCAGCGAGAGGAGCACCCGCCCGGGCGCGCCGCTGCGGGGCGGCCGGACCGCGAGCCCCGTGAACGGGAGTCCGGCTTCCACCACCAGCTTGGCCTCCATGCCCGCGGCGCTGCCGACGAACAGGACGCGGGATGCCGGGTCCCGCCGGCGGAGCGCGTCGGCGAGCGCGAGCGCCGGGTAGACGTGCCCGCCGGTCCCCCCGCCGGCGAGGAGCAGCCTCACCGCCGCATCCTACCGCGCCGCATCGTCGACCCGCCGGGGCGCTCCGCCGACGCGGCCGGGCGGCGCGGGCCGGGATGCGGCGCCCCGCCGGCGGACCCGCCCACCCCGCCGCGATCGGGGCGGGCCGACGGCGACCGCCGGGTCGGGGTGCGCGTACTGCGAGATGTTGAGCAGGATGCCGACGGCGATGTCGCTCAGCACGAGCGACGATCCGCCGAAGCTCATGAACGGGAGCGGCACCCCGGTGATCGGCAGGCTGCCGGAGACCACGCCGATGTTGAGGGCGGCTTGGCCCACCAGCATCGACGTCAGGCCGCAGGCGAGGAGGGCGCTGTACCGGTCGGGACAGCGCGAGGCGATCCGGTACCCCCAGATCGCGAGCAGCAGGAACAGCACGATCACCGCGGCCGTGCCGGCGAGCCCGAGCTCCTCGCCGATGATCGCGAAGATGAAGTCGGTGTGGCGCTCCGGGAGGTAGAAGAACTTCTGGCGGCTGTGCCCCAGCCCCAGCCCGAGGAGGCCGCCCGACCCCAGGGCGAGGAGGGACTGGATGATGTGGAACCCGCTTCCGCGCGGGTCCCGCCACGGGTCGAGGAACGCCAGCAGGCGCTGGCTCCGGTAGCCCGCGCGGAAGATCACGGCCAGCACCGCCGGCACGGCGCACGCCGCGGCCACGCCCAGGTGCGCGATCCGCGCGCCGCCGGCGAAGAGCATGACGAAGGTAATCATCGCGATCACGAGCGCCGACCCCAGGTCGGGCTGCTTGAGGATCGGCAGCGTCAGCACCGAGAGCACGAGCAACGGCGGCACGAGGCCGGGGGCGAACTCGCGCACGCGGTCGCCGCGGTTCGCCAGGAAATTGGCGAGGTACAGGATCATCGCGAGCTTGGCCAGCTCGGCGGGTTGGAAGTTGAGCGGGCCGCCGGCCGACAGCCACCGGCGGGCCCCGCCCGCCTCGCGGCCCAGGTGCGGGACGAGCACCGCGAGCAGCGCGAGGAGCGTCAGGGCGAGCAGCGGCAGCGTGACGCGCCGCAGCTTGGCGTAGTGCAGCCGCCACGCCACCGACATCGCGACGAGGCCCAGCAGCGCGTACAGGAGCTGCCGCTTGAGGTACCAGGCGCCGTCGTGGAACTGGGCCGCGGCGGCGACCGAGCTCGCGCTGTAGACCATCACGATGCCGATGCTGCTCAGCGCCAGCACGGTGAGGAACAGCCCCCAGGCGGCGCCCCGCCGATGGATCAGCTCCATGGGAACCGGTCCGATGGCCGGTCGCCGACCGCGCCCGAGGGCGCCTCGGCCCCGGCGGCCGGGGACGCCGGCGCCGCGCCGCAGACCGCCGCCACGAGCTCACGGTATCGCTCCGCGCGGTGTCGGTAGTCGCGGAACTGATCGAAGCTCTCGCACGCCGGCGAGAGGGTCACGGCGTCCCCCGGCTGCGCGCGTGCGTGGGCGACGCGGACCGCCTCGTCCAGCGTCCCGCACTGCAGCACGGGCGCCGCGATCTCCCCGGCCCGCGCGATCGCCTCGGCGAGCAGCGGCGCCATCGCGCCGAAGAGACACACCGCGCGGACCGGCCGGCCCCGCAGCGCCTCGGCGACCGGGCGGAAGTCCGCCGCGGTGGCGTTCCGCCGGTGCCCGCCCGCGAGCAGCACGAGCGGCCGATCGAACGCCCGGATCGCCGCGGCGGCCGCCGCCGGGTTGGTCGCGAGCGAATCGTCGTAGTACCGGACGCCACCCGAGGTGGCGACGAGCGAGAGGCGGTGCGGAAAGCCCCGGAACTCCCGCAGCACGCGCGCGATCGCCCCCGGGTCCGCGCCCGCCACGCGTGAGGCGAGCGCGGCCGCGAGCGCGTTCTCCAGCATGTGCGCGCCGGGGACGGCGAGCGACGCCTCGCACACCCGCTCCTCGCGCCCGCCGACGCGGAGCGTGATCCAGCCGTCGACGATGCACGCGCCCTCCGCGAGCGGCTCCACACGGCTCCAGAGCAGGCAACGCCCCGGCGCCACCGCGGCCAGGGCGCGCGTGGTCGGATCGTCGCCGTTCAAGATCGCCCAGCCCTGCGGGCCCTGGTGACGGAGGATGGTGCGCTTGGCCTCCACGTACGCCGCGAACGTGCCGTGGTCGTCCAGGTGGTGCGGGGTGATGTTGGTGATGACGGCGATCGAGGGGCTGTAGGGCAATCCGACGAGCTGCCGGTTGCTGATCTCGAGGACCAGGATGGCGTCGGGGGTGACCTCGTCCAGCCGGTAGAGGATCGGCACGTGGGTCCGGTCGTTACCGCTCACGAATGTGCGGCGACCGCTCGCCTCCAGCATCGCCGCGGCGAGGTGGGCGACCGTAAACTTCCCGTTCGTGCCGGTCACGCCGAGGATCGGGCACGGGACGGTCTCGAAGAACAGCGCGGTCATGCTGCTGAGCGGCACGCCCGCGTCCCGGGCACGCCGCACCGGCTCGTTCTCCGGATGCCGGAACCACGCCTGCCCGGCGTAGATCACGTCGGCGCGGTCGATGCCCTCGAGATAGCGGTCACGAAACCGGATCGTGATCGGGGCGGCGAGGAGCCGCGCGAGCGCCCCCTCCGCCTCGGCGGGCGACATCCACGCGTGGCTGCGGCGAAAGGCCTCCGCGAACGTCTCGCGCGTCTGCAGATCGTGCGCGGTGATCGTCGTGAGGCCGCAGCCGAGCAGGAACTCGACGACCGTCGACCCCTCCGTGCCCGAGAGCCCGACGACGTGGATGCTCCGGCCGCGCAGGCGGCGCGCGACGTCGTCCCTCACGGCGCCAGCCCCACGCAGCGCGGCGAGCAGCGCCCCGCACACCCAGAACCGCACCACGGTCTGCGTCTCGGTCCACCCGCTCAGCTCGCAGTGATGGTGGATCGGGCTCATGCGGAACAGGCGTCCCCCGCCCGTCAGCCGGAAGTAGACCACCTGCAGGACGACCGACAGGGCCTCGATGACGAACAGGCCGCCGACGATCAGCGTGACGAGCTCGCGCTTGGCGAGGATCCCGACCACGGCGAGCGCCGCGCCGAGGGCCTGGGACCCCGCGTCGCCCATGAACACGCGGGCCGGGTGCGCGTTGTACCAGAGGAACCCCAGCGCCGCGCCGGAGGTGGCCGCGGATGCGATGCCCACCGGCACCGCGCCGGCTCGGGCGGCGAGCGCGGCGAGCGTGCCGGCTGTGACCGCGACGCTCCCCGCGGCCAACCCGTCGAGGCCGTCCGTCAGGTTCACCGCGTTCGCCATTCCCACGAGGAACAGCGCCGCGAACGGCGGGTACGCCCAGCCGAGGTCGATCCGCCAGGGCGCGCCGGGCACGACCAGCGCGCTGCCGAGGTGCGGCCGGCCCATCACGTAGAGCCCGAGCAGGAGCGCGGCGGGCACCTGCAGCGCCAGTTTCTCGCGGGCGCGCAGCCCCAGGTTGCGGCCCCGCGCGATCGCGAGCGCGTCGTCGACCCCGCCCACCCCGGCGAAGAGCAGGATCACGGCCGCGGCGACCAGCAGGTCAGCCGTCAGGTGGCCGCTCAGCGCCGCTACGCCCACCGCCGCCGCGAGCGCCGCGCCGACGATGAGCACGCCGCCCATCGTCGGCGTGCCCGCCTTCGCGGCGTGCCGCGCCGGGGCGTCCTCGCGCACCGTCTGCACGGCGCCGGCGCGCGCGAGCCAGCCGATCACCGGCCAGCCCCCGGCGAGGGTGAGCGCCGCCGCGGCGAGCCACGCGTTCACGAGCACGACCGCGCTCAACCCGCGCTCCTCCCGCGGGGGGGTGCGCCCGCGCCCGCCGCCGGGGAGGAGGCGCCGAGCGCGGCCACGATCCGCTCCATCGCCATCGCCCGCGAGCCTTTCACCAGCACGACCGCGCCGGGAGCGAGCTCCCGCCGGAGCACGGCGAGCACCTCCCGGAGGTCGGTGGTGTGCACCACCCGCGCCCCCGCTTCCCGCGCCGCCTCGGCGAGGTCGCGCGCGAGCGGCCCGAAGGCGACGAGGAGGTCCAGGCCGCGCCGCGCGGCGAGGCGGCCGACGCGGCGGTGTGCGTCCGCCGACAGCCGGCCGAGCTCCTTCATGTCGCCGAGCACCGCGACGCGCGGGGCGCCCGCGAGCGTGTCCAGCACGTCGAACGCCGCCTCCGCCGACTGCGGGCTGCTGTTGTAGACATCGTCGAGCACGGTCACCCCGCGGATCCGCCGCACCTCGAGGCGGTGCGGGAGCGGTGTCGCCGCGGAGAGTCCCCGCGCGATCTCCTCGGCCGGGAGCCCGAGCGCGAGTCCGATCGCGGCCGCCGCCAGCGCGTTGCGGACCGCGTGCCGCCCCGGGATCCCGAGGCGCACGTCGGCGTGACCGCCCGGCACGCGCAGGCGGAACCGGCTTCCCCCGCCGGGGTCGGCCCGCACGTCCTCGGCCGTGACGTCACCCTGGGCGAGCCCGAACAGGAGCGGCCGGGCCGCGCTGCGCTGGAGCAGCCCGCGCGTCAGCGGCTCGTCCGCGTTCACGATCGCGACACCGCCCGGCGGCAACCCCTCGAGCAGCTCGCCCTTCGCAGCCGCGAGCTGCTCGCGGCTCTCGAAGAAGTCCATATGGGACTCCCCGACCGTCGTCACGACGCCGATCTCGGGGCGGGCGACCTCCACGAGCTCGCGAATCTGGCCGGGCCCGCGCATGGCCATCTCGAGGACCGCGACCTCGCAGTCCCGCGGGAGGTTCAGCAGCGTGAGCGGGATGCCGATCTCGGTATTCCAGTTCTCCGGCGATCGCCCGGTGCGGTAGGCCCGCGAGGCGACCTGGGCGGCCATCTCCTTCGTGGACGTCTTGCCGACGCTCCCGGTGATCCCCACGACGCGCGGCGCCAGGCGCTCCCGCACGGCGCGGGCCAGGCGCTGCAGGGCGCGCAGCCCGTCTGGCACGTGGATGAGGGCGCCGCGGGGCGGCGCGGCCACCTCGCGGGAGACGAGCGCCGCCGCGGCGCCGCGCCGGAACGCATCCTCCACGAAGAGGTGGCCGTCGGTCCGCTCGCCCGGGAGGGCGACGAAGAGCATGCCGCGCGCCACCGCCCGGCTGTCGATCGCGGCCCCCGAGACCACCGCCCCCGGGTCCCCGGACGCGAGGACGCCCCCGGCGAGGGCGGCGACCTCGCCCGCGGCGAGCGCCGGCGGGCCGAGCGCGCCGGCCGCCCCCTCCGATGCCGCCGCGCGGGATCCCGGCCCGGCCATCTCACCCATCGCTGGGCGCGGGGCCGCGCCGCCGCCTCAGGATCTCGCGCGCGACCGCGCGATCGTCGAAGTCGATCACCCGGTCCCCCACGACCTGGTACGTCTCGTGCCCCTTGCCCGCGATCACGACGACGTCTCCGGGATGCGCGAGGGCGATCGCGCGCTCGATCGCGCGCCGACGGTCCGGCTCGCTCTCGAAGTTGCGTCGCCCGCGGACCCCCGCTTCGATCTCCCGGATGATCGCCTCCGGATCTTCGCCGCGCGGGTTATCCGAGGTGAAGATCGCGTAGTCCGCGAGCTCGGTGGCGAGGCGGCCCATGATCGGCCGCTTCGTCCGGTCGCGGTCCCCGCCGCACCCGAACACGACGAGGCGCCGGCCGCGAGCGCATTCCGCCGCCAGGCGCAGCACCTTCTCCAGGCTGTCCGGCGTGTGGGCGTAGTCGACGACGACGGCGAACTCCTGGCCCTCGTCCACGAGCTCGAACCGCCCGGGCACGGGCGGCACGGCCTCCAGCGCCGCGCGGATCGTCTCCGGCGCGATCCCCACGGAGAGGCCGAGCGCGAACGCGGCGAGCGCGTTGCTCACGTTGAACCGCCCGGGGAGCGGCAGCGCGAGCGGCGCGCGACCGCCCGGCCACGTCACCACGACGCGGGTGCCCCGCGGGGTGGGCCGGAGCTCCTCGGCGCGCACCCGCGCGCCCCCGCCGATGCCGTACGTCCACACCCGCGCCCGGCTCCGGCTGCTCATCGCCGCCCCGCTCGCATCGTCCGCGTTGACCACGCTGACCCCGTCGGGGTCGACCATCGCGAACAGGCGGCTCTTGGCCTCGCGGTACCGCGCGAGATCCCCGTGGAAGTCCAGGTGGTCCTGGGTCAGGTTGGTGAACACCGCCGCGCGAAACCGGCAGGCCTCAACGCGGCTCAGCTCGAGGGCGTGTGACGTCACCTCCATGATGACGTGGTCGACGCCGGCGCCGGCCAGCTCCCGCAGGAGGCGCTGGAGGTCCGGCGCCTCGGGGGTCGTCGGCGTCGTCGCGTGGAACTCCACGGGCCGGCCCAGCGCCCGCACGCCGAGCGTGCCGACGACCGCGGTGCGGCGACCGGCGCGCGCCAGGATCGCGTCGAGGAGGTAGGTCGTGGTCGTCTTGCCGTTCGTGCCGGTCACCCCGCACACCCACAGGCTCTCGGAGGGGTGGCCGTAGAATGCCGCGGCGAGGTGGGCGAGCGCGCGGCGCGTGTCCGGCACCACGACCTGTGGGGCATCGAGGTCCGGCAGCGGGTGGTCCACGAGCAGCGCCGCCGCCCCGCGCCGGACCGCCTCGGCCGCGTGGCGGTGGCCGTCCTGCGATGTCCCCCGCAGCGCCGCGAACAGATCGCCCGCGCGCACCTGCTGCGAGTGATACGCGAGCCCGGCGACGTCGCGCTCGGCCGACCCCACGAGCGTCGCGCTCGCCTCGCCGAGGGAGCGCCGGAGGGCCGCGAGCAACTCCCCAAGCCGCATCATCGCGTTCCCGGATCCCCGGCTCTCACCGCAGGTGTGCTCCGCCCCCGCCCACGCACGGCACGCGGCGCCCTGTGCGCCCGCCTTCCACTATAGCAAGATGCCCTAGCCGGGCATAGCGACCCGCGCGGTCGGGGACGGGGGCAGCGGCCGCGTCGGCGGCACGCGCAGGTACCACAGCACCTGCCGGGCGATCTCCCGGAACACCGGCGCGGCCACATCCCCGCCGAAGTAGGCCCCGCGGGGCGTGTCCACGATGACGAGGATCGCCAGGCGCGGCGAGGAGGCTGGCACGATGCCGACGAACGACGAGACATAGGCGCCCGGCTCGTACCCCCCGCGGGGACTGGGACGCTGGGCGGTCCCGGTCTTGCCCGCGACCTCGTACCCGGGGACCTGCGCCTTGACCCCGGTTCCGCCGGCGACCACCGCCCGCATCATCGCGAAGACCTGGTCGGCGATCTCGGGCTCGATGACCCGCGTGGGCGGCAGGTCGCCCGGCGTCGCGACGGCGTGGCCCGCGGGATCGCGGATCACCTCGACGAGGTGGGGGTGGACGGCGAGCCCGTGCGTGGCGAACGCGGACGCGGCGACGAGGAGCTGGATCGGGGTCACCGAGATCCCCTGCCCGAACCCGATGTTCTGGAGGGACGGCCCGCGCCACTCGCTCACCGGCCGGACGATCCCCGCCGCCTCCCCGGGGAGGTCGATCCCGGTGGGACGCCCGAACCCGAACCGCCGGATGTACGCGGCGAAGGCGGCCTTGCCGAGGCGGGTCGCGACCTGCGCCGCCCCCACGTTGCTCGAGTACTTCACGATGTCGGCCAGGCCCAGGGACGCGAAGTGTTCGGTCGGCTCCGCGTCGTGGATCGTCGCCCCGTTGATCCGGATCTTGCCCGGATCGGCAAACCGGTCGTCGAGCGTCACCGCGTGCGCGTCGAGCGCCGCAGCCGCGAGGATCAGCTTGAAGGTGGATCCCGGCTCGTACACATCCGCGACCGCGCGGCTCTTCCACAGCGCGGGCGGCGCCTGCTGGTAGTGGTTGAGATCGAACGATGGGAGCCCTGCCATCGCGAGGATCTGCCCGGTCTGCGGGTCCATGACGATCGCCACGCCGCCGCGCGCGTGGGTGTCCCGGAGGGCCCGGGCCAGCTCGCGCTCGGCGATGTGCTGGATCACCTCGTCGAGCGTAAGGACGAGCGTGTCGCCGTCCCGGGGCGGTGTCACGATCCGCTGGGTCTGCACCAGCTCGCGGCCGATCGCATCGCGATCCGCGAGGCCCACCCCGCCGGTGCCGCGCAGCACAGGATCGTACTGGAGCTCGAGCCCGGCCAGCCCGGTGTTGTCCACGCCCGCGAAGCCGATGACGCTCGCCGCCAGCTCCCCGGCCGGGTAGGCCCGCCGCGACTCCGGGAGGACGCCGATCGCGTCGCCCAGGCCGAGCGCGCTCAGCCGGCGCGAGACCGGGGAGGGCAGGCGCCGCGCCAGCCAGGCGAAGTACGGCCCGCCGCGTCCGAGGCGCGCGACCACGTCCGCGCCCCGTAGGCCGAGGAGCGGCGCGACGCGTCGCGCGAACGCCTGCGGATCCTCGATCGCCCGCGGCACCGCGTACACCGAGTCCACCTCGACGTTGACCGCGAGGGGACGCCCCATCCGGTCCAGGATCAGACCGCGCCGCCCGGGAAGCTGGATGGACTCGATCTGCTGGCGAATCGCCAGGCGCGTGAGCACGCCCGCGCGGACGACCTGCAGGTCGACCATGCGGAGCAGGAGGAGCGAGAAGACGACGATCCAGGCGGCCAGCCACACCGTGATCCGCCACCGGGCGACGGCGCCTCTCGCGCCGGGCGCCGGCCGGCGAGCCCGGGGTGTCATCTCGGCAGCGGTGCCGCCTGCGCCTCGCTGCGGTGGAAGTACTCGCCCAGCCGCTGCCAGAGCCCCGGCCCGCCGCGGGGCTTGCGATCCGTCGCCGGGGCCGGCAGCTCCAGCGCGGCGATCTGGCCGGCGCCGGGGGCCCGCAAACCCAGGCGGGTGGTGGCCAGACGCTCGATCCGATCCGGGGCCCTCAGGGAGGAGGCGATGGCTTGGAGGCGTTCGTGGTCCGTTTCAAGAGCGGCGATGTCCTGCGTCTCCTTGAGAATCTGGTAGCCGATGCGTGCGGCGTTGGAAACGGCTGCGACGTATGCGATGAACGGGAGCACGGCGAGTGCTGCGATCGTGAGCGCTGCGAGCATGGGATAACGTCTCCGCCGACGCCGGGTCGCCTCTCTCCCTCCTGGGCCCCATAGGTATGGGCGCTCCGTGATCCCCGTCACGCCCCGCGCGGTCCGCCGGGCGGCGGGGTCGAGCACCGTTGTTGTCGTCGCGTTCTGTGCCCGCGCAGCCAGCATCATGGGCTCTCCGTCTCCCGCGCCACCTGGCTGCGTCGCGGTTCCCCCGTGCCGAGGCGCTCGGCCGCGCGCAGCCGGGCGCTGCGCGCTCGCGGGTTGCGGCGCACCTCCTCCGGGGTGGGCGTCACCGGCCTCTTCGTGAGCACCCGGAGGAGGCGCCGGCCACCGCACCGGCACTCCGGCAGCTCGGGAGGGCACGTGCACCCCCGCGAATACTGCGCGAGCGTCTGCTTCACGATCCGGTCTTCCAGCGAGTGGAACGCGATCACGCAGAGACGGCCGCCCGGGCGCAGGCGCTCGATCGCCTGGGGGAGCCCGCGCTCCAGCGCCTCCAGCTCGCGGTTGACGGCGATGCGCAGGGCCTGAAACGTCCGGGTCGCGGGGTGAATCCGCCCGCGCGGCCCTCCCCGGGCCGCTTCGACGGCGCGCGCGAGGTCCCGGGTCGTGCGCAGCGGCCGCCGCGCGAGGATCTGGCGGGCAATCCGGCGGGAGGCGCGCTCCTCGCCGTATCGGTAGATCAGGTCGGCGAGTTCGTGCTCGGACAGCTTGTTCACGAGGTCCGCCGCGGTCGTGGCCTGGGCCCGGTCCAGGCGCATGTCGAGCGGGCCCGCGCGCTCGAAGCTGAACCCGCGCGCGGGGTCGAGGAGCTGGCGCGTCGAGAGGCCGAGGTCGAACAGCACGCCGTCGACGGCGCCCACCCCAAGCCCGTCCAGGACGTCCGCCAGCTCGGCGAAGCTGGCCTGGCAGACGATCGCGTTCCGGCCGAACCGGCGCAGCCGTTCCTCCGCTGCGCGGACGGCGTCGGCATCGCGGTCCAGCCCGACAAGCCTGCCGGCGGGCGCGATCCGGCGGAGGAGCGCCTCCGCATGCCCGCCCTCCCCGACCGTCGCGTCAACGATCACGGCGCCGGGACGCGGCGCCAGGTACGCCAGCACCTCGTCCACGAGCACCGGAACGTGCGCCGGCGCGTGCGAAAGCTCCGCTGCCACACTCATCCACCCGGCCGCGACCGCGTCCACTCGTCACCACCGCGATCCTCGATCGCCGCGCGCTTACAAGATCAGGGCTTGGAGCTGCTCGGCCAGCTCCTCAGGCGCCTTCCGGATCTTCTGGAGCCGCCGGCGCCAGTTCGGCGTGCTCCAGATCTCGAGGTGCGCGCCCGCGCCCACGATCGTGACGCCGCGGGTGATCCCGGCGTGCTCTCGCAGGTGGGGGGCCAGCACGATGCGCCCTTGTCGATCCAGGTCACAGTCCTCGGCCGCCGACAGGAGCAGCCGAACGAAGTCACGATTGCCCAGGGGCAGCTTTCTAAGCTTCTCTTCCAGGGATTGCCACTCGACGGGTGAGAACGCTGCCAAACAGGGATCGATCCACCGGGTCACGATGATCCGATCTCCCATGACTGCCCGAAACTTGGGAGGGATCACCACTCGCCCCTTGTCGTCGAGCGCGTACTGCGCTTCCCCCCTGAGCATCAGTGACCGCGCCGTGCGATCTCCCCACGTCTCCCTACGGGACTCCACATTTCTCCACTCATCCCCATTCTCCTGCAACCTGATGCCCCGAGGAGAAGAAAAATAGACCCCCGGTCCCGGAGGTCGTGAACGTACACTTGTTCGCTTTAGGACGCTGAAGTGCGAGCTTATGCCACGGAAGCCTCTGCACGCATCGCGGCCTGCACCAGCGCCGCGAGGCCGATCGCCATGACCAGGTCTCCGGGGCTCACCACGAGCCCCACCCCGCCGATGCCGAGCGCTAGCGTGTCGCCGAGCAGCGCGAGCGGCGCGCCGGGCCGTGCGAGCACGTGCCGGGGGTCCCCGCCCGCCACGACGGCGTGCGCGAGCGGGGCGCCGGCGGATCCCAGCGCGGACGGCGCCACCGGCATCCGCCCGCCGTTCGCCAGGATCGCCGCGCTGTTGAGCGCCGCGCCGGCCAGCACGGCGACGCACCACGGGATCGACCGGTTGATCCACAGCGCGGCGAGCGCCGCCAGGTATCCGGCGCTCACGAGGATCCCGGCCGCCGGGGACGGGATCCACGGCGTGCGGGCAGCGGCGACGAGAACGACGCCCGTGACAAGCAGGGGAAACGCGCGGATGGATAGCGAGGCGAGCCCCGCGAGCCGACCGCCGCGCGCCCAGCCGATCGCGGCCCCGGCGCCGGCGGCGAGCAGCAGGATCAGTACAGGACCTCGCGGACGCCCGTCTTGTGGCGAACGACGACGATGTCGCCGCTCTCCTGCAGCCGGCGGAGCGCGTCGCTCATGGCGTCCACGTGCACCGAGCGAAACGCAAATTCGTCGCGCGCCGGCGCGGCAGCCTCAAAGGCGTTCCCGCACGCGGTACAGTAGTATCCCCGCTCGGGGAGAAACGATCCTTTCACCTGGACCCACCGGATCGTGACGTGACTGATCACGGTCTGGCGGCCGCACCGAGGACACCGCATCCGTCGCTCCCGATGGTTCTCCCGGTCATTATAGCACCTCGCGGGCCGCCTCCCCTTGCGCCGCCGCCGGGCCCGGGCGCCGCCGCAGAACCGACGCCTGTCCCCCTGCGTAGCGTCCGGGTGGGGCCCCCGGCGACGGGAGCCGCCCGGCCGCGGCCCCGCCAAGGGAGCGCCGGAGGCCACAGAGAATACAGTGCCCACACTGTGACGCGCATGGGGGGGAATGCCGAGATGGCAGACGAGCGCACCATATCGCAGACGGCCGACACGGACCGCGCGCGCCGGCGTCCGGCCGCCCTGACGCGCCGGGAGCTCCTGGCAGCCGGGGCGGCGGGCCTCGCGGGCGCGACCCTCGGGGCGAGCAACCTCCTGGGGCTCGCCGAGCGCGCCGAGGGCGCAACCTACGGCGTCCCCGGCATGCACATGGAGTTTCCCATCGAGAAGGGCGCCTCGCTGCGCGTCCTCCGCTGGGCGCAGTTCGTCCCCGTGGACCAGCCGTATTGGGACAAGATCACCAAGGCGTGGTCGCAGAAGACGGGCGTGCCGGTGACGATCGAATACGTGAACTGGCCGGATATCCCGTCCAAGACCTCCGTCGCCGCAAACGTGGGCGCCGGCCCTGACATCGTCACCACGTTCTACGACGACCCGCACCTCTACCCGGAGAAGCTCGTGCCCCTCGACGACCTGGCGGAGTACCTCGGCAAGAAGTACGGGGGATGGTACGATGTGTGCCGGGCGTACGGGTTCAACAAGGCGACCGGGCACTGGATCGCCCTGCCGGTCGGCGTGGACGGCTCCTGCGTGGCGTACCGGATCTCCTGGCTCCGGGAGGCCGGGTACGAGAGCGTTCCGAAGGATATCCCGACCTTCATCAAGATGTGCAAGGCGCTCAAGGCCAAGGGGCACCCGACCGGGTTCACCCTCGGGCACGCCGTCGGCGACGGCAACAACTTCACCTACTGGTGGCTGTGGGCGCACGGCGGCAAGGTATGGAACCCCGACGGCAGCCCGGCGATCCGCAGCGAGGCGACGCTACACGCGATCGAGAACGTGAAGGAGCTGTACTCCACGATGATCCAGGGCGTCGGCTCGTGGCTGGATCCGGACAACAACAAGAATTTCCTGTCCGGCAACATCAGCGTGACGCTCAACGGGATCAGCATCTACTTCGTCGCGAAGCAGCAGTTCCCGCAGATCGCCGCGGACATGAACCACGCCATCTACCCGGTCGGACCGGTCGGGCACCCGACGGAGCTGCCGCTCATGCCGGTCGCGATGATCTTCAAGTACTCGAAGTACCCGAACGCCGCCAAGGACTACCTCCGGTTCTGCATGGAGGAAGGCCAGTACGACGGCTGGATCAACACGACGCTCGGGTACTACTCCAGCGCCCTCCGGGCCTACGAGAACGTGCCGGTGTGGCACAGCGACCCGAAGGCCCTGCCGTATCAGTACTGCGTGCGGCGGATGCTCCCCGACAGCTACGCCGCGGCGCCGGGGCCCAAGCCGGCGGCCGCGCTCGCCGAGTACCTCGTCGTGGACATGTTCGCGAACGCCACGGTCGGGGGGAAGAGCGCCAAGGATGCCCTGGCGAACGCGGAGACGCGGCTCGCCCGGATTGCGAAGGGCTAGCCGGCCGCGCGGGGCGCTGAGCCGATGCCGCGCCGCCGGTCGCGGGGACGGCGTGCGGGACGCGCGGGCTTCGGCGGGCGCCCGCCCGGGCGCCGCCCCCTGACCACGCGGCGATGAGCGGGGCGGCGGCTCGTCACCGGACGGGCGCGGGGGCCCGGCGACCGCGGCGCCCGGGCGGGCGATGAACGCCGTCAAGGCCGAAGCGGTCCTGCCGCGGCCCGCGCGCCGGGCGCCGCTCGCGCGCCTGCTCGAGGACCGCACGGCCCTCGGGCTCCTGTTCGTCGCGCCGGCCGTCCTCATCCTGGCGGTCCTGCTCGCGTACCCGTTCCTGCTGGGGATCTACCTCAGCATGACCAACGCCATCATCGGACGCGGCGGCGACTTCATCGGCCTGGGCAACTATCTGAGCCTCCTCGGCGATCCGCTCTTCCGGCTCACGACGTTCAACACGTTCCTGTACACGATCGTCGCGTGCACGTTCAAGCTCGTCCTCGGCATGGCCCTGGCGATCGTGCTGAACCGGGAGTTCCTGTTCAAGCGGTTCATCCGGGCCATCGTCCTGCTGCCGTACATCGTGCCCACGGTCCTGTCGGCGATCTCGTTCTGGTGGATCTACGACCCGACGTTCGGCATCATTAGCTGGACGCTGCGGCACCTCGGGCTCGTCGCGCACAACATCGACTTCCTCGGAGACCCCGCCCTGGCGCGGCTCGCGCTCATCATCGCCAACATCTGGCGCGGCGTACCCTTCTACGCGATCGGCCTGCTCGCCGCCCTGCAGACGATCTCGCCGTCGCTCTACGAGGCGGCGGCGATCGACGGCGGCGGCCGGTGGGCGATCTTCCGGCACATCACGATGCCTCTCGTAACCCCGCTCACGATCGTGATCACGATGTTCTCGCTCATCTGGACGTTCGCGGACTTCCAGCTGCCCTGGGTGATCACGCGCGGCGGCCCCAACAACGCGACGCACCTGTACGGCACGCTCGCGTTCCAGCGGGCGATCCAGGGCGGCCACCTCGGCGAGGGCGCGGCGGTCGCGATGGCGATCTTCCCGGTCCTGGTCGTCTGCGTGCTCGTGAGCTTCCGGAACCTGCGGCGGGAGGACTAGGGCATGGTGCCGACGCCTGAGGGGGGTGCGGCGAGACGGCGCGAGCGTGGCATCGCGGACGGTGCGCTCGGGTCGGGCCTCCGCCCCCTCCCAACGGCGGCCGGGCCTGCAGCGCGGATCCACCCGGCGGGCGCGGACGCGGGACGAGATACGAGCGCCGGCGATGCGTGAGTCATTTCTGACGCGGACGATCACGTTCTACATCCCGCTCGGAGCGTTCCTCGTGTTCCTGCTGTTCCCGTTCTACTGGATGCTCGTCACCACGTTCAAGCCGAACGCCGACCTGTACAACCCCCACCTGAACCCGTTCTGGACGTGGCACCCCACGCTCGACCACATCCGGTTCCTGTTCACCCAGAGCCACTACCCCTCCTGGCTGTGGAACACGACGTGGGTCGCGATCGTCTCCACGCTCATCTCGGTGATCGTGAGCCTGCTCGCCGCGTACGCGATCCAGCGCCTCCGGTTCCCGGGCTCGGGGACGCTCGGCGTCTCGATCTTCCTCACGTACCTCGTGCCGCCGATCATCCTCTTCATCCCGCTCGCGGACATCATCTTCCACCTGCGCCTCTTCGACAACCTGTGGGCGCTCGTGCTGACGTACCCGACGTTCCTCATCCCGTTCTGCACGTGGCTGCTGATGGGCTACTTCCGCTCCATCCCGCACGACATGGAGGAGAGCGCGCGGATCGACGGGGCGAACCGCCTCGCGGTGCTGTGGAAGATCGTGCTGCCGCTGTCGCTGCCCGGCATCTTCTCCTCGACGGTGTTCGCGTTCACGCTGTCCTGGAACGAGTACCTGTACGCGCTCGTGTTCATCACCTCCCCGGAGAAGCTGACGGTGCCGGTGGGCTCGATCATCGAGCTGGTGACCGGGGACGTGTACCACTGGGGGCCGCTGATGGCGGCGGCGCTGCTCGGCTCCGTGCCGGTCGCGCTCATGTACTCGTTCTTCGCCGAGCACTACGTCTCGGCGCTCTCGGGGGCGCTGAAGGACTGACGCGGCGCCCGTGCGCGCAGGCCGCTGCTCCGCTGCGCCATCCGGTGGCGGTCACGAACGGGGGCGGGCATCCGCCCGCCGCGCCCGCGACGCGACCCTGCGCCGGTGTGGAGCGACGCGACGCAAACCCGGTCTCCCCACTCGCGCGTGGCGACCCGGGGCACTTGTTCAGGCCCCGGCCCGCACCCGGCGGCTCACCGTCAGCTCGGCGGCGACCCGGATCGCCTCGATCATGCTCACCGGGCTGGCCACGCCCTTGCCGGCGATGTCGAACGCGGTGCCGTGGTCCACGGACGTCCGCACAAACGGCAGTCCCGTCGTAACGCTCACGGTCTTGTAGAAATCCATCATCTTGGCCGCGATGTGCCCCTGGTCGTGGTAGAGCGCGAGCACCGCGTCGAACCTTCCCTCGGCCGCGAGGTGGAACACCGAGTCGGCCGGCACCGGCCCCGACACATCCAGACCCGCGGCCCGAGCGGCCTGGATGCCCGGCGCGATCTCGCGGATCTCCTCGTCCCCCAGCTTCCCGCCCTCGCCGGCGTGCGGGTTGAGGCCGGCGACGGCGATCCGGGCCGACGCGAGCCCCAGGTCTTGCAAGACGCCGCCCATGATCCGCAGCGTCTCCTGTACCCGCTCGCGCGTGACCTGGCCGATCGCCTCGCGCAGCGAGACGTGGCGGGTGAGGAAGAAGATCCGGAGCCGCCCCACCACGAACATCGTGAGCGACTCCGGGCTGCCCGTCAGCGCCGCCAGCATCTCGGTGTGGCCGGGGTAGGGGTACCCGGCCGCCCACAGCGCCTCCTTGTTGAGCGGGGCGGTCGCGATCGCGTCCACCTCGCCCGCGAGCGCGAGCCGGGCCGCTCGCTCGACCGCCTCCCCCGCCGCACGGCCCGCCGCCGCCTGGATCTCCCCCATCCGGAGCGACGCGAGGTCCACGGTGGCGAGGTCGAGCACGTCCATCGTGCCGGCGGCGTACCGGCCGTCCGTGGGAGACGCGACCGCGCGGACGACGAGCGGCAAGCCGAGGTCCCGGACGGTCCGTGTCATCACCCCGGCGTCGCCGACGACGAGGGCGCGCGCGATCGGCGGGATCGTGGAATCCGCCAACGCCTTCGCCAGGATCTCCGGCCCGATCCCGGCCGGGTCGCCCATCGTCGCCGCGATCAGCGGGCGGGGATCTTCCTGCGTCACCATCGTGATCACCCCTCGCGGGCCGGGGCCGTGCCGGGGCGCCCGTCTGCCCCTCCCTCGCGCTGGGACGCCGCGATCTCACGGAACACCGGCCGGAGCGCATCGTACAGCCTCATATAAGTATCCCACAGCGCGCGGTAGGCCGCCGCCGCCCGCGGGCTTGGGCGGTACGTCTCGACCACCGGGTTCAGGGACCTCGCGGCGCGCTCCGGGGTCGGATAGCATCCGATCGCGACCGCGGCCAGCAGCATCGCGCCGAGGGATGCGGCGTCGGTCTGCCGCGGGACGCCGACCGGCCGGTCCAGCACGTCGGCCAGGATCCGATCCCACAGGGCGCTGCGCGCTCCGCCGCCGACCGCGACGACCTCGCCCGCGCGGACGCCCATCCCCTCCAGCACGTCTAGGCACGCCCGGACCTCGTAGGCCACCCCTTCCATGATGCTGCGGACGAGCGCCCCGCGGTCGTGGGCCTCGGTAAGCCCGAACCAGACCCCGCGCGCGTCGGGATCCCAGCGCGTGGCTCGCGCGCCCATCATGAACGGCAGGAACAGCAGCGAGCCCGCGCCGGCGGGCGCGGAGGCGGCCAGCGCGTCGAGCTTCGGGTAGTCGGTGCGCCCGGCGAGGAGGCGGTCCCGCATCCACCGGAGGATCGCGCCGGAGGCGCTCATCCCCTGCTCGAGCAGGATCGCGCCGTCCACCGCGTGCAGCGAGGACATGACACGCGGGTCCAGCACCGCCGGGATGTCCGGGACCACGGCCGAGACGTTCGTCGTCGTGCCCGTGCTGACCATCACGCGGCCCGCGCCGGTCCCGCACCCCAGCGCCTCGCACGGACGGTCCCCGGCGCCCACCGCGACCGGGACGCCGGCGGGAATCTCGAGGATCGCGGCCGCCTCATCGGAGACGCGGTAGGGCGCCGCCGCGGACGGGAACAGCGGGGGGAAGGCGCCGGGCGTCACGCCGACGTACGCGCATCCGTCCGCCCACCACGTGCGCTGTGTGATGTCCAGGAGCATCGTGCGCGAGGCGAGCGTGTAATCCGTCGCCGGCTCGCCGGTGAGGCGCAGGTACAGGTAGTCGCGCGGTTGCAGGTACGCACGCGCCGCGCGGAAGGTCGCCGGGTCGTGCTCGCGCAGCCACAGCAGCTTGCTCGCGGTGAACTCGGTGTCCGGCACGAGGCCGGTGACGCGGTGGAGGCGCTCCCGCCCAAACGCGCGCACGAAGGCCTCGAGCTGCGGCAGGGACCGCCGGTCCATCCAGATGATGCACGGGCCGAGGGGCCGGCCGGCGGCGTCGACCGGCACGACGCCGCCCCGGTGGCTCGACAGGCCCACCGCCACGACGCTGCGCCTGAGATCCGGGGGCAGCCGGCGCACCCCGGCGGAGGCGGCATCCCACCACGCGTCCGCTTCCTGCTCCGCCCACCCCGGCGCGGGATGCCGCGTCGGGTACTCGACCGAGGCCTGCGCCGCGATCCCGCCGTCGAGCCGGAACAGCGTCGCCTTGCAGGCCGAGGTGCCGAGGTCGAGCGTGAGGACGCACGGGCCGGGCACGTCTCGGGCCGCTCAGCGGTGCTCCAGCGCCTCGCGGTTGACGGCGTTCGGCGGGACCTTGCCGGTCACCCCGGCCACGCAGTTCTCGGCGGCCATCGTGGCCATCCTGATGCGCGTCTTGATGCTCGCGCTGCCCAGGTGCGGCGGCACGACGACGTTGTCGAGCCGCAGGAGCGGCTCATCGGTCGGCACGGGCTCGGTCTCGAAGACGTCCAGCCCGGCCGCCCAGATCTTCCGGTCGACGAGCGCCCGGTACAGGGCGCGCTGGTCCACGATCGGCCCGCGGGCGATGTTCACGAGGACCGCGGTCGGCCTCATCAGCCCCAGCTCGCGCTCGCCGATGAGGTGGCGCGTCTCGGGGGTGAGCGCGCAACTGACGACGACGAAGTCGGACTCCCGCAGCAGCTCGTCCAACCCCACGGCGCGCGCGCCCAGCTCCTGCTCGAGCGCGGCGTCCACGCGCCTGCGGTTGTGGTAGAGGACCGGCATCGCGAACCCCTTCCCTCGCCGCGCGATCGCGGTCCCGATCCGCCCCATGCCCACGATCCCCAGGGTCGCCCCGTACACGTCCTGACCGGTGAACCCCATCAACTCCCAGGTCTTCCAGCGGCCGGAGCGGGTGAACTTGTCCCCTTCGACGACGCGCCGGGCCGTGGCGAGCAGGATCGCCCACGCCATGTCCGCGGTGGTCTCGGTCAGCACGCCGGGGGTGTTGGTGACGACGATCCCCCGGCGGGTCGCCGCCGCGACGTCGATGTTGTCGTACCCCACGGCCACCTGGGAGATGACGCGGCACCGACGCGCCCGGTCGATCACCTCGGCGTCCATCTTCTCCGTGATCATGCAGATGATCCCGTCGACGTCGACGACCTCGCGGAGCAGCGTCTCCCGCGGGACCGCCTCGTCGTCGCGGTCCCAGGCGCGGTACTCGACAGTCCCCTCCAGCACGCGCATCGCCGCCTCCGGCAGGGGACGGGTGATGTAGATCCGCGGCGTTGTCATCGCTCCTGCTCCTTTCGATGCATCAGTCCACCGGCTCCGATGGGAGATCCCGCGGCGGTCAGAGCAGGGCCCAGGCGTCCTCGAAGACGCGCTTGGCGCCCGCGACCACGGTCTCGGTGGCCTCGCCGGGCAGCGGTTTCACCTCGAAGCTGAGGAACGGGCGGCGCTCGGTCCCGGCCGAGGCGCCGCCGAGGTACCCGATCTCGAACAGAACGCGCAGGAACTCCAGCACCTCCGGCGTGTCGTTCTCGCCGCCCTGGATGCCGAACCGGGGGTGCACATCGCCGTAGGCCACGTGCGCCCGGTCGCGCACCGCGCAGTTCCCGATGTGCGCGTGCACCAGGTGATCGCGGGCGGCGATCAGGCAGTCGCGGATGCGCTCCCCGAGCAGCGGGATATGGCTGAGATCGATCATCAGGCCGAACTCCGGGTAGTCGGCGCGCACGGCCTCGGAGATCTCGACGCACAGCGGGGTCGGACCCGCGAGCGCCTTCTTCTCGATCGTCCGGTCGAACGTCTCCAGCGTGATCCCGACACCGCGGCGGCGGCCGTACGCGCACAGCTCCTTCAGCGACTCCACGAAGCGCTCGACCGCCCTCGCCTCGTCCCCCGGGCCGGGGTACGGCCCGCTCAGCACCGCGACGCGCTTGGCCCCGAGCTCGACCGCCTGGTCGATGCACCCCTGGACGAGCGTCACGGCGCTCTGCCGCGCCCGCTCGTCGAGCGCGTTGAGGTTGGACTTGGTCACGAGCAGCGCGGACTGCGCCCCGAACCCCACGTCCAGATGAGCCTCGGCCAGCAGCGTGGCGGCCGCCTTGCGCTGCGCGGCATCGTTGATCCAGCCGACCTCGACCGCGGTGAAGAACGGGTCGGCGGCGATCTGGCGAAGCGTCTCGACGTACGGACCCTCGCCGTTCATCACGGCCGGGTAGGCCATGAAGTGGACGATGCCGAGGCGCAGGTAGCGGCGCCAGGATTCCTGCATACTACCACCCCCAACGGATCGGGCGTGTGCGATCTCCGGCGAGCACGCCTGGCGTGCTCGCGAGCGCGGCGTGGAGCGCTCGCCCGGCAGGGCGAACGGGGCTGCGGGACACTTCTCGGAGGCGCCCCCCCTGCCCTGCTCACGGGCGCCGACGTTCTGCGGAGTCGCACCAGGCACGATCTCCGGCGTCCGAGGGGGGCGGCAGCGAGACGAATCGGCCGCGGGGCGCCCCGCGCGTCCGGTCGAGGCACGGCGTCCCACCCCGACGCATCGCGGGAGCACGGCGATGCGTCGGGGCTGAACCCCATCCGCCGGAGACCCGCCCGCGCCGGGCGCCCGGACCCGGGCCAGGACAACGGCCGCGAGACGGGTGCAGGAGCGGGGCACTCCCCGGTGGAGAGAGGCGAGCCAGCAGGCTCGTGAGGCGCGCGGCGATGCTCCCTCGCGCGCGCCTGCTTTGATGGCGACCTACGGCGCCACGTGGCCCCCGGGCCCGGCCGCCCGCGCCGAGCGGGGGACATGCGCGCGCAGCACCTCGATCGTCCGCCGCGCCGCCTCCTCGAGCGTGGGGTGCGGGAGGATCTCGGCAGAGAGGAAGCCGGTGTAGCCGATCTCGCGCAGGACCGCGACGACCTCCGCCCACTCGAGGTGGCCGTCCCCCGGCGCCCGCCGGTTGCTGTCCGCGACGTGCACGTGCCACACGCGCGGCCCGGCGCGGCGAAGGGCGGCGGGGATGCTGGCCTCCTCGATGTTCATGTGGAACGTGTCCGGGAGCACGCCGACGTTGTCCGCGCCGAGCCGCTCGATCAACTCCAGGACTTCCTCTACGGTATTCAGCCAGTTGCTCTCGTACCGGTTGATCGGCTCGATGACGATCCGCACCCCCGCCTCAGCGGCGGCGCGCGCCACGCGACCGAGGCCGTCGAGCAGGCGGGCCGCGGCGGCCTCGCGATCCGCCTCCGGGGGGATCGGCCCGTGGATCAGCCCCACGATGAGCAGCGCGTGCATCCGCCGCGCGGTGTCGACGTGTGCGAGCAGCCGTCCGACGGTCCGCTCGCGGATCGCCGCCTCCGGGGCGGCCAGCGAGAGCCCCTCCTCCAGGTAGGCTTGACCTGTACCGATCGCCGGCACGGCCACGCCCAGGCCGCTCGCCACCGCGGCGAGCCGGCCCACGTCGACCTGGGAGGGGTCGCGGATCGCCAGCTCGACGCCCTCGAACCCCACCCCGGCCAGGAACCGCATCGCCTCGGCCGGGCCCCGCCCCTGTCCGACCGCGGCGAAGCGGGTCGCGGAGGTGGAGACCACGTAGGAGAGGTTCATCGAAAGGCCCCCAGCGGACCGCGACGGCTCACGTCGGCTCCAACGCCGCTTGGCCCCGTCCGCCGCCCGCCGGGGTGCGCCGCGGCGACGTCACGGCGGATACCCGAGGCTGTAGATGCTCTTGCCGCCCTGCTTCGGGCCCCGCAGCACCGCGTCCAGCTCCTCCCGATCGCGCTCGGTCACCATCTCGATCGGCGGCAGCTTCCCCGGAGGGAACGCCGTGTGGACGTCCCGAACCAGGCGCTCGAGGTAGTCGAGGAGCTGCTCCACGCCCTCGTACGCCTTCTCGGCCCGCGCCAAGCTGGAGCGTCCGACGACGCCCTCGATGTACGCTTTGACCTCCACCGGCCCGGCGCCGACCTGGCTGTACCAGTTGATCGGGCGGTTGAGGAGGTTGCCCGCCTTATCGACGTGGTCGCCCGGCAGGAAGCCGACGATCTTGTTGTCCGGCGCGTGCCGCATGTCGATGAGCTCCGGGAACAGCGCGAGCGACCAGCTCGTCTCCACCTCGTCGGCGTGGATGAACGGCGTCTCGTACGGCCCGCCCTCGCTCCGGAGCTTGAAGTGCTCGCGGATCGGGTGGTACCAGTTGACGAGCAGCAGGAGGCTGGGCACCCGGTACCGCTTCGCGAACTGGTGCATCGCGGTCGGGATCACGTACTCCTGGCCGTGCCCGTTGAGCAGGATCTGCTTGCGGAACCCCATGTTCCAGAACCCCGCGATCATCGCGCGGACGAACCCGGTGAAGGTATCCTCCGGGATCACGACCGTGCCCGGCATCCCCAGGTGGTGGTACGGGTGCGAGCCGTACCAGAGCGGCTGGGCGACCGTGCACCCGGTACGCGACGCGACTTCCTCGGCCATCCGGCAGACGAGGAAGACGTCCTCCCCGAGCGGCGCGTGCGCTCCGTGCGCCTCGGTGGCGCCGAGCGGGACCAGCAGGATGTCGTTGTGCTTGAGGCGCTCCTCCACCTCGTGGCCGGTCATATTCTGGAGATAGACGCCGGTGCGCTTGTCCATGTGCCCGCCACGGGGCGGGATCGTCCACTGGGTCACACGTGTCGCCTCCTTCCGAGTCCGGGCCCGGCGGGCCGGTGAGGGCCGCCGCTGCCGCGCCAGGGGATCAGCGGGACGCTCGGCGGCGTGAGCGGGCGGCAGATCCCCGCCCGCGCGGTCCCCGAAGACCTCTACGATGTGGTACGGCCGGAATCCCGCTTCGCGGTGACGTCGCGGGTCGGCGCGAGCAGCCGCTCGATCACCACGCGCAGGCCTTCGCGCTCCGGCGGCGGGCACACCCAGTCGGCCGCGGCGAGCAGCTCCGGCGGGCTGCCCTCCACCGCGACGCCCAGGCCGGCGACCTGCAGCATCGTGAGGTCGTTGAGGTTGTCGCCCACGGCCACGACACGCTCGAGCGGGACGCCCACCGCCTGGGCCAGCACCGGCAGCGCCGTGCCCTTGCTGACGTCGGCCGGCAGGATCTCCAGGTAGTCGTGCTGCGAGAACACCTGGTTGACCGGCGTCCCCGGCAGCGCGGCGAGCGTCGCGCTCAGGGCATCGAGGTCCGCCCGCTCGCCGACCACGAGGATCTTCACCGGATCCTCGGTGAGCAGCGCGTCGAAGTCGGGGGCGATCTCCACGGCGAGCCGCTCGCGGCGGGCGTACAGATCGACGTAGGGGGTCCTCCGCTCGGCGAACACGCGGCCCCGCACGTACAGTTGCGGCGAGACCCGGGGGAACGACCGGATCACCGCCAGGAGGCGGCGCGCGGCCTCGCGCGGCAGCCGCGCGCTCCACAGCACCCGGCCCCCGGCGAAGTCGTACACGAGCGCGCCGTTGTACAGGATCGCCGGCGGGTCCGCGCCCAGGGCTTCCGCGAACGGCCGGGCCGCCTCCCACATGCGGCCCGTCGCCAGGCAGACCCGGATGCCCGTGGCCTGCGCCGCCCGCACGGCCTCCACCACGCCGGGCGGGATCGCCTTGTTCTCGGCCACGAGCGTACCGTCGATATCGCTGACGAGGAGCGCGCGGGCGCTCATGCCTTCTCCCGCACCGCGCCGAAGGTCAGGGCGGAGATCACGTAGCGCCGCGCGAGCAGCAGCAGGGCGACGGGCACCAGCGCTGAGACCACCCCCATCGCGGCCATCTGGTTCCAGATGATCTCGAACTCCGTGACGAAGCTCCACACGCCGATCGAAAAGGTCTGGGAGCGCGGGGTCGCGGTGAGGATCAGCGCGTACAGGAACTCGCTCCACGCCAGCGCAAAGGTAATCACCCCGGCGGCGAGGAGCCCCGGCGAGAGCATCGGCAGGAGGATCCGGAAGAACGCCCGCCACCGGCTCGCCCCGTCCACGAGCGCCGCCTCCTCGACCTCCATCGGAATTTCCAGGAGGAACCCCTTGAGCATCCACACCGCGAACGGCAGCGAGAACGCGGCGTAGATCAGGATGAGGGCGAGCAGGCGATCGTACAGGCCGGCGGCGCGCACCGTCGCGAAGATCGGGATCACGACGACCATCGACGGCAGGAACCGCAGGCTCAGGAGCCACGATAACAGGCCGCGCCGCAGCCCAGCGGGCACCGGCAGGCGCGTGATCGGGTACGCGACGAGGAGCGCGAGGCTCAGCGCCACCCCGACCGTGGCCAGGCAGACGATCAGGCTATTGAGGAGCAGGATCCAGTCCCGGCCTCCCACGAGCGCCGTGCGGTAGGCCGCGACGGTGGGGTGCACCGGCCACAGCGTCGGCGGCTGCGTGTACAGCTCCCGCGTGGGCTTGAGCGAGGTGGAGAGCATCCAGAAGAACGGGAACACGTAGACGACCGCCAGGCCGCCGAGCGCGGAGAGCACGGCGCCGCGCGCGAGGCGGCCGCGACGGCCGGCGCGCGTGCGCACCCGCCGGGCCGGCACCGGCCGGCCCGGGGCCGCGACCGGCGCGCCCGCGGCGGGCTCCGCCGGGGGCCCGCCGGGCGCGGGGCGGATCGCCGGGGGCCGCATCAGGCGATCTCCTCCGACAGGTACCGGCTCGTCAGGGCGAAGACGACCGAGACGATGATGACGACGTAGATCGCCAGCGCGGACGCGTAGTTGAGGTTGCTAAATTTGAACGCGATCTTGTAGAGGTACAGGCTGAGGAACTCCGTGGCCGAGCCCGGCCCCCCCATCGTGAGGACCTGCACGTGGTCGAAGACGCGCAACGTATCCGTGAACCGGAACACGAGCACCAGCAGGAGGAGGGGACGCAGGTAGGCCAGCTCGATCTGGCGGAACCGGGCCCACCCGCCGGCGCCGTCGACCTCGGCGGCCTCGATCACGTCCCCGGGCACCGCCGAGAGGCCGGCGAACAGCACAAGAAAGACGAACGGCATCCACTGCCACACGTCGACGCTGAGGACCGAGAACATCGCCATCCCCGGGGAGGACATCCAGAGGATGCCCCTGCCCGGGTAGCCGAGGCCGTGCAGGAGGACATTGAGGATGCCGTACTCGGGGATGTACATCAGGCGAAAGATCACGCCGGCCGCGACCGGCGGCGTGACCATCGGCACGATGAACAGCAGGTAGACGAGGGTGCGCCCCAGGGCGCTGCGGACGGTGCGCTGGACGGCCACCGCGAGGACCAGCCCCAGCACGCACTCGACGCCGACCGCGAGCACGACGTAGACGAGCGTCGCGCGCAGCGACTCGCCCAAGAGGCGGTCGTGGAATGCGAAGAGGAAGTTGTGCAGGCCCGCGAACCCGCCGAGCCGGTAGTACTGCAGGCTCAGCTCGATTGCGTAGACGAGCGGGTAGACGACGACCGTCAGCAGGAACAGGACCGGTGCCGCCAGCAACAGGTAGGCGCCCGTGAGCCGCCGCGCGCTCGTCGTGATGGGACCCTCGTACGGCGGGCGCCGCCCCGCGTGCGGGGCGGCGCCCGGGTGAGTCGGGTCGGCCGCGGCTACTTGATGTAGCCCGCCTCCCGCATGTGCTGGGTGATCTCGGTCGCCGCCTTGTCGACCGCCTGCTCTGGGGACTCGCCGCCGGCGAGCGCCGCGTTGACGTGGGTGCCGAGGATCGTCTCCACCGCGGACCACTCGGTCGTGCGCGGGCGCCAGAACGGCGGCGCGGCCAGCGAGTCGGCCATCGCGCGGAAGAACGGGTACCGCTTGTTGAGGCCCGGGTCGGTGAGGATGGACTTCCGGAACGGGATGCCGCCCGCCGCGGCGTAGGGCTTCTGGACCGAGGCGCTGGTCGCCCACGTGATGAAGCGGTACGCCCACTCCTTCTCGCGCGCCGCCTTCGGGATCCCGAGGAGCCAGTTGCCCATCATCGGCGTGTGCTTCCCGGCCGGCCCCATCGGCAGCACCGTGTAGGCGACCTTGCCGCGGACCGTGCTGACCGAGGGGTTCTCGACGATATCGGACGCCTCCGCCGGCCACACGCTGCCCTGGGCGGCGTGCCCGGTCGCCACGAGCCGGGTGCGGTCCGCGGCATCGGCCGTATCGGCGCCGGGCTGCGCGACCGCCTTGAGCTGGCCGACGAAGAACTTGAGCGCGGCCAGCGACTCCGGCGACTTGAACACGACGTTCCAGTGGTCGTCGAACACCCGGCCGCCGAAGGCGCGCAGGATCGGGAACCACTGCGAGATGATCGGGTTCCCCTTGGCGCCCCGCATCGCGAACCCGTAGAACTGCTTGCCCGGGTTGCCGAGGCGCGTCGCGTTCGAGAGCACCTGGTCCCACGTCCGCGGCGGGCTCGGGATCAGATCGCGGCGGTACATGAACAGCTCGACGTTGCCGACGAGCGTGATCGCGTACAGGTGCCGCGGTTTGCCGCCCTCGCCCGGCGGCACCGGCCCGCTGGGCGGGGGCCAGGATCCGAGGTCGTAGACCACCGGGAAGATGTCCGGATCTCGCTTCAGGTTGAACGGCGCTGCGTCGAGGGGAGCGAGCCAGCCTTCGGCCCCGAACTTCGGCATCCAGGGGTCGTCGAGCATCACGATGTCGAACGTCGCGGCGTTGGCCTGGAACGCCGTGACCATCTTCTCGTACAGGCTCGCGTAGGGGTACTCGACCAGGTTCAGGCGGACCCCCGTCTCCTTGTCCCACATCGGCGCGATCGCCTTGAGGCCGCGGATCTCCACCCCCGAGACGACGCCGATGTTGAGCTGCCGCGGCCTGGGCGCCGCCCGGACGGGGGCGGCGACGCGGTCGAGGCGCGCCGCGCCCACGGCGGCCCCCGCGAGCCCCGCGGCCCCGGCCGCGAGCACCTCCCGTCGCGTCAGGCGCCCCCCTCGCGCCCGGTCGACCCCGGGCGCCCCGCGTCTCCGCCGATCCTCTGTCATGGCGCTCCCCTCCCGCACGGTCACCTGGTCGTGCTCAGGCACCGGCGCGCACGTCATTCGTCCGGCGGCCACGCGCGCCGCCTCCCCGCTCGGATTCGGCGGGCTTCCGCGGGTTCCCTCCGCGCACCACCCGCGGTCGCGCGGCCCACAGCCCGCCGTCGCGGTCACTCCTCCCCGGCGAGCGCGACGAGGGCCTTGCGGAACGCCTCGAGCGGCGCCCGCACCGTCCCCGCGCCCACCTGGCCGACGCCCGCGTCGCGGTGCGCGATGCCCGTGTTGATCACAGGCGTGATCCCGGTGGCCACGACCCGGCGGACATCGATCCCGCTCGGCGCGCCCTCGAATTCGAGCGCCGGGATGCGATAGTGCGGGCTCGGGCTTGTGGCGATCTCCGCCGTCTCCCGGGTGATGCGCGCCGCGTCGTGCACCGACGCGCCTCCCAGGAACTGCACGACCGCGGGTGAGGCGGCCATCGCGCACCCGCCCAGGCCGATCGTCTCGGTGATGGCGCTGTCGCCCAGGTCGGGGTTGCAGACGGCCTCCGTGAAACCCGGGAACAGCAGCCCGCGGGGCACCGGCGCCGGCGCCGTAAACCACCGGTCCCCGGTCGCGCTCACGCGGATGCCGAACTCGGTGCCGTTGCGGGCCATCGCCACGACGAGGGTGCACCCCGGGATGCCGCGCAGCGGATCCACGCTGGCCTTCGAGGCCGCCATCGCCAGGTTCAGGAAGAACTGATCGTTCTCGGCGAGGAACGCGAAGACGCGGCTGCGGCCTCCGGCGTCGAGGGGGACGGCGGCGAGGTGCGGCGCGAGGGCGCGGAGGAAGAGCGAGGTGGCCGCGGTGTTGCGCTGGTGCAGCTCGTCCCCCATCGTGAGCGCACGCGCCATGATCCCGCGCAGGTCCACCCCCCCGGCCGCGCGCACGGCGGCGCTCAGCGCCGGCCCGAGCGTGGAGGCGAACCAGCGGAGCCTCTCGAGCACGCCGTCGTCGTACGCGCCGAAGCGCAGCGCCCGCCCGATCCCTTCGTTGATCGGGCAGAACGCCAGGTTGCCCGCGGCGCGGTTGCGAACGACGAACACCGGCATGCGGGCCGTGATGACGCCGGCCATCGGGCCGACCGCGCCGAGGTCGTGCGCCGGCGCGAGCGCGATCTCCCCGGAGCGCGCGAGGCGTGCCACGTCCTCCTCGGTCACGGCGAGCCCCTCCAGGCGGAGGGCACCGACCAGCGCGCCGCGGAGCGGCCCGCACATCGCCTCCCACGCCACCGGCGGGCCGGCGTGCAGCACGGTCCGCTCCGTGAGGCCGGGGATCGCCTCTCCGGCAGGCCGGACGTCCTCGAGGACCGGCTCGGCGGCGTGCAGCCGGTCGACCGCAGACCGGTTGATCTCGTCGAGCGCCATCGCGTTATCGCGCCCGCGCGCGGCACTGCGCGGCGGGCGCGTCGTGAGACGGGGAGGCCGAGACGGACGGGAGCAGGCCTGTAAGCCGGGTTCTGTCGAGGGCGGCCATCACTCTGGGACGCCGGTTGCCCGGCGCCTCTAGCGGTCTACCCGGGGATCGGCGGGCCGCCTCATCTCCCTCTACCTGACCTTGCTCCGGGTGGGGTTTGCCGAGCCGGCCGGTCACCCGGCCGCTGGTGCGCTCTTACCGCACCGTTGCACCCTTACCTCCGGGCGGAGGCGGTATATTTCTGTGGCACTGTCCTCGGGGTCGCCCCCACTGGGCGTTACCCAGCACCCTGCCCTGTGGAGCCCGGACTTTCCTCGAGCGCGCGGATGCGCGCCCGTAGCCGCCTGGCCTGCTCCCAAGGGTATGGTAGCACGTCGTGTGGGACGATTCAACGGAGCGAAGTGCCTCAAAATTATCGACACCGAAGAGCGAATTGTTGCCTCAAAATGCCGGTCACCGGCACCCAGGAGGCAACGTGGGTCCTCTCAGTGTACGGGAATA
>JAJPJJ010000017.1 GCA_021324295.1 Bacillota bacterium
CCCCGCGGACGTCCGTGCCGCGCCGGCCCGCCGCCGACCGCCCGGCCGCGCCGGGCGCCACTCGGGATCCAAAGGCTCGTCGATGCGCGGGGCCGGCGCGCTGCGCGCGGGAGCGAGGATGACGTCGACTTCCGAGAAGATCCGGGCCAGCTCATCTTGCAGCATGCGCCGGACCCGCATCGCGTTGAGATAGTCCACCGCCGGGATCTCGCGGCCGGCCCGCAACCCGAGCGCCTGCCTGCGGTCGACGAGCTGTGCCAGCCGCGGGCTGGCGATCAGGTCCTGGAAGGCGGCCGAGCCCTCGGCCCGGATGATGATCCGCGCGACCGCGTCGATGGGCAGCGGCGGGAGCACCGCTCGCCTCAGCCTGATGCCGAGGCTCCGGAACGCCGCGAGCGCGTCGCGCATCGCGGCTCGGGCCGATGCGTCCACGCCACGCTCGAAATCCTCGGCCGCGTACCCGACCCGCAGCGTGGACGGCCGGCGCGCCCGCCGCCGGCTGAAGCGGAAGGCCCGGCCCGCGGATGTCGGATCGCGCGGGTCGGGTCCGGCGATCGCTTCGAGGACGAGACCACAGTCTTCCGCGCTGCGGCACATCGGTCCGAGCTTGTCCATCGTCCAGGAGAGCGCCATCGCCCCGTAGCGGCTCACGAGCCCGTAGGTCGGCCGCAGCCCCGTGATGCCGCAGTACGCGGCCGGCGCGAGGATCGAGCCGGAAGTCTCGGACCCGATCCCAAACGGCACGAGCCCGGCTGCGACTGCGATCCCGGTGCCGCTCGACGAGCCGCCGGACCAGTGGAGCGGATTCCAGGGATTCCTCCCGGGCCCCTGGAGCGATGCCGAGGGATACCGGTATCCGCCGCCGCCGGCCAGCTCCACCATCGCGAGCTTGGCCACGAGCACCGCGCCGGCCCCGCGCAGCCGCTCGACGACGGACGCGTCGTAGTCGAGGACCTGGCGGGCGTACGGCGGCGCGCCCCAGGTCGTGATGCTGCCCCTGGCCGCGAGCAGGTCCTTGGCCCCGTACGGGATGCCGGTAAGGGGGCCGGCGCGCCGGCCCCGCAGCAGGCGGTCCGCCTCCCGCGCCTCGCGGAGGGCGCTCCGGCGCAGTGTGCTGGCCACCGCGTTGTAGCGGCGACCCAGCGACTCGAGGCGGTCGAGGGCGAGCGTCGCGAGCTCCACCGACGAGAACCGCTTGCGCCGGAGGCCCGCGCCCAGCTCACTCAGCGTCGCAAAGAGCAGCTCGTCCACGGGCTACGCCTTGAAGACGAACGAAGGCTCGGAAGCGTTGGAGAGGCCCACGTTCCGGATCGCGGCGCCGGAGCGGCGCTGGAACCTCAGGATGCCGCGCAGCTCGGCGGCGATCCGCGGCCGCGCGGCGCGACGGCGCTTGGCCGCGCCGCGCCCGCTCTGCGGGGGCCGCCGGCGCCGTGCCCGGCGCGGCGGGTGCGTCGTGGCCGTAGGGCGTCGCGCCATGCGAGGGTCAGGTGCCGGCTTGGATCTCGGCCTGGATCCGCCGCCAGGCCTCCCGTGCTTCCTCGATCGATCCCTCGTCCTCGATCGTCGAGACGTCCCCGGGCTCGCGGCCCAGGACGATCGCCTTGAGGACGCGCCGCATGATCTTGCCGCTACGGGTCTTGGGCACCATGCGGACGAAGTTGAGCTCCGCGATCACCGCCACCGGCCCCAGCTCTCGCCGGGCGGTCTCGATCACCTCCCGCCTGAGCGCCTCCGAGGGCTCGTGGCCGACCTTCAGCACGACGAACGCGGCGATCGTCTCGCCCCGCACGGGATCCGGACGGCCGGTCGCCGCGGCCTCCGCCACCGCGGGGTGCTTCAGGAGGGCGGTCTCCACCTCGATCGTGCCGATCCGGTGCGCGGCGATCTTGATGATCTCGTCCGCGCGGCCCGCGAACCAGACATAGCCGTCCTCGTCGACGTGCGCCGAGTCGCCGGTATAGTAGACGCCCGGGATGCGCTCCCAGTAGTCGCGGGCGTAGCGCTCGGGCTCACCCCACAGCGTCTGGATCAGCCCGGGGAACGGGCGCGTGAGGACCATGACGCCCTTCTCCCCGGGCCCGCAGCGCTCGCCGTCCGGCGTGACCACGGCCGCCTCGATGCCCGGGAGGGCGATGCCGGCCGACCCCGGCTTGATCGGCAGCATCATCAGGCCGTACGGGTTGCCGAAGACCGGGCCTGCGGTCTCCGTCTGCCACATGTGATCGATCACCGGGATCTCGTCGCGGAACACCTGCTTCTGGAGCCACTCCCACGCCGGCGCGTTCAGCACCTCGCCGGCGCAGAACACCCGCTCGAGCGAGGAGAGATCGAACGCCCGGGCCGGCCCCTCGCCGTAGCGCATCAGCAACCGCACCGCGGTGGGCGACGTGAAGATGCCGGTGACCCCGAACTCCTCGACGAGCTGCCACACCGTCTCCGGTCCGGGGTGGTCGAGCGCGCCCTCGTAGGCGATCGTGGTGCAGCCGGCGAGCAGCGGGGCGTAGACGATGTAGCTGTGCCCGACGACCCAGCCGATGTCGGACGTGGACCACCAGACGTCGGCCGGCCGCATGCCGAACAGCCAGCGCGCCATGCTGTGGATGAACACCTGGTAGCCGCCGTGCACGTGGACCGCGAGCTTCGGCTTCGCGGTGGTGCCCGACGTCGCGAGGATGTAGGCCGGCTCGTTTGCTTCCATCGGTACCCAGGCGCCACTCTGCCCCGCGGCGCGGGCCAGGAAGGCGGGCCACGCGATGTCCCGGCCGGGCCGCAGCGGCGCGCCCTCCCCGCCCCGGGAGAGGACCACGACGTGCTCGACGGTCCCTCCCGCGGCCTCGAGCGCGGCATCCACGATCCCCCACAGCGGCACGTCGCGGCCCTTGCGGAAGGTGGCGTCGGCCGTGAACACGAGCCGGGAGCCGCTCGCGTGGATCCGGTCCGCCAGCGCCCCGGCGCCGAACCCGGCGTAGACGACGGAGTGGATCGCGCCGATGCGCACCGCGGCCAGCATCAGGACGATCGCCTCGGGGCACGTCGGCATGTAGATCGTGACGCGGTCGCCCTTCCGGATCCCCATCCCGCGTAGCGCCGCGGCGGCGCGCTCGACCTCGCGCCGGAGCTGCGCGTACGAGTACAGCCGGCGCTCCCCGCGCTCGCTGGCGTAGACGAGGGCCGTGGTGCCGCCGCGGCCCTGGGCCACGTGCTGGTCGAGGCAGTTGACGGCGAGGTTGGTCTGGCCGCCGAGGTACCAGCGGAACGTCGGAAACGTCCATTCGAAGACCCGCTCCCACTTGCGGAACCACGGGAGTTGCTCGGCGGCGCGGGCCCAGAAGCCCGCGGGATCGTCCCGCGCCCGGCGGACCCACCGCCTGACGATGGGATTGATGAGCTCCATCGGGTCCCCCTTCCCCTTCGTGCGCGTCGGCCGCGCGAATCGCTCAGAGGATCGCGTCTTCGGGATTGGGCCGGCCCTCCGCGAACCGGGAGGGCCGCAGCGCGTCGATCGCGAGCGAGCGAGCCCTGCCCTCGAGCACGATCTCGGCCAGGAGCTGGCCGAGCGCGGGAGCGTGCATCACGCCGTGGCCGGACGAGCCGGTGATCAGGTACAGGCCCTCCACGCCGGGCGCCGGCCCCAGGAGCGCGTGCGTATCGGGAGACATCTCGTAGAGGCCGGCCCAGCAGCGTTCGACGTCGACCGTGGCCTCGGCCAGGATTGGGAACCGGTCGTACGCCCGGGGCAGCAGCGCGTCGAGCCACGGTCGGTAGAACGTGGTGTCGAACGGATCCGCGGGATCCCTGCCCGGGGTGTCCACGTGCCAGAGCAGCAGCACGCGCCCGTCGCGCACCCGCAGGTGGAGCCCGTCCCACAGGCAGATCGTGAGCGGCGCGTCCTCGGGTATGCCGGAGAACGGGTGGGTGATGGCGGTCTGCCGGCGGACCGGCCGCACCGGGATCTCCAGGCCCGCGCGCGCGCCCACCAACCCGGCCCAGGGGCCGGCGGCGTTGACCACGCGCCGGGTGGCGACCACGTCGCGCTCGGTGCGTACGCCCGCGACGCGGCGCTCCAGCCCCCGCCCCTCCACGAGGCAGTCCGCCCACCCGGCGCCGTACGCGAAGCGCACGCCCAGGCGCTCCGCCGCCTCGCGGTAGCCGCGGAGGATCTCCAGCGGACGGATGAACCCGTCGATCGGGCAGAAGGTGCCTCCCACGAGGTCGTCGGCGCGCACCCACGGGACGAGCCGGCGGATCTCGCCGGCGTCCACCTCGCGCACCTCGCGCACCCCGGCGGCCCGCTGGATCGCCATGGCGCGGCGCAACGGCGCGAGCTCGGCCTCCGCGCGCGCCATGAAGAGGTAGCCGCACGGCCGGTAGCCGGCGTCGACGCCGGTCTCCTCGCGGAACCGCAGCAGCTTCTCGCGCGAGAGCAGCGACAGCCGGACGTGCGTCTCGCTGCCAAACTGGACGCGGAAGCCGCCCGTCGCCGCCCCGGTGCTCCCGAGGCCCGGCTCGCCGTATCGCTCGACGACGAGGACGTTCCGGCAGCCGCCCCGGGCGAGGTGATAGGCGGCGCTCGCGCCCATCACGCCTGCCCCGATGACGACGACGTCTGCGGTCTCCGTGGGGCTACGCTCCTTCGGTGGGGACGGTCCGCGGTGGAGCCGCCTCCGCCCCGATGCGTCCGCTCATCGCGGCAGGGGCTTGCCGAGCAGGGCGCGCAGCGTGGCGATCTTGCCGATGTGGTACCCGCGGTGGAAACACGAGTAGACGAGCATCTCGCCGACGCTCTTGTAGGCCGGAAAGTCGAGCGGCGCGGCGAGGTCCGCCGCGCGCGCGACGCTCAGCAGGCCGCGCTGGGCGCCCTCGAAGACGCTCCACACCTCGCCGAGAGGCGGGTAGTCCTGCTGCCCGCCGGTGCCGGGCTTGAAGAGGTCGGCGTAGTGGGGCGGCGCCGGGGGAGACCCGCCGCCACGCTGCACGTAGTTCGAATCGACGTAGGCGAGGTGTCCGACCTGCCAGACGACCGGGGCGAGGCGGCCGGCAAGCACCTGCCGCGCGTCGTCCTCGGTCAGCCCGTCGATCGCGCGCCTGAGGCGGTCGTGCGTGACGGTGAGTTGCTGGGCGATCGTTGCCGCAGCATCCATGCGGTGCACGCTCCTTTCAAAGGCCCGGGCCCCCAGCGCACGGGGGCAGGCTGCGTCCATGCCCAAGCCGTGTGTCCACGTGGCGACGTCTGAGTTTCAAAGGCCCGGGCCCCCATCGGGCCGAGGCGGGCTACCTTAGCTCCCAGGCCGTTTGCCGCCGTCGCGGTGCCCGTGTTACGGGCCCGGGCGCCCATGGGGGTATTCGTTGGACACCCCCATGGTGTTCGCCGGGAAGGGGAAGGTCCCTGCGCCCGCGGCCCGATGCCGAGACGGGATGCTCCAGCCTCACCGCGAAGTAGCCACCCCGGGGCGGCGACACGTCCCTTCGGACCGCGGGCCTCAGAGCCGCGTGTGTCCTCGGAGGAGGTCAGCTGCAGATGAAACCGCATCTTGTGGAC
Organism: Bacillota bacterium; assembly: GCA_021324295.1. Classification (GTDB taxonomy): domain Bacteria; phylum Sysuimicrobiota; class Sysuimicrobiia; order Sysuimicrobiales; family Segetimicrobiaceae; genus JAJPJJ01. The sequence goes on from JAJPJJ010000017.1 coordinate 5,540, forward strand.
GCGATCCGCCGGATCGCCGACGGCCTGGACGGTCGGCTGGGGTGCCTGGTCTGCGACGCCGGCGGGGCCGTGTGGGCTGCGCATCGTGCCGACGAGCGGTTCGCGGCGGCGAGCGTGATCAAGGTGCCGATCCTGGCCGCGCTCGCCGCCGAGATCGACGCCGGGATGCGCCGGTGGGATCAGGTGGTGCCGCTCGACCCGTGCGACGACGCGGCCGGCAGCGGCGTCATCCAGTACCTCTCCCCGCACGCCTACACGCTGCGCGACCTGGCCACGCTGATGATCATCGTCAGCGACAACCGGGCGACCAACCTCATCATCGACCTGCTGGGCATCGAGCGCATCAACGCCTACATCGCCCGCGCCGGATGGCGCGACACGGTCCTCGGCCGGCGGATGTACGACTTCGCGGCCCGCGCGCAGGGCCGTGAGAACCTCTCGACGCCGCGCGATCTCGCGGATCTCTTCGTCCGGCTGTTGCAGGGACGGCTCGCCTCGCCCGCGACCTCGGAGATCGTGCTGGGGATCCTGCGGGCGCAGCAGTTCCGCGACAAGCTCCCGGCGTGGTTGCCGCCGGACGCCGCGGCGGCGCACAAGACCGGGGAGCTCCCCGGCGTGCAGAACGACTGCGGGATCCTGTTCTTGCCCTCCGGCCCGGTGGTGGTGGCGGTGCTCACGAGCGACCTCACGCGGGCCGCGCGGGGCCGGCTCGCGGTGCAGGAGATCGGCCGCGCGATCGTGGAGGCCGCGGCGTAGCCGTCTACTGGACCTGCGCGCGCGCGGCCACCGCCCACGTCTCCTCCACGCGACCGCGCCGCACGCAGACGAGCTGCCGCGCCAGGTTGACGGTCGGGCAGACGTGCGTCGGGATGATCTCGACGAGGTCGCCTACCCGCAGGTGCCGCGCGTCCGCGGTCAGGCGCACGCGCCCGTGCTCCTCCCAGAGGCGATCGATCTGGCAGTCGGGGTAGCCGCGGATGACGCCGTGGCTGTCGCCCGCGCTGCTGAACGGGCCCTTCTCCGCCGTCAGCGCCTTGCTGCCGGCGTCGAGCACCGCGACGTCCGGCGACGGGCGGCTGATCACCCGTGCGAGGACGACGAGCGCGCACTCGTCCGGTGTCGCGACCCCCCAGCGCACCTGCGTGGCGTCGTTGAACACGTACGTGCCCGGCCGGATCTCGGTGACGCCCGGCACGCGCCCCGCCGCCCGGCCGGTCGGGGTCGAGCCCACGCTCACCTCGTCGACCGGGATGCCGGCCTTCCGCAGCCGCTCGGCCTCGCGCACCATGATCTCGCCTTCCTCCCGGCCGGCCGCCTCCGGATCGGGCCGGTACCCTCGGTACGTGAAGATGCCCGCGATCCGCAGCCCGCGCAGGCGCGCGACCCGCCGGGCGAGCGCCAGCAGCGGCTCGCCGGGCGCGACACCGCAGCGCCCCAGTCCGGTGTCGACCTCGAGGACGACGTCGAGCGTGGCTCCGGCCCGGGCCGCGGCCTCCGCGAGCGGCTCGGCCACCTCCGGGCTGTCCACGCCGACGCGGACGGAGACGTCGCGGGCGAGCGAGAGGAGGCGCGGCAGCTTCGGCCCGCCGACGACCTCGTACGCCAGGAAGACGTCCCGCACCCCGGCGCGTGCCATCACCTCGGCTTCGCCGATCTTCGCCAGCGTGAGCCCGACTGCCCCCGCGGCGATCTGCCGGCGCGCGATCTCCACGCACTTGTGGGTCTTCGCGTGCGGCCGCAGCTTGACGCCCGCCTCCCGCGCGAAGGCGGCCCACCGCGCGATGTTGGCCTCCAGGCGGTCGAGGTCGACGACGAGCGCCGGCGTGTCCAGGGTCTCCAGCTCGGCCAGGGGCGCTGCCACCGCAGACATCGAGCCTCCTCCCTCGTGGCTCACGGCCGGTCGAGCCACACGGTCTTCTCCGTGGCCGGGGTGCGCCGCCGCTGGGGGACCTCGGCCGGGTAGCCGACGTAGAGCACGCCGACGATGCGCCGGGTCTCCGGCAGGCCCAACAGCGCCCTGAGCGCAGGGGCATCGCGCATCGCGCCCGTGCGGAAGTACGTGCCCACGCCGTGCGCCCACGCGCCGAGCATGAAGGCATAGGCCGCGCCGAACGTCGCCCAGGCGTCCTCCTCGCGCGTCTCCGGGTCGTCGGATACGTGCGACGTGACGACGATGATCGCGGGGGTCGCGACCGTCTCCTGGTAGACCCTCTCGAGCGCTGCCGCTACGCCGGGCGCGTGCGGGTCCGGGAGCTGGCTCCGCCGCCACTCGCGGCGGATCTCGGCGAACCGGTGCTTGGACTCGCCGTCGAGCACGAAGAACTGCCACGGCTCGGTGAGGCGGTGGTTGGGCACCCAGACCGCCGCGTCCAGGAGCTGCTGGATCAACGGGCGCGGCACCGGATCCGGCTTCATCCTGGGGATGCTCCGGCGGCTCCGGATGACGTCGAGCACGCGCCCGTTGGCCCGCTCCTCCATGATCGATCCTCCTCCGCAGCGTCGTCCGCGCCGTCCCGCGGTCACGCCGGCGCCCGGATGATCTTCGACCCGGGACGCCGCGCGGCCTGTCTGTCGTGAGGAGGAGGGGCTAGAAGGCGGCGTCTACGGCGAGGGGGTCGGCGCCGGCGCGGTGCACGGCCGGCGCCTCGCCGGAAGCCGCGTCGGTCGCGCGGGTCAGGCACCGCTGGAGCGCGCTGATGGCCTCGGCGTCGAGCCGCGCGCCGCCTTCCCGTTCGAGCAGGAACAGGGCCGTGTCCTGCGGCAGCGGCGCGCAGTACGGCCGCCAGGACGTCATCGCCTCGTACGCGTCGGCGACGGCGAGGATGCGCGCGGCCGGGTCGAGCCGTCTCGCGTCGAGCGCCCACGGGTAGCCGCTGCCGTCCAGCCGCTCGTGGTGCAGCGCGGCCGGGCGCGCGATGTCGCTAAACGCGCGCACCCGCTGCAGGATCTCCCACGTGCGGACCGGATGCTCCCGGATGCGGGTCCACTCGTCGGCCGTGAGCGAGCCTGGCTTCTCCAGGATCTGGTTGGACACCCCGAGCTTGCCGATGTCGTGCAGCAGCCCGGCGCGGTAGAGCCGGCAGCACGCCGCGCCGTCCATGCCGAGCTCGGCCCCGATGTCGCGCGCGTACTGCGCCACGCGCCGGGAGTGCTGGTGTGTGAAGGGCGTCTTGGCGTCCACGATGCCGGCGAACACCTCGGCCACTTCGTCCAGGCCCGCCTCGTCGACCATTCGCGCGTGTGCGGCCGGCTCCGCGGCGACGCAGAGTCGCGAGGCCTGCGGCGCCCGCAGCCCCTCCCACCAGCCGTGGTCGCCGTGCCAGGAGAGGACCACGTCGGCGAGGTCGGGGTCGAACCACGTGCCGCGCCGGGCGCGCACCGCCGCCAGCGCGGCCTCGGCGCCCCGGTCCGTGAGGAGCGCGTCCGCGCCCTGCGCCAGCGCCGCAATCCGGGCGAGGAGCGGGATCGCCGGTCCGCGGAGCCCGTCCGGATACCCGCGGCCGTCCCAGTGCTCGTCGATGGCGCCGATCGCCTCGGCCGCGGCGGCCGGGAGCCCCAGCCGGTGCGCGGCTTCCGCCCCGCTCCGGCATCGGATGCGCGCGAGCTCCCGCACGGCCCCGCGGCCGGCCCTGACGAGCCGGGCGAGGTGGCGCAGCCGCGCGGCGGCCGGGCGCCCCATCGCCGCGCAGCGGAGGCCGCAGAGCGCGGCGTGCGTGGCGCGGGACCAGTCGACGAGCCGGAGGCGCCGCTGGACGGCGTGGTCGTCCGATCCGAACAGGGCCGTGAGGCGCGCCGCCTGGGCCGAGCATCCGGCGTCCTTGAGGATCAGCGCGTAGTACAGCGCGGACCGGGCCTCGCCGTCGAGGCCCAGCTCCTCGGCCAGCCGCATCCCGATGAGGCACGAGCGCACCGTGTGCCCGTCCGGCTGGCCGCTCGCAAGGTCGAGGGCGGATGACAGCGCGGAGAGGACCTCGGCGAGGCTTACGAGTGGCACAGATCGTCTGGCGTCCATCGCGGCGGCCACCGGATCCCCGGCCGGGGAGGGCTGCCGATCACCACCCGCGGTCCCCGGGGACCTTTCCCCCCACTCGGCATTATGCCCCGGACGATGGTTGCAGCGGACCCGCCTCGACGCCGTGGAGTTCCGCGCGGTGTGGCGGTACGTGGGGAGAGGGGCCGCGCGCGGAGCCTACGGGGTGCCGCGATGCGCCGGGGCCGCCCGGATGTGATCCAGGTGGCGCATCACGATCGGCTGGAGCTCCTCCCACTCGATGCTGGTCTGCCGCCCGCCGTCGAACTCGCGCGTGACCCAGGCGTGCACCTCGAGCAGGCCGGGATCGTCCTTTGCGACGTCCACGCCGAGGTGCTGCTTGATCAGGAAGACCAGGCCGGCGAGGCCGGAATCCTTGGTGAGCGAGACTTCGAGGGGCCGCCCGAGGAGCGCCGGCACGTTGAACGGCGCGTACATCCACCAGAACTTGTTGAGCCCGTCGGCGTGAATGCCGGCGCGCGTCCGGTGCGCGTCCCGGCCGAACAGCGGGTACTTGGCCGGCAGCGGCTCCCCGATCCGCGCGTACAGCGCCGCGAGGTCGTTGAGGACCGTGAAGTCCGGCCGGGGCCGCGCGAAGTATCCCATTCCGATGAGGTGGAGGATCACCTGCTCGAGCGGGGCGTTCCCGGTGCGCTCACCCTTGCCCAGGCACGTGCCGTTGATGGCCCCGCAGCCCTCCCGCACCGCGGCCAGACAGTTCGCCACCACGAGGCCGGTGTCGTTATGGGGATGGAACTCGAGGTCCCGGGGCTGGAGGCCCAGGGCGCGTAGCGCCCGGAAGATCCGGGGCACGCTGCGGGGGAGCGCGACGTCGTCGTAGGGCAGGCCGAGCCCCATCGTGTCGCAGACGCGGAACTTGGGCCGCAGCGCCTCCCCGTACGGCGCCGCCGTCTCCAGCACGGCCTCGATGAAGGCGCGCATGAAGTCCATCGGCGCCCGGGTCGCGTCCTCCAGGTGCAGCCGCGGGCGGATCCCGGCGTCCAGCGCGAGCTTGACCGCGTCGAGGTACGTCTGCGCGGCCTGCACGCGGCCGCCGGGCTTGAACTTGTGAAACGTGTGGTAGTCCGAGATCGAGGACAGCATGCCGGTCTCGCGCACGCCGAGCGCGCGGATCAGCTCCGCGTCCCTGGCCGTCGCCCGGATCCAGGTCGTCGGCTCGATCGGCGCGCCCGACCGGTGGCGTTCGAGCGCGGATTGCAGCGCGCTGCGGTCGGAAGCCCGGTAGACAAAGAACTCGGCCTGGCGGATCGCCCCCGAGGCGCCGGTGAAGCGGCAGAGGATATCGTAGATCTCGAGGCTCTGCTCGGCGGTGAGCGGCAGCCCGCCCTGCTGGCCGTCGCGGTGCGTGGTCTCGGTCGTCCAGACGTCCGCGGGGAGGGTCGACGGGCGCTCCGTCCAGAGATACCGGGGGAAGTCGTCGCGGGGGAAGCTCTCGAGGAAGTACTCCGGCGCTGGGGGATCGCTGAGGTGCGCCACGGTGCCCTCCTGGGACCCGGGATGCGCTGTGCCTCTATGATAGCACGGCGCGGGCCCCCGGCTCCACCGTCCGCGGCCGGCCGGGCCGGCCGCACGGCGCCGGCCGGTTCACTCCGCCGCGATCCCGCCGTCGGCCGGGCCAGGGAGCTGGCCGCGGCGCATCAGCAGCACGAGCGGGAGGCACGTGAGAAACACGATCCCGACGATCGCAAAGACGTAGTCGAAGGCGATGACCGCGGCCTGCTGGCTGATCAGGAAGTGGAGGACCCCCAGCGCCTGCCGGTGGGCCGTCGCCGGATCGCTCCCCCGTGCAACCAGGCCGGCCTGGATCGTCTGCCACCACTGCATGAACGTCGGGTTGTACGGGGACGCGTATGTGACCAGCCGGGCGCTCGTGGCCGTCATCTTGTGGTCCAGCAGCGTGATGACGATCGCGGTGCCCAGGCTGCCGCCGAGCTGCCGGACGAGGTTGTAGAGTCCGGTCGCGCTCTGCATCTGCGGCCTCGCGATCGTGGAGAGCGAGGCGGTTGACAGGGAGACGAACATGAACGCGAACCCGACGCCCTGGATGAGCTGGGGCAGCAGGATCTGGAGCGGGCCGCTGTCGAGGTTGAACCGCGCCATCATGAGGCCGGCGAACGCGCTCACGACGAGCCCGAAGGGGAGCATCACGTACACGCCGAGCCGGTTGTACAGCGCGCCCGCGATCGGCATCATCAGCACCATCGTGAGCGACCGCGGCATCAACGCGAGCCCGGCCTGCGTCGCGTCGTAGCGCAGGAGGTTCTGCAGGAAGAGCGGCAGCAGGATCAGGCTCCCGAACAGCACGAGCCCGAGGATGCCGATGATGACCGTCCCCGCCGCGAACGTGACGTCCGTGAGCACGCGCAGGTTGACCGCGGGGGCCGGCGCGCGCAGTTCCCAGGCGATGAACGCGGCGAGCGCGATCAGCGAGATCACGGCGAGGGCGGCGATGAACGGGCTGCTGAACCAGCCGTCCCGCTCGCCTTCCTCGAGGAGGACCTGCAGCGCGGCCAGGCCCACAGCGAGCAACCCGATGCCGGGGAAGTCGAATCGGCCCCAGCCGCGGGCGCGCATGTACGGCGGGTCGACGATGAACTGCGCGCTCATGAGCAAGGCCAGGGCGCCCACCGGCAGGTTCACGAAGAAGATCCACGGCCAGGAGTAGTTGTCCGTCAGCCAGCCTCCCAGCGTCGGACCGACCGCCGGCCCGAGGAGCACGATCATGCCGAAGAACCCCATCGCCTGGCCCTGCTCCTCCGGCGGGAACGTCTCGCGCATGATCGCCTGCGCGATCGGCTGCAGCGCGCCACCGCCCAGCCCCTGGATGATCCGGAAGGCGATCAGCTGGCCCAGGGTACGGGAGAACCCGCAGAACGCGGACGCGACCGTGAAGAGGAGCACCGACAGCATGTACACGCGCCGGCGGCCGAGCACCGTGCCCAGCCAGGCCGTGAGCGGCATGACGATCACGACCGCGATGAGGTAGGATGTGCTCACCCAGGTGACCTGCTGGATCGTCACCCCGTAGGACGCCTGGATGTGGGCGAGCGCGACGTTGACGACGCTCGTGTCGATCGCGCCCATGACCGATCCCAGCAGGACGGAGAGGGCGACGAGCCACTTGCTGGCGGCCGGCCGGGCCCGCGCGCCTGCCCGCCCGGCCGGGATCTCAGCCGCCATGCGCCGGGTCTCCCTACCGCGCCCTGTGGTGCGTGGTGTCGATCGCGACCTCGGCGGAGAGGCCCACCTGCAGCCGCTGGTCCGGATCCGTCCCCGGGTCCAGCGCGATCCGCACGGGGACGAGCTGGACGACCTTGACGAAGTTGCCGGTCGCGTTGTCGGGAGGCAGCAGCGCGGTGGTCGAGCCGGTTGCCGCGCCGATGCTCTCGACGTGCCCGTGGAACGTGCGGCCCGGAAGCGCATCCACCCGGATCCGCACGGGGTCGCCCACGCGGATCCGCCCGAGCTGGGTTTCCTTGATGTTGGCCACGACCCAGACGCCGCGGGAGAGGGTCAGGGACATCAGCGGCTGGTTCGGCTGGACCACCTGCCCGATCTGCACCGTGCGGTTCGTCACCCACCCGTCGGCCGGCGCGCGGATCAGGGTCCGGCTCAGGTTCAGCTCGGCGGTCCGGACGGCCTGCGCCGCGGCGGCCGCCTGCGCCTGGGCCGCCGCGAGCTCCTGGGCGCGCTGGCGGACGACCGCCGCGCCCGCGAGGGCCTGTTGGAGCTGCGCTTCCGCCTGGGACACTTGGCCCCGGTTCTCCGCGACCGCGTTGCGGGCGATCGCGACCTGCTGGCGGGCCGCCTGCGCGGCCGCGAGCGTGGCCTGGGCCTGGCGCAGCGCGTCCTGGGCCGCCTGGTACTGCGCGCGCGCCTGCGCGTAGGCCGCGGTGTCGGCGTCCACCTGCTGGGCGGCGATCGCGCCGTCTGCCAGGAGCCGGCGATCCCGCTCCAGCGTGCGGCTCGCCGTGGTGAAGGTGGCCTGCGCCGCCTGCACATTCGACCGGGCGGTAGCGACCTGCGCCTCCGCCTGCGCCACCTGCGCGGCGGTCGTTCCCTCCTGCATCACGAGCTGCGCTTGGGCCTGCGGCAGCCTCGGCTGCGTGGCCTCGAGGGCCGCGCGCGCGGCGCTGACGCTGCTCGCGAACTGCTGCTCCTGCGCCGCGAGCCCGGCCTGCGCCGCCTGCACCTGGGCCTGTGCCACCGCGAGCTGGGAGCGCGCCTGGCTGAGCGCGAGCCGGTAGTCTGAGGGATCGAGCTCGACGAGCACGGTGCCTGCCTTGACGAGCTGGTTCTCCTGGACGTCCACCTTCGTCACGGTGCCGGTGATCCGGGAGCTGACCGGCGCGAGATCCCCTGCGGTCTGCGCGTTGTCGGTCTTGATGAGCCCGGCGTTCGCCCGCCAGTAGAGGAAGGTCGCCACCGCGAGGACGAGCAGGGCCGCGGCCGCGACCGGCAGGCCGAGGCGCCGCAGCCGCCTGCGGGCCGCGCCCTGCGGGCGCGGGCTCCGGGGGCGGGGCGCCTGTCCGCCGGATCCGTCCGGAGACGCGCTGCCGGGTGCCTGCGGGCCGGCCTGCCGCTCGCCGGCAGGCGCCGGCCTCCCGGCGTATCCTCCCGCCGATCCGGACGGGCGGCGCTCGGGATCGCTGTGCGCCGCCGCGGGCGCGGGATCCAGCCCTGTCCGGGACGGTGCGTCGCTCATCTCTCGTTCCTCACGTGTGGGTGATCTGCGGGGGCGCCGTCCTCCCCGGCCGCGAGCTGCTTCCGCAACGTCTCGAGGCGAGCGAGGCGCTCCCCGTACTCCTCGCGCAGCTTCGCGAGGCGCGCCATGCGCTCGTCGATGATGCGGATCTGGGACTGGACGAGCTCGGTCCCCTGCTCCACGAGCCGCCGCCGGGTCGCCGGGTCGGTGGCCTTGGCGTACGCCTGCCGCAGCTCGGCCCGCACCGCGTCGACGTGGAGCGTCTCCTTGATCTCGGCCAGCGAGAACCCGAGCAGCGTCTGCAGCTCCTTGATCCGCATGAGTTGCGTGATCTCGGCTTCCGTGAAGAGGCGGAACCCCCCGGCGGTCCTGCCGCACGGGGCGAGCAACCCCATCTCCTCGTAGTAGCGGACCGCCCGCGGGGTCAGACCGGTCCGGCGGACGACGTCCTCCATCCGGTAGCGGGCAGCGCCATCCGCGCCGGTCGCGCCCTCGACCGTCCCGGCTCCCGATCCGTGCGGCTCTCTCGCGTGCTTCATCTCGCGCCCCCGTCCGCGGCCGAGGGGCGGCCTCCCCCATCGGCCTACACTATACTATAACTCTCCCGTGAGCGTAATATTCCGGCGCCGCGCATGGGGCAGGTGCCTGGACGATCCTTGGACGGGAGCGCGCACCGCTGGGCCCCGATCCGGCCGCGGGCGCGCCTCCGGCGGCCGAATCAACCGGCCGGTGCCGGGCGCCGGGCGTCTCCCGGGCCCGCGACGTGCCCGCCTCCGAGGAGGCGGCTAGAATTTCAGCGTTCTGTGCGCCTCCTCTACGAACTCGTTCGTGAACGCCGCCTGCGGGTTGATCCTGCCGGCGTTCGCGACGACGCTCCGGTCGAACGCGGAGAGGACCTTGACGATCGTCTGCAGCCCGCTCAGCGGCACGCGGCCGTCCGGCGAGAACATCTCCAGGTTCTCCCTGAGCGACGCCACGTACAGCCCCTTATCGGATTGGTAGAACTGCTCCGGCATCCGGTTCGCGATCTCGCCCGCGCTGTGCGTCTTGATCCAGTGGAGCGCGCGGACCGAGGCGAGCGCCAGCGCCAGGGCCGTCTTGGGGTTCCGTTCCAGGAACGACGGGGTGGCGTACAGCCCGCCGGCCGGATAGGGGCCGCCGAAGACGCGCAGCGTGCCGAGCGTCGTGCGGGTGTCCGCGAGGATCGTGGCGTCGCCGCCGCGCGCGAGGATCGTGATCGTCGGATCGACGTTCACCAGCGCGTCCACGACGCCGCGGCGCGCGGCGGCGACCGCGGTGCTGGCCGTCCCGATCCCGACGTAGGACTCCTGGTCGACCGGCACGCCGTTCTTGGCGAGCAGGTACTCGGCAAAGAACTGCGTGCTGCTGCCGGGCGCGGTGACCCCGATCCGGGCGCCCTTGAGGTCCGCGATCGCCTTGATCCCCCTGGCCTGCCCGGCCCTTGTCACCGCGAGCACCAGGCCCGGGTACCGATCGTACAGCACGAACATCCGGATCGCCTTGCCCTGCGCCTGCATCTCGATCGTGTGGTCGATGAACCCGCAGACCACGTCCGCGCTCCCGCCGAGCAGCGCCTCGAGGGCTTTGGCGCCGCCCGCCAGGTCCACGATGTTCACATCGACCCCGGCCTGCTTGAAGTACCCGAGCTGCGCGGCCAGCGTCAGCGGCAGGTAGATGTACAGGGGCTGTCCGCCGACCGCCAGCGTGAGACGGGGCCGCTCCACCTGTGCCCCGCCCGGGCCGGCCAGCGCGGCGAGCATCACGCCGGCGACGACCGCGATCGCGAACACCTTGCGCATCGTCCACCTCCTGGGCGTCCCGCGCCGCCGCGGGCGCGAAGACGCGGGGAGTCACGGGAGAGTACGCGCGCGGCGGCAGGCCCTCCTCCACCATGCCGGCGCGGCGCCGCCCTACGTCTGCTCCGCGGCGCCCTGCTTCCACGCCAGCAGCCGCCGCTCGATCAGGGTGACGGCGAGGTCGACCGCGAGCGTGAAGATCGCGAGCACGGTCATCCCGGCAAAGACCCCTGTGGTATCGAAGGTGCCCTCCGCCTGCGCGATCACGTAGCCCAGCCCTCGGCCCGACCCCAGGTACTCGCCGACGACGGCGCCGACGAGCGCCAGGCCGACGCTCGTGTGCAGGCTGCTCAGGATCCACACGAGCGCCGAGGGGAACAGGACGTGGCGCACCAGATCCCGTTCGGTCGCACCCAGCATGCGCGTGTTGTCGAGGAGGTTGCGGTCCACCTCGCGGATCCCCTGGTACGTGTTGAAGAACACGATGAAGAACACCAGCGTCACGCCGAACGCGACCTTGGAGAGCACGCCGAGCCCGAACCAGAGCGTGAAGATCGGCGCCAGCACCACCCGCGGCAGCGCGTTGGCGATCTTGAGGTAGGGGTCGAAGATCCCGGACAGCGCGGGGCTGCGCGCGAACGCGAAGCCGAAGGCGACCCCCAGCGCCGCGCCGGCGAGGAACGCGAGCACGGTCTCGAGCGCGGTGGTCCACAGGTGCCGGTAGATCGACCCGCTCCCAAACCACTGAACGATGCGCGCGGCGATCGCCGACGGCATGCTGAAGAAGAAGGGATCCAGCCACCTGCGCTGTGCCGTCACCTGCCACGCGGCGACGAGCGCGACGAGCACGCCGGCCTGGTACGGCAGCAGGCGGAATCGCCCGGCCGTCACGGCGCCGCACTCCCTTCGGTAGGCGCCCGGGCGGCGTAGGCGCGCAGCACCTCGCCGCGAAGCTGCGCCCAGATCTCCCGGTACACCTCGACGAACGCCGGGTGCAGCCGGATTTCCGTCACGTCGCGCGGCCGCGGCAGCGCCACCGGGTGCGAGCCGAGCACCCGGGCGCCCGGCCCGGCGGAGAGGACGAGCACCCGGTCGGCGAGCGCGATCGCCTCGTCGAGGTCGTGCGTCACGAACACGACGGTCTTCCGGTCCTCCTGCCAGAGCCTCAGGAGGTCGTTCTCCATGAGGGCGCGCGTCTGGACGTCGAGCGCGCTGAACGGCTCGTCCATGAGCAGGATCTCGGGGCCGACGATCAGGCTCTGCGCGAGCGCCACCCGCTTGCGCATCCCACCCGAGAGCTGGTGGGGGTAGCGGTTCTCGAAGCCGGCGAGGCCGACGCGGGCGAGCCACCGCATCGCGTGCTCCTGCGCCTCGCGCCGCGGCTGGCGGTGCAGGAGGGGTCCCAGCATGACGTTCTCGAGCGCGGTCTTCCAGGGGAGGAGGACGTCCTGCTGGAACAGGTACGCGGCGCGCCGGTTGACGCCGTCAACCGGCGCGCCGAAGGCAAGCACCTGGCCCGCGCTCGGACGCAGCAGGCCGGCGGCGAGGTTGAGCAGCGTCGACTTCCCGCCGCCGGTCGGCCCGACGATCGCCAGGAACTCCCCGCGGGCGACCGCGAACGACACACCCTCCAGTGCCGCGTACGTGCCGCCCCCCGGCACCGGGAAGCGGCGGGCGACATCGTAGAACTCCAGCGCGGCAACGGCGCCGCTCAGATCCCGCCTCCCCGTCCGCGGCGCCTGCCCCGACGGCCGCACCGGGCCGGTGCGCTGAGCCGGTGGGCGATGCGGCGTCGCACGGGTATCGTACTGTACGCGCCGGCGGAAGAGGATTCCTGCGCTGCCGACTCGCGGCGGCGCGCCGAGTGCCGCCCGGGGGCATGGTACAATAGGGTTTGGCCGCGGAGGGGTGCGAGAGCCTGGCTGAATCGGGCGGTCTCGAAAACCGCTAGGCGGGCAACTGCCTCGGGGGTTCAAATCCCTCCCCCTCCGCCAGGCAGCGGTCACGCCAGCCTCGTCGCTGTGCGTTCCCCGGAGATCGTGGCCCACCGGCCCTCCTCCGACGGCCTGACGCGCCGGAGGAGGCGCGTCGCGCATGTCGCGCACGCTTGACGGGCAGAGCGGTCCCGCGTATACTGGCCTCACAACTGCATACCGTACTGGACGGGTGCTCCCGGCTCGCCGGGAGTAAAAGGGAAGTCCGGTGCGCGGCCTGCGAGCTGCTCGGCACCTGCGTGATCGAGCGGCGGCGCAGAGGCCGCCAGGCCGGCGCGGTCCCGCCACTGTAACGGGGAGCCGATCCGCAACGCCACTGGGTCGACCGGGAAGGCGCGGAGCGGCGAGGATCCGGAGCCAGGAAACCTGCCCGTCCGGTTGCGTACGGTGACCTTCGGCCGAAAGGTAAGTACGCCCGCGGTGCTGCGCCGCCTGGTCCCCGTGCCTTGCTCGGGGGCTCTTTTGTTTGCGGGCGCGGCGCCGCGCACGGAGGGACCATGATGCCTGGCCGCTCTGCGCGCCGTCGGGCGCTCGCCCCGCTCCTGGTGCTGCTCGTGGCTCTCGGCACGGACGCCCCCGCATGGTCGCAGCCGCCGGCAGGCCCTCCCACGTTCGAGCTGCCCGAAGTCGAGGTGGCCGGCAAGCGGCCGCAGCTTCCGTCGACCACGCCCGCCTCGGTCAGCGTGATCACCGCGGCCGAGATCGCGGCGATGGGCGCCTTGACCGTCGCGGACGCGCTGCGCGTGCTGCCGGAGGTGCTCATCAAGGGCACCGGCGGAGCGGGCTCGCTCACGACGATCAGCATCCGCGGATCGTCCTCGACGCAGGTGCTGATCCTTCTCGACGGCGTTCCGCTCAACCGGCCGGACCAGCCCACCGTCGATCTGAGCACGCTGCCGATCCAGGACGTCGACCACATCGAGGTGCTGCGCGGACCGTTCTCGGCGATCTACGGCAGCGCCACCCTCGGAGGCGTGGTCAACATCGTCACGCGGTCCGCCCCCCGGACCTCGCTCTCCGCCCGCATCGGGTCGTACGGGGAGAGCGTGAACGTCGTGTCGGTCGGCGAGCGGATCGGCGGCCTCACGTACCTGATCCAGGGGATCCTGACCGGCAGCACCGGGTTCGCGCCCGACACCGACTACAGCAACTCCACGGTGATGGCAAAGCTCCACTGGGCGACCTCCGACGACGCCGGCCTGACGCTCACCCTGAACAGGCTCTGGCATGTGACCGGCAGCCCCGGAGCGGCGCCCTTTCAGGACGTCCTCGCGCGGCTCTGGGAGGGGCGGACGCTCCTGGACCTCGCCTGGCGCAGCGGCGGCGCCGGCGGGCCCGGCGCGCTGCTCCGCGTGTACCGCCTCGACGACGATGTCGCGTTTGCGAGCCCCGGAACGGCGTTTCAATCGGACGACGTCGCGCACCTGTGGGGCGCGCAGGGCCAGCTCGTGCTCGCGCCGCATCCGGCGCATCTTCTGACGCTGGGGGCCGAGTACCAGGGCCAAACGATCGCGCACACCGACAGCTCGCCTGCCGCGTTCGCCAACCGGGGCAGCGACCTGGGGCTGTACGTGCAGGACGACTGGCAGATCACCCCGCGCGTGCTGCTCTCCACCTGCGTGCGCGAGGACATCTTCGAGCTGTACGGGGCGCAGGTGAGCCCCCGGATCGGCGTGGTCCTGCTGCTGAGCGACCGGCTCGTCCTGCGGGCCGCCGCCGGGCGGACGTTTCGGGCACCGAGCTTCGACGAGATCGCGCCGGCGTTCTCGGGGAACCCGAGCCTCCAGCCCGAGACGGCGTGGTCGTACGATGCGGGCCTCGAGTACGCGGTGGCGCCCGGGCTGGCGCTGCGCGTGACCGGCTACTACAAGGATGCGACCAACCTGATCACGTCGTCGCCGCCCCTGTTCACGCCGATGAACGTCGGCCACGCCGTCGTCTCGGGAGGGTCGGTCGAGCTGGCGGGGCAGCTCGCGGACCGCTGGTTCGTTCGTGCCAGCTACACCGGACAGCGCGCGCGCGACGTCGCTACCGGCCTCGACGTCATCTACGTGCCGCGGTCCCTCGGCGGCCTCGAGATCGACTACCGCGCGGGGGCGGGGACGACGCTCGCGATGATCCTAAGCTACGTCGGCGACCGATTCGCCGACACGGCCAACACACAGGTGGTCCCGGGCTACTGGCTCACCTCTGTTGCGGCGACGTGGACGGCCCCGAGCGGCTGGGCCGTGCAGGCCGGTGTGACCAACGTGCTCGACACCGTGTATCAGGAGTCGCTGGGCTTCCCGGAGCCGGGCAGGAGGTACTTCCTGACGGCAACAAAGACCCTATAGCCGCATGCGCGGGCGCTCACTTCTCGTCTGGAGCATCGTCGCCGTCCTGGCCGGCGCCGCGGGCTGGGTGGCGAGGGTCGGGATGGACCGGCTGCACCCGGCGCTTGAGGACGGCACCGGCCGTCCGCCGGGCGGGGCAGGCGCTCGACTCGGGGCCGGCGGATCCGCTCCCGGGCGTCCTCGTCCGGGCGGGGCGCCAGCGCGCCAGGCCGAGGTCGAGACCGCCCCGACGGCTTCGGAAGAGGCCGGGACACCGATGCGCGACGGGCCGGCGCACGCGTCCGCTCCGTCCCAGCAGCCGGCCACGCTCGGCCGGCCGGCGCCCGCTGATCGGACGCCATCGCGCGTCGAGCGCGCCCGCGCGCGCCCCGCCGCGCCGCGCCGCCGCGTCGCCGCCGCCGTGCCGCCGGCGGCGACGCGGTCCGCGTCGCCCGCGCCGGGCCCGTACGCCCCGCCGCGCCGCGCCGCGCCGGCACCCACCGGCCGCGCGGATCGCGGGGAGGTCTCCGGATCGAGCGCTGCGTCCGGCGAGGCACGGCCCGCCGAGCCGAAGACAGCCGTGGCCGCTCCCTCCGCCCGGTCCGCCCCGGGCTCGGCGGTCTCCGGGTCGATCCCCGTGGCAGACGCGAGCGGCGCCGGGGGAGAGCAGAGCGGAGGCGGGGACGGTGGCATCAGCGGAGGAACCGGCCCGGCCGGCGCAGCGGCCGCCCCCGGCGCCGTGTCCCCCCAGCGCGCGCCGCGCCTCACCCCGCCGAGGGTGCTCGCGGTCGCGGGGACGGGCTACCCGCAGGACGCGTTTCGCCTCACGCTCCGGCGGCAGGAGCTCGGGACAGGGCTCGTCGTGGAAGCCGCGGAGGGCACGGTGGTGCTGCGCGTGCTCGTCGCTGCCGATGGGGCGGTACGGAGTGTGGACGTGGTCACTTCGTCGGGCTCCCAGGTCCTGGATCGCGCT
Source organism: Bacillota bacterium (assembly GCA_021324295.1). Classification (GTDB taxonomy): domain Bacteria; phylum Sysuimicrobiota; class Sysuimicrobiia; order Sysuimicrobiales; family Segetimicrobiaceae; genus JAJPJJ01. The sequence goes on from JAJPJJ010000017.1 coordinate 21,392, forward strand.
GCGGAGGAGGCCGTCCGCCGCTGGCAGTTCGCGCCCGCGACCCGCGACGGCGTGCCGATCGATGCCTACGCGGTGCTTCGGGTCCGCTATGTCGTGCGCTGAGGCGGCGCGTCGCGCCAGCGTCCCAGGGTCACGCGGTCCTCGGCGTCCCTGCGGCTCCTGCTTCGATGGGGCGCGGTCAGGGCGCCAGGCTCCGCGGGTACGCGGCGCGCCGCCCCGCCGCGCGCAGCGCGCCCTCGTACAGCCCGAAGAGCGCGAGCGAGTATCCGAGGTCGCTCAGCGCGGTGTTGCGGAAGAACGGGATCGCGGCGATGTAGTCGGCACGCAGCCCGGGCAGCGTGTGCGGGTAGAGCGGCCCGAGCCACTCCCCGAAGTTCGTTACGACGAAGAACAGCGCGGAGGCCGCGAACGAGGTGCAGGCGATCCGCAGAACGGTCCGCCGCCGCCGGAGCGCGACTGCGCCGAGCAGCGCGATCAACACGAAGCTCCCGTACACCCATGCCATGCCGGGGTAGTAGCCCAGCACGGCATCGGCGAGGGCGACGGCCGCCAGCGAGACGACCGCGCTCCACGGCAGCGGCAGCACGCCGCCGCCGAACAGCGCGATCGCGCCGATGGGCGCGAAGTTTGCGGGATGCGGGACGATCCTAAGCAGCGCGCCCGCGGCGATGAGGGCGTACGGCAGCGCGCCGACCCAGGGCGTCAGGGGACGTCTCTGCGGCATCCGGCCATCACCGGATCCGGAAGTTCTCCGGTCCGCGCACCGAATCCTCTCCGCAGGTGCAGTCGGTGATGCGCACGATGCGGCGCGGGGCCCCGGCGCGCGTGCTCATGGTGCAGGGCACCGCGTCGTACGCGGGCAAGAGCCTGCTCGTCGCCGCGCTGTGCCGGCTGTTCGCCCGCGAGGGCCTGCGCGTCGCCCCGTTCAAGGCCCAGAACCTCTCGCTGAATGCGTGCGTCACGCCCGGGGGCGGCGAGATCGGCGTCGCGCAGGCCGTGCAGGCTCATGCCGCCGGGATCGCGCCGTCGGTCGAGATGAACCCGGTGCTCGTGAAGCCCGAGCCCGGCGGCCGTGCGCAGGTCGTGGTGCTGGGCCGGGTCCGCAGCGGGCCGCCGGATCGCACCCATCTGTGGCGCGCGATCACGCGGTCGCTCGATACCCTGCGGTCCCGCTACGATCTCGTCGTGCTGGAGGGCGCGGGCTCCCCGGCCGAGATCAATCTCCGGCGGCAGGATCTCGCCAACATGCGGGTCGCCCGGTACGCCGGCGCGCCGGTTCTGATCGTCGGCGACATCGACCGGGGCGGCGTCTTCGCCTCGCTCATCGGGACGGTCGAGCTGCTACGGCAAGACGAGCGCGCGCTCGTCCGGGGATTCGTCATCAACAAGCTCCGGGGCGATCCGGCTGCGCTGCGGCCGGGCATCGCCGCGCTCGAGGCCCGCACCGGCCGGCCGGTCCTCGGGGTCCTTCCCTACATCCCGGGGTGCCGCCTGCCGGAGGAGGACGCCGTTGCGCTGGAGGCGCGTCCGCGCCGCCCCGGGCCGGACGAGCGAGCACGGAACGGTGGGCGGCTGGACGTGGCGATCGTTCACCTGCCCTACATCTCGAACTTCGACGAGTTCGACGCCCTCGAGCGGGATCCGCGTGTGCGGGTCAGGTACGTTCGCCCCGGCGAGGCACTCGGGCGTCCGGACCTCCTCATCCTGCCCGGCAGCAAAGCCACAGTGGCCGACCTGGAGGTCCTCCGCGCGTCCGGGCTGGACCGGCAGGTGACGTCGCTGGCGGCGTCCGGCATCCCCGTGCTGGGGATCTGCGGCGGCTACCAGATGCTCGGTGAGCACATCGGCGATCCAGAGCGCGTCGAGTCGCCCGCGGCCGGCGTGCCGGGGCTTGGGTTGTTGCGTGCAGCGACCGTGTTCGGCCGGGTGAAGCGGACGGCGCAGGTGCGCGCCCGCACCGTCCGCATCCCCTGGGCCGAGGACCTTCGCCCGCTCGAGCTCGACGGCTACCAGATCCACATGGGCCGCACCACCGCGGCCGGCGCCCCGTTTCTCCGCATCGTCCGCCGAGGCGGCGTGCCTTGCGACGAGCCCGACGGGGCCGTCTCGCCGGGCGGCGCGGTGGTGGGCACGAGCGTGCACGGGCTCATGAGGAGCCCCGCGTTTCGCGATGCGCTCGTGAGCGCGCTCGCGCGGCGGCGCCCAGGCCGGGCCGCAGCCGTGCCATGCGCGGACCTCGACGAGATCTTCGATGACCTGGCCGGGGTGGCCGCGCGGCACCTCGACCTCGACCGGCTCAGGCGGATCATCGGGCTTGCCTGACAGGGCCGGTGTCGTGCGTACGGGTCCGGCGCCCCGTGTCGCCTGCTGCCGGGTGCTGGACTCGGGGCGTGCGGGCCCGCCTTGCGACGCTCCGCGCGGTCCTGTGGCTTATGATATTATTACTGTAGCGAGGGTAAATGAGTCCTCGGGGTGATGATCGATGATGCGGTGGGTCACGGGCGGCCTGGGCGTGCTGACGTTGCTGGCCGTGACGGGATCGGTGACGCCGTCAGGTCAGGCGATGCTGGGGCTGCGGCCCACGGAGGCCGTGTCGTCGCCGGTGACGGTGATCAAGGATGCGCCGCCCCTTGCAGAGGCCGAGGCCACTCGTGCCACCCCGGCGCGGCTGGCGACGGTGACGAAGCAGCCTGCCGCCGCGGCCGCGCCCGCCCCGGCGCGGCCCGCGCCCGCAGCGGCCATGCGTGTCGCGCCTGTGCGCGTCGCCGCAGCCCCAGCGGTGCGTGTGACGCCGGCGCCTGTGCCGGCCCGCCGGCCGGCGCCACCGGCACCGGTAGGCAGGCCCGCCGTGGCAGCGCCCGCGGCGCAGCCTCCGAGCGGGCTGGGGCAGATGGCGAGCGTCGCGAACATCCTCCTGAACCTGCCGCAGGTGCTCTCGGAGACGCAGGTGCGACCGGCCCCGGACAACGGCCCGGCCCGGCGGCAGGACGGCCATCCGGTCTGGCGGGACCAGTGGACGCGCGGGCATCCGGAGAAGGTCAAGAAGCATCGAGCCGATCACGACGAGGACGTAGACACCCACTGAGCGAACGGCGACGCCCACCGGGCGGACGCTCCAGAAGCCGATCAGCCGGCCGATCTCTCCGGCCGGCTGATCTCGTGCGGCACGCCCTCAGCCCAGGGTGGACCGCACCCACCCGCTCACGGTGCGTCAAGCATGGGTTAGAACTTCAGCGTCGGCGGGAGCGGCTGTCCGGGGAGCCCTGGCGCGCCGGGCACTGTGGGGCTCGGGAATCCCGGGATCTGCGGGCCGTCGTAGGGCTGCATGAAGAAGAACTCCGGATTACCGCCGTTGCGGGGCATGGGCCCCGGGCGGAGCTGGTAGAGGCGGCCCTGGTAGAAGTACAGAATTTTGTCGCAGTTCTGGTTGCCTGTGCCGGGTGTGGGCTGCTGTCCGGCTCCGGGCAGGGTGCCGGTGTTCGGCACCGGGATGAACTCCTTCGGGTTGAGAGCCGGAGCCTGATCTTGGGCTGGCCGGACCGGGACGAGGATCAGGTCGTGGCCGCGCGCGGCCGCTCCCGCCCGCCAGCCCCAGGAAGCCGCGCTGCCGCCGATCGCAAAGATCCCCGCGAGACCGCCGAGGAGAACTCCCAGGACGAGAACTCTCACGCTCCGGCTGTCCATGGCCGATCGCTCCCGTGGCACGACATCCCCGATGACGCTATCCTAGCACACACATCCCGGCTTTCCTAGGTCCGGCCGGCGTGCTCCATTCGGTTTTACCCGCACCGATGGCCCGTACAGCCCGGCCGCTGTCGTGCTACAATTACTGGAGAAATTCGAGGCGGGGTGATTCCGGGTGGCGCTGGTCTTCACGTTTCCCTGCGGCCGGTGTGGAAAGAAGTACAGCGTCTACTATCCCAAAGCGTTTGTGTACTCCGTCTACGGCACCGGGACTCCGGCGCAGGGCGCGCGCGAGGACGCCGAGGAGCAGGCGGCGGGAGCCGTCGACGCCGCGAAGCGGCGCGCCGAAGCGGTCGGAAACGTCTGGGTCGATGTCAGCCAGCAGCCGAAGATCACATGTACGTGCGGGAAGAACCTCGACCTCGACCTCGCGCACCATCCCCGCGTGCCGCAGCGCAAAGGCGTCTCGGGGGCACGGCAGGCCGGTGTGATCGCGTTCCCCAGCACGCCGAAGGGAGGACACGGCACGCATAAGGGAACGCCGGGCATGCCCAAGGCATCCCCGTCCTCGTAGCGGCACTTGCCGAGCGCCCTCGTGCATGCTCCCCGAAGTCTGAGGGAGGTTGCAGCGAGACGAATCGGCCGCGGGGGTGCCCCGCGCGTCCGATCGAGGCACGGCGTCCCGCCCCAACGAATCGCGGGAGCACGGCGATTCGTACTCCCCAGGTCCTCGATGGCTGCCGTCCGGGGCGGTGCGGCGGGCGGAGCCCGCGCCGCCTGCGCACGCGGGGAGCGGAGCCTGGGGCGGCGCCGCTAGCCGCAGCGTTCAGGGCCGCGCCACGACGATCCGCGTGGCCTTGATGCCGCGCGGTGTGGCCTCCGCCTCGTACTCCACGGGCTCCCCGGGCTCCAGCCGTCGGCGCCCAGCCCGGCGGACGATCCGCCGGTGCACGAAGACGTCCCGTCCCTGCGCATCCACGATGAAGCCGTACCCCATCCGGGCGTCGAACCACTTCACCACGCCTCGTTCCACGTCGATCTCGCTCCCCGCCACCGTGCCGACGCGTCTTCGGACGCCGCGCGGGCTGAGCCGGCGCGGTCCGGTCCGAGCGGCGCTGTTCGCAGGGTCTCCGGGCAGCGCACGGGGCACGGGCGATCGCCCTGCGCTCGGGCAGATTGGGCACACGCCGACCGGCCTCCTCCGCGGCCGGCCGCGCTCTCACTGCCGGCCGCCGTCCCCCGCCGGTCCGGGCCTCCTGATCTCGACCTTCGGCGGGAGCCCGGCGAGGATGAGATCCACCGATGCGCCGGCATCCGGGTGCACCACGAACAGATCTCGCCGCGCAACCTCTACGACGTGGTCAAACACCGGCGGCTCGGTGCGCTCGAGCACCGTGTGCCGCGCCTCCCCGCGTCGGGCAACCTCCTCCGGAGACAGGACGACCGGACGCGGGCTGCCGACGAGGCTGTTCAGGTCGGGGTTGAAGACCACGTCGTGCAGCCGTCGTCCGTGGGCGGTCGCGACGAGCTGGATGCCGCGGCGCGCGATCGTGCGGGCCACGCGCGCGTCCGACTCGAACCCGATCTCGTCGATGATAATCGACTCGGCGCCGTGGTTCACGACCGCCTGGAGGACGATCTGCGCTTGTGCGTCTCGGACCGGGCGCGCGGGATCCGGCAGGGGGATCTGCAGGCGGCGCGCGCTGCCGATCGCGGGATGCGGGACTTGGCCGTCCCCGCCGATCTCGTTGCTCGTGTCGGCGATCACGACCCGGCGGTGGATCTCGTCGGCGAGAATGGCTGCAGCGCTGCGCAGCAGCGTCGTCTTCCCCACGCCGGGGGCGCCGACGAGCAAGAGGTTGCGTCCGGATGCCAGGAGGTCTGAGAGCGGGCGGGCCGCCCCCTCCACCGCGCGGCCGGCGCGGAAGGTGAAGCCCACGATCTCGTGGTACCGGTCCCGGATGCACGCGATCCGGTGCAGCGTCCGGTCGATCCCGGTCCGGTTATCGTCCCGGAATCGCGTCACCCGGCCGAGCACGTACTGCAGGTCGTCGCGGCTCACCTCCCCCGGAAGCACAAGCGGCGCACCGTCCCCGCGGAAGCGGATGCGTGGCGGCCGGCCGAGATCGATGGTGATCTCCTCGAGCTGGCCGGGATCCCGGGCCGCGATGTGCGCGGCGACCCAGCGAGGCACCAGCGCCAGCAGCGCATCGACTTCGCGAGGCGACGACACCGAAGGCCCCCACGGCTACGGAGCCGGCAACAGCAGCAGGCGGTCCACGCCGGTGAACGTGGTCTGGAACGTGGTGGGGAGGGCAACGCCGGCGGTCGCCTCGGCGGTCGCGGGGAAGAGCGAGAGGATCAGCCGTACCTCGCGCGCCGCGGCACCCGGCACATCGACGATGCCCGTCTCCGTCGCGCCCCGTGGCAAGACGTCCGGGCGGCCGCGGTCCACGCTGTCTCGCGCCATGGCGTAGGGCGCGACCCGGCCGTTCACCCGCACGAGGACGCCGCCCGGCCGGATCACAAGATCCGCCTGGCTCTCGTTGGTGATGCGGTAGCGGATCACCACGCCGCTCGCGATCCTCGTCACCTGAAAGACGCCCGCGATCGGTCCGATGGTCTGCCGCACCTCGAGGAGCGGCGGGCCCGTTTGCCCGGCAGCGGCCGGCGTGCCCGGCGCAGCGGATCCTGCGGCCACCGGCGCGGTGGATGGCGCAGGCGGCCGTGCGGGTGGCGCACCCGGCGCCGCGGATGCCGGAGCGCCGGGACCGGGCCGCACCGCCGGTGGGCGGGACGGCGTCGCCGCCGCGCCCGTGGAGCGGCCACCGGCGGCCGGGGCCGGCGGAGAAGCCGCAGGCGCGTCCGCGCCGGATGAGCGGGCCGGCTTCGGCGGGTCCGCAGCGCCGGACGTCACGACGTAGACGACGTCCGCCGTGCGTGGACCCGGCCCGATCTCGAGCTCCCAGACGGTCGCCAGGTCGCCGAACCAGACGACCATATTGGTGGAGCCTCCCTCGGCCTGCGGTTGGAGGACGAGGTCGTAGGCATCCTGGCCGCGGCGCACGGCCGTTGCGGTCACGAGGCGGGGGTCGCCGATCGCGACGGTATCGATCCGGTGGTCGGCTCGCAGCACGGTGGCGAACCCGGGCTGCAGGCGCAACGCGGTGGCCGCCGCCTTGCGCGATACGTGGACCGTCAGGGCAGCCACCGGCGCCGCGCCCGCCGGCGGTGGAGACGCCGCGGCGAGGGCTGCGGCGACCACGGCAGCGCCGATGCGGCGCACCGCGGCGAGTCCTATGAGGCGCGCTCCTTGAGGAACTGCTCCATCCGCTCGGTGCCCCACTGGGAGATGTTGCGTCCTTCGATGAGGAGCTTGCTCTTGAGGCGGCGGATCTTCTCCTGCTCGATCGGCACCGCGATCGCCGCCAGCGTGCTCCGGTCCACGCCCTTGAAGAACCTCAGCCCTCCCGCGGCAGGAGGGCGCATGCGGTGGGACGCGATCTCCTCGTCCACCCACTGACGAATCACGTCCTGCATCTGCCGGCCTTCGAGGATCAGCCGCGCCCGGAAGCGCCGGTGCAGTTCCTTCGGGACATGGATCCCCATCTTCGCCTCCGCGCGCGCCCTCGATTCGCCCGCGCGTCCGGTCCGGCCCTCTCGCGCCCGGCCCCTCATCGGCTACCCCTCCCCGGCGTGCCCGCGTGGATATCATAACATTGAATATTCTAAACGACGTGACATCGAAATGCAAGGGGTGCCGGCACACCGCGGCGCGGCCCCCGGCCGGGCCACGTGCGCATCCCGTGTCCGCTCGGCTTCCCTGGCGACCGGCGCGGCTGCCGCGGACGGGCTGCGGCGTCATCAGTGTGGCCCGGAGCTGCGCGCTCGAAGCGCCGCAGCCACCTCCGTGAGGCACCTCAGCATGTGGTCATTGAGCCTGGCCACCTGCACGACGATCAACTGGGGGTCCTCACCGTTCTCCGCCAGGCACTCCATCATCGAACAGAACAGCGCCTGCGGCAAGCGGGTTGCGCAGTCGAGCGCCTCCTCAACCGTGAGACGTCCGGCGCGCTCCGCCCCCTTGACTTGCGCCCAAAGCTTCTCAAACAGGAACATCCTGTCCCCCCGGCAGGTCGTGATGAAGGTGGTACGGTGGCGCACTCTGCAGGCGACTGCGTGCGGCGATTGCCCACATCCTAGCGACAACGGCCCGTCGTGGCAACCAAGCGCAGCGGTCGTGCAGGGCCGCCTGAGGCGAGAGGCGTAACGCGATCGCTGTTAATCTCATCGACGCGCAATCTAGCGGTCTTTGACTGATCCGGCCAATCCTCTAAACTTCGCCGCCGCCAGGGTGCGGGCGGGTCTCCATTGATCTTATGTTTTACTTCCCTCCGCGGGCTGCGCGATGCGAAGGGTCGTGTCGAATCCCGCACGCCGGCTCTCTCGGTGCGGATCGCTCACGGAACCCCGACTACGACGGGGCCGCGTCTCAACGACGGCACCGCACGCGATGCTGGACTGGCAACCTTGCTCAGGGTGGTCGTCTCGAGGGTCCCGGTGGCTCCGATTCTTGTCTTGTCCGGGAGTGCTCTCCGTGAGTGGCGCCGTCGGCAGTTCTACCCCATCGGGCCGAAGTTCCTTGACCGCCGGTCTTCGCCGGGTTCCGAGCTATTCGCCTTGTTCGCGGTGGCGCGCGCCCGTATCGACGGAGGGGTTTGGTAGCGCATCCTGGACCATTTGGCGGATTTCTGCCAGCGCGTATCCGCGCTTCGTCGGAACGCGGAGGAGCGGCAGGCCAGCCGCGCGCAAGACCGCGTCGACGACATGGTCGCGGGTCTGGCGGTCCGGCCTCTGATGGCTAGCATCGTCGAGTTCAATGGCCAACACCGGACTGAGCGAAGAACGCGAGCACAGGACAAAGTCGATGTGTTTCGAACTCACGCGGTTAAAGAGCGCGAGGCGATGTTGCACTCCGCGTGGCAGCCACACGAGATCCGCCAACCTGACCTTAGAAAAGATGTACAGATCGCGGTCGACGACCCGGCAGAGCACGTCGAAGAAGGAGCGCTCCGCGCGGGTGAGCAGGTAGTCCTTCCTTCGGAACGGCAGATCGGACAAGTCCACCCGCTCGACCCAGAGTCGAACCACCCAGACGATCCCGAGGCAAATCAGGAGCAGGATCAGGATGCGCATGCCCCTCGCCCTCCTCGTTCCCCGCACGTTACGACAGAACGTGCGGTCCCCCCTCCACAGGGGCTGTCGCCTTCGCGCGGGGAAAGGCTTCCCGGATGCGATGATGTCCGACCGTGTTCGCGGCCGTCAGGTGATGTGACGGCGTGCCAGCATATGAACATTCCAATGTGTTGGTGCCTGATCGCGGCCGGGGACGACCGCGAGCGCCATTGCCCAGTCCGTGCGGTCTTTGACAGAGACCCTCCGCTCCTGCGATAATGACGATGCCGCGATCGCGGCCATACGGGCGGTTAGCTCAGGGGTAGAGCGCATCCTTCACACGGATGAGGCCGCAGGTTCAAGACCTGCACCGCCCACCACGCACCCCGCTGCACCGGAATGCACGACGTCGCCAAAACCCGTGTCATTGCTCGCCCCCAGCCTTGCCCCCCGTTGGACGGCGTGACACGCGCGGATCCCCTCCGTGACGTGACTCTGCCAGGTGCCTGCCCGGACTAATGCCCAGCGGGGCGTCAGCGTAGCTGGAGCGGGATGTGGGTCGCGGGGAGTCCTACGTCCAACCGGGGCCCGGCGCGTCACGCCGGACTTCGCTCGGCGAATCAGGCGGAACTCGGCTCGCCGTTGGGATGACCGTTCACGACTTGGCTCAAGGCGCTGCATCGAGGGCACTTGAATACGATGCCCATGACACAGTACGGCTGGACGTGCTCAGCCAGCACACCGTCGCAGGCACCGCACAGATACGATGCTTCGCCGCCTCCGCAGAGCACGGGACCTCGGGTGCCGGCGAGCGCCCATGCGCCGGGCGGCAGGGCCGAAATCACACGCGTGCGAAACGCCGGTGGCGGGGAGCCACGCAGCATCCCGTAGCCCTCCGAGGCGGGGCTCTCCTTCATTATTTAGGGCCTCCGAGCCGAGCGGTACACCGAATCAGGCCGTCCCTCTGAGAACGGCGTGCACGACCAGCACCAGGAGTGTCCGTCCGAGTGCGTGCCCCGCCCATGCGCATGCTGCGAGGGCGGCGCCGCCCCCTGCCTCCGAAGAAGGGAATTGGGTCCTCGAACGAGGGCTCGAACGAGGCAGCTGGGTGGAGCAGGGGCCTTACGCTCGGCCCGTGGCCTACCGCAACCCGGGGCGCCGATCGAGAGCTAGGCAGCTAGACTCCGTCCATCCGGCTATCGCGCGACGGTGACCGGTGGGAGCGCGTTCGTCCCTGTGCCGTCGCCTGGAGGAGCGCGGCCATCCGCGACACGGCCTCTTTCAGCGTCTCCTCCGGCTGCAGGAGCGTCGTGCGGATGTACCCGTCACTGCTGCCGAAGGCCGTCCCGGGGAAGGCGAGGACGCCCGCCTGCTCGAGGAGCGTCACGCAGAACTCGTACGCGCCGAGCCCCCCCGATGGCACGCGCGCGTAGACGTACAGGGCGCCCCGAGACCACCGGCCCCCCAGGCCGAGCGGCTCGAATCCATCGAGGAGAACGCGGCGGCGATGGGCATAAGTGCGCCGCATGTCTTCGACGCAGTCTTGCGGGCCTGTGAGCGCTGCCAGGGCGGCCGCCTGCGAGACCGCGGGCGCGCAGATGGTCAGCGTATGCTTGATCACCTCGACCGCCGCGACGAGCGGGCGCGGAACGACCATGTACCCGATGCGCCACCCCGTCATGGCGTAGGTCTTGCTGAACCCGTTGATCATGATCGTCCGGTCGCTGAGGCCTGGGGCGGACGCGACGCTCATGTGCGGCGGCCCTTCGTAGACGAATCGCTCATAGATATCGTCGGCGATCACCAGCAGGTCGTGCCGCAGCGCGATGTCGGCGAGCGCCGCAATCGCTTCCGGTGGGATCACAGCGCCCGTGGGGTTCTCCGGGGTCACGACCACGAGGAGCTTTGTGCGTGGCGACACGCGGGCTTCGACATCCGCCGGGTCAACGACGAACGCCCGCGCCTCGGTGCACGGCACCGCGACGGGCACCCCACCGGCGAGCCGGATCGCCCTGGAGTAGGACGTGTAGTGCGGATCGGCGAGGAGCACCTCATCTCCGGGGTCGAGCAAGGTTTGGAACGCCGTGTATACGGCCTCCTGCGCGCCGGCCGTAAGCACGACCTGGTCGGGGTGTACGGCGAGGCCGTAGTCGCGGCGGCACTTCTCGGCGATCGCCTCCCGCAGATCTGCACGGCCCTGCCAGTGTGTGTAATGCGTCGCGCCGTCGTCCAGCGCCCGCTTCGCGGCCTCCAGGATGTGCGGCGGAGTCGGGAGGTCGGGGTCGCCGCGCCCCAGGTTGACGAGGTCACGGCGGCCCTGTGCCATGGCGAGGAGGCGCTCGCGCGGCCCGGGTTGGCTGCCCGCGGCGCGCCGGGCGGCCTTCGCCATCAGAGCGTTCTCCGAGGGGAGCGTCACGCGTTGCCTCCTATGTCGGCAGGTTTTGGCGCCGTGGCCCGCAAAGGGTCCCCACGCCGGGCGGTCGACCTTCCTCCGCACGAGCCCGGCGGGGCGTAGATTGCCGCCCCCGCGGGGGCGGGCTCCTCGTGTACATCCCCCGCCGGCGGTGCGCCGCCCCTACCGCAGCCAGACCGCTTCCAGCCGCTCGTTGCCGTCCGGCTGCGGGATGAGGCCCTGAACGCGTCGGTTCATCAGGATCGGCACCCCCGCGTGGGCGATCGGGAGCAGCGGCAGATCCCGGGCGATGATGTCCTGGATCTCGGCGTAGAGCGTCGCCCGCTGGGCCCGATTCGTGAGCGCCCGGGCCCGTGCGACGAGCGCGAACACTGTTGGGTTGTTGTATGAGTGGATAGCGCTGTTAGGTTCGTGTCCGCCGAAGTAAAAGCTGAACCAATCGTCGGGGTCGCCCGTGTCACCGATCCACCCATACATCCACAGCGGGAACTTGTTCAAGCGGTCTTTCCGGTAGGCGGCCCAGTCCTCGGTCATCAGATGCACGCGGATGCCGGCCTTACCGAGGTCGTTTGCGATGGCGGTCGCGATCTCCTTCCCGTCGGGGAAGTAGGGCCGGCTGACCGGCAGATACCAGAATTCGAGAGAGACCCCGTTGGGATATCCGGCGTCGGCCAGCAGCGCGCGCGCCGCCTCCGGGCTGTAGGCGTACACGGGCACGTCGCGTGAGCGTCCCCACATCGCCGGCGGCATGATCTGGTCGGCCACCTCGCCATACTCGCCGTACAGGGCGTGCACGATCGCCGGTTTGTCGATCGCGCGCGCAATGGCTTCGCGGATCCGGCGATCTCTGAAGAGAGGGTCTTGCAGGTTGAACTGGAGCCAGCCGGTGCTGAACGCCGGCCGCGGTCCGACCCGCAGCAACGGATCGACCTGCGCGGCGCGGACGTTGTCGGGATTCGGGAGCTCCATTACCTGGATTTCGCCCGACTTGAGCGCCAGGTATCGCGCGGCGTTGTCCTTCATGATGCGGTAGACGACCCGCGGGATCCTGGGAAGGCCCTTGCGGAAGTATCCAGGGCTGGCCTGGAGCACGATATGATCGTCCCGCACCCACTCCACGAAGGCGTATGGGCCGGTGCCGACGGGGTGCGCTCCCACCCCTGTCGCCCCGTATCGTCTGAGGGATGCCGGACTGGCGAAGTTGAAGGCGGGAATCGCCAGGTCACTCAGCAGCGGCCCGAGCGGCGTTTTGAACACGAGCCGCAACGTGTAGGCATCCGGGGCCCGCGCGGCCTCGAAGTCTTTGGAGAGGAAATCGTGCCAGTAGGCGAAGTCCACTCCATGACCGTGGTAGGGGTTTCGCGCATCGGCCCAACGATCGATGTTGAACTTCGCCGCCTGGGCCGTCCACGGCGTGCCGTCGTGGAACGTCACCCCTCGTCGCAGCGTGAACGTCCAAGTGCGGCCGTCCGGCGATACGGACCAGCTTGTGGCCAGGTCCGGCTCGATCGCCGTGCCTCCGGCCTTCATTCGCACGAGGGTATTGAAGATCTGCGTCACGACGGGCCCGGCCTCCCCATTGTACGTGGCCGGATAATCCAAGCTGTTGGGATCGCCGCCGAGCCCCCATACGAGGGTCGGCGCCGCGCCGGCCGCCCCGGCCTGAATGATCGGGGAGCACAACAGACCGGCCAGCGTGACGCCGGCGGCGACGAGGATCGCTGGTGAGTGCTTGCTTGGCCTCCGTTGCCTGCTCACGCTCCTCACCCCTCCGCCCGCTGCGCAGTCAGGTTCGGTAGAACTCCGAGATCTTACCCACCACGTACTCGACATCCCGGTCGGCGATCCAGGGGTGGATCGGCAGGGTCAGGATCTCGCTCACCACGCGCGATGCGATCGGATACGTGCCCGCGGGCGTTGGATGGTGCTGCCGGTAGTACCGCATCTCCGGGAGGAGCTGAGGGTAATGGATCAGCGCCTCCACGCCGGCGCCGACCAGGAAGTCCCGGAGCGCATCGCGCCGCGGGGCGCGAATCACGTAGTGAAGGAACGCGTGCTTCGTCCACCGGTGGACGACCGGCGGACGGACTGGCAACCCGGCCTCTTCGATGGACCGTGTGTACAGCCGCGCGACCTCGCGGCGCCGCTCGTTCCACTCCTCGAGGTGCCGCAGGCCGATCCGTCCGATCGCGCACGGGATCTCGTCCAGCTGGAGGTTCAGCCCCGGCCGGATCGAGTCCCGATCGAGCGGGGACATCCCCGACATCGGCGACTCCGCGAAGGGAATCTCCTTGAAGAAGGCCGGAGGCAGCGGCAGCCGCCTCCACCCGTGCCGTGAGATCGCCGTGGCGTCCTCGTAGATGGCCGTGGAATCCGTGGCGATCGCGCCGCCCGTGGCGCACATCGAGATATTCTTGCTGCCGAGGCTGAACACGGCGATGTCGCCGAAGGTCCCAAGCCTCCTGCCTCTGTACTCGCCGCCCAACGCATGGGCGCAGATCTCGATGACCCGGATGTTGTGCGGCCGCGTCGCACGCAGGATCGCGTCCATGTCGGCCGCGTGGCCGTACATGTGCGTGACGACCACCGCCTTGGTACGTGGAGAGATCCGTGCCGCGATCGCGTCGGCCGTGACATTGGCCGTGCCCTCGTCGACGTCGCAGAACAGCGGCGTTGCGCCAAGGAAGGCGGGTACCTCCGCGCTGGACACGTAGACGTTCGCCGGGACGATCACATCGTCGCCGGGCCCGATCCCGAGTGCCATCGCTGCCACAAGCAGCGCCGACGTCCCGGAGTTAACGGTCACGGCATGCCGCACGCCCACGTACGCGGCCAGCTCTTGCTCGAACAGGTAGGCTTGCTCCCCGCCGTAGTACACGCCGCGCTCGAGTTGCGCGAGGACCGCCTCGCGGATCTCGCCGGTGATGTGCACCCGCTTGGACTGAACCGTGCGTCGCGCGTCCGTCTTCGTTGGCTCATCCGTCACAGGAGTCCCCCGCCGCTACGTCCTGCGGACCAACTGCGCACGCGCCCGCTTCGTGGGCCGCCGGCGGCCACGATGTCTTGCTCGGTGAGGCGGGCGGACGCGTCGGGCACCAGAGAGACGCGAGTTAGCCACAGCTCGCGCTGGAACGGCGCACCGGCCGGCACGCTTGGCCAGATGACGAAACGTCATTCCGTATTCACCATACGATCGCACGGTTCCTGCTACGTCGTTCTAGTCTTGGAGCGAAAGTGGAAGGGGATTTCATTTTCGTCGGCGAATCCCACCCCGGTGGCCTGACCCGCGGGACCGATCGATGGACCCCGATCGACCGGGAGGAGCACATGGCCAAGTCCGACTCCATCAAGACCGTGAAGCGCTCCATCGATATCCTCAACGTGCTCGCCGAGGATGGCCATCAATTGGGCGTCATCGAGCTCAGCAAGCGGCTCAAGACGAGCCAGAGCACAGTCTACCGCATCCTGTCCACCCTCGTGGCCGAAGGCTATGTCGCTCAGGATGCTCGGACCGAGAAGTACGGATTGGGCCTCCAGGGCATCATTCTCGCCGGCGCCGCGCTCAACCAGCTCGAGATCCGCAAGCAGGCGATCTCGCTGCTCGAGCGGATCTCGTCGGCGACGGGCTGCAACGCGAATCTGGGGATCTTCCACCGGGGCGAGGTGATGTACGTGGCCCGCATCGATGGGCCGAAGAGCGCCCGGATGTACACACCGATCGGCCGGCGGGCACCGGTCCACGCGACCGCCCTCGGCAAGGCGATCCTCGCCTTCCTGCCCGCCGAGGAGGCGGATGCGATCATCCGGAGCCGCGAACTCGCGGCCTGCACTCCGCACACCATCACCGACCCTTCGGCGCTTGCGGAGGAGCTTCGCCGGACCCGTGATCGCGGCTACGCGGTCGACCAGGAAGAGTTCATCTTGGGCATCCGGTGCGTGGCCGTGCCCGTGCGGGGCCACTCGGGGACGATCGCGGGCGCCATGAGCGTGTCGGGGTCCGTGTTCCAGGTGCGAGCGGAGGACGCCGAGCACCTCGCGGGCGTGCTTCAGGACGCGGCCTACGAGCTATCTGGCCGGCTTGGATACATCGCCTGACGGCCGGTGGCGCTCCCGAGAGTCCGCATCATCGCCACGGGCGGCACCATCGCGGGCGCACGGCTGCCCTCGGGCACCGTGGCGCCGGGGCTCGCACCCAACGAGCTGCTCGCCCGCATCCCGGCCGCAGCCTCCTACGCCGAGTGCGACGTCGACCCGTGGCTCCAGGTCGCCAGCAGCGCGATCGGGTTTCGCGAGATGCTGCAGCTCTCCCAGCGGGTGACGGCAGCGTTGGCCGACCGAGACGTGGCCGGCATCGTCATCACGCACGGGACGGCGACGCTTGAGCACACCGCGTATTTTCTCGACGTCACGCTGAATGCCGAGCGGCCCGTCGTGCTCACAGGCGCGATGCGCAACCCGACACTGCCGAGCGACGACGGACCGCTGAACCTGTTGAATGCTATTCAAGTCGCCGCGTGCGAGCGGTCCCGCGGCCTCGGAGTCCTCGTCGTCATGAACGGCACGATCCATTGCGCGAAGGACGTGACGAAGTGCCACTCGGCGAGCACGGCGGCCTTTCAGTCGCCCGAGTTTGGGCCACTCGGCGCCATCGACGAAGACTATGTGTTCTACGCCCGGCGGCCGTTTCGTCGGATTCCGGGCATCATGCCGCCGGCCATCACGGCGCGCGTGGAACGGATCCCGTTCGTCGCCGATCCGAGCGACGTGCTGCTCCGCGCGGCGCTCGACGCCCGTGTCGACGGGCTGGTCGTGGAATCGGGACGGCTCAGCCGGCCACACTTCGACCTGCTGAAAGGGGCGGTCGATCGCGGCACCGCCGTCGTGATCGCCAACCCGTATCACGCCGGCCGGCTGCATCGAAATACGTACCGGCACGAGGGCGCGGAAGCGCATCTGCTGTCGGCGGGCATGATCTTCTCGGGCACGCCGGGCGTGAAGGCACGCGTGAAGCTGACGGTTCTGTTGAGCGCCGGCCTGAGCCACGCGCGGATCCGTGAGCTGTTTCACGCGGAATGGCGGTGATAATGGCACACCTCTGTGAGCAGGTCGCCCAGCCGGTCCATATCGTCCGTGCCATAGCGTTCGTCGACGGGCAGGCTCAACAGCTCGGCGCGTAGCCGGTCGGCCACAGGGCAGCCCGCCGCGGGCATCGCCGCCGGCCGCGGCCAGTGGTGGACGGCCTCGACGCCCCGCGCGGCCAGGGCGCTGCGCACCTGGTCGCGTGCCACCACCCTCACGGGGAGGACCATCGGCACGACTCCGGGATCGATCCGCGAGAACAGCGGCGTGATGCCCGGGCGCCCCCGGACGCGCTCGAGCAGCCGCGCGGCGTTCCGGCGGCGGGCCGCGGCCGCCGCCACGATATCGAAGCGCTCGATGATACGCCGTGAAGCGGGGCTCCACGGCGCGATCTCCACCGGCCCCGCGCGCCAGCTCCGCAGCGCCCCCACAGCGCGCGGCACCGCGCCACGGTGGTCCGGCATGAAGCCCGCCCACACCATCGTCGCGGTCCTGGCGATCCCGTGCGCCCGGTAGCACCATCCGGATGCGCGCGGTGCCGCGCGCGGGAGGGGGAGGGCCTCTCGGAACGACAGGCCGCACCCGTCGGGGCACGGAAGCAGCTTGCGGTAGCTCGCGAGCCGGGCGTCGGCCCAGGTGCCGAGGGGCGATCCATCGACACGCGTAAACAGCGCGTGCGTCAGGTCCTCGATCCAGAACACGTTCCCGTCCGCGGGACTCCTGCCACGCAACCACGCCTGCACCGCGCCCGGCTGCGGCCAGCCGAAGTAGTGAATCACGATCCCCGCGCGCACCCCTGGGCCGGTGCGCCGTGCCAGATCGTCGAGATCTACGGAGAGATCCTCCTTCACGGCGTAGAACTCCGGCGCCAGGCCGGCCGCGACGAAGGGGACCACGACGCTCTCGCACGCATACGCGGGAAGCAAAACCCGGTCGCCCGGGCCCCAGCCCATCGCCCGGCAGAGCCATAGCAGCGCGGCGCGTCCAAGCGCGAACTGCCGGTGTCCGACGCCCGGGAGAAGATCCTCTACCCGCCGGCGCGGCGGCGCCGTCCACAGCGCGGGAGGGATGGCACCGTACTCTACGGCGCACCACCCGCCGTCGCCCGCCTGTCGCGCACGCGCCACGGACCCGCCGATCGGCTACGCCGTCACGGAGGCCTGCTGCCGAAAGAACGCCGCCAGGTGGTCCACGACGTACGCCACGTCGTCCTCGGTCATTTGGGGATACAGCGGCAGGGTCAGGATCTCGCGGGCGAGCCGTTCGGTCACCGGCAACCCTCCTTCGCGCCAGCCCAGTTGCTCGCGGTAGGGGACGTCGAGGTGAATCGGCGTCGGATAGTGAACCGTGGTCGCGATGCCATGGCGCCCCAGGTACCGGCGGAGCGCCGCGCGGTTCGGCACGCGGACCTCGAAGCGCACATAGGAGTGATACGCCCACGGTCGCTCGCCGGGGAGAGCGATCGGGAGGTCGTGTGCCGCGATGAGCGTTCGGTACAGCGCGGCCCGCCGGCGGCGCTGCTCGATCCACCCCGGCAGCCGGCGCAACTGGACGCGCGCCACGGCGGAGAGGATCTCGGATTGGCGGTAGTTGAACCCGATCTCGTCGTGCGTAACGGGAGCTCCCTCGTCGGCGTGGCCGCGATGATAGTGCTCCCCGCGCCCGTGGTTGGCCAGATTGAAGATCCGCCGCACGCGCATCTCATCGAACGAGGCGACCGCGCCGCCTTCGCCCGCGCATGTCATCGCCTTGTTCTGGACGAAGCTGTAGCACCCCATGTCGCCCAGCGTCCCCGCGGCCCGGCCCTTGTATCGGGCGCCGATCGCCTGGCACGCGTCTTCGATCACGACCAGCCGGTGCCGGCGCGCCAGCTCCAGGATCGGGTCGAGATCCGCGGGATGTCCCGCCGTATGCACGGGCATGATCCCGCGGGTCCGGGGGGTGATCGCGGCGGCGGCCGCCGCGGGGTCGATGTTGTACGTATCCGGCTCGACGTCGACCGGCACGGGCGTCGCGCCGACGAGTGAGACGCAGTGAGCGACGCTGGCGAACGTGTTGGCCGGAATCACCACCTCGTCTCCCGGCCCAACGCCGTAGGCGATCCACGCCAGGTGCATCGCCGCGGTGCCGCTGGAGAGGTTGGCGACGTGCGGCCGGCGGCCGTCGCGTCCTGCCAGGAACGCGCCGAGCTCTTCCTCGAGGGCTTTCCCTTCCGATGCCTCATCCGGGGACGTACGGATATAGTGCCCCGAGTCGAGCACCCTGCAGGCGGCGTCCTTCATCTCCTGGTCGACGACCGGCCGGAAGGCCACGATCCGACTGGCCATGAGCTCCTCCTCTCCCTTCTCGTCCGGTGCGCTGAGGAGGGTTCCGTCGCTCCGGACCGAATCCCTGCAGGGTTTGAAACGATGCTGCGCTTACCTGGCCGACCGGGCGCAAATCCACACATCAGGTTCACAGCGGCTCGCGCATCCGTGGGCCTCCTCGGGGAAGGGTGACCAGGTGACCGACGCACGCTGGTACTGCATCCGCACCGAGTCCCGCAGCCTGCCGTCCTACGACATCAGGATCGAACGAGAGATCCTCGAGCCAAAGGGCGTCCGTGTCGAACCGGTCGACATGGACGACGAATCGGCGTTCGACCGGGTCGCCCCCAGCGTGGACGCCGTGCTCCACTCGCGAGGCGTGCTCGACGCCGCCCGTATCGCGCGCCTCCGCCGGTGCCGGATCATCGCCCACTACGGGACGGGGGTGGACCGCGTCGACGTGTCGGCGGCCACCGACCGCGGAATCTGGGTCACCAACGGACCACGATACGCCGTGGAGGAGGTGTCCTCGCACGCGATCGCGCTGCTCCTGGCCGTCGCGCGAAAGATCGTCGCGGCCGACCGGGCCGTGCGCGCGGGCGCCTGGCACATCAAGCCGATCGTTCCGCTCCACCGCATCGCCGGACGCACGCTCGGCCTGCTGGGGTTCGGCAACATCGCCCGCGCCACCGGGCGCAAGGCGCGGGCGCTCGGGCTCCAGATCATCGCCTACGATCCGTACCTCGATGCGCAGGTCTTCCGCGACGAGGGCGTCCGGTCGGCCGATCTGCAGACGTGCCTCTCCGAGGCCGACATCGTGTCGGTCCATCTGCCTCTCACCGATGAGACGCGTGGCATCATCGACCGCGACGCGCTGGGCCTGATGAAGCCGGGCGCGCTGCTGATCAACACGTCGCGTGGCGCGGTGGTGGACGAGGGGGCGCTCGTGGAGGCGCTGCGGTCCGGCCGGTTGGCCGGCGCGGGCCTCGACGTGTTCGCTCAAGAACCGCTTCCGACGAATCATCCGCTGCTGGCGTTGCCGAACGTGACGGTGTCCGGGCACATCGCGTTCTACTCGGAGGAGTCGATCCAGCAGATGCAGCGGGATGCGGCGGAGCAGGTGCTCGCGGCGCTCGAAGGACGGCTGCCCGCATTCCTTGTGAACCGGCAGGTCCTGGAGCGGCCGCCCCGCTGATGCCACGCGCCTGGACGCCACGTGGGAGGGATCGCCATGGCACACGCCGATCGCATCTTATGCATCAGCGCCCACGCCGCCGACTTCTGCGTGCGGGCGGGCGGGACGCTGGCCCGGTACGCCGCCTCCGGCGCGGACGTCCGCGTCGTCGTGCTGAGCCCCGGGGCGCGGGGAGAGTCCAACGAGTTCTGGAAAGCGCGCCAGGGGCGGACCACCGAGGAGGAAGTAGCCGAGGTGCGCCGCACGGAGGCGCGAAAGGCCGCCGAGATTCTCGGCGTCGAGGTCGTATTCTACGACTATCGCGACCAGCCCCTCACGTTCGACTACGAGCGCTTGATGAGGCTCGTGCGCGAAATCCGAAGCTTCAGGCCGCGCGTCATCATCACGCATCCCGCCAGGGAACCGTACAACCCGGACCACACCGCGGCGTACCAGGCGACCATGGACGCGGCGTACTACGCCGGCCTGGCCGGGGTCGAGCCTGACCTGCCGGTGCTCGCGCCGATGCAGATCTTCGCGTGCGAGCCCACGCAACCGCTCACCGAGATGACAGGCTTCGTGCCCGAGTACTTCATCGATATCACCGACGTCATGGACACGAAGATGCGGGCCACCGCGGAGTTCCGGGCACAGCCGTACCACGTCGAGCGCTACCGCACGCGCTCGCAGCAGCGCGGCACGCAGGCGGCCTATGTCGCGGGGGACCCGGCGATCAAGTTCGCCGAGGCGTTTCAGCGGCTCACGCCGTGGACCGGACGGCTGTTCCCGTAGCCCGTCCCGCCAGGAGCGCGCTCCCCCGGCAGGCCGCCGGGGGAGCGCTACGCGACCGCGCGCCGCTCCCTAAAGAACGCGATGACCGCGTCCGCCACGCGCTCCTGCATCTCCTCCGTCATGTGCGGCCCCACCGGCAGCGAAAGCGTCTCGCGGCACAACCGCTCCGCGACGGGGAACTGGCCCTCGCGCGTGCCGTACCGCGCCTTCACCGGCTCCAGCAGGTGGAGCGGCCTCGGATAGTACACGCCCGTCTCGATGTCCCGGGCCCGCAGGAACTCAGCCAGCGCGTCCCGCTTCGGCGTCCAGATCGCATAGTGCAGATACGACGGACGGGCCCACGGCTGCTCAGGGGGAAGGCGGAACGGCAGGTCGGCGTCGCGAAAGCGCGTCGTATAGTAGGCGGCGGCCTTCCGCCGGTGCGCCGTGAACCCGCCAAGGAGGCGCAACTGGATCCGCCCGAGGGCGGCGCCCATCTCGGACATGTGCATGTTGTAGCCGATCCATCGTTGGTCGTACCAGGAGGCGTCTGTGCGGCGGACGAAGCTGATCTTCTCGTCGCGGAGCCGCCCCTGATCTCGCAGGCTGGAGACGCCCTCGGCGAGCCCATGATCGTCGGTGACGATGGCGCCGCCCGGGCTGAAGGTGGTGATCATCTTTCCAGAAAAGCTGAAGAGCCCCGCATCGCCGAGCCCGCCGGCGGGGCGCCCCTTGTACTCCGCACCCAGCGCGTGGGCGGCGTCCTCCAGCACAAACGCGTCCCGCTTCTTCGTCGCCTCCACGATCGGGTCCATGTCGCACGGGAAGCCGTACATGTGGATCGGGACGACCGCGCGGGTCTGCGCGGTCATCGCCGCCCCGATGGCCGGCGGTGATACGTTGCCGGTGTCGGCGTCCGCTTCGACGAAAATGGGCGTCGCGCCGAGCTTCACGACCGCGGCCAGCACGCCGATGTACGCGTTGGCGGCCATGACGACCTCGTCCCCCGGTCCGATCCCCCGCGTGTCCAGCGCCAGCATGGCGGCGGACGTCCCGGAGTTGGCGGTGACCCCGTACCGCTTCCCACACAGGTGCGCCAGCTCGACCTCGAAGCGCTCGGTCTCCTCGCCTCCGAACGCCTTGCCCGTCTCCAGCATCTCCAGGGCCTTCCGCCTCATCTCGTCGTTCAGGATCGGAGCGCGATACGGGATATGCACGGACGTCCCTCCTCAAGAGAGTCACTCGGATGGAGATCGTCGTGGGCTGATTTAGCCGTCGTCGTGCGGCGGCGCACCCTCGGGCAGCAGACCCGGCGGGATGAACCCGCAGGGCACGTCGGGTTCATCGCCGAGCAGCGGCCGCGCCCGTGCGAGGCCCGCCCGGCTCGCGGCGAGGATCTCCCCGATCGCCGCCAGGTCGTCGTCGGTGAGGGCGATGCCCTGCGCCGCCACCTCGGCTTTGAGCCGGTCCATGTCCACGTCCATCTAGGCCGCCTCCAGCGACTCCGGACGCCGCGTATGCCAGGAAGTCGACTGCTCGTACGCGTGGCCGATCCGGAACAGCGTTGCCTCGTCGAAGAACCGTCCCGCGAGCTGCATCCCGATCGGGAGCCCGGCCGCGGTGAAGCCGCAAGGCACCGTGAGCGCGGGATGCCCGGACAGGTTGAAATGGCGCGTGCCCCAGCTCGTGTCGGGCGGCCCCGACAGCTGCGTTTCGACGGGAAACGCCACGCCCGGTAGTGTCGGCGTGACGATGGCGTGCACCCGCTCCATGGCTCGCGCGACCTGCCGCGCCCAGGCGGCGCGAATGCGCACCGCCTCCTCGTACTCCCCCGACGTGTAGCAGGCGCCCGCGACGATCCGCCGCCGGGTGCGCGGGCCGTAATCCATGGCGCGGGTGCGCAGCCGCTGAGCGTGCCAGCCGTAGGCCTCGGCCATGATGAGGATCGAGCCGGCCCCCGCCAGCTCCCCCGAGAGCGGCAGCTCCACCGGCTCCAACCGGGCGCCCTCGGCCTCGAGGTGCCGGAGCGCCGCTCGGAGGGCCGCGTCCACCTCGGCCTCGAGACCCTCGTAGAAGTGCTGCCGCGGCACGCCCAGCACGAGCCCGCGGAGCCCGCCCTCGAGGCCGTCGGTGAAGTCGGGCACCGGCGCGCGGGCGCTCGTTGGATCCCGCGGATCGTATCCGGCCATCGCGTTCAACAGCAACGCGCAATCCGCCACGGTGCGCGCCATCGGCCCGACGTGATCCATGCTCCAGCTCAGCGGAATGAGCCCGTACCGGCTGACGCGCCCGTAGGTGGGCTTGACGCCGACGACGCCG
This sequence comes from Bacillota bacterium, assembly GCA_021324295.1. Lineage (GTDB taxonomy): Bacteria > Sysuimicrobiota > Sysuimicrobiia > Sysuimicrobiales > Segetimicrobiaceae > JAJPJJ01. Next base: position 44,313 of record JAJPJJ010000017.1, read on the forward strand.
CAGAGGCTCGCGGGCACGCGAATCGACCCACCCGTATCCGACCCCGTCGCGGCAACAGCCAGGCCCGCGGCCAGCGCGTTGGCCGAGCCGCCGCTGGAGCCGCCGGCGTAGCGGCTCGGGTCCCACGGATTCCGGGCGACGCCGAAGAGCTCCATGGTACCGCAGGCAAACTCCGTGGTGTTGGTCTTTCCGAGGAGGATCATGCCGGCCTCGGCCAGCCGCCGCACGTGCGTCGCGTCGCGGTCGGGTATGTGCTCGATGAGAAGACGCGAGTGCGCCGTCGTGCGGACACCCCTGGTGAGGCTGACATCCTTGTGCGCGATCGGGAGCCCGTGCAGGGGGCCGCGCCGCCGCCCGCGCACGATCTCGCGCTCGACCCGGCGGGCCTCGGCAAGCGCGGCATCCCCGCAGACCGTGATGTAGCTGCAGAGGCGCTCGTTGTGCCGGCTGATGCGGTCGAGCACCGCGGCGACGATGTCCACGGGTGACACGCGCCGCTCATCGAGCAGGCGGCTGAGCGCAGTCAGCGACAGGTAGGGGAGGTCGTTCTGCACGGCTGCCCTCTCCCTCGTCACGGCGGCGCCGCCGTGACGGCGGACGTCACGGAACGCAGCGATCCGGTCCGGCGTGGCCGGCTGTGCGCCGGGCCACCGCGGTCTCCGCTACGCACGGTAGAACTGCCGGATCACGCCGACGGTGTAGCGGATATCCTCGGCCTCCAGGGTCTGGTAGCACGGAAGCGTCAGGATCGTCTGGGCCAGCCGCTCGGTCACCGGGAACGTGCCTTCCGGCGCGCCGCAATACGGCTGGTAGGCGTGGTCCAGGTGAATGGGCGTCCCATATTCGACCATCGCGTGCACGCCGTGCGCCTCCAGGTGCGCGCGGAGCGCGTCCCGTTGCGGCGTTTGCACGACGTAGCGCAGCATGCTGTGCGTGGCGTAGGGCCTCGTCGTGGGAAGCCTCAGGTCGTGCCGGAACTGGCTCAGCAGCGCGGCGTAGAGGGCCGCGTGCTCGCGGCGGCGCGCGTTCCACTGGTCGAGGTACCGGAGCTGGATGCGGCCGATGGCCGACAGCACCTCGTTCTGCCGGTAGTTGAACCCCACCGTCTCGATCTGCTGGGCACGGTAGACGTGGTAGGCCTTGGCGCCATCGAACCACCGGCGGCCCCGCCCGTGGTTGGAGAGCATCATCGCCAGCTCCCACACCCGCGTGTCTGCGGTGACCAGCATGCCCCCTTCGCCGCCCACCGATATGCACTTGTTCTGCACGAATGAGAAGCACCCGGCGTCCCCGATGGTCCCGAGGCGTTTCCCCTTGTACGCCGCGCCGGCGGCGTGGCAGACGTCCTCGACGACCTTGAGCTCGTGGCGCCGCGCGATCTCCATCAGCGGGTCCATGTCGACCGCGTGCCCGTTCATGTGCACGGGGAGGATCGCCTTCGTCCGCGGCGTAATCGCGGCCTCGACGAGGCTGACGTTCATGTTGTAGGTGTCCGGTTCAACGTCCACCAGGACCGGCTTCGCCCTGCACAGGATGATGACGTCGGCCACCGAGGAGAAGGTGTTGGGAACGGTGATGACCTCGTCGCCGGGGCGGACACCCACGGCGAGGAGCGCGATGTGCAGCGCCGCCGTGCCGCTCGACACGTTGACGGCGTGCGGCGCGCCGAGGTAGGCGCAGAACTCGTCCTCGAACCGCTTGCCCTCCGAATCCTCCAGGGGGAAGCTGCGGATGTACTTCCCGCTGCGGAGGATGCGGGTGGCCGCGTCGATCATCTCGTCCGTCATCACGGGCCTGTAGCGGATCTCCCTGACCGGCGCCTCGCGGGCCATCGTCCCCTCCCGCCGCCCGTCCACGAACGGCAGCGGCCGAGACGGGCCGCCGGGGACGACCACGCCGGCCTACGTCGGCCGATGGACGAACGAGCAAGGAGGATCTTCGACGAAAAGAGAAACAATCCCTCTACTATCGGCGCCTAGGCCGGCAAAAATGAAATGACGTTCTGCTCTAAGGAGGCTGACGATGACCGAGCACCGGAGGGGGAGATCCTGCGAAGGCGTTTCGCGCCGCGAGCTGTTCCGGCTGATCGGCGGTGGGGCCGGCTTCGCTCTCGTCAACAAGCTGGCGGCCGCCACGCCCGCGCTCGCCGCCGCGGGCGCGTCCACGCTCGTCGTAGGCGGCGGCGGCTTCGACATCAAGACGCTCGATCCGGGCCGCGAGCTGGAGAACGGCACCAACAACATCGACCACGCCACATACGACTCCCTCGTCACATTCTACGGTGAAGATTTGACGACGCCCAGACCGTCCCTTGCAACTGGCTGGACGATCTCGCCGGACGGCAAGACCTACACGTTCAAGCTGCGGCCGAACGTGAAGTTCGTCAGCGGCAATCCCCTGACCTCCGCCGACGTCAAATGGTCGATCGACCGCGTCCGGTACATCAAAGGGAACGCCGCGTTTCTGCTCGATGGCGTGGAGGAGGTCCAGGCGCCGGATCCGCTCACCGTCGTCGTCCGGTTGAGCGAGCCGCGGCCCGCCATTCTCCCGATCCTCTCGAGCCCGGTGCTGAGCGCGATCGACAGCAAGCTCGTCATGGAGAACGGCGGAGACGCCAGCCCGGACGCGAAGGACAAGGACAAGGCCGAAGCCTATTTGAACGCGCACTCCGCCGGCACGGGCGCGTACATCCTCGAGCGCTACACACCGAAGCAGGAGATCGTGCTCGTCAAGAATCCCAACCACTGGCGCGGCGCGCCGAAGATCGACCGGATCGTGCTGCGGAACGTCCAGGAGCCGGCCGCCCAGGAGCTGATGATCAAGCGCGGCGACCTCGACATCGCCACGGGCATCGGCCCGGATCAAGTGCGGAACCTCGCGGGCGTCCCCGGCGTCACCGTGAAGACCAGCCTGGCATCCACGCTCGTCTACGTGATGATGAACCAAAACCCCCAGGTCGGCGGCCCGTTCAGCAACCCCAAGGTCGTGCAGGCGGTACGCTACGCCATCGACTACCAGGGCATGCTCGCGCTGGCCGGGAAGGGCGCGCTCCGCGTCGCGGGCATCATCCCCAACAACTTCCCCGGCGCGTTGCCGGCCCGGGAAGCGGTGAAGATGGACCGCGAACGCGCCCGGGCGCTGCTCCGGGAGGCGAACCTCGGGGAGATCACGGGCACGCTCACGTACGCGAGCGATCTGGTCTTCTACGGCGTCCATGCCAACCTGATCGCGCAAAAGGTGCAGGAAGACCTGGCGACGGTCGGTATCAAGATCGTCCTGAACGGCCTCCCGTACAGCGTGGCGATCCAGCAGTACCGTGACGGCAAGAATCAGCTCGGCATCTGGCAGTGGGCGGCGGACTATCCGGACGTCAGCGACTACCTCGTCTTCGTGCCCGGACGCACGGTCGCCAAGCGCACGGGGTGGATGCCGGACGCCGGGCCGCAGGCGCAGGAGATCGTGAAGATCGCCAGGGCGGCCGAGTCGGAAGTGGACACGCCCAAGCGCGTCGCGCTCTACCAGAAGCTCAATCGCATGATCGCAGAGCACGGTCCCTGGGCGCCGCTGTTCCAGCCGGTCGTCCCCTACGCGTTCCGGTCGAACGTCCGCGGCGTGACGTTTGCGAGCGCGTGGATGGTCGACTACTATACCGTCAGCAAGACGTAGGAGGCGGGGAACAAGCCGCGACGCGCCCGGACCGTGGGCTCGGGCCGGCCATGACGCTCTACCGGTACATCATCCGGCGGGTCCTGCTGCTGGTGCCGATGCTCGTGGGGATCACGCTGCTCAGCTTTGTGCTCTCCCACGCGGTGCCGGCCGACCCTGTCGCGGCCAACCTGGGCGAGCAGGCGGCGGCGGACCCGGCGATCGTCGCGGCGTTCAAGCATCGCTGGGGGCTGGACCAGCCGCTCTACAGGCAGTACCTCGTCTACCTGTGGAACCTCGCCCACGGGGACATGGGTACGTCTATCTCCACCCGCCAGCCGGTGCTGCTGGACCTGCGGCAGCACCTCCCGGCGACGATCGAGATCTCCGTGGCCGCCATGATGCTGAGCATCCTGGCCGGGATCCCGCTCGGCATCCTGGCGGCCGTGAACCGCGAGCGTCCGATCGACCAGGCGGCCCGCGTCACCTCGCTCGTCGGCGTGTCCACGCCGGTCTTCTGGCTCGGTCTCGTCGCGATCCTGGTCTTCTACGCGCGCCTCGGATGGGCGCCTGCGCCCGGGCGCCTGAGCGCCAGCATCTCCCCGCCGCCGTTCGTCACCGGGTTCGTGCTGGCCGACGCCGTCCTGGCCCATCGGTGGGACGCCGCCCTCGACTGGCTCCGGCACCTCTTGTTGCCGGCCGTGGTGCTGTCGTCCTACAGCCTCGGCATCGTGACGCGGATGATGCGGGGCAGCATGCTCGAGGTCCTCGGCGAAGAGTACGTGCGCACGGCGCGGGCGAAGGGCGTGCCGCGATGGGCGCTCCTGTTTCGCCACGCGGCACGCAACGCGCTCATTCCCATCATCACCATCGTCGGGCTGAGCTTCGGCGGCCTGCTCTCCGGAGCCGTTGTGACCGAAACGGTGTTCAACTGGCCGGGACTCGGCCTCTACGCGTTTAGCAGCGCGACTTCGCTCGACTTCCCCGCGATCATGGGGACCGGGATCGTCGTCGCCGCGGTCTACATCGTCGTCAACCTGCTGGTCGACATCGCCTACGCGTTCTTCGATCCGCGGATCCGGGTCGGCTGACCATGGGCACCGCGGTCAAGCCCCAGGACATCACACCCGTGCAGCCGCCGCTGCTGCGGCGCCGCCGTCTCCTGCCGCGTCAGCTCGCCGGATCGCCGGTGGCGCTCCTGGCGCTCCTGGTCGTGATCGCATGGATCTGCCTCGCGATCCTCGCTCCCTCGATCGCGCCGTATCCGCCGCTCGCCCAGCATATCACGTCCCGCCTGGATCCGCCGAGCCACGCGCACTGGCTCGGCACCGATCCGCTTGGACGGGATATCCTGAGCCGGATCCTCTACGGCGCGCGCCTCTCGATTCCCGTCGGGATCGTGGCCGTGGCGCTTGCCATGCTCCTCGGCACCCTGATCGGCGGGACGGCCGGGTTCCTCAAGGGAGCCGCGGACGAGGTGATCATGCGGGCGACGGATCTCATGCTGGCCTTCCCGACGGTGATCCTGGCGTTGGTGATCACAGCCGCGCTTGGCCCCGGCATCCGCAACGCCATCGTCGCGATCATGATCGCCTGGTGGCCGTCCTACGCACGGCTTGTGCGCGGCCTCGTGCTGTCGCTTCGGGACCGCGAATACGTCCTGGCCGCGGAGGCCCTGGGCGGGTCCCGGCTGCGCGTGTTTGTGCGGCACGTGCTGCCGGGCACGATCTCGCCCGTCGTGATCCTGAGCACGCTCGATGTCGGCCACGCGATCCTCACATTTGCGTCGCTGAGCTTCCTCGGCCTGGGACCGCCACCGCAGATCCCGGAGTGGGGCTCGATGATCGCCTCGGGCCGCAACTATCTCGACCAGTGGTGGATCAGCACGTTCCCTGGACTCGCCATTCTGACGCTGGTTCTGGCGTTCAACATCCTCGGCGACGGTCTGCGCGACCTCCTCGATCCGCGGTTCCGTGCGCGATAGCGCCGGACCCTGGGCTCGTGGCAACGCGCGGGGCCGCCTGCGCGCGGACGCCAAACACGCGGGAGGTGTCTGCCCGACCATGGCCGGCACAACGGGGTTGCGGCTCGGGGTTGAAGTCGGCGGCACGTTTACCGACTGGGTGCTCGCGCGTGACGACCGCATCGAAGCCACCGGCAAGGTGCTGTCCACACCCGCACAGCCGGAGCGCGCCGTCCTGGCGGCGGTGTCCGACTGTGGGATAGCGCCGGCCGGGATCGATGCCATCGTCCACGGCTCGACCGTTGTGACGAATGCCGTCCTGGAGCACAAGGGTGCCCGGACGTGCCTGCTCACGACCAAAGGGTTCCGCGACGTCCTGATGATCCAGCGCCAGGCCAAGACCCGGCTCTTCGATCTCTTCTACCGCCAGCCGGAGCCCCTCGTGTCGCGTGACCATATCATCGAGGTCGACGAGCGGATGGGGCCGGACGGGACGGTCCGGCGCCCGCTCTCGGACTACTCCTTTGTTGCCACCGTCAGGCAGTTGGTGGAGGCCGAAGGCATCCAGTCGGTGGCGATCTGCCTGCTGCATGCGTACGCCAATCCGGCGCACGAGCTGGCCGTCGAGCAGGCGCTCGCCGCCGCGCTGCCCGGGATCGCGGTGACGCGCTCGTCCGAGGTGATCCCGGAATTCAGGGAATACGAGCGGACAAGCACGTGTGTCATCAGCGCGTACGCTAAACCCGTGGTGGACGCCTATCTCCGCGGCCTCGAAGAAGGACTGCGGGCCCGCGCCTTCGAGGGGCCGCTCACGATCGTTCAAGCAAACGGCGGCACCGTGCCGGCCCACGCGATCAGGCGGCACGCCGCCAAGATGATCCTCTCCGGCCCGGCCGCCGGCGTGGTCGGCGCTACCGCGGTCGCCCTCGAGGCCGGGTTCCCGCACGTCATCACGTTCGATATGGGCGGCACGAGCACGGACGTGTGCCTCGTCACCGGGGGCCGCCCCGGTATCACGCGCGAGTACAAGATCGCCGGGCTGCCGCTGACCGTGCCGATGATCGATATCGCGACGGTCGGCGCGGGCGGCGGCAGTATCGCCGATGTCGACCGCGGCGGCATGCTCAAGGTCGGGCCCGAGAGCGCGGGGGCCGACCCCGGGCCTGCCGCGTACGGCAAGGGCGGCAAGGCGTTTACCGTGACGGATGCAAACGTGCTGGCGGGCCGCATTCGCCCTCAGGCGTTCTTTGGAGGCCGCCTGCCGCTGGACGTGGCCGCCGCGGAAGCGGCGCTCGCCGCGCTGGCGGATCGCGTCGGCCTGCCGCGTGATGAGACCCTCGAGGGCGTCCTGCGCCTGGTGAACGTCACCATGGCCCAGGCGGTCCGCCTCGTCACGATCGAGCGCGGCCACGATCCACGCGACTACACCATCGTGGCGTACGGCGGCTCCGGGCCGCTCCACGCGGCTGCGGTTGCCGCGGATCTCGGCATCACGCGTGTGCTTGTGCCGACCAACCCCGGGCTCGTGTCCGCGTACGGTCTGCTGATCGCCGACACACGGCAGGACTTCTCGACCACGCGCGTGATGTCCGCCGCGCGCCTCACAGACGATCTCGTCGCCGGCGTCTTTGCGGAGTTACAGGCGCAAGCGCAGCAGGAATTCGCTGCCTACGGGCGGCCGTGGGCCGACGTGCGCTGCCGCCGCGAGATGGACATGCGCTACGCGGGCCAAGCCTACGAGATCGCCGTCCCCTGCGACGGGCTCGCGGCCCCCGCGATCACGCGGGCGTTCCACGAGGCGCATCGCGCGCGATACGGCCACGCCATCCTCGATCAGGAGGTCGAGGTGGTGGGATACCGCGTGGTGGCGAGCGCGCCGTCACCCCTGCGCACCATCCGGCCCGCGCCCACGCGCGGCCGGATCCCCGCGGCGCGCGCTGCCGGGTACCACGCCCGGGACGAGCTCGAACCCGGCGCCACGATCGCCGGCCCGTGCGTCGTCGAAGAAGCCACCGCCACCACGTTTGTGCCGGATGGATGGACCGTCCGCGCCGATCCGTCCGGCAACCTCATCCTGGAGGCCGCGCCATGGACCCGGTGACGCTGTCGGTCATCGGCCACGCGTTTGCCGCAACCGCCGAGGAGATGGGCGTCAACCTCTACCGCTCCGCCCATTCGACGATCGTGCGCGAGGTGCGCGACATCGCGACGGCCATCCTCGACCCGCGTGGCAGCACCGTGGCCATCGCCAACTACATCCCCCAGTTGCTCAACGCGATCGACCCCGCCGCCGCGGCGGTGGCCGAGGAGTACGACTTCCGCGATCTTCAAGAGGGGGAGGCCTTCGTCCTCAACGACCCCTTCCACGGCGGTCAGCACGTCAACGACATCCTGCTGTTCACGCCCATCCGGCTCGACGGCCGGCTCCTGGGAGTCGCTTGCGCCAACGTCCACCATCTCGACGTCGGCGGGGGCGCCGCGGCCAGCAACGCGCGGGCCACCGATGTCTTTCAGGAGGGCATCGTGTTTCCCCCGATGCGCATCCCGCTTGACGCGGCCTGGCGGCGATCACCCTTTGGAAAGTTCTTGGGCGCTAACGTCCGCACCCCGCGGACCGTCCTTGCCGATTTCGATGCCCAGATCGCGGCGTGCCGGACCGGCGAGGCGCGCGTCCGCGCGCTTGCGCGCAAGTACGGCGCCGATGCCATCGCGGAGTTCATGGTCGAAGTGCAGGACTACGCGGAACGCATTGCACGGAACGCGATCGGGGCCATCCCGGACGGCGAGTACTCCGGCGAGGCCTTCATGGAGGACGATGGGACCGGCGAAGGTTCGTTCTACGTGCGGGTCGCCATCCGGATCGACGGTACCGAGATGACGATCGACTTCAGAGATACGGACCCGCAGGCCCCGGGGTTCATCAACGTCCCGTGGGGTTCGACGCTATCGAGCGTCCGGACGACGGTCGTGGCAGTCCTCGGCATCACGCACCTGCTCGTGAATGCCGGCGCGATGCGGCCGATCCACGTCACCGCGCCGCTCGGTTGCCTCGTCAATCCCCGGTGGCCCGCCGCGACGCGCGCGCGCACGAGCGCCTGCTACAAGATCTTCGACGCGGTGAACATGGCTCTCGCGCCCGTGCTGCCCCGGCGCGTGATCGCTCCGGGCTTCGACTGTCAGACGGGTATTACGTTCGGACACCGCGCCGACGGGCACACGCGGATCCTCTCCGAAGTGCTGGGCGCGGGCAACGGCGCCCTGTGGTGCCAGGACGGCGCCGACGGGATGATCATGCACCTGACCAACGGGCAGAATACCCCGGTGGAGTCCGTCGAGATCGAGTTCCCGTTTCTGGAGGTCGTACGATACCGCCTCGTGCCCAATTCCGGGGGGGACGGCGAATACCGGGGCGGCCTCGGCATGGAACGAGCCTATCGGATTCTCGCCGACGGCGTCACGTTCGGCCTTCACTCGGATCGCCACAGGCACGGGGCCCCCGGGCTCTTCGGCGGCGGCACCGGCGCACCGGGCGCCTGCGTCCTCGTTCGCGACGGCACCGCGCGGGCGCTCGGCTCGAAGGTGCACGAGATCTTGCGCGCCGGGGATCTGCTGGTGGTCCGGTCCGGCGGAGGTGGCGGGTACGGTCCGGCCGACCGGCGGGCTCCTACGCGTCTCGCACGCGACATCCGCGAGGGCCGGCAGACGCGGGGCGCACCGGTGCCAGCGCCCACGGAGGGCCTCATCCCGCCGCGTTAGCGGCACCATCAGGACGCACGTGCCCGGCGATGGCCGATCGCGGAACCGTACGAGCCCGCCGCGTTCACGCTCACCGCTCTTTGAGTGGCGCCTCCGCGTCGGTCCGTATCCACGGGTCCACGGTGCGGAACCAGCGCATGAACCCCGCGCAGAACTCGACCGCGTAGTCCAGCAGGGCCTCGCCCCGCTGCGGGCTGGCCGGCGACGGGTCGCCCAAGCTCCCGGTCTCCGGGGCGATGTCCCGCATATCCAACGGGATGGACACACGCGCGTTGCGGAACAGGATGGCGCCGAGGCCATCCGTGGGCATCCCGAGCACCTGCCCGCGCCCAAACCCGCCAGCCCGATCGAGCCGGACGAGGTCCGGCCGCAGCGCCATCATCAACGAGCCCACCGGTTCCCCGCCGTGTCCGAGCTGCACGCCGTCCCCGTAGACCTTGTGGATCACCGCGGGATCTTGGATCACCTGGAGGGGAGCGACAGTCGGAATCAGCAGGCCGATGCGCCGCCTGACGCGCCGCGTCAGCAGCTCCAGGATCGGGGCATTGCCCGCGTGGCCGTTGAAGATGGCGATGCGCCGTGCTCCGTGGTGCACCAGACAGTCGATCGCGTCGGCCACGACTGCGTCGAGCGTCTCCGGTCGCAGCGTGATCGTGCCGGGGTACTCGCGGAAGTACTCGGAATACCCGAAAGGGATCGTCGGCAGGACGACGTCACCGGTCGCCTCCGCGGTGCGCCCCGCGATCGCGTCGATGATCATGTAGTCGCCCATCGGCGCGTGCGGTCCGTGCTCCTCGATCGAGCCGAGGGGAACGATGACCGCCCTGCCCTCGGCCAAGGCGGCTCGCGCCTCCGTCCAGCTCACCTCCCCCAGACGCATCGGCCACCCCCTGTGCCACGACGTCGGTTCTTCATCGATCATCCGGTGCCAGCCGCTCTCGTCGCGATCATCGCCCCTCGTGTTGCGCCGCGCAACGATGACCCAGGCCGTGACGCGCGAACCGCTCAAGCAGCGTCCGGTGATCCCTGCGGAGGCCGGCCGGCCACGCACCCGGCTCCACGAAGCGTACCTCGGACACCTCCTCGCTGGGGCGGAACGTGCCGCCGGCCACCCGGGCCGCGTACACGACCGTGAGGTGCCTGGGGCCTTCCGGCTGCACGGTAAGCGGAGCGATCACCTCCACGGTCAGGCCCGTTTCTTCGAGGATCTCGCGCGCGATCGTCGCGGCCGGGTCCTCGCCTCGCCGAACCCAGCCTCCGGGCAGCGCCCACGGCGCGCGGCGCCGGTAGGTGTGGCGCGCAAGCAGCACCCGGCCGTCGCCGCCCTCGGCGATGGCGACGGTGCCGATGACGAAGTGCGTATTGAGACACCAGGTGAGCGCTCCCCGCAGCCAGCCGGGCAGCCGTCGCCAGATGCGGATGCCGAGCCGCTTCCACACCCGCGTGCGATCGCCTCCTGCGCTCCGCCGTGACTCACCTCGAACTTACTGAACGGGCGCGCCGGGTCGCGGCACCGGCTTGCGGACGACGTCCCGACCGGCGCGCAGCGTGAAGGCTCGCTGACCGCCACCGCGGAAGGAGTTCGCGAAACCAGATGGGAATCCCGGTTACATGCCGACGCCCGATGCGGGTCTCCTGTTGCGCGGCGGACGGTTGGTCACGGCCGACGCGGACGGCCCGGCCGACATTCTCGTGCGCGGGGGGCGTATCGAGGCCGTCGGGACGGATCTCACGGCGCCAAACGCGGCCGTCCGGGATGTGCGGGGGAAGATCGTCATCCCGGGCCCCATCGACCCGCACGTTCACATCGCCTGGCCGTACCACGAGGCGCGCACCGCCGACACCTTCCGCTCCGCAACGGAGGCGGCGGCCTGGGGGGGCACGACCATGGTCATCGACTGGGCCGTGCAGCGCGGGGAGTCTCTCCTCGACGCCGTCGCCGCGCGCCGGGCGGAGGCGGACGGGGCCGCGATCCTGGACTATGCCCTGCACGGTACCGTGACGAAGGTGACCGCCACGTTGCGGAGCGAATTGCCGCGGCTCCACGACGCCGGCGTCGCTGTGCTCAAGTTGTACATGACCTACCGCAGGCGCGGCATCATGGCCGACGACGGGATGCTCTGGTACATCCTGAACGCCGCCCGCGACCTCGGATACACCGTGAGCGTGCACGCGGAGAACCCCTTCATCCACGAGTGGAACGAGGCGGAGCTGCGGGCGGCGGGGATCACGGGCGCAGCGGCCCACGGCCTCCACAAGCCTCCGATCGTGGAGGCGGAAGCGATCCACCGGGTCATCTACCTCGCGAGGGAGGCGCGCTGCCCTCTGTTGATCCGGCACGTGTCCACCGCGGCCGGCGTCGACCTGATCCGCCGGGCGCGGGCTCAGGGTGCGGAGGTGACCGGCGAGACGTGCCCGCAGTACCTGTACCTCACCGAGGAGGTCTTCCGGAGGCCCGACGGCTACCTTTACATCTGCAGCCCTCCGGTGCGCACGGACGCCGATCGCTTGGCGCTCTGGCAGGGGCTGGCCGACGGCACGCTGTCCGTGGTCGGGTCGGACCACGCCGCGTTTCCGCGCGCTGCCAAGGTGGGCGCGACGGCATTCGACGTGCCGAACGGGCTCCCCGGCGTTGAGACCCGGGTGCCTCTGCTCTACGCCGGAGTCCGTCGGGGGCACCTCACGCCCTCCCGCTTCGTGGAGGTGGTATCGACGGCGGTGGCGCGCCTCTACGGGCTGTACCCGCGGAAGGGCGCCGTCCTGCCCGGCAGCGACGCGGACCTCGTGATCATCGACCCCGAGGAGCAGCGCGCCCTCCACGCCTCCTCGCTGCACATGGCCGTCGACTGGTCGCCCTACGAGGGCATGGCGCTTCGTGGGTACCCCGTGACCGTCATCGCGGGTGGCCGGATCGTCGTCGACGGCGATGCGATGGCGGACCCGCGTCCCGCGGGGCGGTTCGTGCCCTGCCCGCGCCGGGCGCCGAGCCGTGCGGCCCCGTCCCTCGCCGCGTCCCCGGCACCGTAGAGAGGGAAGACATGCCCAGGATTGCGCTGCTGCAACTGGCTCTCGCGGGGACGGTGGAGGAGAACCGGTCACGGTGTCTCGCCATGGTGGAGCGCGCTGCGCGCGGTGGGGCGCAGATCGTGCTCCTGCCGGAGCTGTGCACCACACCGTTCTTTCCGGCATGGAAGCCCAACACGAAGTACTTCGCCTACGCGGAGGAGATCCCCGGCCCAACCACGGCAGCGGTGGCCGAACTGGCGCGCCGGCACGAGGTGGTCGTGGTCGTCCCCCTGTTCGAGCGCGTGGGGCGCAGCGTCTACTACAACTCCGCCGCCGTCGTGGACGCGGACGGGGCGCTGCTGGGAACGTACCGCAAACACCACATTCCCCTCAATCCGATCTTTGCGGAGAAGCTCTACTTCAAGCCGGGCAACTCGGGCTATCCCGTCTTCGACACCCGGTACGGAAAGGTCGGCGTGTACATCTGCCACGACCGGCACTACCCGGAGGGCGTGCGGTGCCTGGCGCTCGGAGGCGCCGAAGTGATCCTGATTCCCTCCGCCACCAACGACGGCAGCCTGTCCGGAAAGGTCTGGGAGGTCGAGCTGCGCGCCCATGCGATCTTCAACGAGGTGTTTGTCGGCGGGCTGAACCGGGTCGGGGTGGAGGTGGGGCCCGACGGCGAGCGGTATGCGTACTATGGACGCAGCCTCGTCTGCAACCCCGCCGGCGACGTGCTCGGCCAGCTCGGGAACGAGGAGGACCTGCTTACGGTCGACATCGACTTCGACGAGATCACGGAACGACGCATCGCCTGGCAGTTCTACCGGGATCGACGGCCCGACACCTACGGTCTGCTGACGGAGCGCATCCCGTAGAGGATGGGCATCGCCTCCGTGGCAGACCGTCCGCTGGAAGGACTGCGCGTGGCCGACTTCAGCCGCGTGCTCGCCGGCCCCTATGCGACGTGGGTCCTGGCGGCGATGGGCGCGGACGTGATCAAGGTGGAAGAGCCCGGGCGCGGCGACCAGGCACGCCGCATCGGCCCGTTCGTCGACGGCCGCAGCGTCTACTTTCTCAGCCTCAACCGCGCAAAGCGCGGGATGACGTTGAACCTCAAGGATCCCCGCGGGCTGGAGGCGGCCCGACGGCTCATCGCCTGGTCCGACGTCGTGGTGGAGAACTTTGCCCCGGGCGTCATGGACCGCATCGGCCTCGGCTATGAGGTGGCCAGCGCGATCAACCCGCGGGTGATCTACGCGTCCATTTCGGGGTTCGGGCAGACCGGCCCCGAGCGGGACCGGCGCGCCTACGATATGGTCATCCAGGCCCTCTCCGGCATCATGAGCATCACCGGCCCGGAGCAGGGGCCGCCCGTGCGGGTCGGCGTCTCGATCGGCGACATCATGGCGGCGCTCTTCGCCGTCGTCGGCATCCTGGCCGCCCTCCGCCGCCGGGACCGTACCGGCCGGGGCGCGTATCTCGACGTGAGCATGATGGATTGCCTGCTGGCGCTCATGGAGAATCCTGTCGCCCGGTACCTGGCCACGGGCGAGGTCCCGCGCCCCCTCGGCGCGCGCCATCCGGTTGTGACGCCCATCGACCTCTTCGAATCCAGCGACGGGTATCTCGTCGTGGCGGCGGGCAACGATGCGCAGTGGCTCCGCTTGTGCTCGGCGATCGGCCGGCCGGACCTGGCGGAGCGGGAGGACCTGCGCACCAACGCGGACCGGACGGCCCGGCACGAGGACGTCACGCAGGCCCTCGCCGGGGTGTTCCGCACGCAGACCTCTGGCCACTGGGTGGATGTGCTGAACGCCGCGGGGGTTCCCGCGGCTCCCCTTCACACGATCAAGGACGCCGTGGAGTGGGCACAGACCCGTGCGCGCGGCGCCACCGCCGGACGATTTGTGCGCCTGCCGATTCACGGGACCGGATTCGAAGCGCCATGCGACAGCAACGCTCCGGCGCTGGGGGAGCATACCGACGGCGCGCTCGGGGAACTGGGCTACGACAGCGACACCATTGCGTCATGGCGGCGAGGGGGCGTCCTGTGAGCACCGCCGGGGGCGACGGCCTGCTGGTGCATCGGGAGGGACACGTGACCACGCTCACGATCAGCCGCCCGGAAGCCCGGAACGCCCTCACCGCTGGCGTCCTGGACGAGATCGCGCGGCGTCTGGAGTCTCTGGCCGCGGATCCGCACTGCCGCGTGGCGATCCTCACCGGCTCCGGCGAGCGGGCGTTCGCCGCAGGGGCGGACCTCGACGAGATGCGGGCCCGTGTGCGCGACGCCGCGAGCGCGCTCGCCTATGATACCGAGGTCGAGGCGCTGCTGCGCCGGATCGCCGCCTTCCCCCTGCCGCTTGTCGCGGCGATCAACGGCGCGGCGATCGGAACCGGCTGTCTTCTCCTCCAGTGCTGCGACGTGCGGATCGCGTCGGACCTGGCGTGGATCGGCATCCCCGCCGCCCGGCTGAGCATTCTCGTCCCGTTCCCCGACGTCGTGCGCCTGACACGCGTCGTGGGGCCGGCCCGCACGGCCGATCTGCTGCTCACGGGCCGGCTGGTCTCGGCTCACGAGGCGTTCGCGATGGGCCTGGTGAGCCACGTCGTCCCCGCGGCCCAGCTGCGGGCGTGTGCCCGCGAGGTCGCGCAGCAGATCGCCGGGAACGCGCCTCGGGCGGTCCGCGAGCTGAAGCGTCTCATTCGCGCGGCGCTGCCGGAGACGTGGCCGCTTCCGGGCGAGGCCCGCGAGAGCTACGAGGCCGTATATGGCTCCAAAGGATACCGGGAAGCGCTGGCGGCTCTGGCGGACCGGCGTCCACCGGCGTATCCCGACGAGTGAGGGCGGCGACGGGGCATGGGACTGTGACGAAGGTCCACTTTGGCGTGCTCGTCCAGGCCGTCGATGCCCCGGACGCGTTCCTCGGCGCGGTGCGACTGGTGGAGGACCTCGGCTTCGAGTACCTGTGGGTCGCCGACTCGAGCCTGCACGCCCGCGACGTGTACGCGTACCTCACGCTGGCCGCGACGGCGAGCCGGCGCCTCCGGCTCGGGACGGGGATCACGCACCCCGTGACCCGCCATCCGGGCGTCACGGCGAACGCGATCGCGACCCTGGCGGATCTCTCCGGGGGCCGGGCGGTCCTCGGTGTGGGCGCAGGAGACCGGCCGGTGAGAGAGCTCGGCGTCGCCCCCGCCCCCGTCGGGACGGTCCGGGAGATGGTCCTGGCGCTGCGCCGGTTGCTCGCGGGCGAAGAGATCTCGGGCGGATCCGCGTTCCGCTTTGACCACGCGCGGCTGCGCTACCCGCCGCGCTACCCGATCCCGATTTACGTGGCGGCCAGCGGGCCCCGCATGCTGGCGCTGGCAGGCGAGATCGCGGATGGCGTGGTCGTCCAGGCCGGCACCCATCCCGCCTGCGTCGGGGCGGCGTTGCGGTCCATCCGGGAGGGCGCCGCCCGGCGGCGCGCGGACGGTGCGATCGACATCGCTGTGCTTCTCTACGGCTCGGTCCGCGAGGATGAGCAGCTGGCCCGTGAGGAGGCTCGCCCGTTCGCGGCCTGGATCCCGCAGACCGCGCCGCGGTACTGCGATATCGCCGGGGTCGACCCCGCGGCCACCCGCCGCGTGCGTGAGCTCTATCGGGGAGGCGAGCTGCACGAGGCGGTCGAGGCGGCGGCCGCGGCCACCGACGAGATGATCGATGCGTTCACGCTCGCCGGGTCGCCCGGCCGCTGCCGCGCGCTCGTGGGCCGTCTCGTCGAGATGGGCGTGCGCCACATCGAGTTCTTCCCGATGGGAGCGGACCGGGTGGGCGGGCTCCGACGCTTCGCCGCGGACGTGATGTCCGCCTTCCGGTGAGTGGCCGTGCGCCCTGGCGATCCCAGATGATCGACGTCCACAGCCACTTCTATCCGCGCTCCTACATCGACCGCCTGAAGGCGGAGTCCGCGATCCCGCGCGTCGACACGGTGGGAGGCCAGGACTACTTTGTGATCTTTCCCCAGGAGCTGCGCGCCGCGACGGGCGGCAGCGGACCGGAAGGGCGGCCGCTCGATGCCTCG
Source organism: Bacillota bacterium (assembly GCA_021324295.1). Taxonomy (GTDB): domain Bacteria; phylum Sysuimicrobiota; class Sysuimicrobiia; order Sysuimicrobiales; family Segetimicrobiaceae; genus JAJPJJ01. The sequence goes on from JAJPJJ010000017.1 coordinate 60,753, forward strand.
TACTGGGACCTGACTGCCAAGCTGGCATGGATGGATCGGGCGGGGATCTCGACGACGGTCCTGAGCATCGGCAACCCGTGGGTGGATTTCCTCTCCAATGCGGACGCGGAGGCGTGGGCCGGCCGGCTCAACGCGGCGCTGGCGGAGGCGGCCCGGCGGCACCCCTCACGCATCGCGGCGCTCGGCGTGCTGCCGCTTCAGGATCCCGCTGCGGCCGCCACGGAGCTCGCCGCACTGTCCGGCCTCGGGTTCCGCGGGGCGATCATCTCCACGCGCCCGGGAGGCCGGCTGCTCGACGATCGGTCGCTGTGGCCGCTCTTTGCGCGCGCGGAAGCCCTCGAGATGCCTCTCTTCGTCCATCCGCACGACGCCATGGGCGGCGAGGGCTTGATCGGATACGGGCACGGCCTGCCGCTGGTCTTCGGCTTCGTCTTCGAGACGACGGTGGCGATCGCGCGGCTCATTCTCAGCGGTGCGTTCGACGAGTTTCCGTCCCTGCGCATCGTCGTGGCCCATCTGGGCGGCACGCTGCCGTACACGCTCGGCCGGCTGAACGCCTGGGCGGCGGCGAGCGACGCGCGGGCGCCCCGGCTCCGGAAGCCGCCCGGCGACTACGTCAGGCGCCTGTACCTGGATGGGATCTCGTATCATGGGCCGGCCGTGCGCTGCGCCATCGAGACCGTGGGGGCCGATCGGCTGCTGTTTGGCTCCGATCACCCCTTCGCCATCTCCAACATCGGGATGGTCCACGACTCGCTCCGCAACGCCGGTTTGACCGACCGCGAACGTGACCTCGTGCTTCGCCGAAACGCGGAGGAGCTCTTCAAGCTCTAGCACAGGGGAGGGATGCAGATGAGGGTCATTCTGCTCGCCGCGGCCGTGCTCGCCGTCCTCGTGGGGAGCGTGCCTGCGGCGACGCTGGCCCAGGG
>JAJPJJ010000056.1 GCA_021324295.1 Bacillota bacterium
AAGCCCGCCAGCGTCTGCTGGAACTGGATGCCGCCGCCGGCCAGCTTCAGGATCGTGGCCGCGGGCCCGGGCACGACGATCGCCCCGTCCCGGAACGGCCGCCAGCCGCCATCTCCCCCGCTCACCAGCGGCAAGTCGTTGAGATGCTGCCCGGAGCGCGGGTCGATGATCTGCATCGTCTCGTTGGCAAAGACGTAGAGGATCCCCTGGCCGTCCACGTAGACATCATGGGCTTCCCCCGCCGTCGCGACTCCCCCCTCAGGGACGATGCGATCCCCCCTGACCGAGAAGAGCCGGACGCCGTATCTCCAGTAGGAGACCGCGAGCGTGCCTCCGTCCGGGGAGATCGCCACGCCCGTGGGTATCAGCCGATACGGTCCTGAAACCTTCCCGTCCTGCACCGCGATGAGTCTGGGTGTATCGCCCGTCACGTCGAAGATCATGAAGCCCGCCAGCCAATCGGGGACGTCGTTCCCTCCCTGGGCGGTCACGTACCGGTAGGCCGCGTACAGGCGCGTCCCGGTGCGGTTCGCGGCCAGGGCGCCGAACTGGAGCCGCACCCGCGTGCCGCCCGGGCCCGCCTGAACCGGCTGCTGCCAGACGCCGGCGCGCCTCGGCTGCGCGGGATCCTGGATCTCCCAGGTCTCCAGCGTGGGGCCGTCCTGCGTCCACAGCCGCGCGCCCCGCATCGCGATGTCCGACGCCGGCCTCGGGATGCGGCCACGCCTCAGCGGCTGTCGCCCGTGCACGTCGTACAGGTAGATTCCCCCCGGGACGCCCTTCCCAGCGTCGCCGCTCGCGGCCACGCCCAGGACGCCTCCCGCGTAGGCCGTGCCGTAGACCTTGGACCATCCGTCTGGCTCCGCCGTGCGACCGATCTCCCGCCCGCCCGCGTCGAGCACGACGAGGGCAGCCGGCTTCCCCTCCACCGCCACGTAGACCCGTGACCCGTCCGTGGCGACGGCGTGACTCTCACCCGTCCGCCTCCTCCATACGACGGCTAGCGACCGGGGATCGAGCCTCAGCGTCTCGTTCCCGAGGGAAGGCTGGAAGACGAGGAGCCCGGCCCGTTGGGCGACCGCCCACAGGAAGTTCTCGCCGCCCTGCGTCGCGGTGATGCGGGGCCGGGCGGGGGCGGCGACGTCGATGCGGGTGGCGGACATCCGCCCTTCCTCGTCGGCCAGAAACACCGCCGCCCCGTCGTCGCTCCAGGCCAGCCCGGCCGCGTTCCCATGGGCGGTGAGCACAGTCTTGACGAGGCGCAGGGCAGGCTCCCCGGCCTGGGCCGGGTGCGGAATGTACGATGCCATGCGCGACAGAGCCTGTTCGATACGGGCGGCCACCCTGCTTCGATCAGCATGGAGGAGCGCCTCGATACCCGCCGCGGACGGTCGGAGCGCGAGGCCCAGCGCGAGGACGCCGAGTATCACCGCGAGGATCCTCGTGCCGCCCGACATCTCCCTCCATCACCTCGGCACGGACACGTGCCCGGTCAGGCCTCGGGGACTCCGAGGTGGCCCGGCGCGAGGACCCCCAGGGCCACGCGGATCGCGCGCACGACCGCGACCGCGGCGAGGAGGACCACGCTCGGGACCATGGGGACCGTGTACCGGGTCCCACCGGCAGAGAGCACGGCCATGAGGTTCGTGAATACGATCAGCGTCAGGAGCAGAGCCGCCTGCCGCCACCGCCGAGCCGTGAGCCACAGCCCGGCCAGGCCCAGGAGCATCACCAACGTCTGGAACGCGGCCGGTGCGATCGCCACGTGCACGTCGCGCCTGTCCGCGGTCCGGGTGAACCCGTACAACCGGACGAGCTTGTGCCCCAGCAGCCGCAGGTAGGCCCGGGGATGCCCGCGGATCCAGCTCGCGGCTGCGTCGAGGTAGCGCTGATTGTCCTCGGCGGGTGTGAGGCCGCGCCATCCATACATCCCGTCGTCCGGGGGTGGGCCGGCGGTCCAGGTGCGGGCCGTGGGCCAGACCAGTCCCCCGTCGGCGTAGGGGTTGTTCCCCGCCCAGAAGACGAGCCCGGCGTTACTCTGGATCGGCACAACCGCGTGGAGCGCGACGTAGTTGCGCACAGTCCACGGCAGCACAACGATCATCGCGGCCAGGGCGGCCGTCCCGATGGTGCGATATGTGGCGGCGTTCCGGACTCCCCAGACCGTCACCGCCCAGACCAGGAGGAACGGCAGGAAAGCGATGAACACCGCCCGCGTCAGCGCAGCCAGCCCGATGAGACCCCCCAGTACCATCGCGGCGGGCAGCGTCGCGCGCTCCACCACGCGAAGGGCCTGCCAGAGCACGAGGAGGAGCAGGACCAGGAAGAGATTCTCCGTGAGATGCAGCGCCGTCAAGTATACCGCCAGCGGATACACGGCCAGGAGCAGGCCGGCGACCAGCCCGGTGGCAGCGTCGAACATCCGCCGGCCGATCGCGTACAGCACGACGCATCCCAGGCCACCGAGGATCGCCTGGACGATGCGCACCACGCTGGGATCCCCGCCGAGCCAGTACAGGCCGGCGAGGAAGTAGATGTAGAGCGGAGGCGTGATGGCGGTCGGCGTACCGCGGATGCTGAACCCGTGGCCCCCGAGCAGGCTCTGCACGAGCGCGATGTGAATGCGGCTGTCCGAGGCCGCCTCCAGGGACGCGGGCGTGTCGAACCCGACCGTCTGCGCGATGACGAGGAGGCGGACGCACAGCGCCACGGCGAAGAGCAGCCACACGGCCGTCTCCCGCGAGGACACCTCGGCAAATCTCTCGCTCGGGGACCGGGGCGCCTGAGCCGAAAGCTGCCGCAGGGCTTCCTCGGGGCGCGCGTGCGAGGACAATCAGGCCTCCGCACCTGTGAATCGCGGCGCCCGATGCCGCGCCCACACCTGCGCCCGGCTCCACGGCGCCCGCGGCTCCTCGACGGGCTCCACCACCGCCCGGTGCAGCGCCGCCAGCAGCGCGATCGCGACGAAGAAGAACCCGCCGGCGCGCGCCGCCGAGATGGACGGGCTGAAGATGCTGTAGAGCGCGTACGCGGCGAGCACGAATCGGAGGCCCCGCGCCAGCGCGGCGGAGAACGGATCCGGCGCCGCCGTGATCGCCTCCCGGGTCATCCGAAACAGACGCACGCCGAGCAGCAGGAAGATCGAGAAGCCGACCAGCCCCGTGTAGAAGAGCTGGGTGGTGTACTCGCTGTCCATGAACCCCAGGGGGATGCTGCCCAGCCCGAACCCGAAGACCGGGGAGTGCCCGAGCGTGAAGAGGGCGTGCGTGCCCGGGGGAATCACGCGCGAGAGCAGCGATGCGCCCTCGGCCGACGTGCCGGTGACATCCGTGGACAACGCGTGCTGGAACGTCAGGATCCGCTGGATGACGTGCTCCGGATACAGCAGGACGCCGGCCAGCACCGGGATCGGCAGCAACGCCAGGATCCACCGCTGTTGAAACAGGCCCGCGTAGAGGAGGATCGCCATCGTTGTGGCCATGAAGTTGCGACCCAGCGACAGGGGCAACACGAGCAGGGAGAAGAGCATGAGGGCGCCGAGCAGCGGCTTCGCCGACGGGCGAGCCCCTTGGAGCAGGCTGAGCCCGAGCGCGATATTGAGCACCGATGCCAGCCCCGGCTCGTGGATCGGCGCGCCCGCGGGAGCCAGCGCGATCGCGCCGTTACTCAGGTACTGCACGAGCGAGAACGCGCTGAGGCCGAGCAGCGAGGCCATCATCACGTACGCGAAGCGCCGGACGTCGTCGAGGCTGCGCAGCGTGTCGGCCATGATGAAAAACAGCAGCACGAACTCGATGCGCTTGAGGAGGTGGAACGGCGCGCTGATGTACTTGTCCAGCGTGAGGAAGTGCGCCGTCCCGAGAAATCCGCCCCAGAGGGTGCCGGCCACCGCCGCGAGCACGTACGCGAGGAGCAGCCGGTCGAGCGGGGTCCGCTGCCGGTGCTTGAAGACGCAGAGGTGCACGAGCCATCCCACGGCCAGAGGGATCATGAGCAGGTCTTCGACCCTGACCGCAAGCCCCCCGACGTGGATCTCCGGCGACAGCGCGATCGCGGGCAGGATCAAGAAGATCGCTGCGCGACGGTTGAACAGCGCCAGCACGGCGACCATGGCGCCGAGGACGACCAACGCGATCTGGAGGATCATGGGCTGCCCTCCGTGAGCCGGACGGGACGGCCGGCGTGTCGCGCGCCCCGGGGACCCGCCCCGGTTACACGGTCCGGACGCGGAGCCCCGCCTTCTCCTGGCGCCCGTCTTCGGGACGCACCGGTTCTGCTGGCCGGCGGGGGGCCGGCTCGGCCGGCGATGCACCGGCCAGGCTAAACTCCTGTGCTGGTTTTCGCCTCCCGGCGCCGGGACCCCACGTTCTAAAGAAGGAGGACGGGCTGATTTTTGGCTGGAAATGGCGAGGCGCCCTCATCATTTGGAACTACCGGCGCGCGGGCGTACCCTCGGCACGGGGTCGGCGGCGGGGCGACCGGCTCGTCCGCATCCCGGCTCCCCATCGGAGCAAGGGATGTGTGAGAGCGGGACGGTTGCATGCAACCCGCGAGACCGATGGCGAGCGGCCCAGACCGGGCCCGAGAGCGCGTTGCGCCGGGCGCGCCCTAATGCTCGTGGGGACCGGAGGGAGCCGCGGTCGGCGTCGGCGAGGGCAGGGCCCCGGGATTGACGCGGAGCGTCTCGAGCACCCGCAGGAGCACCGGTACGTCGGCGCGGACCTGGGCCGGCGTGTTCTCCGTCGTGCCGATCATCATGAACGCCCGGCGGCCCTGCGTTACGCACGTCTGCACGCTCCGCCGCTGGTCGCCGGTGCTCGCCCGCCACGTATAGGTGCGGGTGTACGCTGGGAGCCCCGCGACCGTCGCCGGGCCCTCGCTCACATTCGTCCACGAGCGGATCGCAAACCGCATCACCTGCTCGGCCTCGTGCACGCAGGTGGCCGGCGAGATCGGCGTGGCCATGTCATACACGATGACGTCGACGCTGTCTGGGAGCTCGCGGGGCGGGGCGGGCGCCTTGGCCACCACGCTGGGGTTCTTGACCGACGTTTGCACATGCCATGTCGCCGGCACATCGATGGTGAACCGGTTCGCCGGGTCGCGGACCACGCGGAGGCCGGGGGTCTGGCCTACGGCCCCCGCCGGCGCGCCGGCGGCTGTGATCGCCGCGGCGACGAGCGCCACGAGTGCCCCCCATCGCAACTTTTGTGGATGCGTCCTCATGGCCGTCCTTTCTCGTGCTCGCGATGTGGCACATCACAACGCACGCCTCACGAACGCGGGGCGGCCCCCACGCCCTGTCACGGCGGTGTGTGCCCATAGATCTTTTGTCCTGTCGCACGCGCCGGCTAACACGTGGCGCGCGCAGCCGCGATGGTGTGCGCTGAGCGTTCCGCGCGCCGGGGATAAAATGTAACCGGAGGCGCGCCGACGGACAGGGGCCCGCCGCCGGGGTGCATGAACGGGCCGTGCCGTGGTGCCTTACGCTCGCGCTCGCGACCGAGCCGGCGGTGCTGCGTCTCGTGCGGAAGCTCCTGGCCGAGCTGGTCCGTATCGCGGGCGGGTCCGACAGCGAGGCCGACGACGTCGAGCTGGCCGCCGGCGAAGTGCTGGCCAACGCGTATCAGCATGCATACGCGCAGGGCGCGGGACCGGTCCTGGTCGAGATTGCCTTCGCTCCGCCAGCCCTGCAGTTGCTGATCCGAGACGATGGCGCCCCGCTGCTCAGCAGGCCGACGATCCCCCTCTCCCCGCCCGCCGGCCGGTCGGGACGGGGACTCTACATGGTCGGTCAACTCATGGATGAGGTGGAGGTCATCCACCCCTGCAGGGGCAACCGCGGCACTGCGGTGCGCGTCGTCAAACAGCTCACAGGGACGCCCCGATCAAAGCGGCGGTCGTCGGCCTGATCTCGCGGACGCCAGATCGCACCGGCGGGGCCGCGCCCGGGGCGACCGTCGAGCAGCGACCGGGAGGCGCCGTTCGCACGCGGCCGCAAAGGCCGGTGGAGAACAGCCCTCCAAGCATCAGGAAGAGCGCGCTCCAGAAACGTCCCGCTTCCGGTGACATCCGAGCCACGGTCAGAGAGGCCACGGCGTAGAGGAACCTCGCGATTCCCGCCAGGATCGCACACAGCCCCCCCGAGCCGCCTGCGGGGATGCCGCCCCCCGGTCCGGCGTCCATTCGGTACATACGCACGAGCGGACGCGCTGGATGGGATGCCGCGAACCGCCACGGCATCGCGTCGCGATCCCCTCTTACGCGCACCGCCGCTAAGATAATCCGAACTGACGGGCGCCAGACAGATGCGTGAAGGATTTCCACCGACGACGACTGGCACAGAAGCGGCGCTTGCGACGTTTGCCGCGGCG
>JAJPJJ010000113.1 GCA_021324295.1 Bacillota bacterium
CGCAGGCGCGCTTCGTCTGCGGCGACGCGCCGGGCGAGGCCGTCGGCCTCCTGGCGCGCCCGCGTGGCCTGCGTCTCGGCCTGCCGCGCCGCCGCCGCGGCGGCGGCCGCGTCCCTGTCGGCGCGGCGGGACCTGGATTCCGCCGCGCGCGCGTGGCCGGCGAGATCCGCGTGCGCCTTCTCGAGCGCGTCGAGCGCCGGGGCGCCGCGGCGGCGGGGCCGGCGGGCGACCGTCTGCTCGCAGACCGGGCAGGGCTCGCCGACCGTCAGCGTCGTCCGCAGGTGCGCCGCGGCGTGCTGCCGGCGCCCGTCCTCCAGGGCGGCGGCGGCCTCCTCGAGCGCGCGCTTGAGCTCGTCGTAGTGGGCGCGCGCGGTCCGGGCGGCGGCGGCGGCGCGCGCGGCCGCGCGGGCCAGGCGGGCCTGTTCGGCGCGCGCCCGTGCGGCTTCCCCGGCCGCCGCCTGCGCGGCTAAGCGTCTTTCGGAGAGGGCGGCGGCGAGCGGGCTCGCCCTCTCGAGCCGCTGGTCGTGCGCCGCGTCGTACCCGAGGTGCGTCAGCTGCTGCTCGGCCGCCGCGACCTGCCCCCGCAGGGCGGCGAGTCTCTCCTCGAGCGCGGAGACCCGCGTCCGGATCGCCTGCGCCTGCTCGCGCAGCGCCCCGAGCCGCTCCTCGGCCTGGGCGAGCCGGGCCTGCGTGGCGCGGCGAGCCTCGAGCGTGGCTCCGAGGCCGTCGAGCGCGCTGATCCGGGCGACGAGGCCGTCGATCGCACCGGCGGCCGCCGCGGCGCGCGCGAGCTGCCGCTCGGCGTCCTCGCGATCGCGCCCTGCCCGCGCCCGCGCCTCCTCCAGCGACGCGGCGGCCCGCCGGTGCTGCTCGACCGCGCGAGCGGCTTCCTCTGCCGCCATCACCTGGGGCAGGATGCTCGCGGCCCGCTCGGCCGCCTGCAGGCGGGCGAGGTCGGCCTGCGCCGACGCGTCGCCGGCGCGCAGCGCGGCGAGGTCGGCCCCCAGGCGGGACAGCTCGGCGCACGCGGCGTACCGCTCGCGCGCCCCGGCGGCGGCCCGCCGGGCATCCTCGGCCCGCTGGCTCGCGGCGCGCTGCGCGGCCTCGGCGGCGGCCAGCGCGCGCCGCGTGGCCTCCAGCGTCTCCGGCGTGGCCTCCGCGTACTCCTCGACCAGCCGCCGCAGCCCCGCAAGCGCCCCCCCGAGCGCCCCGCGGCGCCGCTCGGCGAGCTCGCGCATGCGGTCGTACACCTCGTGTCCGAGGATCTCCCGCAGGAGGCGCGTCCGCTCGCCCGGCTCGCCCTTGAGAAACCTCGCGAACTCGCCCTGCGGCAGCAGGACGGCCTGGACGAACGCGTCGTAGGGGATGCGCAGGATCCGCTCGACCTTCTCGGTGACGGCGGGCATGCCCTCGGCGAGCAGGCCGCGCGCGTCCTCGAGGATGGCGTGCGCCGGCCGGCCCCGGCCCGCGACGCGCCGGGTCACGTGGTACGTGGCCGCCCCGACCCGGAACGAGAGCTGCACGATCATGCGCGTGCGGCCCTGCGAGATCAGCTCGGTGTAGCCCCGGCGCAGCCGCGGCACCTTGCCGTACAGCGCGAACACCATCGCGTCCAGGAGGCTCGACTTGCCGGCGCCCGTGGGGCCGCAGATCGCGAACAGGTCGAGCGCCACCAGGTTCAGCTCCTGGCGCTCCTTGTAGCAGGTGAAGCCCTCGAGGGTCAGGGAGACCGGCCGCACGCCGTCAGGGCTCCGCCGCCGCGTCGTGCCCGGCTTCCTCCAGCAGGGTGTCGAACGCCCGGAGCAGGTCCTCCTGCGGCTCGACCCCGTGCCGCTCGCGGACGTACCGCGCGTACAGCTCGCGCGGGGCAAGCCCGCGGCGGGATGCGAGCGGGTCGTCCGGCGGCGCCGGCAGCTCGTCGCGCACGACCACGGCGTTCGGGAGGAGGCGCCTCACCGCGGTGGCGACATGGGGATCCGGCCGCTCGCGCGGCACGATCACCTGGAGCCAGCCGCGCCGCCGCAGAGCCTCCGCGTCGCGCTCGATCTCGGCGAGGGTCGCGCGCACGATCCCGAGCGGCGTCGTCCCCTCGTACGGGACGCGCGCGATCGCCACCGGCCGGCCCGGGTGCGCGTCCACCACGACGAACGACTTCACCTGTCCCGCTTCGCCGAAGTCGAGCTGGAGCACCGAGCCCGCGTAGGCCGCAGGCGCCGGCGCGGCGCGCAGCGTCTGCGGCCGGTGGATGTGCCCGAGCGCCACATAGTGGGCGGTCGACGGCAGCGCCTGCGGCGGCACCGCCCACTGGTCGCCGAGGGTGACCTGCCGCTCGGTGCCCGAGATCCACGCGCCTTCGACGTAGAGGTGGGCGACCAGCAGGTTCACGGTGTCGTCGCGGAAGCCGGCGGCCAGCCGCGCGATGAGGTCGCGGAGGGCGTCGGCGTACACCCCCATGGGATCGGTGTCGCCGCTGGCGAGCTCCAGGGCGGTCACGAGCCGGCCGGGGGAGGCGAACGGCACGGTCGCCACGAGCGCCGTCTCGCCGCAGCGGCAGGGGATCTCGAGGACGCCGCCCCGCTCGGGCGGGCGGGGGATCGCGGCGGCGTGGACCCCGGCGAGCTCGGCGAGCTGCCCCCACGCCTCCACCCGGTGGGCGCTGTCGTGGTTGCCGGCCACGACGACGCTCGGGACGCGCGCGGCGCCGAGCCGCCTGAAGAACCCGAAGACGACGCGCTCGGCCTCCGCGGCGGGGGTCAGGGAGTCGAAGACGTCCCCGGAGACGAGCACGAGGTCCACGGCCTCCCGCTCGACGAACCGTCCGAGGCCGTCGAGGGCCGCCTCGACCTCCCCGATGCGATCGACCGTCCTCAGCAGGCGCCCGGTGTGCCAGTCGCTCGTGTGGACGATCCGCACGCCGCGTCCTAGAACCTCGCGAACGGGTCCCGGCCGGCCGCGGTCCCCGCGGGCACCTCGGACACCCGCGTCGCCCACGCCGGGAAGGGAAACCGCACGAGGAGCGGCGAGGGGATCTCCGGCTGGGTCACGATCATCGCGCCCGGCTGCAGGAAGGCGGCGCGCCGCCGCGCGACCGGTGTGAGGAATCCGTACTCGCTGTGCTCCGCCTCCGCGGCGTCGAGCCGGCCCACCACCTTGAGCGCCGCGTTCGCCTGGACGCGCGGCGCCACCTCGCTCGCGGTCTGCTGCGCGCCGAACAGCGAGATGCCGAGCGACCGGCCGCGCTCCGCGATGTCGAGCACCACGTCCTTGATCGGGCTCCACCCCTCCCGCGGGGCGTACTTGTTCAGCTCGTCGAGCACGACGAAGACGAGCGGGCGCGCGCTGCCCTGCTGCTCCTTGTGCGCCATCATGCGCTTGAGGAGCACGCCCACGACGAACATCTGGCCGACCGAGTGCAGGGTGTGGATGTCGACGACGGTCACGCGGTGGCGGTCCCAGCGGATGGCCCATCGATCGGGCGCCTCCGTCCCGCGCACCAGGTGCCCCATCCGCGCGCACGCCGCGTGCAGGCGGCGCAGGAACGCCTCGCGGGTCGGGGGGGAGCTGATGAGCTCCCCGAGCTGGCCCGACTGCTCCAGGTGCTGGGCGACATCATCCAGCGTGCGCAGCGGCCGTCCCCCGCCGTCCAGGCCCGGGTCGTCGGCGCTCCCGCGCTGCGCGAGGTCGGCGAGATACCCCGTGACGCGCTCCACCGCGTAGCCGATCTGCGAGCGCGCGTCGTCGGCCTCCGCAAAGCAAAACGGCAGCAGCCGGTCCCGGGCGAACTCCCGCAGCGTCCACAGGTAGGGCCGCACCCCGACGTGCCGCGATCCGGTGTGGGGGACGACCGCCGCGCTGCCGGGCCGCGCCGGCGCGTAGATCCCCACGTCCTGGAACGGCGCGACGGGGAGGCCGATCGCCTCGTAGAGCGCGCGATCGGTCGCGGAGAGCTTCGCGTTCGGGTGATCCAGCCACAACAGGTCTTCGCCCTTCACGTTGATTACGACGGCCCGGGTGTTCGCGGCGTCGGCGGCGAGGACCCCGGAGTGGAACAGCGCGTAGAGGAGGAACATCGCGTACGTCGTCTTCGTCGCCACGCCGGAGACGCCGCTGATCGAGGCGTGCGCCCCGCGCGTGCCGTCGAGGAACTCCAAATTGGCGTACAGCGGATCCCCGCCGCGCGTGAGGCCGATCGGGAGACGCGCGGGCATCCGGTCGAAGTAGAGGGCGTGCTCGAGATCGGGCCCGGCCGCGATCCGTACAGGGGCTCCGGGGTGCGGCGGCAGGAACCGCTCGGGGTCGATCCGCGTCACGTGCACGTGGGCCGCGTACGAGACCTCGGCCGGCAGCATGCCGGCCTCCACCCGGAACGCATCCCCGTCGAACTGCGCGCCCTCGTACCGCTTGCGGACGACGTCCACCACGCCGTAGAACCGGACGGTCTCGCCATCGGGGGCCCGCGCCGCGCAGACCACGAGATCGTCGAGCTCGACGGTCTGTCCCTCCTCGGCGCCGACCCAGAACTCGAGCGGGGTGGCGTCCTGCGACCCCAGCACGACCCCCACGCGGCCGGCCGTCCCGCCGGCCCCATCCGGCGATGCGCGCTCAAACACGGTGGACCGCCTCCCGCACGATGAGCGTCTGAATGCCCCGGTGGATCAGCCGGGGGTCCCCCATGCGGTGCCTGAGATGGCGCTCGATCGCGCCGATCGGGAGCAGGTTCGAGGGCGCCCGCGGATCCGTCCCGCGAGGCGGCGCGAGCCGCGGCAGGAACACCGCGCACCCGTCCGCGAGCCGGCGGGCCGCATCGAGGCCGACGGCCTGCGACACCTCCAGCCGCACGATCCCTGCGAACGGGGCATCCCCGGGCCACGGCGGCGCCACCCGCAGGAACCACGTGTACCGGATTCGCCTGCCGGACTGCAGCACGGCCAGCGGCGATCGGGCGCCCGGCGGCAGGCTGTGGACGAGGCGGACCGCCTCGGCGGGCAGGTGCCACTCCTCGATGCTCTTCACGTAGCCCACCGTCGCCCCCTTGCTGCGCTCCACGAACGCGAGCGGGCCGTCGGCGAGCACCAGCGCGCCGGGCGCGTCGGCGAGCTCGCGGGCCAGCCGTTCCTCGGCCACCCGCATCCGGGTCTCGAGCGAGTGCACGAGCGCGGGGGGATCGGCCGAGGGCGCGCTCGCCGGCTCGTACGTCACCGCGCGCATCACGGTCACCGGGCCGGGAAGCGAGAGCCCGTCGCCGCAGACGGCGGCCCGCCCGATCACGGCCGGGCCGAAGGTCGCTGCGCCGCCGCGGAGGACGACGGTACCCGCCGCATACGTGCCGAACGCCCCGCGCGTCATGCGGTCGTCCGCGGAGATGGCGACGAACGCGTCGATCCGCCGGACGCCATCGACGAAGGCCACGGCCGACCAGGGGATCGCCGCGCCCGCGGCGATCGGCGCCCACCTCGCGAGCGGCACCTCGACATCCAGCGCCTCCGGGACCTCGGCCTCCTCGGGCGGCGCGCCGCCGCGCCACTGCGGGCCGTATTCGGCCGCCCATGGCTCGATGGTGACCTGGAGTGGGCCAAAGAGCCCGGTCATCGGCGTTGCCCTGAGTATACTGCCAACGCGCCTTCCAAAGAAAGGGGACCGAGGGTGGAGCCGGTCGCCGCCGGCGCCGGATCGTGCCGCGACGGCGTCCGATGCGGCGCATCGGCCAAGCGGGCGGGCCGCGGCTGGCAAGCGGCGACCACACGGGCTCGTGCGGGATGCGCGCGATTCGATGGCCCCGCGCGACGGCCGTCAGCGCCGGTGGTACGGTTTCACCGCGGCGCGGACACGGCGGTGGGCCTGTCCGCCGCGAACCCGTCCCAAGCACCCTGGCAGGACACGACGCCATCGATCATGAAATGCCCGCCTTGGTCGACGAGCGCGGACAGGGGGGCCCCGCGTGCGCGCCGTCGTTCATTTGCCGGGCGAAGGCGAGCCCATCGGTGGTCCGTCGTCGGTCACGACCACGGCGACGGGGAAGGACACCGGGGGCTCGTTCTACCTGGGCGAAGCCGGAATCGCCCGCCTTCGCCGGCCCGCCTCCTCGCGTCCACGAGCGGCTCCACGACAGGTTCGACGTGCTGGACGGCACGCTGACCATGCAGGTTGGCGACGAGGCCGTGGATCTCGGCGCTGGCTCGTTCGTCTGTATCCCGCCCGGCGTTGTCCACACCTTCAGCGATCGCAGCGAGCGGCCGGTGCGATTGCTCAACTTCAACACGCCCGCCGGCCGGGAGCATTACATGCGCGATCTGGCCGCGGCGCTCGCCCCTGGAGCCCCGACCGCCGAGGAGCTCGGCCGTATCGCCTCCCGCTACGTCGCCTGAGGCCCGAGCGCAGGGCACGGTCGGGGGCTGAACTACGTCAGGAGCCCCGGGCGGGGGCGTGACGCGGGCGTGACAGACCGGGCGGTCCTCGCGAGGGGCCTTGAAAACGACGGGCTCGCGGTGGTCGGGGAGGAGGGATTTGAACCTAGAGCCCCGATCTACCCTCGTCTGATGCTGGCAGCCGCCGTACGCAAGGGTTTCGCGGTCAATGCCGGCCGGTGATCGCTCGTCTAGATGCCGCGTAGTCTGTCAACACTGGTCCCGATCTGGTCCCACAGCTGAAGGGGGTACGCTGAGCGAGACGAAGTCCAGGAATTCATGAACGGCCCACAGCGCTTCGCAGAGTGGATGAGCGCGCACGCGCACAAAGATAGACGACTGGGTTATGTCTATCGGTATCACAGCCGCAGCGACGCGCACTCGAAGGCGCTCTGCCAGTTCATCCTGGACGATCTGCGTGCCAACTGTCCGGTGCTACAAAGGCAGCTCGCCGAGCATGTAGTAGTGTGGGAGACCAACCTGCGCTGTACATTTCCACGGACAGGCAAGCAGAAGACACTGGATTTGGCAGTCGGCCCTCCCGCCGCAGGTCCGATTGGAATTCCCGTGCCGTTGCTCGATGAGATTTTCATTGCGTGCGAAGAGAAGACTGTCATGACGGAACACGGCAAGGCTCAACCTCGCATCTTTGACGAACTCAGTTCGTCCCATGAGATAGTACATCAGGGCGACGCGAAGACGATCGCTGCGGGGATCACCGTTGTGAATATCGCGGACACATTTGTGTCGCCGCTCAGGCAAACAAAGGACCAGCGGGATCTCGTCGTCTCGACGCACAAGCAACCCGACGTCACGGAACGGATGGTTCGGCACCTACGGGGCCTGCGCATCCGGGACGGCATTGGGCAGGTCGGCTTTGACGCCTATGCCACGATCGTGATCAATTGTGACAACCGTGGCCCCGCAACCCTTTGGACTGCGCCGCCCGCACCCCAACCCGGCGACCCGGATCACTACGAGACCTTCATTGCGCGCATCGCCCGATTCTACACTGAGCGATTCTCCTGACGCGGCTCATTGACCACGAGGATGGGGGTCGGGCCGTCTGGGAAGAGGGAGCCCTGAGCCAGGGCGGTTTGCAGCCGACGAACCGAGAGCTTGAAGTATTCCGGGTCAACTTCGTTGCTAATGCTGTTCCGATTGGCTCGTAGTGCGGCCAACGCGGTCGAACCAGTCCCGCTGAATGGGTCGAGTACCGTATCCCCGGCAAACGAGAACATCCTGATGATCCGAAGCGCGAGCTCTACTGGAAACGGCGCCGGATGGTCGCGAGTTGACGCGCCGGGTACGTCTGTCCACACTGATCGGAACCAGCGCGCGTGGTCCTCTTTGCTGATCTTGGAGGCGCGGCGCTGTTCTTCAGTGGGCTTACGATAGGCCCCGGGTTTGCGCAGCATAAGGATGTACTCGGTGTCGTTCTTGATGATCGCGTTGGGCTCGAACGGCTTCCCAAGGAACGAGGACCCGTTCTCAACTTCATAGCTCGCATTCGCGATCTTGTGCCAGAAAATCGGGGTGAGGTAGTCGAAGCCAAGGCGCCGTGCCCGTACGGAGATGTCCGCGTGCAGCGGCACGACGAGGTGGCGTCCCCTGTTTCTACGGCGTGCAATGCAGACGTCTCCGACGACGATAACGAGTCGGCCGCCTTCGACCAGGACTCTGTGGCAATGTTGCCATACCTTGTCGAGTTCGTCCATGAACGCTTCGTAATCCTGAATGTCGCCCAGCTGGTCGGGGTGATCGTTGTACTTCTTGAGCGTCCAATAGGGCGGAGAGGTCAAGACAAGGTGAATGGAAGCATCAGGGATCCACGCTAGATGCCTGGCGTCTCCGCAGTTAAGGATGTGCTTGGTCATAACCGCCGTTCCGTGGCGGGTTTTATCGAGGACTTTGGCCATCGTCGTCGTGGCCCGCTCCCCGGGAGCCTGGGGAGAAACGCTGGAGCTCTCGACGATGATCGGCTGCTTCCGCGCCATGGCGTCGTTTCCCTCGCCCCGTCCCGCCGATGGCGGGCTATTGGTGACTGCGTGCTTCCGTTGTGCGGGCGCCCACGCGCGCCTTGTGATGGCTGGTGCTCCGGCCTCGGGGTTAATTATATGCGAACGTACGTTTGGCCGCAATGATTGGCAAGGATGCCCAGCGGCTTCGGAACTTGACCAGGGCGGACGCGCCTCGGAGCCACGTTTCCTGCGGTTTGCGGGCCCTCGGGCGCTTCTGGGGGCGGGCCAGCTATCTGTCAGGA
>JAJPJJ010000091.1 GCA_021324295.1 Bacillota bacterium
CCGAAACTGCGTGACGCACTACGACGTCAACTGACCAAAGAGGTGCCTGCGGCGTGAGGTCGCCGGGGTCGCTTCCCGCATTCTCAACGAACTATGGGATTGACTCGACAAAGGTTTCCTCGTCGATCAAGGGCGGGATGGTGAGTGTGATCCATCCGCTCTGAGCGCGCTGCACGCGGGTCGCGCGACGTGATCGTGATTGTCCGTCGCGCACCGGCAGGCGCGGCTCGGCGTCCCACCGATTGTAGGTGAGCGTGCCGAGGTAGGCCGGGTTATGGAGGATGCGATTGAGCGTACTCATCCCCCACCACCGGCCGCCCCGCGGGGTGGGGACGCCCAGCTCCATCAGCCGGCGGGCCAGCCCACGTGTCGTCAGGTGCTCGTCGACGTGCCAGCGGAAGATCTGTCGCACCCACCGGGCGGTCGACTCATCGATCTCGATGAATGGAGGCGTACTCCCCTGTCGCAGGACGCGCCGATAGCCGTAGGGGACTCGCCAGTAGATCGCTCCCCCCCTGCCGGAGCCGAAAGAGCTTGCCCCGCCGATAGCGCTCGGTGATCTTCGCGCGCTCATACTCGGCGATGACACCTTGAATCTGGACCAACAACTGGGCATGGGGATCCGTCGGCGGTGGGCTCTCGAGAAATTGCACCACGATGCCCAACCGCTCCAGTTCCTCGACGATCAGGACTTGGTACGCATACTTGCGGGCCAAGCGATCAGGACAGAGCACCAGCACCGTGTCGAAGGCGCCGAGGTCGGCACCGTCACGCAGCCGATCCAACCCCGGTCGAGCGAGTCGGGTGCCGCTGTAGCCTTCGTCGACACAGACGTAGTCGTCACAGATGTCCATCTGGTGCTGCTGGGCATATGCGCGTAGCGCCGACAGCTGAGACGCGACGGTGCCGCGCTGTTCTTGTTGCTCACTGGACACCCGCGCATAGAGCGCCACCCGCATCACCTCACCTCCTCGTCCGCGAGGGTCGCCACAGGTCTCCGGTCCAGAAGCCAGTGCACCACATCGCGGAGCGCGAGTTGATGGGGATCCCGTGCCCCCTGCCAGCGCGGCGGCGCCGCCTGACAGATGTCCAGGGTCCAGGTCGGCCGCTCGAGAGGGAGGAGACCGACGACGCCGCTTCGTGCGAACTGCACGCTGGCCGGCGAGCCTTCCCATGCCCCGGCCAGGGCCGCCGCGCGCAGGCGTTCATAGCAGGCTTGGGCAAGACCGCCGGTCTCCAAGAAGGGACGGCAATGCCCCGGCGTCGGGATCATCGGTCTTTTTTTGAGCGGCGTCGGCGCAGCCCAAGGACACGCTCGACCGTCCGCCGATGGAGCCGGATCCCGAAGCGTTCCTCGACACGCGCCGCCAACGTAGCGCCGGAGAGCGTGGGATCGTGGGTCTTCGCGTCGCGCAAGAATGTCACGACCTCCGCGGTGCACTTCATCGGCCCCCGCCGGCCCGGCCGCCGTGGGAGCAACCCTTCGAGCCCGTCCCCGCGAAAGCGCTCGCGCAGCGTATAAAACGACTGCCGGCTGAAGCCGAAAGCCTGACATACGGCCCGCACCGGACGGGCTTCGACCGCGTGAGCCCGCAGCATTTCGTACTTGACCTGTAGGCGATCGCGGGCCCGAAAGAAGGTCGGGTAGTCGCGGAAGAGCCGATCTGTCACCGAGGGACCGCGCCGTGCGGGCATCCCGCACCTCCTCGGCCTCACGGTACTCCCTCTGCCGGAGAATGTCAATAGATATATACCGCTTTCTCTCCATGGCGCCAGCGAGGGCAGCTACGGCTGGAATATGGGCCATATTTGCGGCCACATCATACCATCCCGATACCCGGGCGGCATTCATGTGTGGATATGCGGTATTCTCAACGTGACACATTTCCGTTACGCGCTCCTTGTCCGGATCGCCACACGCGCCGCCTGTGCTTGGGCTGCAGATAGAGCCGGCAGGTGTCTGGGCCGACTGTCTGTGCTACGACGAAGCGCACGTAGGTGTTTGCGTTCCACCCATGAAGATCGTCGTCGAGTGATGGAGCAGGCGGTCCAGGGTGGCGGTCGCGATGATCGGGTCATTGCCAAAGATCGAGCCCCACTCCCCATAGCTCTTGTTGCTCGTCAGGATGATGCTCCGGTCAAGTCCTAAACTGGATGTAAAAGCGGTCCGAGCCACGTCTTAGGCGGCCTCGTCACTTTTCTCGCGCGATCTATCTGTCGGGGTGGGATCAGGATCCAACCCCAGGGACTGCCGCAGCACGATGAGCTGCTTCTGCTCGAGCTCGGTGATCCGCACGCGCTGCCAGCGCTGGCTGGCCCGCTGGAGGGTGGCGAACACGAGCTTCAAGCAGCTCCGCTCGTCGAAGAACCGCGGGATCACCTTCGTCCGCCGGCGCTCTTCCAGGAAGCTCCGCTCGATCACATTCGTGGTCCGCACATAGCGCCGATGGTTCACGGGCACCCGCAGATGGTTCAGGCGTGCCTCGAGATCCTCGCTCAGGCTAGCCATCGCCGAGGGGTACAGGCGTCCGTACCGCTCGAGCATCTCGGCCGCCGCCTGCTGCCCCGCCTCCAGCGTCGGCGCATCCCGGATCGCCAGGAGGTGCGCTTTCACCTCCGCGCGGGCGCTTTCCGGCACCTTGTCCAGCACATTGCGCATCGTGTGGACCCAGCAGCGGATCCGCAGGCTCTGCGGCCACACCTCCGCGATCGCCCGCAGCACGCCGGGCGCGCCATCGCTGGTGATGGTCACCGGCAGGCGGAGCCCGCGGGCGACCAGGTTCCGCAAGCACTCCAGCCAGCACTGGTAGCGCTCTTTCTGGCCCAAGGTCCGGTGCAGCAAGACCTTCCGGCCGTCCCGGAGGATGCCCCAGGCGCATAGGATCGCTTCGTGGATGCCGCCTTGCTGGCGTAGCGTCTCGTAGATCGCATCGACGAAGAGGTACTCGAGGTCGAAGCCTGACAGATCGCGTGTGGTGAATGCCTCGTAGTCCTCCCACCGCGCCTCGGTGACCGCGCTGACCGTGCTCCGGCTCAGCAGGCAGCTCCCGGTGGCATCCGTCAGGGCCTCCTCAATGTCCCGCGTCGACAGTCCCCGCGCGTACATCTCCACCACCAAGCGCTGGACGACATCGCTGTGGCCGCGCAGAAAGCCCCACAACCGGCTCTCGAAGGGCTCCGGCGTCTGGCGCACCTGCGGTCGCCACACGGGCACCGCCCCCGCGGCGGTCTGCACCTCCCGCTGCTTGTAGCCGTTCCGGTCGCCCCGATGCGGGGTGGTCGGCTCGGCGCGCTCGTAGCGGCCCCGCGCCAGATGCGCGTCGACTTCCTGTTCCAGCAGCTCCTGGATCACCCGCTTAGCTCCCAACCGAAAGAGCGAGCTGGCGATGTCCGTCCCAGCTTCCTGGCCCTCCGCCAGGAGGGCGTCAATGGCTTCCCGGATGCGCTGACTTGGTGGTACCCTGGACATGGACCTGGGTCCCTTCTGCCCTCGCGGGCTGGTGGTTTGTACTGGCCGTGCTGACCACCATAAGGGTAGCCCAGGTCTTCCCTACATTCCGGCCTCTACCGGCTTTCGAGTGGGTATAGGTCCAGACCCCCACAGTGAAAATAGATCGCTGTCTTGAAGTTCTCGGCGTTGCGAAAGCCCCGCGCGGTCTTCTTCACC